>NZ_JAKUDX010000015.1:0-80276 GCF_022662615.1 Bacillus cereus group sp. BfR-BA-01523
GTTCATCCTGAGCCAGGATCAAACTCTCCAATAAAGTTAGTTTGTCTAGCATCTAAAAATAAAAATTGACGTTCACGTTGTTTGTTTCGTTCAGTTTTCAAAGAACTACTTCGCCGCTCAATTGCGACTTCCTTATGTTAACATCTTCGTTTTTCGATGTCAACTAAGTTTTCTAAATTTCTTTTTTGTCGTTTACTGCGTTTCCGCATCAGCGACGTTTATTAATATATCATGCAGTATATGTAGGGTCAATACTTTTTATAAAGAAATTTCACGTCCCGTTAAAAGCTTAAAAAATCATATCTCCTTATCATTTTACTAAGTTTACACACGAGTGAAAATTCTAAATTTTATGTTATATTATTATTATAGGAGCGTGGTGAGAATGAGCATTAAATATTCGAACAAAATCAATAAAATCCGAACCTTTGCATTGAGTTTAGTATTTATCGGCCTCTTCATTGCATACTTAGGTGTCTTTTTTCGCGAAAACATCATTATTATGACAACCTTTATGATGGTTGGTTTTTTAGCTGTCATCGCTAGCACTGTTGTTTACTTTTGGATTGGTATGTTATCTACAAAAACGATACAAATTATTTGTCCAAGCTGCGATAAACCAACAAAAATGCTCGGTCGTGTCGACGCATGTATGCATTGCAATCAACCTTTAACACTTGATCGAAATCTAGAAGGAAAAGAATTTGATGAGAAATATAATAAAAAGAGTTATAAATCATAGGTATATGGAGCTTACAAAACTAAAAAAGTTTCATCTCATTAAAAAGGTGATTTCTTAACTAAGAAATCACCTCTTGTATTTGTTCTTATTAAATTTGATTCTTCACTTAACATTTTAAATCCTCATGAGTCTAACACGATTTCCATATATAATAAAGAAAGAGGGTGACTTAATCGTCACCCTCTTTCTTTATTATATATTACGCCTTATGACACTCTGGACAAACGCCATAAATTTCTAAGCGATGACTATTAATAATGAATCCTGTCGTTTTCGCAGCTTCCTCTTCAAGCTGTTCCAAACCTCCATAAGGAAAATCAACAATCTTACCACATTTTTCGCAAATCACATGATAATGTTGACTTGTAACATAATCAAATCTACTTGAAGCGTCCCCATAAGTTAATTCCTTTACAAGTCCAACTTCTTTAAACACACGTAAGTTATTATAGACAGTTGCAACACTCATATTTGGAAACTTACCTTCTAATGCTTTATAAATGTCATCCGCTGTTGGGTGCGTCATAGATTCCACAAGGTACTCTAAAATAGCATGACGCTGTGGAGTAATGCGTACACCCGTATTTTTCAGCATTTCTAGCGCTTCTTTTAATTCTTCTTTGACCACCGTCATGCACCCCGATTCTATACGGATTATTATTTTATAATTCTTATAAAGAGTGTACTCCTTTTCTTATAAATCGTCAATATTTCTACTATAAGTATGTGGTTTATTTTTGTATATAGCCTTATTCTTATGTAACTTCCCGTATTTCCTATACATTTACATAGAAAAAAGTGCGACATAATCGCACTTGGAATACTATCATCTGAGGAGGTATGCCCTACACTTTCACTTTATGTATCGCAAGAAAATATGTATAGACGCATGCCTTACATATGTATTTTTTCTCCTCATTAATATAGATTTATTTTATATAAGAAAGAACATCCTCAATATGCCCTTTCACTTTCACTTTACGCCACTCATTTACAAGCTCACCGTCTTTATTAATAAGGAATGTAGAACGCTCGATTCCCATGTACTCTTTTCCAAAGTTCTTTTTCAACTTCCAAACATCGTACAATTCTGCTACTTTATGATCTTCATCTACTAAAAGTACAAATGGAAGCTCATGCTTCTCGATGAATTTCATATGTCTGTTCACCGAATCAGGACTTACGCCAAGGATGACCGTGTCCTTCTCTTGGAATAATCCATATGCATCACGAAAATCACATGCTTCGGTTGTACACCCTGGAGTCATATCTTTCGGGTAAAAATATAAAACTACATTTTTACCGCGAAAGTCAGCTAAGCGAATTTGTTCTCCGTTACTTCCTTCCAATGTAAATTCTGGTGCCATTTCTCCTACTGTAATCATTGTTATCACTCCTTCTCTTTTCTTTTACTATATCAAATGCGACCTTATTTTTCATTGTCTATTACAGATCTCATCACAAAGGCAAACGGTAATGTATATCCAATTAGCGCTTCTCCAATTGCAATCCATCTTCCGATTCCAATCGGAGCTATATCACCATATCCAACGGACAATAAAGTAACCGCGCTAAAATATAAACATATTTCAACGAGCTGAAAGGAATGAGCACTTAACCTCTCCCCATCTTCTTTCAAAACTGCAAAACCCATTTCCTCTAGCACAACATAACTTAATCCAAACGCAATCAGTACCGTTGTATAAATCAAAAACAACGTAGCTAAATTGTACAGCGAAAAGAAACGATTGGAATTTGAATATGAACTCCATAATAATTGGACACTTCTCAAAATAGCGATTGCTGCAATTAATAGAATAAATCCCCATAACATGTCCTCCACCTCGTTTTATATGTATGAGGACTGTAGCTGATTTATCCCTTAGAAACGAACAAGCTTCTATAATTAATTTCCTGCACCACGATATCGTTTAACCCCTTGATTCCAGAGGGTAATTGCAATAGTAAAACAGATAACACCAACAATTGGAGTTGCGAAAGCATAGCTATTCCACTCTGTTTTTCTTAAAAAGTATGCTGCTGGATATACCCCAACAAATGCAAACGGTAAAACAAACGTTAAAACAAAGCCAATAACACGGTTATAAATATCAACAGGATAGCGTCCATAATTCCCTATGTTATACATAAGCGGCATAATGGAACTTTTCGCATCCGACCAAAAGCCAAGACTTGCAAGCGTAACAAATATCCCGCCGTACACAAGTGCCCCTCCCCCTACCATAAGTAGGAATAAGAAGAAATCATACCAGTAAAAAGATAATTGCAGCTCCATTGCTGCATAACCCATCACAATAATCCCCGTAATGGCTCCAATTAAAGATTCAAGTTCCATTCTTTCTAATATAATTTGAAATAAACTATGAATCGGTCTCGTTAATATACGATCCATTTCTCCTTTAATAATGTAACGATCATTAAAATCCCATATATTAAAGAAAGCCGAAAAAATGGCAAACGGTACTAAAAAGAAACCATAAATAAAGATTACTTCTTCTCGGCTCCACCCTTTTAGTGCTTGGGTATGCCCAAACACAACGAGAATGAAGATTAAATTAACAGCTTGTAGTGATAAATCTGAAAGTAATCCGACGATAAAATCGCCACGATACTCCAATTTTGTTTTTATATATTGACTTGCATATTGCAAAAATAATTTTATATATATCATCTCGTCATCCCCCTTGTACGATTAGACGTTTTCTCGCCGTTTTCCACATCAGTACAATTGGAATAATAAGTATAATTGCCCAAATCACTTGAAATAATAAAGCTTCATATAACTTATTTCCTTGTATACCTTCAGAGAAAATCATACTCGGAATATAACTAATTGCTTGAAACGGTAAAAACACCATTGCTTTTTGGGCCCATAACGGATAAAAACTAATCGGTAATAATAAACCAGAAAATAAATCGATAACAACACGTTTCGCATACATAATTCCACTATTATTAAATAAGAAGAATGTAAGCATTCCTGTCATTAAATTTATTTGTGTATTAATGATAAAACTAAATATTAAAGATAAGAAGAAATATAACCACGTTTGAAAATTTGTTGTAATTTGTAATGAAAATAATAACGTAACAATAACCATACCCGGAATTGAAAAGAAAGCAAAACGAAATATCCCTTCTCCAAGCCCTTGCATAACTTTCATACCTAAATAGTTATATGGACGAATTAGCTCTACCGCCACACGTCCTTCTTGAATTTCCATCGCAATTTCTCTATCTATATTATTGAAATAAAAAGCGCGTGCCATCCATGCGATCGCAATATACGTAGTCATTTGCGAAATAGATAAACTTTCAATATTCTCTTTCCCGCTATAAATTGCTTGCCATAAAAAATAATACGCACCAATGTTAATCGTATAAATTAAAATCCCGCTGTAATAATTTGTACGATAAGCAAGCATCATTAAAAAGCGAATCCGAATCATTTCAATATACTTACCCATGCATAATACCTTCTTCATAAATGTTACGAATAATTTCCTCTGTAGACACTTCGTTAATTTTCAAATCTTTAATTTGAAAGGCTTGTACTACTTTAGAAATCAACATAGAAATGATAACTTCTTCATTCGGTATTTTTGCAACCCATGCGTTTTCTTCTTTCGCTTTTAACCAAACAACATGGCTATCTGGCATAACCATTGATAACTCCTGGTATGAAACTGGGGCAACAAACTGAAAATGTATTTCCTTCTCTACTCCCCACTGCGTACGAAGATTATCTAAAGATCCGTCATACATAATATTCCCTTCATCAAGCATGATGACGCGTTCACATAAAGCTTCAATATCAGTAATATCATGTGTCGTTAATAAAATTGTTGTTTTATAACGTTCATTCATCTCTTTTAAGAATTCTCGTATTTTCAATTTCACAAGAACATCTAGTCCAATTGTTGGCTCATCTAAAAATAATAACGGCGGATTATGAATTAACGCCGCTGCCAATTCACAACGCATTCTTTGACCAAGAGATAATTTCCGTACCGGTTTATCTAACAAAGGACCGATATCTAACGTTTCAATAACATGTTCCATATGTTCCTTATACTGAGCGTCTGATACACCGTACACTTTCTTCAATAAACGAAATGATTCTTGTACAGCAATATCCCACCAAAGCTGGGAACGCTGACCAAACACAACGCCGATTGTTCTTACAAATTCTTCTCTCTGTTTGTGTGGATTCATTCCATTCACTGTAATTTGTCCTGATGTCGGAGTCAAAATCCCTGTAAGCATTTTAATCGTCGTTGATTTACCAGCACCATTCTCACCAATATAACCAACCATTTCACCTTGCTTTACAGTAAAAGAAACATCATTTACTGCTGGTACTATTTTATAATTACGATTTAATAAATCGCGAAATGCACCCTTTAATCCCGGACGACTTGAATAGGCTGTAAACTCTTTACGTAACCCTTGTACCTCAATTACCGATTTCATAATCGGACCCCCTTCCTAAATGTCACAACGAATAGTTTACCCAACTGCTCCTTCTATCACAAACAATACGTCTTTTCAAAAAACATGTTAGAATAATACATAGATTTTTGTAAGGAGATGAATTGTAGTGAATTTCACAAAATCAGAAGCGTTACATAAAGAAGCTTTAGAACATATCGTTGGTGGTGTTAATAGTCCTTCCCGTTCTTTTAAAGCAGTTGGAGGCGGTTCTCCTGTTGCAATGGAACGCGGAAAAGGTGCTTATTTCTGGGATGTAGATGGAAATAAATATATCGACTATTTAGCAGCGTATGGCCCTATTATTACTGGGCATGCTCACCCACACGTAACAGAAGCAATTAAAACAGCGGCTGAAAACGGCGTACTATACGGTACTCCAACAGCATTAGAAGTAAAATTCGCAAAAATGTTAAAAGAAGCAATGCCCGCTTTAGATAAAGTTCGCTTCGTGAACTCTGGTACAGAATCCGTTATGACAACCATTCGTGTTGCCCGTGCTTACACTGGCCGCACAAAAATTATGAAATTCGCTGGTTGTTACCACGGTCATTCCGATTTAGTACTTGTAGCAGCTGGCTCTGGTCCTTCTACTCTTGGAATTCCTGATTCAGCGGGTGTGCCACAAAGTATCGCTCAAGAAGTTATTACTGTTCCATTTAATAATGTAGAAACTTTAAAAGAAGCGTTAGATAAATGGGGACATGAAGTAGCAGCTATCCTTGTAGAGCCAATCGTTGGAAACTTCGGTATTGTTGAGCCAAAACCTGGCTTCCTTGAAAAAGTTAATGAACTTGTTCACGAAGCTGGTGCACTAGTAATTTATGATGAAGTTATTACTGCTTTCCGCTTTATGTATGGCGGCGCTCAAGACTTACTTGGCGTAATCCCAGATTTAACAGCACTTGGTAAAGTTATCGGCGGTGGACTTCCAATTGGTGCTTACGGTGGTAAGAAAGAAATTATGGAACAAGTTGCACCACTCGGCCCTGCATACCAAGCTGGTACAATGGCTGGGAACCCTGCTTCTATGGCATCAGGGATTGCCTGCCTAGAAGTACTTCAACAAGAAGGCGTATACGAGAAATTAGATGCACTTGGCGCAATGCTTGAAAAAGGAATTTTAGATCAAGCTACAAAACATAACATCGATATTACAGTAAACCGTCTAAAGGGTGCATTAACTGTATACTTCACAACAAATACAATTGAAGATTACGATGCAGCCAAAAATACAGATGGTGAAATGTTCGGTAGATTCTTCAAGCTGATGCTTCAAGAAGGTATTAATTTAGCACCTTCTAAATATGAAGCATGGTTCTTAACGACAGAACATACAAAAGAAGATATTGAATATACAATTGAAGCTGTTGGCAGAGCATTTTCTACCCTAGCGAACAATAAATAATCTCTTCATTACAAAAGGAAAAAAGAAAGCCCATCTTTCTTTTTTCCTTTTTTCTATTTCATAAATCCCTCATTAATAGTATAATTATTCATAATTATCTGTTTTATATTCTTTTATATCCTTACTATCCATGTATACAAGGCAGTTCACGCCTTAAATAGTAAGATTATTCAAAATCCATTTTCCAGAGGGGGGATTGACGGATGCTCAACAAAAAAAATAAATGGACACCGTCTTTATTTCGGAATTATAAAAATGCAGAACATGATGCGTGTGGAATCGTTTCCGTTATGGAAAAACGAAGAATTCCTACAAAAGAAAACATCGATCTTTGTATACAATCGCTAGTCAAAATGAATCATAGAGCTGGTTTCATTAATGGCGAAGGAGATGGTATCGGAATTCATATCGACATGCCAAAAGCACTTTGGAATGAAAAACTGAAAAGTAGCGGATATAATCCAACGATTGTGGATCATCCCCACTTTATCGTTGGACATTTTTTTCTAAACAAAAAAGAAAACATTGCTGAGTTAAAAGATTACATTCGTACGCAACTAAACAATGAAAGCTTTACAATTGTTCTCGAAAATGATGATGTAATAAACTCAGATGCACTCGGTCCTCTTGGTAAACAAGAAGAACCTTTATTTTGGCAAATTGCCCTTATCGTCGAAAGTGAAGTTAAAAATATTGAACAAACATTATTTTCTGTAACAATAAAAATCGAAGAAAATGAAGCAATTCATGTTGCCTCATTAAGTCATGAACATGTTGTATATAAAGTTCTCGGTGCTGGCGATACACTCGTTGCTTATTACAATGATTTACAACACCCACTTATCGCTTCAACTATGACACTAGGACATAATCGCTATTCTACTAATACGTTATCTAATTTTTTTCGTGTACAACCATTTAGCATTCTCGGACATAATGGCGAAATTAACACGATTGCAAAATTACGCGATCAAGCTGAAATGATTAATGTACCACTTACTGCCGGGGGCAGTGATTCCCAAGATTTAAACCGCACCTTAGAAACCCTTCTCGTTCAGTATAACTACAGTTTATTTGAAGCAATGGATATATTATTTCCACCAATTATTAATGAAATAAAACTTTACGAAACAAACTTACAAAACTTATACACTTATATACGTGAGGCTTGGGGGCATTTCGCACAAGGTCCAGCTGGTATTATTTCACGTTATAAAGATGAAGCTGTTTTCAGTGTCGATTCCCTTGGATTACGCCCAGTTTGGAAAGTAGAGACAGAGAGCTCCTATATTTTCTCTTCTGAACCTGGAGTTGTATCACCAACTGAATATGTAGCAGAGCCGAAACCACTCGCTCCTGGAGAAAAAGTTGGATTAAAATGGAATCAACAAGATGAGCTCGTTCTCTATGAATACGACAATTATCAAATTGAAGTATATAACCGTTTTAAGAAACGAATCGATGTTACCAATTATCATGTAAACTTATCTATCCCTGAAACGAAAGAAACTGAGGGATTATGTGATTCGGTTCAAGTTGAAACGAATCAATACGTCGCTTTTGGCTGGGATCGAGAACATATTCAGCTCCTTGAACAAATGGCGACAAAAGGCGTCGAACCAATTCGGTCACTTGGGCATGACTCACCACTTGCCGCACTTGATACAGATAGACGAAATATTGCTGATTTCATTAAGGAAAGTGTAGCCGTTGTTACAAATCCAGCAATCGATCGCGATCGAGAAGTTGAACACTTCTCCACACGTACTGTACTCGGAGAGCGTCCGGGTTTATTAGATAACTCTAAACAACCATTTGTAATCGAGATGCTTTCACCCATTATTTTAGAAGGGCATTTAGCTCAATCTATCGCGGCAGACTTACACACGATTACGTACGAACAACTTATACAGCTATTCATTACTCATAGCTCTGTCTCTACAATTTCTATTACATTTAGTCCATCAGAAACTCTACAAATCGCATTAAATCGAATTAGTTTCGAAGCGATAGCAGCCGTTAAAAATGGTGCTTCCCTACTATTATTAGATGATGCTAAATCTCATCAAAATGAACTGTTATGGATTGACCCACATTTAGTTACTGCTAAAGTACATCAAGCATTAACTGAAAATAAATTACGCCGGAAATGCTCTCTCGTTATACGTTCCGGTGCCCTTCGCTCCTTACACGATATCGTCACGCTATACGGATTAGGGGCAGATGGTATTAATCCATATTTATTGTTCGCAACGGTAAATGATGAAACAAAAGTACCAATTACTAATTTGTATACCGCACTTAATAAAGGACTAGAGAAAGTAATTTCAACGATTGGAATTCATGAATTACGCGGTTACGGTCGCCTCTTCTCCTCTATTGGATTACATGAGGAAATCGCAAATATATTACAAATTACAAACTTCTGCGGTTCAAATAATTTAGCTTTTTCACTTGAATCACTTGCTGAAGATGCAAAAATTCGAGCTGAGGATTTTAACAATCCAAAAGTTAGAATGCGAAAATCATTTCATATATTCCCGCGGATTTGGAAAGCAATTGGTGATGTTGCAAAAGGAAACTCTTATGATGATTACCGCGACAAGTTAAGTGAATTAGAAGAAAACACTCCCATCGCAATTAGGCACCTTGTTCAAACAAAACAAGCACAGCATGTAGTTCCGACTGAAGAAGTGTCCATCGGCATTCACAATCATGATTTACCATTTATTATTAGTTCTATGTCATTTGGTTCTCAAAATGAAATTGCCTTTCGCGCGTATGCAGAAGCTGCCAATCAGCTAAATATGATTAGTTTGAACGGTGAAGGCGGCGAAATTAAAGATATGATTGGTAAGTACCCACATACACGCGGACAACAAGTTGCATCTGGCCGATTTGGAGTAAACGCTGAACTACTAAATTCATCAAATTTAATTGAAATTAAAATAGGTCAAGGAGCAAAGCCTGGTGAAGGTGGACATTTGCCTGGTTCAAAAGTGACTGCCAAAATTGCGGAAGCACGTAATGCTACAATTGGTTCGGATTTAATTTCACCTTCTAACAACCATGATATTTATTCAATTGAAGACTTGGCTCAAATGATTACAGAAATTAAAACGGCTAATCATCTTGCAAAAGTAGCTGTAAAAGTTCCTGTCGTTCCTAACATCGGAACAATTGCTGTCGGTATCGCAAAAGCTGGCGCTGACTTTATTAACATTAGTGGATTTGATGGCGGAACAGGTGCTGCGCGTATTCACGCATTGCAACATGTTGGTCTTCCTGTAGAGATTGGTGTTAAAGCTGCTCACAATGCGTTACTAGAAGCAAATATGAGACATAAAGTAGAGATTTGGGCAGATGGCGGTATTCGAAGTGTAAATGACGCCTTAAAAATCATGCTCCTCGGAGCAAACCGGATCGGATTTGGCACATTATCAATGATTGCAATTGGCTGTACAACTTGCCGTGGTTGTCATCTTGATACGTGCCACGTCGGAATTGCAACACAAATTGAATCTGAAGCTCAAGCGAAAGAACATGGACTGCGCCGTTTCGTTCCACGTGAATTAGAAAGCGCAGTTACAGGGCTATTAAGCTTATTCACTACTTTCGGTACAGAATTGAAACGTTTAACAGGGCAGCTCGGTTACACAAACTTACAAGATATTATCGGACGATCGGATTTATTAGAACAAACTCGAGGCAAGGACTTATTAGACTTACGTAATTTAATACAAACGATAGAAGATTCATCTGTGAAAATAACGGCATCTGTACAAGAAAAACAATTTGAAACAACAAATTCTCTCCAGTCAAAAGAATTAGTAAGCGTCGGCGTAGAGCAACGCGTAATGGGCGGTCTAGAATCCTGTTATCGTATTCGTAGCAAATTATATGAAAACACTCATCTTGAACCACTTACATTAAAGTATACAAACGGATCTGTTCCTGGAAACGGATTAGGCGCGTACAATAGCGAGAACTTATTTATACACGTAAATGGTGGCGCGCAAGATGGAATTGGAAAAACTTCATTTGGCGGTGGCATTTATATAACGAAAGCAAAAGGAACAGATGGAACATATTATAACGGTTCTGTCGGAAAAGGATTTGGATACGGTGCTCAAAAAGGTGCATTATACGTGCAAGGTAACGCTGATGCTCGTGCTGGCATTCGCCTTTCTGGAGCAGATATGATAATTGGAGGCAGAATTACAAAACCACTCCGCGAAAAAGAACAAGGAAATATCGGAGTATATTCTAATATAAAAGGATTTGCTTTTGAATATATGACAAATGGTCGCGCTCTTGTTTTAGGAGATCCTGGTCCATGGATTTGTGCCGGCATGACTGGTGGTGTTGTTTATTTACATTATGAGCCAAACTTAGGTTTAACAGAGCACGCTTTAAAAAGAAGAATTGCTAAAGGTGCAAATGTAACATTGCAGCCAATTAGTAAAAATGGTTTGCAAGATGTGAATGAATTATTATTAGACTACATTCGTGTATTAAATGAGCACGAACAATATGAAGAAGTCGCTTTGTTAACACCATTATTAGATGATATCCAGCTTCACTTCTATGAAATTATCCCGAAAAAAGAACAGGCGGATCCATCTATTTCAACTGAATGATATGTACAATATTTATTTTCATAAAAAAATTGACGAAGCGAGCATCGCATAGTAATCTAGAATAACAATTTGAAACCTGCTGAAATTCAGCAGGTTTTTTTATTAAAGAATAGATGTTTAAAGAGAATTTGGAGAAATTATAAATTGATTGTAATTTATTTATTAAACTTTTTAACGTCACTAAAATATCACTTGCTAACATATTGTAATGAATGTATAGTATCATGTTGTACATTCATTATGACAAGAGAAAGGATATCAATAAGGGTATGAAACTTGGTGCTCGCATTTTAAAAACGGGTATTGCCATTACATTAGCTTTATTTGCTTGTATTTTACTTCAATTACCGAGTCCTGTATTTGCGGGAATCTCAGCTATCTTTGCTGTTCAACCGTCTGTATACCGCTCGTATTTAACTGCTCTTGAGCAAATTCAAGCAAACGTAATTGGTGCTGTATTCGCTATCGTATTTGCTACTGCTTTTGGACATAATCCTTTTATTATTGGATTAACGTGTATATTAGTAATTGCTCTTACTTTACAATTACGCTTAGAAAAAACAATATCACTCGCTTTAGTAACAGTTATCGCCATTATGGAGTATCAAGGCGAAGATTTCTTTAATTTTGCCTTACTTCGATTCGCGACGATTATGATTGGAATTATTGCGGCTTCGCTTGTAAATTTAGTATTTATGCCGCCAAAATATGAAACAAAACTTTACCATCGCATCGTTGATAATACAGAGGAAATTGTTAAATGGATTCGTATGAACAGTAGGCAAGCTTCTGATTTTACAACGCTAAAAACCGATATTGATCGCATGAAAGAAAAAATGATTAAACTAAATCATTACTATTTGCTGTATAAAGAAGAAAGAAGCTATACGAAAAAAATACAATTCGCGAAAATTCGTAAGCTCGTTTTATTCAGACAAATGTTAGCGACAACAAGCCGCGCTTTAAGCACGTTAAAATCATTACATCGCACCGAAAATGAACTGCGCTATATGCCAGAAGAGTTTCAGGAATCTATTCAAAACGAACTTGATTCATTAACGCATTATCACGAACAAGTGTTATTAAAATTTATTGGTAAAGCAAAGAAACAACAATCCGTTGAGATGCTTGATGAAGTTGAAACCGGTAAACAAGAATTGATTGATATCTTTATGGATTATCAAAATAAAGACGATGAGGAAGCATATAAAATATGGTTACACCTCTTCCCTCTTATTTCTTCAATTATTAACTACAGTGAGGAAGTAGAGCATTTAGATTTACTTGTGGATAGCTTCTACACATACCATAAACCAGAAAGCGAACTCCAAATCGAAGATAAAAAAGAAGACGAATAAAAAACAGCTCCTTTTACGCTAAAGGAGCTGTTTCTGTTATATGCTGAAGTTGATATAGATTGTAATAAAATCCCCTCTTTTTCATTAACTCTTCATGAGAACCCTTTTCTTTTATTTCACCATCTTCAACATAAATAATTGTATCAACATGCGTAATCGTCGCTAATCGATGTGCAATAATAATTGTTGTCCGATCTGCAGCTAACGTTTGCAGTGCCTCTTGAATATATCGTTCATTTTCTAAATCTAAAGCGGAAGTTGCTTCATCTAATATAAGTAAAGACGGATTCTTTAGAAAAACCCGTGCGATTGCTACACGCTGTCTTTGTCCACCAGATAATTTCACACCACGTTCCCCAACGACAGTATCATAGCCCTCTGGCAACTCTGTAATAAAATTATGAATTTGTGCAGCTTTGGCAGCTGAAATCACTTCCGCCTCTGTAGCTTTCGGATTGCCATATAAAATATTAGCCCCGATTGTATCGCTAAATAATAAATTATCTTGTAGCACAATTCCAATATGACTACGTAAATTTCTCATATTATACTTTCTTACATCTATCCCGTCTATATAAACTGCACCTTCAGAAACATCGTAAAAACGCGGAATTAAACTAGCAAGAGATGACTTTCCTCCTCCGCTTGCCCCTACAAGCGCAACCTTCTCTCCCGGGCGCATAGTTAATGACAGATTATGCAATATTTCTTTTTCATCCGCATTATAACGAAAAGAAACATTATCAAATATAACTTCCCCATCTAGCCTTTTCGTTTGCACCGCATTTGGCACATTAACAATATCGTATTTTTCATCCAACAATTCAAACACTCGATCCATCGAGGCGAAAGACTGTGTTAATGTTGTAGATGAATTAACAAGGCGACGAAGCGGACTATATAAACTATCCATATATCCAACAAAAGCAACCATCGTACCCAGTGTTAACGACCCTTGAATTACCTCATATGCCGCAAAACCAATAACAAGTAACGGCCCTAAATCCGTTAACGTATTCACTACCGAAAACGTTCTCGCTGTCCAACTCGTATGAGTTAGTGCTTTCGTTAAAAATTCATTATTTCTCTTTTCAAACTGTCCTCTTTCATACTCTTCTAATGCAAAACTACGTGTCACTTGCATCCCTTGAATACGTTCATGTAAATACCCTTGCATAGTTGCTAACGCTTGCGAGCGCTCTTTCGTCAATTTTCGAAGGCGCCCGAAAAAATATTTCACTGCAACTACATAAATAGGTAAGATTAATAAAGCAACAAAGGTTAATTTTATATTCATAGAAAACATAACGATAATGGCAATAACAATTGTTGCAGTATCTAACCAGACATTCATAAGACCAGTAATTACAAAGTCCTTCGTTTGTTCTACATCATGGATTACACGTGAAATAAGCTCCCCTGTTTTTGTGTTCGAATAATAACGTAAGCTCAATTTTTGCAAGTGCCCAAAAATGTATTTTCGTAAATCGTATAGTATTGTATTGGCAATGCGCTGCGCGAAATATTGACGATAATATTCTATCGGCGGTCTTACTACTGCAAAAATAAAAAAAGCAATCCCAATTGCGGTTATTAATTGAGACGTTTTTTCTTGAAGCGATCCCGTGCCTTGAATAACATCATCAATAATATACTTTAATAACCATGGCATAATAAGCGGGATACCGAACTTCACAAGACCAATAATAATTGTAATAGCAATAAGCCATCGATATGGTTTAACAAATTGTAAATATCTTTTTATACCTTGCACATAATCCCCCCTCTAATAGGACAAACCTGCCGGGAAATTCCCTGCAGGTTTGTTTTAATTTCTGTACATTAAATATCTTTCGTACCACATATCTACGAAATCCGGTGCGAATGGACCTTTTCTTTGATGAATCCACTGTGTTAAATGTGCTACATTTCGTTTTAAAATTGTATCGATAACAGGTGGATACTGCATGATTTGACTATGCTTTTCATACTCATCTTCATCCAAAAGTGTATATGTCATATCTGGATACACTTTAATGTCTAAGTCGTAATCAATATACTTTAATGCTTCAGAGTCATATGCAAAAGGAGAACTTAAATTACAATAATAATATACTCCTTCTTCTCTCAGCATTCCAATTACATTAAACCAATAATTAGCATGGAAGTAACAAATCGCAGGTTCGCGAGTAACCCATGTTCGACCATCTGATTCTGTAACTACTGTACGATCATTTGCTCCGATCACAAGGCTCTGCGTCCCTTTTAAAATTGTTGTCTCTTCCCACATTCTATGAATGGAGCCATTATGTTTATAACTATGTATTTGTACCTTTTCTCCTTCTTTGGGAAATCCCATATATGCTCCCTTCTTTCAACCGCAAATGCTTTTCTTAAGTTGTCTTAACTACCCCTTGAACTGCATTCACTTTTTTTCTATTATAACTTTTTTGTCAAAATTTTAAAACTAAAGCGATAGGACACTTGTTTTCATGAGGAATATAATGAAGTTTGTATTATTGAATACCACATCACTAACCCTTTTAACGAAGGAACATTTCCTATGAATTAGCAATACGTATTTTAGAAGATTAAACGAAGATATAACAAAAAGAAAAGCCCCCTCACCTCTGTTTAAGAAAGGACTTTTCACCTAAAATCAACAACATATCTCACCCTTAATTTGAAATTATTTTTTCGATTTCAAAAGATTGAATCACATTATTCGTTTGCTGTTCAAATTTTTCATGTAAAAGTTTTAATGCTATTTCTGTTCTGTATATTTCTTGACGGATAAAATGCAATTCTTTTTTATCGCACGTATCCCTTCCACTCATTTCAATTTGCTGATACTTCTCTAAATGTGATTGTAACTTTAAAAGCTCATCCATCGTTTCCAACTGCTCTCCTACCAACTTATCAAAATCGTTCATCACTTACCCCCTTTTTGATTCATTCGCCATTTATAATTCCTATTACATATTTCTAATCGTGAACTTCTTTCTCCTTTGACTACATTTGTTGACTTATTAGAAGTTATGTCGTTCCCTTTATTTTCATTACAGTGACACGCACACAAAGAAAACACTTCTCTCGAATTGGAGAAGTGTTTTTCTTTCATTACTCGTTTGAACTAGAAGATTGTGATTGTTTTGCAGCTGATTGTGCATTTTGTTTTTTCACTGCATGCACATCTGTTTCAGTTGCAAACTCTGTACCATAACTAGCATTTGCACTTTGAGCAGCAGAAGCTTGTGCTTTCTGTGCCTCTGATTGTGCGTTCGCTTGTTTTACTGCTTGTACATTCGTTTCAGTTGCAAACTCTGTACCATAGCTAGCATTTGTACTTTGAATGCTAGCACCAGAAGTTGCCTTATTATAACCTTGTTGTTTTTTACTCATCTTTCTCACCTCCACAATCAATAATGTAACCAATTCACTTAGAAGTTATCCCTAATTTTCTTTTTGAAAATTCACGTATATATCTCTTATCACTCATTCAAACTACATATGATGGAGGTGGGAATATGTATACTGGACGTGATATGACTGAGCTAACTATGATTTCCAAAAATGAATGGAAAGAGGATGAATTAGCTTATTTTCATCATTCATTTCAGCAAATTATGCCTTATCTAAATGTAGAGGGACAAACGATTTATAAAGAAGTTGTGAAAGAAATCGAGTCACGGGGCCGATTATAAACGCGTGGATTTTCAACCTCAAAATACAAACTTATTTTCAATATAAAAAAACGTGTTCCAAAGTTCTGGAACACGTTTTTTATTATTTATCCCGCTATTTGCCGGGCAGTAAGACCCCACCTCAAAATGCAGCGAAAGCAAAGAAGTTAGGTTGGGGCCTTGCTGCCCATAAAAGCCCGATTGGTGAGGGCTAATAATCAGTGGGGGATGAAGAAAACCCCCACTGATTAAAGTTTCACTTTACTGCATTGTAATTTTCTCAACACACTTTTCGTAAATTGTACGATGTGATTTCGAGAAAGGTAACTGTTCAAACGCTTCTTTCGATACAAACTTTAATGTATCCGTTTCGACAATATTACCTGTTACTTTTCCGTAAAATATGAAGATATCCCAAGTACGATGTGTAAAAGTATGTTGTACATTCATCGCGTATTCATCAATAGAAACAGAGAGATCAAAGCTCTCCTTCATATAATCCGTAAGCTGTTGTTTTTGATTACGAATACCTTCACTTAGTTCAATATTCGGGAACTCCCACATATTAGCCAGTAATCCCGTACTTGGGCGTTTATTAATTACGTAACGGCCATCTTCAGTTTGAAGTACTCCCGCAACGAGCGGTACCATTGTAGGTGCTTTCGCTTTACTCTTCACTGGTAGTTCTTTTTGAACACCTTCAGCATACCCTCTGCAATGTTCACGTACAGGACAAAGTAAACAAGATGGATTTTTCGGTATACAAATTAATGCCCCTAATTCCATCAAACCTTGGTTAAAATAAGATGGATTTTCTATAGAAATAATTTCACGCACAATCTCTTCAAAAACTTTTCTCGTTTTCGGTTTTGCAATATCATCCCACACTGATAAAATACGAGATAATACGCGCATAACATTTCCATCAACCGCTGGCTCTGGTATGCCATATGCAATACTTAAAATGGCACCTTTTGTATATGGTCCCACTCCTTTTAATTTTTCAATTTTCTTTACATCGCTCGGTACTGTCCCGCCGTATACTTCTTTTACCTCTTTTACTGCAGCATGTAAATTTCGTGCTCTAGAATAATAACCTAAGCCTTCCCATGCTTTTAATACTTCTTCATCATCGGCAGTTGCTAGCGCTTCAAGCGTAGGAAACTTCCCCATAAAATTTGCGTAATATGGTTTTACAGCCTCTACCCTTGTTTGCTGTAACATAATTTCTGAAACCCAAACACGGTATGGATCTTTATTTTTTCGCCACGGTAAATCACGTTGTTCTTTTTCAAACCAACCAATTAAATCATTTTGAAACTGTTCTATGTTAAACTCATTTAATATTTCAAGTGTCAAACTTGATCCCCCTCATTTTTTTGCATATACGTACTATTATAAAGATTTTAGGAAAAAATTTAAGTAAGATGACATAGGAAATAGAAGGCAAAGGACTTGAGGTATCGAATAAAAAGAGTTACATTAATAAAAAACGGAGGTGGATTTCTATGGACACAGCCACTCACCTTGTTATGGGCGTTACTCTAGGCAGTTTGGCAACATTAGATCCAGCTATAGCACAAAGTGATATTGGGCCACAAGCAGTGATGCTTGCAACAATTGCCGGTTCCAATATTCCTGACATCGATACAGTTTTAAAATTGCGTAATAACGCTAAATATATAAGAAATCATCGCGGGATTACTCATTCCATCCCTGCAGTGATCCTTTGGTCACTCCTTATAAGTGGCATCTCTTTCGCCTTCTTTTCAGACGCTCCCTATCTGCATCTACTACTTTGGTCATTTATTGCCGTCTTTCTTCATGTCTTTGTGGATATTTTCAATGCCTATGGTACACAGGCATTAAGGCCCTTCACAAAAAAATGGGTAGCGCTCGGCATAATTAATACGTTTGATACTGTCATTTTCTTTATCCATATACTTGCTATCGCCTGTATGCTTGTCGGAGCACATAAAGGCTATACTGCTTTAGCAGCGTATATATTAATGTTTGTTTACTACATTGGCCGCATTATGATGCATCGAAATATTAAAAGTGTAGTATACAAACGTTTCAAAAATGTAGAGAAAGTAATTATTTCTCCTTCTTACAAATTTTATCATTATCATTTAGCCGTCGTTACAACTGAATATTACTACGTAGCAAGATGGCACCGCGGTAACATCCTTGTATACGATAAATTTAATCGCGTGCCGTTCCCGAATACCGCCATTATGCAAGCCGCTGTGCGAGATGAAAATATATCTGCTTTCTTATCTTTCTCGCCTGTATATCGCTGGGATATTTTCGATTATGATAACTATTATGAAGTTCGATTCATTGATTTGCGGTATCGAAGTAAAGATTATTATCCATTCGTCGCAATCGTTCAGCTCGATCAAAATTTAAATATTATTAGTTCATATACAGGATGGATTTTCAGCGAAGAGAAACTTCGAAAGAAACTGGAATTGCTTCCACATTAAAAAAAGCGACCTACGTCGCTTTTTTTAATGTTTCAAATGATCTTCTTGATTGATTAAATGGCTATACTTCGGATTATTTGTACGCATTTCATGAAGGCGCCCTCCATGATTATTAACCCATGTTCGTACCACTTGTTCAGTCATTTCCTCACCTTGGTAACGACCTGATTTAGCATAAGTTGTTCGGAAGTCTTCCCACAGTAATTCAACCCATGCACGAGCTTGGGCGTAAGAAAGGTTGTCATTTTTATCTAATAATTCTTTCGTTAATGTTTCATAAATATCATTCATGTTCTATTCTCCTTTTACCTATTTATTCCCTTAATTTCTAAAGGATAGTTTCTTCTATTTTGCACATTCTATAAGTGATACTTCTTAAAGGGGTATCGACTGATAGTGAGGGGGCGTTCTTAATGGGTAGACAAGCCGAATTTTGGTCTGAGTCAAAAAACAACAGCAAAATCGACGGTCAACCGAAAGCGAAATCACGCTTCGCTTCGAAACGACCTAACGGCACAATTAACACGCACCCACAAGAGCGTATGCGTGCTGCAAATCAGCAGGAAGAGTAGTACAAATTAAATTCCTACACGAGGTGATAAAGATGAGCTACCGTGACCATTTAGATCGTCGTTCTGAATTATTTAACCATACGTGGACTCGTCCAAAACATGCGAAAGCGCAAGTTAATGGACAGACGCAACAAACCCAGTCTCTCATTATACTGGCAAACGAATGTAAAAAACGCCAATTTTAGAATCTCCTATCTCCTTTAACGCCTACCAAAGATGAAAACCAGAGAGATATTCACTCTCTGGTTTTTATTTTTCCTGCAGCAAGGAAATTGGTATTCCAATCTCTTCATTATCATTTTGCTTATATCCCCAAGCAAATACCCCATTGAAATACGTAATTTTAAATACCACACCAGGTTCTTCTACTAATTCATATGTCTCACCAATATGGAATTTATTTATATCTATCATATAAGCACGAGCCATAGCCATTTTTCTCATTAATACATCGAATTCATTTACAATTCCAAGTTGCTCAGCCTTTACTGCTTGCTCCTTCAAAACCCCAATTTCTTCCCTTAACTCATGTGGTGTCATTTCACTGTAGCGTTTTGGCGTACCCATCTTATTTCCTCATCCCTCTTCACGTTTCATTTGTAAAAATATATCTATCTCATCAATAGAGAATCCTTTTCGATATAACGCTTGCTTCACCTTATTTTCGAATGTCCAACCATCATACTTCTTATATTTCTCATAATATTTATTCCCATGATAGTGTAACGCTTCTTGTTGCTGTTCGTCATCTTTTTCGTCTTTCAATTCTTCCAAGCAAATTTGAATCACATCTCTAGAATATCCTTTACGAACAAGCATTTCATCTAACTTTAGCTTCATTTGTAAAAATGAATGCTTTTGATAAGATTTTTTCTTCTTTTCTATAAGAAACAAAGCATTCTCCATTTGCTTCTCCTTTGGATACTCTTGTAAACTATGTGTAATGATTAAATCCTGAACACCTTTACTTAATAGCCCTCTCCTAATAACAGTTGGACCTTTTTGATTCACATTACTTTGCGTTCGCACGTATGAAATAGCGTACTCTTTATCATTAATATATCGATCATGTAATAATTTCGAAACGACTTCAGAGATGATGGCCTGTCCCACTTCTTTTTTTCGTAAGAAATCTTCTATTTCTTGTTTTGTTCTCATTTGATAGGATAAATAGGAAATCGCTTGTAAATATGCTTTTTGTACCTCTTCATTGTACAAAATATTCCCTAACGCTACTTCATCAATTTCTAAGCCTTTTTGTAACCCATGTTTCATTAAGATTGATTGATTCACACTAAACCCGTACTCTTCGCCTTGACCTTTATCAATATAAATATTAAATCGTTCTTTCGATCGTTTTTGCACTTCTATTTTTGTAATGACAGTCATACTCTCACCTCTCTATTATTTTAACATAGTCAAGGAACGTTTTTTCTTTTCAAGAATATATATAATGAGGAGGAAATAATTGTGAAAATCGCAATTTCTGGTGGCTCTGGCTTTATAGGCAAATCCCTTTCTAGTTTTTTTATTCAAAAGGGATTTACTGTTTACATTCTTACTCGAAAAAAAATTGCTGAAACTTCACACACTAACCTTCAATACGTACAGTGGACACCGGATTTACAGACCTTCCCTCTCTCATCTATCGATGTAGTTATTAATCTAGCTGGAGAATCTATTAATAGTAGATGGACAAAAAAACAAAAAGAATCAATTTTAAACAGTAGAATTCAAACAACAAAAGGACTCATTAAACAATTACAAACCCTTGAAACAAAGCCACACACATTTATTAATGCAAGTGCCATTGGATACTATGGGACATCTGAAACCGAATCTTTTACAGAACAGCAAGAGACTCCAGGAGATGACTTTTTAGCAAACACAGTATATTTGTGGGAGCAAGAAGCATCTAAAGCCCGCTCCATTGGAATAAGAACTGTCTACACAAGATTTGGAGTCGTATTGGGCGCAGATGGAGGAGCTCTTCCAAAAATGCTACTCCCCTATCAATTATATATCGGCGGTACACTTGGATCTGGAAACCAATGGTTATCATGGATTCATATAGACGATGTCGTTCGCATGATTGATTTCATCATTCACAAAAAAGAAATTGACGGACCTTTTAATATTACAGCGCCAACGCCAATACGGATGAAAGAGTTCGGTGAAATTATTGCCACTATAACTAGGCGACCTCATTGGCTACCTGTTCCTTCATTTGTACTTCGCGCTTTACTCGGTGAGATGAGTATACTTGTATTAGAAGGGCAACATGTATTACCCAATAAAGCTATTAAACATGGATATCAATACACATTTCCAACAGTTAACCATGCATTACAAAATATCCTCTTGCATACAATGTAGTACTTTTAAAATACAGTTTTACGGGTAGTCTATCTCCTCCAAGACTTCTTACTTTTTAAACACCGGAGCATTACTACACGAAAAACCTTTCAGTTACTTTGTCTAAACCTATTCTACACATTACAAGGTGACGGAAATGAGGTCTCTATGAAAATATTGCTCAAACAAGCCATTGTATATCCTATTACATCCCAAAAGTTTCAAGGAGATGTACTCGTTATAGGAGAACGCATTGCCGCGGTCAAACCTCATATTGATACTACTCAGGATATGACCGTTATAGATGCACGAGCTCTTCATCTCTTGCCTGGATTTATTGATGTTCATACTCACCTTGGCCTCTACGATGAAGGTACTGGTTGGGCTGGTAATGATGCAAATGAAACATCCGAAGTTTCAACACCACATATCCGTTCTTTAGACGGGATTCATCCTTTTGATATTGCATTTCAAGACGCTGTACAAAATGGTGTTACGACTGTTCACGTGATGCCCGGAAGCCAAAACATTATCGGCGGTACTACTTGCGTAATAAAAACTGCTGGAACTTGTATTGATCATATGATTATTCAGGAACCTGCTGGTTTAAAAATTGCCTTTGGAGAAAACCCTAAAAAGTTCCATAGCAACGGCACAAAAGAATCAATAACACGTATGGGAATTATGGGGTTACTTCGTGAATCATTCTATGACGCACAACACTACGGGCATGAAGCTGATTTTCGAATGCTACCTATTTTAAAAGCACTCCGCCGAGAAATACCGGTACGTATCCACGCTCACCGCGCAGATGATATCACTTCAGCCTTACGCTTTGCGACAGAATTCAATCTTGATTTACGTATTGAACATTGTACAGAAGGGCACTTTATTGTTGAAGAGCTTTCGAAACACAATTTAAAAGTTTCAGTTGGACCTACTCTTACGCGACGTTCGAAAATCGAACTTAAAAACAAAACGTGGGATACTTATCATATTTTATCGAAAAATGGAGTAGAAGTTTCTATTACAACCGACCACCCTTATACACCCATTCAATATTTAAATATTTGCGCTGCCATTGCAGTAAGAGAAGGATTAGATGAGAAAACAGCGTTGGAAGGAATCACTATTTTCCCAGCTCGAAATTTACGTTTGGAGGATAGAATTGGAAGCATTGATGTTGGAAAAGATGCTGACCTCGTGTTATGGACACATCATCCTTTCCATTATTTAGCCAAGCCTGTACTCACTATGATTGACGGAAAAATAATTTACAAAAAAAATAAAAAAAACTAGTTTATTTTTTTGACTAGATACAGTATTATACGATTATAAACTGAATGAAACCATAATCAATTTGTGTCGTGATTATCATTTTCAAATTGATGAATGGGGAAGGCAAATGGTGCGCCACCAGCGTTAGAAACTGGTTCTAGTGGGTTCGATTCCCACCCCGAAATTTTTTAAAGATTGATATAAAAATTTCGAGGGTGGGTGCTTTTTCGTCATGCTACCCTCGTGTGAGGAGGAGTTAGTGTGTTGAAAAAACGCGACTTACACGACAGCCACGTTCTATACGAATTAATGGTGGATCCTGCTGTCTTCCCTTTTGTGCGTCAAAAGGCCTATTCTTATGAAGAATATTTATTTTTAACGAAACAAACAATCGAAGCCGAAGAGCGTGGAGAATTAATCTCACGCACAATTTTAGATGAATGGGGTAACCCCATCGGCACAATTACTTTATTTGATGTGCAAGAAAAAGCTGGATTCCTCGGAACTTGGCTTGGCAAACCATATCACGGTAAAGGATATAATAAATTGGCGAAAGATTCATTTTTTAGCGAACTTTTCTATGAATTAGATATTGAAACGATTTTTATGCGTATTCGTAAAATAAATATTCGGTCTATTAAAGCTGCCGAAAAACTACAATATGTAAATCTAGCAAACGAAACAAGAAAAGCCGTTTATGATGAAATTAACGCGCATGAAGAAGTATATAATTTATATGAAATTCCAAAAGATCAGTATACACTTGCAACAATGCGAGATACAACATTCCAAGAAGCACACCAATTAAAAGAAGCGTAATCTAAAAATTCAGAAATGATAATTAATCATTACTAGTTTGACATATATGTATATCACCCCATGTCTTTGGAAACGATAGATAGTGACTTTAGGACACGAGGTGATTTGTAATGGATAAAAGGAAACGTGATAAAGCAAAAAACACATTATCTAGTACACAAGAAGTTCTCTATCAGCGAGAATTTCGAAAAGCAGATCGTGCAGCGGGCTATCGCTCAAAAAGTATTTAAAGTGAAACTGAATAATTAGAAGGTTTCCCCCCTAATTATTCAGTTTCATTACATAAGATTTTCCAATGAATTAGTAAAAAAGGTTCCTTATTTATAAGGAACCTTTTTTTGTGGACAACCTTATCCACAAAAAACGTAGAATTGTGCATAAATTACAAAAGTATTTTACGAATTCATTTATTTAAATGAATTCGTAACGTGAGAATTGTGGATAATTTTCTAAAAATTGTGGATTATGTGGATATAGCTGTTAATATTCCGATTTTACTGTCTAATGAAGGCGTAATCCCTTGTGGATAAAGTGAAACTTTAATCAGTCGGAGTTTTGTTTATCCCCACTGATTATTAGCCCTCACCAATCGGGCTTTTGCGGGATAAGTTAATAATTCACGTTTATTTTTTTACAACAATAAAAAAAACCCCCTTTAAATGCTTAAAAGAGGGTTTCATATTAAGTAAAAGATTCGGCAAGAACTGGTGATTTAATAGGTATATGATTCGGCTCTGCATGATTTTCTGCCAAAATTGTATCCACAATATGACCAGCTGGCTCAGGACGATAAATACTTTTCATTGCTTCTTTCATCTGAAGAAGCTTCATATCATCTTTTAATAACGCCTCTGTTTTTGCAAAAACTTCACTATCATCACGAATTACAACTGCAGCCCCTTTTTTTTCAAAATACAACGCATTTTCATTCTCTTGTCCTGGGACAGGTTTATATAAAATGACGGGTACTTGTAATGCTGCTGCTTCGCTTAATGTAATACCACCTGGCTTCGTAATCATACAAGAAGTAACACGGAACAATTCATCAATGTTTTCAACATAACCAAATACTTTTAAAGCATCAGAACTTTGTTCCTGTAGTTCCATTAAATCCTGCTTTAAAGCTTCGTTTTTCCCACAAACGACAACTACTTGTAAGTTTGGTACTGACATAAATGACTGGCATAGCTCTTTTACACTCCCTAGCACACCATGAGCACCTGCTACAATTAGTAACATCTTTTTATCCTTACATAACTGATATTTATTATATATAATTGCTGGATTTATCTTTAGCTCAAAACTGCTACGAATCGGAATCCCTGTTTCAACAATTTGTTCTGCAGGTACACCGATATCAACCATCACTTTTTTCACATGATCGGTTGCTACAAAATAACGATCTACTTCTCGATGGATCCATATTTTATGCACGCAAAAATCCGTTAATACGTTATAAACAGGAATAGAAATACCTATTTGCTTTTTCAATTCTGGTACAGCGATGATTGGAAAGGTATTAATAACAATATCCGGTTTCTCCACCTGTAATAGCGTCTTCAAACGCTTTCTCCCAAAATTCGCATACCAAGATGCTATTTTTTTATCATAAATTTTCTCTACACCATAATAAAACAAACGATATAATTCTTTTCCTACCGTATAGCTTTTTAAATATAAATATTTTGTAATATCGGTTATAACTGGATGTGATTCTCCAAACAAGTCGCATACAATTACATCTTCGATTCCTTTTTGGCGAAATGTTTGTTCTAATGTTTTTGCCACTTGCACATGACCGTTACCGTAATGTGCAGTTAATATTAAAACCTTGGGGTTTTTTATCAAACAAATCCACTCCTAGCTTTTTGTTTCTCCATATTGCATATACGACAATAGGAAAAACATTTTCCTTAAAAACTACATACTCGGATTCTAATACTTTCCTGTTAGCTATGTATCTGTCGTGGATATGCAAAGCATATAAGATTGACCCCTTAATCCTATCTGTGCTCATATCTTTACATTATACTTTCCTATAAGAGCTTTCGCAATAACTTACAAATGTTCTATATTCCATAATACTCACTCTTTTACTTCTTAATTCTTTTTACTATTTTGATTTCCCTTTACAATTATGTAAATTTCTCCGCTTATTCTTTACAAAAATATGGATATTCCCTTTTCAGTATACTCTTTTCTAAATATATACTCTAGATTTTATTATGAAGAAACAAAAAGCCTAACCAAATGTTTAGGTTAGACTGCTTGTAAAATATGTTTTGCATGTTCAACATTTTCTTCTGTCGGTGGATTCACATCCGCAAGTGGATACTTATGTCCAAGTGCCTCCCATTTATAAACACCGAGCTTATGATATGGTAGCACTTCCACTTTCTTAACATTAGATAGACTTTGAATAAAGTTTGATAATTTTTGCAAATCCTCTTCACCATCGGTAACACCGGGAACCAATACATGTCTTACCCAAATTGGTTTCTTTATATCCGATAAATAACGAGCAAATTGTAAAATGTGTTCATTTGGTTTCCCTGTTAATTTACGATGTTTCTTTGAATCAATATGCTTCAAATCCAATAAAACTAAATCTGTATACTCCATTAAAATATCTAGCTTATTTTGGAATTCTGGTTCTTCAGAATAACAACCGCCAGAAGAATCGATTGTTGTATGGATACCAGCTTCTTTGCACTTTTTAAACAACTGGGTTAAGAAGTCTAGCTGTAATAGTGGCTCTCCACCGCTAACTGTTATACCGCCTCCAGAAGCTTCAATAAATGGAAGGTAACATGTCACATCCTGCATCACTTCTTCAACTGTTATTTCTTTACCTTTACCGATTTCCCATGTATCAGCATTATGACAATATTGACAACGTAATAAACACCCTTGTGTAAATATGACATAACGAATCCCTGGGCCATCAACAGTACCACAAGACTCTACAGAATGTATTCTTCCTTTTACCATGTTACTTCCTCCTTTATTGAAACAGCCTCCCTCCGCTATATATTAAAAGCAGAGGGACACTTTTTTCACTTACATGCTTTCATGCATTGTACGGTTTATTACATCAATTTGTTGTTCACGAGTTAATTTAATAAAGTTAACAGCGTAACCAGATACACGAATTGTTAATTGTGGATATTTTTCAGGATGCTCCATTGCATCCATTAATGTTTCACGGTTAAATACGTTAATATTTAAGTGGTGTCCTTCTTTTATTGCATATCCATCAAGCATAGATACTAAGTTGCGTACTTGTACATCATCTTCTTTACCAAGTGCTTTTGGAATAATAGAGAATGTATTTGAAATACCATCTTGTGCATCTTCATATGGTAATTTAGCTACAGATAATAATGATGCTAATGCACCTTTTGTATCACGGCCATGCATTGGGTTTGCGCCCGGTGCAAATGGTTCTCCAGTACGACGTCCATCTGGAGTGTTACCAGTTTTCTTACCGTATACAACGTTAGATGTGATTGTTAAGATTGACATTGTATGAACAGAATTACGGTATGTTTTATGTTTGCGAATCTTGTTCATAAATGTTTTCACAAGATTTACTGCGATTTCATCTACACGATCATCATTGTTACCGTATTTAGGGAAATCTCCCTCAATTTCGAAATCAACTGCAATACCATTTTCATCACGAATTGGTTTTACTTGTGCATATTTAATTGCACTTAAAGAGTCTGCTACTACAGATAATCCAGCGATACCTGTTGCCATTGTACGAAGAACATTTGTATCGTGAAGTGCCATTTCAATACGTTCATAGCTATATTTATCGTGCATATAGTGAATTACATTTAATGTATTTAAGTATAGACCAGCTAACCATTCCATTGTCATATCGAATTTACGCATAACTTCTTCATAATCTAATACTTCAGAAGTAATTGGTGCGTATTCAGGACCAACTTGTGCTTTTGACTTTTCATCTTTACCACCGTTAACCGCATATAGTAATGCTTTCGCTAAGTTTGCACGTGCTCCGAAGAACTGCATTTGTTTACCAATTCTCATTGCTGATACACAACAAGCAATACCGTAGTCATCACCGTAGTCAGCACGCATAATGTCATCATTTTCGTATTGAATTGCTGATGTTTTAATAGACATTTTTGCACAGTAGTTTTTAAAGTTCTCTGGTAATTGTTTAGACCAAAGAACTGTTAAGTTTGGTTCTGGTGCTGGTCCTAAATTATCTAATGTATGCAAGAAACGGAATGAGTTTTTTGTTACTAACGGACGACCGTCTAACGCCATACCACCGATAGATTCAGTTACCCAAGTTGGATCTCCAGAGAATAGTTCATTATAATCAGGTGTTCTTGCAAATTTCACAAGACGTAATTTCATAATGAAATGGTCAACAATTTCTTGTGCTTTTTCTTCTGTTAAAGTACCATTTGCTAAATCTCTTTCAATGTAAACATCTAAGAATGTAGAGGTACGTCCAAGGCTCATTGCTGCCCCGTTTTGCTCTTTAATTGCTGCAAGATAAGCAAAGTATAACCATTGGAAGGCCTCTTGTGCATTTGTAGCTGGCTTAGAAATATCGAATCCATGAGAAGCAGCCATCTGTTTTAACTCTTGAAGTGCACGCATTTGCTCAGATAATTCTTCACGTAAACGCATTGTATCTTCGCTCATTACACCGCCAGTTAAATTATAATCCGCTTTTTTCGCTTCAATTAAATGATCTATACCATATAGCGCTACGCGGCGATAGTCACCGATAATACGTCCACGTCCATACGCATCTGGAAGACCAGTAATAACACCTGATTTACGAGCCGCTTTCATTTCTGGTGTGTATGCATCAAATACACCTTGATTATGAGTTTTACGCCAGTCTCTGAAAATCTTGCTAAGTTCTTTATCCATTTCATATCCATACGCTTCACAAGCTTGTTCTGCCATACGAATACCACCATATGGTTGTAAAGAACGTTTAAATGGTTTATCAGTTTGGAAACCGACCACTTTTTCAATATCTTTATTTAAATATCCTGGTTCATGTGATGTAATAGAAGAAACAATTTTTGTATCCATATCAAGAACGCCACCGTTTTCACGTTCCTTTGTTGTTAAATCCATTACTTGATCCCAAAGTTGTTTCGTTGCTTCAGTTGCTTCCGCTAAGAAAGAGTCTTCTCCCTCGTAAACGTTTACATTATTTAAAATGAAATCGCGAACATCAATCTCTGCTTTCCATTTTTCACCTTTAAAGTTTTCCCACGCGCTTTTTACATTTTCTAATACTTGAGTCATCCTAATCTCCTCCATTTTTGATTAGTACAGGACTACGTTTTTTTATATAACAGCTTACACACTTAGAATACTACTTTTTTTCGGAAGTGGACGAAATAGTTGTGACATGTTTGTGAAATGTTGAGCAAACTACTACATACATAGTGTTAACCTCACATAAAACTCTTTAGAATTAACCCTTTCTTTAATTGTATTTTTTTGGTATTCTTATATACGAGTCCTATTTTGTAATATAAGAACGATACCCATTGTAGAGCTGTAATACTCTTATCTCCTAATCTGTTATAGTTTTTATAACAGAGCAAAAAAGTGTACATACGTTGTACACTTTTTTTGTTACCACTATAAAACATCTCTTTTTCTATTTCCATCGTAAAATCCACCACGACTGTTTGTTAATGCAATTAATTGCTCTAATCCTTCTATATGATCACCAATAATTCGAAGGACAGCTGGAGGATGACCTATTTTTGCGAAATGTTCACTGGGACGAATACGGTTCATCTTATCAACATCGACACGACTTACACAAGCGATTTCAAAACCTGAAAGTACAGCTTTAACTTGTGCTACACAAGGTGACAATAATGATTTATACCCTATTTCCTTCAAACAAGTACGACTAAACGCATTAGGTACAGCAATAAGAGAGCCTACTCCTAAATCTTTTCTATCACAAGCTAAATTTAATGCATATTTAAATGCTGTTACAAGATGAAGTGGTACTCTCAAATCTAAATAATGATTTAAATCATTTAATGCGACATCCGTTCCATCTGCAATAGCTTTTGCAAAGGGATATAGCTCACTAGCTGGAATAACAAAATCACCGTCTATAAATAAAACAATTTCTCCTTTTGCAAAATAAGTTCCAAGCGAACGCCCCACATCGTTTCCAAGTGCTTCTTTATACACAATTGTTGTTGCTCCCTTGTCTTTTGCAATTGTTGCCGTTTTATCGGACGAACCATTTACAACAACGATGATTTCAAAAGGTTCAATTTTGCGAAGCTCTTCTATAACGTTTCCAATTGTTTTCTCTTCATTTTGTACAGGAATAATTACCGATAATTGCTCTCCTTTATACAAATTAGATGTAACGCCCCATCCTTGATAAAAATCTTCAAAATTTAGAGTATGATAGACACTCTCTCTTTTCCTATTTCCATCATAATATCCTCCGCGCCCATCGCTGCCTAATATCCGCTCTGCTACAGCTTCTATATGATCACCTATCATTCGTTTTTCAGATTGAGAAAGATCCGTGCCATATGCAGCATGCTCGAATGGACGAAATTTATTTGGCGTAATAACGTCAATTGCACAATGACGACTAATTCTCCATTTACTTTGTGCTAGGCGTAGATGAGCCACAATAGGATTAACAAAACATTCGTCTCCAATACTTTGCACAAATTCCTTTGTCAGCGCATGAGGTACAGATAATAAAGAATCAATTTTTAATTCTTCACGCTCTAACATTGCATTTAATATCTGGCGCCATACTGTCACGGAGTGCGGTTTTTGTTTCTTTAAAAATAATGCGTCCAAATTATTTAAAACGATGTCCGCCTGATCATGTAAAATCGGATTAAGGAATAATTGTAATTTTGAAGTTTGAATAGCAAAATCTCCATCTACAAACAGTAATACATCACCTATCGCATGTTTTGCACCAACTGCGCGTCCAACGTCGTTACCAAGTGACTCTTTATGCTGGATTACTGTACATCCTAAGCTCTCAGCAATCGCTTCTGTACCATCATTACAACCATTTGCTACTACAATAATCTCTACTGGATTCAATGGTTTTACCGATTGAACCACATCTGAAATCGTATCCACTTCATTACATACGGGAATAATAACTGATAACGACTTAGCCATTGTTTTCTTCACGAAACCATTTAATAGTTTCTTTCAATCCTTGTTCCCACGTTACTTTCGCTTGAAACTGAACGAGTTCTCTTAATTTCGTTACGTCTGGTCTTCTATTTGGAATCTCTTCAAATCCATGTGGATATACTTCCTCAAATGGAACGTGCACAATTTTGGAAATAGACTTCGTTAATTTTTTTATATCTTCCGCTACTATCCTTATATTTTTTTCATTCTCAGAACCTATATTAATAATTTCACCATTTACCTTCTCATCCATTGCATGAATTGTTGCCTCGACCGCATCACTTACATACGTAAAGCAGCGTGTCTGCTTTCCATCTCCATACACGAGAATATCGTCACCTTGCAAAGCCGCACGAATAAATCGTGGAATTACTCCTGCGTACGGACCATCTTTCGCTCTTGGACCATAAATATTAAAATAACGAACAATCGTTACAGGTAAACCTTCTAATGCGTACCCTAAACATAATGTTTCCTCTAACGTTTTACAAATTGCATAACTCCAACGTATTTTGGAAGTTGCACCGTATAAACGATCTCCTTCTTCAGAGAATGGCGGCTCTCCCTTTCCATATACTTCAGAAGTAGATGCAAATACTACTTTCTTCTTCCCTTTTAACGCTGCTTGTAAAATATTTCTCGTTCCATCGAAATTTGTTTCAATAAGCTCTACACTTTTTTCCATTGTAGTTTTGACTCCCAAAATTGCAGCTAAATGAAACACCACATCATGTTGATTCACTAATTCATAAATTGAATTTTTATCTAAAACGCTTATTGGAATAACCCGGAGCTCTTTCATTAACTCATTATGATATTTATTTTTTCCTTTATAGAAGTTATCCACAATAGTAACTTCATAACCTCTTTTCACCAACTCTTCAGCTAAATGCGAACCAATAAATCCTGCTCCACCTGTAATTAAACATTTTTCACTCATACACTCACCTTCTTTACGATTCCACGTGTATCTATTAATCGCTCAATCCCTTTAAAAAGATTCCAATCGATGCTAGAGTGATCCGTTACAATTAAAATACAATTTGCTTGTTTAATTCTTTGTTCATCTAATGGAACAGATTGATATAGTGTATCTCCAATTTTCGCTGTAGAAATATACGGATCATGATATTCTATCTTGTATCCTTCTTTTATTAATAATTGAATAATTGGCAACGCCGGTGATTCTCTCAAATCATTTACATCTTTCTTATATGCAATCCCTACTATTAAAACCGTTGCGGGTGATTGCACCACACCTTTTACTTTCCCGATTATTTTCGCTGGCATTTCTTCATTAATTACATGTGCTGCCTCAATTAATTGACTAATTGCTCCAGCCTTTCTTATTCTCCATTGAAAATATAAAGGATCTACCGGAATACAGTGTCCTCCTATTCCTGGTCCTGGCCAATACGGAGTAAATCCAAACGGTTTTGTAGATGCCGCTTCAAGCACCTCATAAAAATTAATATTCAAACTTTCACAAAGTATATTTAACTCATTTACTAATGAAATATTAACTAAGCGCTGAATGTTTTCAAATAGCTTACACATCTCCGCTACTTTCGGAGAACTAACTGGAACAACTACATCAAATATAGTGCTATACAAATCCTGTACTTTTTGTTTACACTGCTCGGTTTGTCCACTAATAACTTTTGGAATTGTTTCAACTGAATACTGGCTATTCGCTGGATCAATTCGCTCTGGAGAATACCCAATATAATAATCTTCTCCTACCTTTTTACCTGTTTGAGAAATAATAGGAATGATAACTTCCTCCAGTGTACCTGGATATGTGGAGCTTTCAAAAATGAAGGTTTGTCCTTCTTGAAGGTGTTGTTGTATATAATGGGAGGCTGAAACGAGTGCACTTAAATCGGGTTCTTTATTCTCATTAATTGGCGTAGGCACAGTCACAATAACATACTCACTATTTTGGAACTCCGCAAAACCTTTATCTGGTGTATTTACCATTAATTTTCTCTCGTTCAATAAATTTTGTAATACGTTAGAAGAAACATCAGGAATATAACTTTCTCCTTTAATTATTGATTCTATCTTCCTATTATCTTTATCTAATCCAAGTACAGCATGTCCTCTTTCTGCAAAAAGGACCGCTAAAGGAAGGCCAACATATCCTAATCCAATAATGGTTACTTTACTACTAGCATTCATCTATATTCTCTTCTTCCCTTCTCAATTGTAGTATTATATCTCTATCCCTTTCTCCGTCTGTAAAACTCCCGCGCCCATTCGTATGTTGTAATAAATAAGCAATCGCCTCAAGCTGATCACCGAAAATACGATCGAATGCAGGAATTCTTCCCTTTACAAACCCATGTTGCTCTGGACGTACTCGATTTGTTTTTATAACATCTACAAATTCCACTGCTGTAATAGAGCATTCTTCTAAAATAGCTTTCATTTGAGCTAATGGTGGAATGATAAGGGAATCATATCCAATTTTCTCTATTACCTTTTTATGCATAGCATGTGGCACTGCCGTTAATGAGTTGTTCCATAAATCTGGTCGTTTCGCTACCAAATTCACGAAATATTTCCCCATACTAATTGGATCTGCCGGGTGAAACATATCTAACAAACATTGCAAATCATTTAACGCCACATCATTTCCGTCTTCAATAGCATGCAAAAATGGAATTAGCTTTTTTGCCGGAATAGCAAAATCACCATCAACAAATAAACAAATATCTGCCGTAGCATGCATAGCCCCTATCGCTCGTGCTACATTATGTCCAAGTGCCTTCGCGAATTCAACTACAATAACATTCTCTAGCTTTGCTTGTTTAATTGTCTCGGTATCTGCTCCATTCGCAACAACTATAATTTCATCTACACCTGCCTTTTTCACTTCCTGTATGACAGATCTTATAGTCATTTTTTCTTCTGATACGGGTATAATAGCACTGTATTTCGCTTTTTCCTTTTGTAATAAAACTGGTTTATACTTCCCTATAAACCCTCTATCCCTGTTTCCCTCCGAAAAACCGCCACGTTTACCATATGTTTCGATTACGTATTGCAAAGCACACAAATGATCACCCATAATACGACTAGTCGCCTTCGGATAAGGAGAACCAGGTGATGTACCCGTATGCACAGGACGAACCTTATTCGTGTGAATTACATCGACCGAAGCCATATCGGCAATATCTACTCCTCTAGACATCGCCATCGCTTGAAATAGTGCTGGATCTGCTAAATTCCACCACCCAAGATTCTCAATAACATCTCGATTCATCGCATGTGGAATTGCGATTAAAGAACCAACAACAAGCTCTTTTTTATTCAAATAACGATTCAACATGAATTTTCCAACTGTCGTATAGTGTGGTCTCATCTTTAAATAAACAGACCATGTTAAATTATTCACAACAATTTGATGCCCTTGCTGAACTCCTTTCACGAAACGTTGTAGCTCTTTACTCTCAATAACGATGTCACCATCTAAAAACAATACAATTTCACCTTTTGCTTCTCTAGCTCCAATTGCCCTTCCTACATCATTACCAAGAGAATGTTTATAATAAATTACATGGCAACTATGCTGTAATGCGACTTCATTCGTTCCATCTGTCGATCCATTATCTACTACAATAATTTCATACGGCTTCAGCTTCTCCACTTCTACTAAAACTTGTGATAAAGTACTTGCTTCATTATGCGCTGGAATAACAACTGATATTCTCATACTTGTATCACTCTTACCCTTCCAAGCGAACATAAGCAATAATAGGAATACGCACAAGTACATCTTCAGGTGGTCCATAAGAAGGAGATGTACGAACACTTACTGCCCCGTCCGTCACAGATAAAAGAATACCTGCAACAATTTCGGCCGCTGTCACAACTTGCACTAATTCACCAACATGGTTACGCAATTCATCAGTAAATAACATATATAAGTCTCCTTTCTTACGCTTCTTTCATTGATATAATACTTGTAAATGGTAATAAAACTTCTGTTCCTATTCCTTCTTGCAGCGTTAAGAAATCGTCACCAACGGCTACAATAACACCTGTTAACTGTCCAACTGTCACAGTAATTTCTACGTTTTTACCTAAATATTGCTTTGCAATTTCTTTAAATGGTGATGTATTGCATTCTTTTAAAATGTTACAAATAATAGATTGAAATTGACTTGATTCTATAAACTCTTCCGTAGCTTGCTTAGAATTTCTTTGAATAAACTTTGCAAAGTTTTGCGAAAATAAAAGTCGTTCCACAGCAGGCAGTAACTTGTCATCTAAAAAATAGCCTAATTGTCTATTAAACAGTCTGGATAATTTATGCCAATATTTTCTGAACAGACACATATGCTTCTCCTCCTATTATTTTTAAAGTATAAAAAATTACATCCATACATCTTAATTTATACAAAGCAGACTTTTTTTGTGATAGGTAAGACATACATTTTCTAAAAGAAATAATTGTTTCAGAGCATAAAAAAAGATAGATGGTTTCCCATCTATCTCTTTGCTAATCTTTAATTTTTAATTGTCACAATGGCAGCTACGCCGTAATATACCGCTCTTGATAATTCTGCTTGTCCGGATATAGAAGCTGTAACAAGGGATCCACCACTTGCCGAAAAATATTTTGCAGCTTCTAACGGAATACCATCTTCTTTCACATCAATATGTGTTCCATCTTGCCAGTCTATTTTCTGCATTGTTGCTGAAAAGTCCCCAGTCACTTTACCAATTTCCTTACCATTCATCTCTAAAAATATCCATTCCCATTTTGTTAAACTTAGTACTTGTTTCAACTCTCCAATTTTCTTTCCATTTACACTATAAAATATATAGAAGTTACGCACGCCCATCTTCTTTTGAACACGCAGCAATCTTTCTCCCGATTGATTATATAAATAAAATTGTTGCTTATGTAGTCCCTTAAAAAGAAAAGAAAGTGCACCTTTCCATATACTTTGAATAACGGAATTATACTCTTCTTTTAAAAACCCTACTGCACTGCCATCTAATCCAAAGTACGTTATTACTTGAAATACCCCTACCTCTCTACGAACAACGAACTTTTGTTGTTCAAATAATCTAGAGCTCCCTATATTACAATTATCCTGTCTAAGCATTTTTGCTCTTCGTTTTTCTATAAAACTATATATTAGTAATCCAAACGCTGGTAGCAAAATACCTATTAATTTCAGAATTTCTTTATCTGAAGTGAATATTGTTCCTTTTTTATATTCCATAACTAATCCAATTACAACGATAATCCATACAATGATAGCTATAAACAAAGTTCGTTTCGCATTGCGTGCATGATGCTTATGTATACTCATAAACCTCCCCCTTTTCCATTTATTTCATTATCGCACCGCACATATATTTCCTCAATGCAAAAAAGACTATCCAAAAGGACAGTCTTTTACACTTCTATATTTCGTAACATCGTATAAATGTCGTTATTCACTTTACCAAATGATTTAATGTTATTTTGAATGTTAGATAATAAAACCACATATACACTACCATTTTTACTAAAACCATTTAAGCAATTCCAACCTGGCATTACACCGTGATTTGAATAGCTTCCTGGATCTACATACCAGCCAAATCCATAATCCTTTTTCACGGCTGTAAACATTTGATTATAACTCTCTTTTGAAATTAATTTTCCAGAAAAGAGTGCTTCATTAAATAAATATAAATCATGCGCGCTCGTATATATATCACCACAACCATATAGTTGTGACATGCTCGGAATATTAGGTGTTGTCATATTGTTATTCACTATTTTATAACCCGTTGATGGGAATCTTGTTTGTTCCAACGCTGTACCGAAACCAGAATGTTTCATACCCGCAGTCGCAAAAATATGTTGTTTTATATATTCTTCGAGCGACTGTCCACTTACCTTCTCAGCAATGTAAGCAAGTATAGAGTAGTTCGAATCGGAATACTTCCATTTCTCTCCTGGACTCCCGATACGCTTTTGATTTCCTATCCGCTTTATCAGTTCTTCATGAGAAATATCCTCTTTTCCCTGCTCATATTCCGGAATGCCTGATGTATGTGTTAATAGATGTTTTAACTGAATGCTATTACCTTGAGGAAAGTCTGGAATATACTTTGCAACTGTATCCTCTACTTGTAACTTATTTTGATCTTTGAGTTGCATAATAGCAGTCGCCACAAATGCTTTTGAAATAGAACCAATATAAAAGGTCGTCTCTGAATTATTCGGCACTTGCTTCTCTTTATTAGCCATGCCGTATCCTTTATTCACAAGAACTTTCCCATTCTTCACAATAACAGCTGTCCCACTAAATCCCATGCTCTGTAAATATTGATCCAATTGAGCGTTTTCATTAATTTCTTGAGGCGGTCCCTCAGCAGGTTTCTCTATAACTTGCGCCTGTTTTATCTGTTCTTCCTGTTCTTTTTGTTTTCTTTGTTTTTCAGCTTCTTGCCTTTTCACTTCTTCTATCTTTTTTATCTCTTCTTGCTTCTTCATTTCTGCTGCTGCTTTTAAAGTTTCCTCTTTTTTATTATGCGCAACAATTTTTGTATACATGAAATATACAAGTGACAGTAGTAGGGCTAGAATGATTGTTCTTTTTATGTATACAATCGACCGATTTGCTTTCCCATTAACAGTATTTTTTTCCTGATCCATGATTACCTTTTTCCCCTTATTTACCGATAATTTAATTCATCTACACAAGACTTATTTCAAATCATTTCCGCAGATTATGGACACTCCATTTTATGTCATCACTACTGTATCACGCACCGAACATATTACCAACCTATATGTTCAAAAAAGAAAAAGAAAATTTATAAAAGTAAGATTCCCTTTAAAAAATTAACAAAAAAAGAGGATATCCTGTAAAAGACTGTTGTTATCAATCTTTTTGGATATCCTCTTATCTAACTATTTACACGTGTTTTTTCATATCATCGGCAACAGATTCAACATTTGTACCTACGATAACTTGTACACTTGTGTTACTTAATTTCATAACGCCTTTTGCACCTGCGCGTTTTAATGCTGGTTCATTTACTAAACCTGCATCTTTCACTTGTAAGCGTAAACGCGTTGCACAGTTATCAATAACTGTTAAGTTTTCTTTTCCGCCTAAAGCTGCTACGTAAGTTTCACCAATTGAACCTGCAACTGGTGCATCACCCTCTTCAGCTAACTCATCTTCATCTTCATCTTCACGACCAGGAGTTTTCAAGTCGAACTTCTTAATTAAGAAGTAGAATACTACAAAGTAAATTGCTGCGTAAATTAAACCGATTCCTGCTAGTAACACTGGTTTTGTTGCAATACCAAAGTTTAAGAAGTAATCAATTGCACCGGCACTAAATGTGAAACCATCGTGAATGCCAAGTGATGTTGTTACGAATAAAGATATACCTGTTAACACGGCATGAATACCATATAATAATGGTGATAAGAACATGAATGAGAATTCAATAGGTTCTGTAATACCAGTTAAGAATGAAGTTAATGCTAGGCCACCTAACATACCTGTAACCATTTTACGTTTTTCTGGTTTAGCAGCTGCAATCATTGCGAAACATGCTGCTGGTAAACCGAACATCATAACTGGGAAGAAACCAGTCATAAACATACCTGCTGTTTTGTCCCCTGCAAGGAAACGAGCGATATCACCATTTACAACATTACCTGCTGCATTTGTAAAGTCACCAAATACGAACCAGAAGTATGTGTTCATTACGTGGTGTAAACCAATTGGGATTAATAGACGGTTTAATAGACCGAATAGACCTGAACCAATTGCACCTAAATTAACAATTCCATGAGCTAATGCATCGATGCCATTTTGAATTGCTGGCCAAATTTGTGCGAATAGAATTCCTAATATTAGCATCACAACCGATGTAACAATTGGAACGAAACGTTTTCCAGCAAAAAAACCTAACCATTCTGGAAGTTTAATTTTATGGAATTTATTATAAAGGAATCCTGCTATAACACCGACAATAATACCACCTAAAACTTTCATATCCACTTTAGTCGATAATTCGGCTGCCTTAGATACTTGTGTCATTGTATCTGCAAGCTTAGATGGATCTACATTTGCGCTATTACCTATTAAATCTTGAACTTTACCTAATTTATCTTGTAATTCTGCAGCAGAATATCCCTTACTAAGTGCATCAATACTGTTTTTCATAACCAGATAACCAATTGCACCTGCAAGACCTGCGGCACCACTACCATCAACTGAAAGACCGATTGCAATACCGATTGCAAAAATAAGTGCTAAATTATCAAAAACAGCTGCACCGGCCTGTGCCATAACAGGAATATCAAATACATCTGGTTGCCCTAAACGAAGCAATAATCCTGCTGCTGGTAGCACTGCGATTGGAAGCATTAACGCTTTACCAATACGTTGTAAAAACTGCAACATTTTAATTCCCCCTATCAAATTTATGAAATCGTTATCATTATAAGTACGCCTTAGAAAACGCTTTCTATTTACATAACCATAATAACATATAGTTGTATAGATGTGTAGTTTTTATTTCCGAACTTTTTATGGATAAATCTCCTATTTCCAAACTGTTATATAAAAGGAAAATTTTCCTTTTATAACACGGAATAATCGAAACTGAAGACTCACTATAGAACATTCAACTTTCGTTTTATCATTCCACTTTTTCATGTTATTATTTATTTCCGAGCATATCGGGAAAAGTAAACTTAGTTAATTCGAAATAGGAGCGTTGGTACTATGCAGTGCATTGAAACAAACAACTTACAGCAGTTGTTAGAACAAGTAAAACCATATACGAAAAAAGGAAAACTTGCTACTTATATCCCCGAACTAGGAAATGCAAATCCAAATGATCTAGGGATTGCCATTTTTCATAAAGAAACAGAATATATCCATGCTGGTAACTCACAAACACTATTTACTCTTCAAAGTATTTCTAAAGTAATTACACTTGCTCTTGCCCTTTTAGACCGTGGTGAAGAATATGTATTTTCTAAAGTTGGAATGGAACCAACTGGTGACCCATTTAATTCTATTATTAAGCTTGAAACAACAAGTTCTTCCAAGCCTCTTAATCCAATGATTAATGCGGGTGCATTAGCTATTACAAGTATGCTAGCTGGTAATGATAACGAGGAGAAGATGGAACGCATTCTTCAATTTGTGCGTGATATAACAGACAATCCTACTATTAGTTATTCTTCTAAAGTTGCCACTTCTGAATTAGAAACAGCTTACTTAAACCGTTCACTTTGTTACTATATGAAACAAAATGGCATCATCGATAACGATATTGAAGAACTTATGGATTTATATACGCGTCAATGTGCAATTGAGGTTAACTGTATCGACCTAGCACGTATTGGTTTAATCTTTGCAATGGATGGATATGATCCTTATAAAAAGAAACAGATCATCCCTAAACATATTACGAAAATTTGTAAAACATTTATGGTTACTTGCGGGATGTATAATGAATCTGGTGAATTTGCAATTCGTGTTGGAATCCCTGCAAAAAGTGGTGTAGCGGGCGGCATTTTCGGCTGCGTAAAAGGCGAAATGGGAATCGGTATTTTCGGACCAGCTTTAGATGCAAACGGAAATAGTATCGCTGGTTTTAAAATTCTTGAATTACTTTCTGCCCAAGAAGGTTGGAGTATGTTTTAATTTAGAAGTTATCCTGCTATATTGGCAGGATTTTTTATTTCACAAAAATCCGTTCTACTAGGCATCAACACACTTCAAAAAACAGTAATAAAAGTTCTCTTTATTATGCATATTTGCTCCCCCCTCCTGAATAATATAGTACAACCTAGCGCTGTATGTGGAGGTGTAAAAGATGAAACTCATATTTCAAATGGAGAAACAACCTGTTCTCGAAAAAACAATTCTTCTTTTCATATTGAGTATTGTAGAAAGTTTGAAACTAAAAGTTGTTTCACTCGATGAAGCTCACCGATACATATTCAATTTAGAAGTGCTTGAACTATTAATGGATCGGAACATCGATGATCAAGTACTAGAACTTATTCATTTCGGAATGGGACTTGAAGACATTTACCATGTACTTCCCGAAGAACTTGAGCATAGTATCGAAGAACTGAAATGGCTTTGTATTCAAGTTTTAAGTGAGTACAGTATGCATGATGATGAATGTGCACAACTAATTGAAGATATACGCTAAAAAGCACCTATGCAGGTGCTTTTACTTTTTTAAACCTTTTTACACACAAAGATTTGTATAATACTTACAATCTTTCATTACCGTGAAAAGATTTCACGTCGATATATGCAATTTTTTAGTGTATTTCCAAGGAAATACTCGAATACTGTTTTCCCTATCATTCTTACAACAATTGATCAATTCCAATAAGAATTAATAACACACCTGCAATTATAGTTGCCCATTTCCCTAAGTATTCAGCTAAAAATCTTTTACCAACATACGTAAAACCACTAATACAAATAAAACTAAAAAATCCAGAAATACATGCCGTAAGCCAAAGATTTAAATTTGTTACTCCAGCATCAAATCCACCTGCAATATTGTTTATGGACAATGCAACTCCTAAAACAATTGCTTCAGAAAAACTAATTGTTTTAGAACCATCAAAATCTGCTTTTTCTGGATCACGTAAAACCCCCATAAGTACACTACTATCTTTAGATTCTACGGTATCTTTTTGACTCAAGAAAGGCTGACATAAAATAAACACCCCGATTATTCCTAAAACGATTGCTCCAATAATGTTTGCTGTGAACTCTGAAATAAATAATGCGATCCAATTCCCAAAAAATCCAGCTAGTAAAGTAAATAAAAATCCAAAAAATGCGATGATAAAATTGTTAAGCCACGAAATTCTAATTTTACGAATGCCATATGCAATCCCAACACCTGCATTATCTAAATTAGACGCAATCCCGATTAAAAAAATTGAAAATAAACCTGCCGTACTCATCATGCAGTCACCCCTTTTCTCACTTTTCATTGCATATTATGAAAATGTTGAGCAACTGTGCCTGTCTGTTTCATATACTTGTAATAAATGCTCAACATTTTTTCAACGATAGACAATAGAAAAGGAGTGCCTACATTATGCCCAATGAAAATCCAAATGAGCGGCTCGGTAAATTAATAAAGAAACTGTTAAAGGAGCGGGCTCTATCTATGCGTCAACTAGGAACACTTACAAATATTGATCCTGCAACAATTTCAAGAATAATTAATGGCAAACAACAACCGAAGCAAAACCATTTACAAAAATTCGCAAACTGTCTACAAGTTCCACCGCAATTATTACTTGATGAAATGTACCCTGACTCTCCACACATAAATAAGGAAAAAGCAGATATGTACACATCTCTCGATACAATTCAACAAACATTACAATCCTCTAACCTATTCGACTTCGAATACACAACAACTCGTGTAAAACAAGAACTTGAAAATTACGAGCGCTATGCTCAAACTACTGAAGGCGAAAAACGTATTCACGAGAGTTTCAAAAGTAAAATAGAACAAATTGATAGTGCTGGTCCTTTCATTGAGCAATTAACAAATATGTACCAACAATTTTGTACAGAAACCATTTCAACCGAAGAGCGTGCAATTATTGGGGGTGCCTTACTATATTTCATTTTATCAACAGACATTATCCCCGATTACCTTTTTCCAATCGGCTATTTAGATGATGCGATTGCCGTTGAATTAGCTAAAGAGAAATTAATTGAAATAAAACGAAAAACATAGAAAAATAAAGAACTATTTCAGTTGTTTATGTTCAACTCTGAAATAGTTCGCTAAAAAAGCGTACAAGTACATACCTGTACAATTTCAATATACTAATCTATTTTTTTGTATGACACCATTCATATATGAACGCTGTTATTACTTTTGTAAATTCAATTAACTGCTCAACTTCAACTTTCTCATTTATTGAATGAGCTTCTTCTAATGTACCTGGTCCGTAAATAACAGCTGGAATGTTAAACTCACTAAACCATCCGCCATCAGTTACCGTTGCTGACATATTTAAAATTGCATTTTTAGATAAAATAGATTCATGTACTGAACTTAGCGTTTTGACAGCAACATGTTCGCTATCTACTTCTAAAGAAGGAAAAATTTCGCCACGATCCACAATCATTGATTCTCCGCCCCACTTAAATTGTGGTGGGTTCTCTCTTAACCATGGATCTGCTGCTGCCACTTTTCCTAAATACTCTTCTATTTCTTCTATTATTTGTTCATGCGTTTCATTTGGATAAAAATGTACGGTTATCCACAATCGGCACTCATCCGCAATAAATGCCGCATGACGTCCTCCTTCAATAACAGCTGGATTAATTGTTGTTGTTCCAGATGGATAGCCTTCATATGTTTTCATGACTGCCCAATGACGCTCTAATTCTTGTAAGCTTTGGACAATCTTCATCATTTTCTCAATCGCACTCGCTCCAAATAGACGTCCTCCAGCATGGATCATTTGTCTACGTGTTGCATCATGAAACGTTTGCGGGCTTTTCACTGTAATCCATCCAGTAATTACGCCGCCCTGCCCTTGCATATGTAAATTACTTGTATCAACTACTACTGCAAAATCAGCATCATAACCACGCTTACAACATTGAAGTGTCCCTGCTTCTCCTACTTCTTCGCCAATTACCGATTGAAAAATTAAATCTCCAGGTAATTCAATCCCCACTTCTTCTAAAAGCTGAATAGCAAATAAGGCTCCAGCTAGTCCACCTTTCATATCTGCCGCGCCTCTCCCAACTAACCAACCATCTTTTATAAACGGCTCAAACGGCTTTGTTTCCCACGGTTCGTCCTTTGATACTTCTGCAACATCTATATGTCCATTAATAATGAGACTTTTATGTGACTCACTTGCTGTCCCTTTTTTCACTCCAACAGCATTCGGATCATTCGGATATACATCCCACTTATCAATACTAAAATTTCGTTTTTTTAGAAACTCTGCCACAAATTCTTGCGCCTCATTTGTATTTCTTGCTGGTGGTGCTGGTGTTTCAAAGCGAATTAAAGCTTTTGTAAGTTCTAGTAGCTCGTCTTTTCGTAAATCAATCTGTTTTAATAGCTGTGAAACTTCTTGATTCATTGCTAATTCCCCTTTGCATACGTAGTATGTTTCCAGCTTTATTTTTACAAAAAAAGAGACTGTTTACAATTCTACAGTCTCTAAATTCCTTGTTATTATAAATTCAATTTCAACTATAAACTTTCTAATTCTGTTGTATTCATCTTTTCGATATGTTCTATTTTACTTTTCTTACTTCTTGTAGCACGGTAAAACAGTAAACAAACGATCATAAATGGAATACCACAATATAATGCCATTCTTTGTTCTGGAATAAAAGCCATAGCTACAATTACTGTTAAATTTAATACTAAAGCAAGAATTGGAACAAATGGATACAGTGGTGTTTTAAATTTCAAATCCTTAATATCTCCCCCTTGCTTCACGTATGTCCTTCTAGCTAATAGGTTAGATAAAGCAATAGATGCCCAAACTAATATCGCTCCAAACCCAGCAATAGAAAGAAGCCATAAATAAACTGTATCTTCCGCATAAATACCTGATAGTAATGAGAGACACCCTACAAACGTACTTACAATCAATGCATAAATAGGAACACCGTTTTTAGATAACTTACCAAAAATCGGGCTAATCATTCCTTGATTAGACATAGACCATAGCATACGGGAAGTTGCATATAATCCTGAATTCGCAACTGATAGTACAGCTGTAATAATAACAAAATTTATAATATCAGCCGCATAAGGAATACCAATTTTATCAAATACAACTACGAATGGACTTTCTATCACTCCTGCTTGCTGCCAAGGAAATAGTCCCGCAAGAATAAAAATAGATAGTACAAAGAAAATAAGTATGCGCCAAACTGTATTATTAATTGCCTTCGGGATAGTTTTCTCTGGATTTTCACTCTCACCAGCTGCAATACCAACTAGTTCTGTTCCTTGGAAGGAAAAATTAACTGCAATCATCGTAATTAAAATGGCTGATAATCCATTTGGGAACAATCCACCATAATCAGTAAAGCTAGAAAACATCGGCGCTGGTTCATTTCCTTTCATATCTAGAAAACCAAACATTGCTGCCCCGCCCAAAATGATAAATGCAATAATTGTAATTACTTTAATACTTGCAAACCAGAATTCAACCTCCGCAAAACTTCTTGAAGATAACGCATTAATAACAAAGAGTAATACGGCAAACACTACGCACCAAATCCATGATGATACATCTGGAAACCAACGTTTCATTAATATACTAACTGCAATTAATTCAATGCCTATCGTAGCCGTCCAGTTTAGCCACGACATCCATCCCACTACATAACCCGCTGCAGGTGAAATATGTTTTGTAGCATATGTTTGATACGATCCTGCATCAGGCATCGCAACCGCTAACTCTCCAAGACAGAGCATCGTTAAATACATAACAAATCCACCGACAAGATACGCTACAATCGCTCCTCCAGGTCCAGCTTCATGAATTGTATAACTGGATCCTAAAAAAAGCCCAGTACCAATAACCCCTCCGAGTGCAATCATAAATATGTGCCGACTTTTCAATTCTCTTTTTAATCCCTGGTTTTGATCCATCATATAAATCCCCCCTTTTCACTTTGCAAACCCATTTAATGTAAGCGTTTTTAAAATTCTTCATAGTAAAAATAATTATTTAAAAGAGCAAAATACATATTACTACTATTAATCACTACCTGTTATTAATAGGTCATCCCTCACTGTTATTAATAGTTTTTGATCAGCGATAGCTTGTCCTTCTACCACTTCTAATGATTCGATATAACCACTGATTCCCACTTTAATTTCCACCTGCTGCTTATCTATTGTTTCAATTAACGCTAATTTTTCCCACTCATATACGTAAGAACTTTCAGTAACAAATAATTTCTCTACTTTCCCGTAACAAGGACTATACACGCCTTCTATAACCGTCTTCACTTTATAAATTCCTCCCTCTTATTAATTGAAACTGAAACGTTGCATACACTATAAAGATTCATAATCCCCCTACTCTTTAAATTTAGAGATCTTAACTACTATTCATGCAAAATACGTACCAACCTCAATACCTATGTAAAATTAGGATTTCTTACGAAAAAAATCTGCATAACCGCAAAAATTTTCTATTATTTGAAAATTTTTAAGAGAAAATAGCAAAAAAATTTTGCGATTTTATAAGAATTTTAATAAAATTATAAAAAGTCAGTCTTCATAGGGTATAACGAGGAGAAGATAATACATGCATACAGAAGAAATCAATTTTAAAAAGATTATTGAAATGAATGTGCTATATGAAACTTTACTCAATGAACTAGATATTGGGATTCATATTATTAATGAGGAAAGTAAAACGATTATCTATAACCGTAAAATGATGGAAATTGAATCAATGGAACGCTCAGATGTGCTATATAAAAACCCTTTAGAAGTATTCGCATTTGAAGAAAATAAAAATAGTACTCTTATAGAGGCATTAAAATTAGGAAAAACAAACAAAAATATAAAACAAACGTATTTTAACAATAAAGGGCAAGAAATTACGACAATTAACAATACTTTCCCTATAATAGAAAACGGAAAAATTAAAGGCGCTATTGAAATTTCAACAGAGATTAGCCATTTCAAACAAACAATGAAAACGAACCTTTCTCGAAAACAAAATAACAAGTTTACCTTTGATCACATAATCGGTGATTCTAGTGCTATTCAATCGGTCATTACAGAAGCGAAGAGGGTAATTCGTACCTCCTCATCCATACTTCTCGTAGGAGAAACAGGGACCGGTAAAGAACTATTTGCACAAAGTATCCATAATGAAAGTCAGCGTTCAACAAAACCATTTATTTCACAAAACTGTGCCGCTATACCTGATACACTCATGGAAAGCTTATTATTTGGTACGAACCGAGGTGCATTTACAGGAGCTATCGATAAAGCTGGTTTATTTGAAGAAGCAAACGGAGGAACTTTGTTATTAGATGAGATCAATTCATTAAGTCCATCACTTCAAGCGAAGTTATTACGAGCTATACAAGAAAAAACAATACGAAGAATCGGAGGCACACAAGAAAAAGAAATTGATATTCGTATTATAGCAACTATTAATGAAGATCCTCTTGAAGCTATTACGCACAATCGCTTAAGGGAAGACTTATATTACCGATTAAGCGTCGTTACTTTATGTCTTCCACCTTTACGTGAAAGAAAAGAAGATATTTCAGCTCTTATTCAGCACTTTATCGAAAAGTATAACACTCAATTTGGGCTCAGCGTAACGGATATAGATGTACATGTAAGAGAATTCTTTTATGCACACGATTGGCCCGGAAACGTACGAGAATTGGAACATATAATAGAAGGTTCAATGAACTTAATAGAAGATGAAAATATCATTACAGCGTTTCATCTTCCCACTCGCTTTCGCGAACGAATAAAAAAAGAATTCCATATACAACCTTCCCTAACTAGTCCGAATACTGATACACCTAAAACTTTAAAGCGCACAATAGAAGAAATGGAAAAGAACTACATCAATCAAATCCTTAAAGAGAATCATGGTAATATCTCACAAGCCGCAAAGTTTTTAGGATTGAGTAGACAAAACTTACAATATCGAATAAAAAAACTGCATTTGCACATATAAAATGAAAACACTACTAAGTGTAAATAAATGGAAGACTTTGTTATAATAAACATATAACATGCTAGAAAGGGGCGATATATATATGAGTAATGATAAAAAATTAAAGTTATTACAATACTTATACCTTCTTCCTGCCGTTCTATGTATGATGTTATTCATTAATGCTGATATGAGCAGCTCTCCTTATGCAAAGTTCTTAGGAACAATTAGCGGCTCCTTTGCGGCTATTATGCTTGCTGCTTTTTGGAATTTGAAGCTACGTATGAAGAAAGAGAAATCTTCTTAATTTCAGAGTGCAAAAAAATCGAGCCTTATCAGCTCGATTTTTTTACTTATTATTAAAATTCAACATTCTCCAAATACAATCCACTCGCCTCAGCAAGACAATTAATTTGATTACGTTGTTTTTCCTCTAAAATGTTTGGAATTGCGTCCGCCTCTAATTGCCCTAATCCAACTTCAATTAATGCTCCAACAATTTTCCGCACCATGTTATGAAGGAATCCGTTACCACTTACTCTAATTTGTACAAATCCTGATTCTTCGGAAACATCAAGTGTATACACTTCTCGAACCATAGATTTTTTCTTAGACTTTGCATTTGAAAAGGCAGTGAAGTCATGTGAACCAATTAAATGTTTCGCAGCTTCTTTCATGCTTTTCACATTTAATTGTTTATTCACGTGCATGCTGTATTTACGCATAAATGGGTTCGTATGCTCTTCATTCCAAATTTTATAAAGATATGTTTTTGCTTTAGAATTGTAACGAGCATGGAAACGATCTGGTACTTCTTCTACACTCGTAATACTAATATCATTTGGTAAATATTGATTTAAATACTTTTTCACTTTATGTTCTACTAACTTCTCATCACTTTGAAAGTTAGCTACTTGATTCAAAGCGTGTACACCAGCATCCGTTCTACTACAGCCGATAATTTCAATTTCTTTTCCGACCATTTCAGATATTATACTTTCGACTTTCCCCTGAATCGTATTGTCATTATTACCAAGACGTTGCCACCCTTTATAACGCGCACCATCATATTGAATCGTCAATTTATAATTGTTCATTATATTCTCCTTACTTCCATTCGCTAAATAAAATATACCCTCACATAGCTCTTGCTTTGTGAGGGACATATCCTTATTGAATGTTACTTTCTAACAAGTTTCACTACATTTTCTACATGCGCAGTATGCGGGAACATATCAACTGGTTGTACATACTCCACTTCATAGCTCTCCATTAATGTTTCCACATCACGTGCTAATGAGGAAGGGTTACAAGACACGTAAACAACTTGTTTCGGTTTCACTTTTAAAATCGTTTCAAGTAATTTATCATCACAACCTGTACGCGGTGGGTCGACAACAATGACATCTGGACGCCAGCCTTCTTTTACCCACTTTGGTAACCATTGTTCCGCTTTACCAGCTTCATACTTTGCATTTGTGAATCCGTGGCGTTTTGCATTTTTCTTTGCATCTTCAATCGCTTCTGGAATTACATCCATACCACGTACTTCCGCTGCATCATTCGCAAGCCAAAGTCCAATCGTACCGACACCACAATACGCATCCACAATCTTCTCGTTTCCTGTTAAAGCAGCTGCTTTTTTCGCTTCATCGTATAAAACAACTGTTTGTTCTGGATTTAATTGGAAGAATGCGCGTGCTGATAATTCAAATGATAAATCACCTAGTGTTTCTTGAATTACTTCTTTTCCAGCTAATTTAAATGTTTTATCACCGAAAATAACAGATGTTTTACGCCAGTTTACGTTTTGCATAATTGATTTAACACTTGGCATTTGTTTTTGCACTTCTGCGATAAATTGATCTTTATTTGGTAATTCTTCTTTTGTTGTAATAAGTGTGACTTGCACTTCCCCTGTTTGAACTGCAGTACGTGTCACAATTGTGCGTACTAAACCTTTTTGTTTTTTCTCATTGTAAATAGAAACATTTAATTTTTCTAATATACGTCTTACAACTTTTGTCGCTTCATTCGTTGCTTTATGTTGAATCATGCAATGAGAAATATCAATTAACTGATGTGAGTTTTGCTTATATAACCCTGTAATAACCTTTTCGTCTTTACGCCCCACTTGCAATTGACTTTTATTACGATAATGCCATGGATTTTCCATACCAAGCGTCGGACGAATTTTCTCTTCCAGACTGTTATTCATGTACTTCTCAAATGCTTGTACAACGATATCACGCTTTTGATTTAATTGTTCTTTATAATCTAAATGTTGCAATTGACAGCCACCACACTCCTCATATACTGAACATGGTGCTTTCACACGATGTGGTGAGGATTTACGAACTTTTTTCACTTTCGCTTCAGCGAAGCCACGCTGAATTTTCGTTGCTTCAGCAACAACTTCTTCTCCTGGTAATGCCCCTGGAATGAAAACAACTTGTCTCTTAAAATAACCAACGCCTTCTCCGTTAATCCCAAGACGTTTAATTGTCACAGGAAACGTTTGACCAACTTCCAACTTACTCTCTTGTTGCTTTTGTATCATTATTACACCTCTACTCTATACTTTTCCATAAATATAACGCTGCATAACTGCAATATGGTTCACACTCTTGTTTCACTTTTTCTAAAAATGCATCATCAGGCTTATTATCTAATTGAAATACACCTTGCACTGCGCGCTGAATTCCAATGTCTGCTTTTGGAAACATATTTTTCCGACCAAGCCCAAACATTAAAAAGTTTTGCACTGTCCATGCTCCAATACCCCTTATTGGTAACAATTGTGCCGATACTTCTTCTTCTGTTTCGTTTTGTATCCTTGCTAAATCTAATTTACCGCCTACAATATGTTTTGCTAATCCTACTATATATTCGGCTTTTCGCTGACTAAACTTCTGCTCTCTCAATTCTTCTATTGAAATGTTTGCTACTCTTTCTGGTGTTGGGAAAAAGAAAACGCCGTTCTTCTCTGTCCCATATCGTTTTACAAATTGATCTGTTAGCACAGTAGCAAATTTCAAATTTATTTGTTGATGAATAATACAGCGAAGAAGACAAGCGAAATAATCAAATTCTAAAATAATTGGAGTATAAGCATATGTTTCAAATAGTGGACGTAATGATGTGTTTAAAAAATGATTTTGTATATTTTGAAACGGTTCATTCCAGTGAAAAATGGATCTCATTCGTTTCATTACTTTCTCTTGATCTCCTGCCTGACTAGAGATCCAAAACTGTGGATTTTGAACAGTACCAATCCCTTGCAAACGAACAACAATCTGTTCTTCGTCTATAAAAAGCGGGACATAAATTACTTTCTCGTCTAATTGAATAACGTTTAACGGGTCGAAAGATAAACGCTTTAGTACTTCCTCAAAATGGTACGGATATTCTAACGTAACATGTTCGCTCCACATACGTTTCCCCATCCTTTTTACACATCATTATAGCATGAGAAAACCGCAAGCATACATGCTTACGGTTGATTGCTTTTTACTAAATCATCTAGGCTTTTAAAATGATACCCTTTCTCGCGCAAATCATCAATGATTTTCGCAAGTGCTTCTGCATTATCTTTTGATATTGCATGAAGTAACAAAACAGATCCTGGATGAATCATAGTCATTACATTATTATGAGCGTATTGCCATCCTCTTTGCTGATCTACTTTCCAATCAAGAAATGCAAGCGACCAAAACACGTTATAATATCCCATTTCTTTCGTAAGCGCTAGCGTTCTTTCACTAAACACGCCTCGCGGAGGGCGTACATATTTCACTTCTTTTTGCCCAGTAACTTTTTTAATCTCTTCCGTTACGCTCGTTAATTCTTCACGAAGTTTTGCATCATTTACTGTTGTAAAATCTGGATGATTCCAAGAATGATTACCAATAATATGTCCTTCATTTTTCATTCTTAATAATAAATCTTTTTGTGTTTTTATATAATGTCCCGTCACAAAGAAAGTTGCTGGTACTTTTTTCTCCTTCAGTACATCTAAAATCTTTCCTGTATATCCATTTTCGTATCCATTATCAAATGTTAAATAAATATCTTTTTTCTTCGTATCTCCTAAATAAAACCCACCATTTTTTTGTAGTAATTCTGTATATAGTTTCCCTGCATCTGGCACCGTTTCATTTTTAGGACGTGGGATTCCCCAGTTATGTGGTGTATTCGTATAAGCAAATGTTGAAACTGGAACAAGTGCCATCATAATTGAAAAAATGAGACCTATATATAACCATTTATATTTCATAAATAGTCTCCTTTCCATATATAATCGTACCTGTAGTTTCTGTTTCCCTGCTTTCTTTCATGCTGAACATGTTTTTCTATATATACCAAAAAAATGCACCTCGAATAATTCGAGATGCACTTCTCTTTACTTAAATACAGGTTCTTTAAAGCTCGCCAATTTTTCAAGTGATGTTTTATCAACATCAGCATGTAGACTTTTACCATGAGAATCCATCGTTACAACTGCTTTAAAACCATCGATACGTAAATGCCACATTGCCTCTGGGATACCGAATTGTAAGAAATCAACATCTTTCACTTCTTTAATACATTCAGCATAATATTGCGCTGCACCACCAATTGCATTTAAGTACACACCACCGTGTTCTTCTAAAGCTGCTAATGTTTTAGAACCCATACCACCTTTACCAATTACAGCACGAATACCGAACTTTTTCATAATATCGCCTTGATATGGCTCTTCACGAATACTTGTCGTTGGACCTGCCGCTTTAATTTGCCAATTATCATTTTCATCTTTCACTACAACTGGACCACAATGATAAATAATTTGTCCCTTTAAATCTACTGGACAATCGTTATCCATTAAATGTTTATGAATCGCATCACGTCCTGTATACATCATGCCGTTAATTGTAACAACATCACCAACACGAAGTTCACGAATTTGCTCTTCTGTAATTGGAGCTTGTAATACGATTTCACGCTGCTCTGTTTGTTCTTGCGCAGCATCTTGCTGAAGTGTATCTTCACCTTCCTGGTACAACCAATCCATAATTTCACCTGTTTCAGGATGAATTGTTACACCAAGACGACGATATGCCCAACAATTATACGCAACAGATACGTAGAAGCTCGCTGGCAAACGATTATATACTCCAATTTTGCAACCTAATAAAGTTGTTTCTCCGCCAAATCCCATCGTACCAATGCCAAGCTTATTCGCATTCTCTAATACATACTCTTCAAGCTTGTGTAATTCTGGAACTGGATTTACATCATCTAATGTACGGAATAATTGATTTTTTGCTAATTCGTAACCTGATGTGCGGTCTCCCCCGATACCGACGCCGATTACTCCTGCGCTACACCCTTGACCTTGCGCTTGATATACTGCATGAAGAAGGCATTTACGAATTCCTTCTAAATCACGCCCAGCTCGTCCAAGTCCTTCTATTTCACAAGGCAGGCTATATTGAATATTTTTATTCTCACAACCGCCGCCCTTTAAAATTAAACGTGCATCAATGTAATCTTTTTCCCATTGTTCAAACTTAATAACAGGTGTACCTGGTCCTAAATTGTTTCCGCTATTGTCTCCAAAAAGAGAATCAACAGAGTTTGGACGAAGTTTACCATCTTTTGTCGCCCGCTCAAGCGCACTATAGATAGCTTCCTTCAGTTTTAATTGATTCACACCAACTGGTGTATAAATTTTAAACGTTGGCATCCCTGTATCTTGGCAAATTGGCGAGATATTATCATCTGCCATTTTAATGTTATTCGTAATTGTGCCAAGTGCCATCGCCGAACGAGTTCCTGCATTTTCTCGTTCTTTCGCTTGTTGAATTGCGCGACGAACATCTTTCGGTAAGTTCGTTGACGTTTCAACAATTAGTTGATACATGCTTTCTTGAAGCTTTTCCATTGTTACTTCCCCCTCAATTGTGAACGCTACCAAAACGTTATGAAATGAAAATTCCATTGTTATACTCTTCAGCTGTTTATTTATTTCACGCCATTAAAGGTTAAATGAAATTTTTCACAACTTGATTATACCTTTTTTTCTATATTCCTTCTATTATCCGTACAGAAAAAGGCTGCCAATTTTGTAGTGGCAGCCTTTTTAATATATTATTCGTCTTTTTTAAATTGCTCACATTTCAGTTCTAATTCATCTAACATTGCAAGAAGACGATCTACATCTTCTAATTCTACCTCTTCTGGTTCAATCGTATCAATTACTTCAATGAACATATTTAAACGTTCTTTCAAATATACTAGTTGTGAATCTTTACCTTGAATTGCTTTTCCCATGAAGGCACTCTCCTTTTAATTCGAGTTGCTTTTATTATACCGCAAAAATGATTGCTATGGGCATGTAATTTCATCAATTTCGTCACAGTAATTCATTATAATGTAAGCCCTCTCTCTTTTTTCACAAAAAAGTTTCACTTTATAAAAAGCTCATATTCTTCTATTATAGAGAATGGACAAATTGTTATTTCAATAGTCAAAGGAGTATTTCATATGACGATATCACAAATAATGAAGCCGATTACTCCTTCTTACGATCCATGGGAAGCGTATATGGACCTTGAAGAGTACGGCAAACTACTATTAACAAACGTTGAGTTTACAACGACGACGTTATGCAATATGCGTTGCGAGCATTGCGCTGTTGGTTACACATTACAGCCGAAAGATCCAAACCCGCTTCCGATGGAGCTTTTATTAAAACGATTAGATGAGATTCCTCATTTACGTTCTTTAAGTATTACAGGCGGAGAACCTATGCTTTCAAAAAAATCCGTCGACAACTATGTAACACCACTCTTAAAATACGCCCATGAGCGAGGCGTTCGCACTCAAATCAACTCAAACTTAACTATAGATTTAGCACGTTACGAACAAATTATTCCCTACTTAGATGTATTGCACATTTCACATAATTGGGGAACAATCGATGACTTCGTTGAAGGCGGATTTGCAATGATGGAGCGTAAGCCTACTTATGAACAGCGCGCTAAATTATTTGAAAGAATGATTACAAATAGTAAAGCCCTATCAGAGGCAGGTGTACTCGTATCAGCCGAAACTATGTTAAACAAACGAACTCTACCACATATTGAACATATTCACCGTCAAATCGTTGAAGAAATGGGCTGTAAACGTCATGAAGTTCACCCGATGTATCCGAGTGACTTCGCTAGCACACTTGAAATTTTAACAAAAGAAGAAATTCGAAATGCAGTTGAACATTTATTAGAGATCCGTGATGAAAATGTGTGGATGTTATTCGGAACATTACCTTTCTATGCATGTAGTGATAATGAACACGATTTAGCTACACTAAAGAAATTACATGAAAGTAAAAATGTAACTGTCCGCAATGATCCAGATGGTCGTTCTCGTTTGAACGTAAATATTTTCGATGGAAATATTATCGTGACCGACTTCGGTGATGTCCCGCTTCTAGGTAATGTACAAACAAATACACTACAAGAAGCTTACGACAAATGGTGTGACTCAAAAACAGCAAAATCATTAAGTTGCCATTGTCCTGCCGTGAAATGCCTTGGACCGAATGTTCTTGTAAAAAATAGCTACTATCCAAAAGAAGATTTCTTATCAAAAACATCAAACATTATGTTATAAATAAAAAACGTCAGCTTATAGGCTGACGTTTTTTATTTCATTGTGCATGCGATGAAGAAACAAATTTAAAAAATAAATGATCATGAATTGGAATAGCGGCTCCGATTCCTTGAGATGTAATATTTTTCACGACAAGCTTTTTTTGATTCCCTTTTAACACAAGGTAGACTTCTCCAAATGTTACTTTTCCTTTTTCATTTACTGCTGGTGTATACGCATATAAATATCCAAGTTGACTTGGACTAATATTATAAACACGCTCATGTCCGGTACCATAACCAATGGTTGTTTTAAATGAAAGTGGCAATTGTACTTTTTCAAGCGCTTTTAGAAGCATCATTTTTTTCACATCTGTAGTATCTTTCATATCTGCTGTTAAATCACCTTCGATTGTCTTTTGGGTTTCTTGCTTATAGCGAAGTGGGTATAAGCGATCCCCTCCACGATTATCATATACATTTCGATTTACTTGCTTATATTCCCAATTAATCGATGTGTCTATTGACTCATAATTTAATGCCCATTGCCCTAAATAAATTTTCGCTCGGTACCCTACTGCAAGCGGTGCATTCGAAATTGTCGTTTCATTAAACATTCGAATTAAATCTGGGTTTTCAATTTTGATATTTGCTGTTTTCAATAGTTCTTGCGCAAACTTACTTGGCTGTAAACGCGGTAAATCTTGTGCGTCATTTGGAAATGTATTATCCTTTGAAATATTTAAAACAGATGAAGGCATTTTTACTTCTACCGTTGTCTTTGCAAAACTACTGTTAGGAAATAATAAAATAAACGAGACCATGGTTGAAAGACATATGCTGTATACTCGTTTCACCTGTCTGGCTCCTTCCTATGTAAAGGTATATAAATTACTGTATTTAGTGTTTTCCCTCTGAAGCATTGTTATCCCTATTTTTCATAATAAATAAAAACCAATTCCCATAATGACATACGCAGCTAATAAAGTGCCTCCTTCAAACCAGTTTGTATCCCCATCATTTGAAATAGCAATAGTTAAGAAAACAGCTGTAATCATGGAAACAAGCTCTGGTATTGTAAATACTAGAGGCATCTTTTGTGCAAAAAGCATCGAAAGAAGTACTAACACAGGAGCAACAAACATGGCGATTTGTAATGTAGAACCTACTGCAATTTCTACTGCGATATTTACTTTATTTTTATATGCCATAATAATCGCAGATGCATGTTCTGCTGCATTACCAACAATCGCAACGATGATAACCCCTATAAATAACTCTGACCAGCCAAATGACTTTGCAACCGTTTCAAAAGTATGTACGAGTGCCTCTGAAACATAAGCTACCGCAATTGTTGCTATCGCTAAAACGAGTAGCGCTTTACCTTTCGACCACTCAGGCTCCTCCTCATGTACTTCTTCATCGCTCTTATGTTGATATACACCGCGGTGCGTAACTAACTTAAATAGCAATGCAGCAAGGTACATAATGATCATGATAATAGAAACACCAATACTTAATTGATACGTCTTTCCAGCATCCATCTTCATTGAAAAAATCTCTGGAATAACAAAAGCTACGACAACAGCAAATATTAATAAAGCTGAATTATGTCTTGCATCATAAACATTGAAACTTTGTCTCTTATACTTAAGGCCACCTATAAAGAAGGATAGCCCTCCTACCAGTAATAAATTTCCAAGTACAGAACCAGTTAAGGAAGCTAAAACAACTTCTGTTAATCCTGCCTGAAGTGCAAAAATTGAAATGATAAGTTCAACGGCATTACCGAAAGTGGCATTTAATAAACCACCTATCCGAGGCCCAGAAACGATTGCTAAACTTTCTGTCGCCCTCCCCATAAAACCAGCTAATGCAATAATAGTAATGCAGTATACAGCAAACATAATAGTTTGTGACCAATGAAGTGTTTTTCCGATTACAGAAAGTGGTACACCTATAAGCGCTACTATAAGAAATATTTTATTAAACATGCTTTCCATCCTTCCATCGTATGTATTTCTCCTCGATATTATTATTATTCATCTCCTAACTTGTCCGATTTCATCACAATTACGTTTAAAAAATCGGATTGAAGAAAACAGTATGAAAGATATTTAAATTATCTTGTTCAGACAGAAAAAATTATGAATTATGAAAAGAGGCTAAAAATATGCACTTAAAAGAAAAAATCGCAACTATTATTCAAGGTCAACGCACTGGTGTATTATCTACTGTACGTAACGATAAGCCACATAGCGCCTTTATGATGTTTTTCCACGAAGATTTTGTACTATATGTTGCAACAGATCGAAATTCAAAAAAGATAACAGATATTGAAAAAAATCCCAATGTACATGTACTACTTGGACGTGAAGGAAAGAAATTAGATGAAGATTACATTGAAGTTGAAGGTATCGCTTCCATCGAAGAAGATCAAACATTAAAAAACAAATTTTGGACTAATAGCTTAAAACGCTGGTTACTCGGTGCGGAAGACCCTAATTACGTACTAATAAAAATCAATCCCGATACAATTTATTACATCGATAGTGCTGGTACGACCGAGCCCGAGTTTTTACGACTATAAAATAAAAACAAGCCCCCTTAGGTGGGCTTGTTTTGTCGAAAGGTTCTTCTGAAAAAAACAATAAAATAGGTGGAACTTTCTAAAGATTCTGTTATATAATAGCAGTAACTTAAATAAACTGTATTAAAACAGATTGAGGGGAGAAATTAAAATTGATGAAAAGAGAAGAACGAAAAAACATGATTGAGTTTATTGAAAAGAAAAAAGGGATTGAACGTGACGAATTATTATTTATGACAGACGATGAAGTAGAGCATATTTATAATGTAACGTACTTTTTATATGAAGAAATAGCAGAGTAGTATAATAAACCCCCACCTTATTAAAAATATAGGGCGGGGGTTTATTTCGTTTTTTATACATGAGAATGATTTTCATGTATAATAATGTAAGATTGGAGGAGTTTCACTATGAGTTCATGGCTATTATTCGCACTATTATCAGCAATTGCTGCTGCCCTCGTATCTATTTTCGGAAAGATTGGCTTAGAGGGAATCGATGCCAACGTCGCAACAACGGTTCGCTCTATTATTATGGCATTATTTATGGTAGGAGTTATTATTATACAAGGTAAATTTCAAAATATCGGTGATGTCCTCCTAAATAAAAAAGCACTGCTATTTATCACATTAAGTGGAATCGCTGGTGCTTCGTCATGGCTATTTTATTTTCTTGCGTTAAAAACAGGAAAAGTTTCACAAGTAGCACCTATCGATAAATTAAGTGTAGTATTTTCCATTATTCTCGCGATGATTATATTAGGTGAAAAGTTAAACTTTATGACCGGTATTGGTGTAGTCTTTATTACAGCTGGTGTATTATTTATTGCTTTCAGCTAAAAAAACCGCTATTATTAGCGGTTTTTTCTTTTCCTTATGTAAATCCACACAATCAATATTACAATTGCCGAAACTAATAAAATCCATATTCCATAATGATGTAAACTATATTCAACAAAGCGCCACTTCTCTCCCAGTTTCCAACCTAAGCCAATAAAAACACTTATCCAAATTAGTGCACCACCGTAAGCATACAAACAAAATCGCCACAATGTTAAATTTGAAACTCCAGCAAAATATGCTGTTAAATGACGTACTCCCGGTATAAAGTAGCCAATCATTAAAAGAAATGGACCGTATTTTTCAAATAAAATATGTGTTTTTTCAATATGATGTTCCTTAATTCTAACTTTCGGACCATATTTTTTTAAAACAGGGAGCCCAAGTTTTAAACCTAATATGTAACTTAATGTAATGCCAAGCATTGCACCTGCCATTCCACTTAAAAAAGCAGCTGTTCCTGACATAACTCCTTTTGAAATGTTATATCCAATAAAAGTCAATAAAAACTCATCCGGTATAGGTAATCCAACAATCCCGCCAGCTAAAGCTATAATAATTCCAAAATATCCATAATGTGCGATTAACTCGCCAATATGTTGTTCCATTCGGAAGACACATCCTATACACGATCGTTATCCCATATTGTGCCCATTCTATCTTTAAGACAAACATGGTATACATATTCACTATACATTGTTTTTATAATGAACTCTACTTCTATTCCATTCCTTAAATAGAGATTTAATCGGTGGTTTTTTATCCATCCCCACTGATTATTCGCCTGAACCAATCGGGATTTTACGGGCAGCAGGTCTCCCACTTAACTTCCTTGCATTCGCTCAATTTTGGAGTAGGAGTCTTACTGCCTATAAATAGCGAGATAAAAAAATAAAAATTCATAGGCTTATTTTTTTGTTACAATAAAGGGAAGTTACTTTTTGCAACGGTTTAACTCTCAAGAAAAATGATATATCTAGCAAAAACATAGTTTGGTCTATATAATGCAACTTCTACCTATTAGAGTAACATGCACCCTTTTACATACAACATCATTTTTCTAAATTATACAGGGGGAACGAACATGACCATTGAAAAACAATTTATCCAAAAGATTTACTATAAAACATTTTTAACAGAAGACTCTTCCATTCCGGTAGCGGAAGTACTCGGTGAAGCATATATAAATGAATCAAAAAATGAATTCTCCAATATATCTAATATTCGCTTTGCACAAGGTGAAGTTTATTTTCAAACTAACGACTTTGAAGCCGCTATATTCAAATGGGAGAAAGTAAATAATGAACTTGCTCTCTGGGCTATGAAGAATATTGCAGATGCTTATTTCGAATTAGATTTCTTGCCAAAAGCAGAAGAAATTTATACATCTATCCAAACAGAAGATACAACTCTTACAATGGAAGTTTCCCTACAACTTCTTTCCCTTTATATAGAGCAAAATCGTTTAGGACTAGCATTTAAGACGATTAGCGAGGCTGTTGCATTTCAACCAGACTATCCAAATATTACTGCAATCGCTCGATCGTTCTATGAAAAACAAGAAGATTGGAATAATGCTATTGAACTCGCTATTCAAGAAGGAATTCGAACAAAATCATTACACTGGTTCGATACTTTAATCAATTATGTGAACAGAGGCTTTACTAAAAAAATTAAACCTGAGTATTTCTATGAATCTTTAAAAGCCTTATATACAATCGATCAAGTCCAATTTAAAGAGCTTGTTATCTCACTTTGGAACAGCTATGAAAATGAATCATTCCATCTACCTTGGATTCAAACAATAAATCACCTATTCTTACATGTTGAAGTAGATGCTCATGACGATTGGAATGAAATTTCTACTCGCTATCAAGAGACGTACTTCGAATTGATTACTGGACAACATTTCATGCACGAATTACAAGGACTTGTACCAGATTTATTAACAAATTGGTTTAGTTTAATGAGAGCGGAAGATTCTTTACTTGTCTCCGCAGCAGTATTAGCATGGAATGAAGTTTCACCGACAACTCTAGAATCATTACTCGTAAAAAGCGCAGGTGCCTTACTTTCAAATGCATCAGCTCCTGCAAATGTTGATATGGCAGACGTATCAGCATTATTTGAAACGATTGCTGTATGGGCTGAGAAGAATGATGTAGATTTAGGTCATCAATTCACACTACTTGTTCGTGAGTTATACGATTTAACTGTTACACAACTTCTAGTAGCAGGAGCTAGCGATTATGATAAATCAGCCTTTATTAACTCTATACTAGGAGAAAATATATTAAATGAGGCTATAACAACTTCAATTACATTTAAAGATGATAGTCAAACTAAAATAACTGAGCTTACAGAACTAGATATACGAAATATACCAAACTTTGACGAACTTCATAACATACTAGCGGTACCTTCTCAGTCAAAACTAGAAAGAAAATGTATTGAAGTTAAATTACCAAGTAGATTTTTACGAAAAAATAAGTTTTCATTCCTTGTCACACCTACTGTGCATGGACAACTTGACAAAAACAGCTCTCACTTTGAATACTTACAGGCAGCAGATAGTCTCATCTATGTCCTAAATTCAGCTTCACCATTACATGATGAAGAGCTCGATACATTATTATATATTCGTGAGCAAGTACCAAATTTACAAATTAAATTCGTCTTACAAACAATTGATACGAATACTAGTGAAAATATCACGAACAGCATTAAAAAGAAAATACTCGTACATTTCCCAGAAGCACACTTTTTCCCTTACTCTCCTTCACAAGAGAGTAGTGAACAGCTAGGTAACGTAACAGACTCTATTCTTTCTAACCTTACTAAGCGTAACGTGGAAAAAGAACGCATTGAAAAATTATTATGGTTTATCCAAAAAACAATTGCATACCTTGTAAATGAACGTGTGGAATTAGAAAATACGTTAGTGAAATCCGTTCGCTGGAATAAACATATTTTAGTAAAACTTGATGGTTTTATTAATAATCTTACTGCCATTCAAAAAGATAAAATTCGTTCTATTACAGAATCTTATCTCTTAACGAAAGAAGAGATTACGCAGGATATACATTCTCAAATTCCTGAATTGTTGCAGAGTTGCTCTGACCTCGTTCAAGAAGATAGTGATTTCAAACTGGTCCATGAAGAACTAAATGTAGCAATGAATGAAAGAATTCAAAAACATGTACAGCAAGTGCTTCTTCCTAAATTTACTGGGTCTATTCAAGAATGGATTGAAACTGCTCATAATGAATTCATTCAAGCTCAGGCTTATTTAGATGAAATGAGCGATACCTTTAATAAGCTCTATGAGGAAGAGCGTATTAAACTTCCTTGTGATTTCAAATTACTAGATGACTGGGATAGAGATGTTGCAAGAATGACGAATAGAATTACAGTAGCTAACATCAATATTTTATTACGCTTTACACCGACACAATTTTTCTTAAAGAGCGCAGGGAAATTATTCGGTAATATGCAAAAAAATCAATCTATGCTATCAAATAAATATAAACAATATATTGAAACAGAAGATTATACAGAAGTTGCTCAGATGATTTCAAAACAATTCTTCCTTCAATTTGAAGTATTTGAAGGTGCGCTAGAACGGGATATCATGATGTTCTTTAAAGACCCTCTTAGCATATTGAAACAAACCGTAGAAGCGGCCCAACTTGAAATACAAGAAGATGAGCAAACATTAACAAAGCTAAGAACAAACCCAGAAACTTATCATGATCCTTTAACACTCTTTAAATTGCAATTGTTACAACGAAAATTCATGTTAAATATCGACCAAAATAATGAACATATTGCTTCACAAGAAACAATAAATAAAACACCAACTGTTTAAATAAGAAAAACCAAGCAACTAATTCGCTTGGTTTTTCTTATTTTTAATCTACAATTTTCACATGTTCAAATGGATAATATATCGCCATGAACTTTCCTAATACTTCTGTTCTATCAATGAGCCCTAAACCGTTCCTACTATCCCTACTAACTAAACGATTATCTCCCATCACAAAAATTTTATTTTTAGGAATTGTAATCGGTCCAAAATCTTCAGTTAAATTGATAAGTAATTTTTCTGCCTGTTTTTTATTATTCTTTAAATACTCTTCATTTTTCACTTGATGATTAACATATAATTGATCATTCTTCATCTCAATTACATCTCCTGGTAATCCAATAACTCTCTTCACATAGAAATTATCTGTCTTCACGACAATAATATCCTCTCTCTCATAACTTTCAAATCTCTTTGCAAGTTTATTAATAATTACTTTATCTCCATCTTGTAACGTCGGCCTCATCGATGCTCCTTTTACAGTCGTAGGGAAAAACAAAAAGATTTTTGCCAAAAACACTAATAAACATGCAATTGCAATTATTTCAAAGAATTCACGCAAACATTTTTTCTTTTGCATCATTCCACCATCTCATCATCTTTTTATTTTTATTATAAGTACTCCGACTGGTTAATTTCCACAAAATTCTGAATTATAACATTAGAATATTACAAATATAAAAATAATAATCCCTATAAATTCACTATTTTTATATACTATGTTTTCCATCTATCAAACAGGACTTTTCCTATGAAATTTATGCTTAGAAAGTATAAGATACTGCACAAATTAAACAAACAAATATAATAGCATAGCAATAAAAAAGATACTCTCAAAATAGTCTATCAACTATTTTTGAGAGTATCTTTTTATAATCCTGCATATACAATACACATCTGCGCTGCGACATATGTAAACCAAATCCAAAGCGGTTCATACTTCAGTTTGCGCCCTCCGATATCTGTCACGCCGATAATAAAATCAGAAATCACAAACAGTAAACCACCAAGTGCTGGTATCCACCATATTCCTATATTCTCGTAATATAAGGCGAATGCAAAACATGCCATTCCTCCAACCCACAAACCGTAAATTAGAGCGCCTATTGTAAAAAGTTTGTCTTGTTTTTCATTTCGAATAAAGAAAAACCACCCTATAATTAGAAAGAGTCCGTATACGAATAAACCGATCCAAAAACCATTCCATGAAATACCTGTTTGTAAAAATGCTTTCACATAGAAACAATGTGCAAGAGCGAAAGTAACCATTCCTCCAATTAATCGATGACCAATTGGAATTAATCCTGCCATAAATAAATCCCCTACAGTTGATAAAGTCATACCGAGTGCAACCCACGTACTGTACTCAGCCGATGGATCTTGTAACCATATCCAAATTGCACTTCCTGTTAAAGAAAAACTAAGAATAAGACGAACTGCTAAAGGTAACGGCATATTATTTCTCGTTCTCTTCGTCTGTCCTATTGCATAAATTGCTCCCATTAAAAAGAGAATAATTTGCCCGACTAACACAATGTAAAGTACATTCATAATATGTTCTCCTCAATAAATGCTTTATTCTATCTTTTTTCGTTACATATATCACGTTCTCCTTTTTCTATGTAAAAAAAGAAGAACAATACTGTTCTTCCATTTTAATCGTTTTTCTGTTCTCTATGCTACTTGTTTTTCTTGCTCAACTTTCTTTTTAACCGGGTTACGATTTACTACAATAATTCCCGCTGCGACACATGCTAAACCAAATAGTACAAAGGAATGGATTGCTTCCCCTAAAATTAGACTTGATAGTAGCACACCAAACACTGGTATAAAGAACATATACATCGAGACTTTCCCTACTTTGTTATACTTCATAATTGTATTCCATATACAGAATCCGGCTGCTGATAAGAACGATAAATATATGAGCATAAGTATTGCATGTAGATTAAATGTGAATGGCATCATTCCAACTTGAAATGCACCTATACATAGCAACCCCATTGATCCGAAAATCATCTGATATGCTGTCATATACCCAATATCTAATGTTTTACTACCTTCTTTCGCTAATATGTTTCCATACGAATACATCATGGCTGCCCCAAGAAGTAATAAGCTACCTATTCCAAAATGAAATGATAAACTTCCATCACTCGGTACATTCACTAAAATCACACCGCAAAAACCGATAGCTACTCCAATTACTTTTCGCCTATTTAGAGCATCATCTTTATATAAAAAGTGTGCGAGTAAAATTTGAAAGAATGATGATGTTCCTGAAATAATCGCTCCTTCAATTCCTGAGCTGTAACTCATTCCAATATAAAAACATATATATTGAAGAAAAGTTTGAAACAAGCCAATTTGAACTAACTGCTTTCCTGTTCCTTTTTTGAACTTCATATCTTTTCCTAACGCTTTAAAAAATAATAAGAGCATTACACCAGATAAGAAAAAGCGATAGCCAGCAAATAATATTTGTTCCCCGACTTCTTGCGGCTGAATTCCAAGTTCAGCATAGCTTAATTTAATAAAGGGAAATGCGCTTCCCCATAAAAATGTTGCTACTATTGCAGCAATAAACACGCCAATCGGATGGGTAAAAAATTTCTCTGTCTTCAACTTGATGTCTTCCTTTCCGACCTTTTTATGAACAATATTCATATATACCAAAGGAAATACGAAAACACAAGTTTTCAGTTTATCCCGCTATTCGCCGGGCAGTAAAACTCCCACCTCCAAATTCGGCTGGGGCAAAGAAGTTAAGTGGGAGCCCTGCTGCCCGTAAAAGCCCGATTGACGAGGGCTAATGATCAGCGTGGGATGAACAAAACCCCCACCAATTAAAGTTTCACTTTATACTAAAACAAAAACATATCATCTAAGAAAAACATATGCTATACTATAGAATAATTACAATATAATAACTATTAAAACCAGATTCAACAGAAATGCTGCTATCCATTATGGATGGCAGCTTTCGTCGTTTTATAGGGGTTTCGATTTTGATTCTTTTTCTCAATAAGAATTCGGAAGGAGCGAGTATTAATGAACGCAGAAGTAAAAACATTACAAGCACAAAAAGATATTTCTCATCCCTCTTTATGGGATACATTAAAGAAACATTATGAACTTATATTTGCAATCGCATCTGGTATTTTTATTTTAGCTGGTTGGTTATTCACAAAAAATGATGCAATAAGTGCAGGTATTACTTTATATATCCTTGCTTATGTAGTTGGAGGATTTGCAAAAGCAAAAGAAGGTATTGAAGACACAATTGAAGAGAAAGAGCTAAATGTTGAAATGCTCATGATTTTTGCAGCTATCGGCGCCGCAGTTATCGGTTACTGGGCAGAGGGTGCTATTTTAATCTTCATCTTTGCATTAAGCGGAGCAATGGAATCTTATACATTAAGTAAAAGCCAAAAAGAAATTTCAGCGCTTCTTGATCTACAACCTGAAGAAGCATTACGTATTTCAAACGGAACTCCGGAACGTGTTCCAGTTGAGCAATTACAAATTAACGATATTATTTTAATTAAGCCAGGTGAGCGTGTTCCTGCTGATGGCACAATTCATACTGGTGAAACAAATATTGATGAAGCTGCTATTACAGGAGAACCCATTCCGAATGAGAAAAAATTCGGCGATGAAGTATTTGCCGGCACTGTAAATTTACGTGGTGCTATTGAAGTTAAAATTACGAAGCCGAGCGATCAAACATTATTCCAAAAGATTATTCGTCTCGTTCAAAGTGCACAAAGCGAAAAATCCCCATCACAACTATTCATCGAAAAATTTGAAGGAACATACGTAAAAGGTGTACTACTTGTTGTTGCGCTTATGATGTTTGTTCCTCATTTCTTACTTGATTGGAGTTGGAATGAAACGTTTTATCGCGCGATGATCTTACTTGTAGTCGCTTCTCCTTGTGCGCTAGTTGCAGCCATTACACCGGCAACTTTATCAGCAATTTCAAACGGAGCGAGAAACGGTATTCTCTTTAAAGGTGGTATTCATTTAGAACGTCTAGCTTCAGTAAAGGCGATTGCCTTTGATAAAACAGGAACATTAACACAAGGAAAACCTACTGTAACAGATGTATATGTTCGAGAAGGCATAGCAGAAAGTGAAGTACTTTCTATTACAGCAGCGATTGAAAGTCACTCTACACATCCTTTAGCAGAAGCGATTGTTAAATATGCAAAACATGCTTACGACATTACGATAAAAAAACCAGAAAACGTTGAAGATGTAACTGGTTTTGGATTAAAAGGAATATTAGAAAACAAATCTTATAAAATTGGTAAAGCTGATTTTATTGGAGAAGAAACAAAGACATTTCATAATGGCATTTCTGCTTCACTTGAAAAAGAGGGGAAAACTGTCGTTTATATTAGTGATGAGGATGGTATTCTTGGACTGATCGCTTTAAAAGATACCCTTCGCCAAGAAACGATAGCGGCTATTCGTGATTTGCAAAGCATTGGTGTCGAAGCAATCATGATTACTGGTGATAATGAAGAAACAGCAAAAGCAATTGCCAATGAAAGTAATATAAAAGAATATTACGCATCATGTTTACCGGAAACAAAAGTTGAAACGATAAAGCAGTTAAAAGAAAAGTACGGCATAGTCGCCATGGTTGGAGATGGTATAAACGATGCACCTGCACTCGCTACTTCTAGTATTGGTGTTGCAATGGGTGAAGGAACAGACGTAGCATTAGAGACTGCAGACGTTGTTCTTATGAAAAACGAATTATCTCGTCTCTCTCAAGCAATCCGTTTATCAAAACGAATGAACCGTATTGTGAAGCAAAACGTTATCTTCTCTTTAGCTGTCATTGCAATGCTGATTTGTTCTAATTTCTTGCAGTTTTTAGCTCTTCCATTCGGTGTTATTGGACATGAAGGAAGTACCATTCTTGTAATCTTGAATGGCTTACGATTATTAAAAGGAAATAAGTAACGGGTCCCTGATAAAGGACCCGTTTTTTTTAATGGTAGCTATTGTGACCGTTCGCACTACTGCTCGTTTTATGCTTTGGATGCGAACTGCTCTTTTGTTTATTATTACTTTTATTATTGTGGTTCTTTTTATTATTACTCATGAAATATCCCCCCTGTTCCCTTTTATTATGGAACAAGAGCTCATTTTTCATTACGGGAATTATTGTCACCCGTTCTATAATGATGGAGTAAACCATTAATTTCACCGCCAAGTAAAATTACCCACGCAGTTAAGTAAAACCATAACATTAAAATAATGATACCACCGAGACCACCATATGTATTAGCGTAATTTGCAAATTTATCTACATAATAGGCAAATGAGTACGATACCACAATCCATCCTACAGTAGCAAATATTGCTCCCGATATGACTTCTCTTCGCTTTAATTTCCGATCAGGCGCAAATGTATATAAAAAGCTAAACAAAGCGATTAAGACAAAGAAACTTGCTACTAAACGCGTAATACTCCAAACATAAGAAAAACTATCCGATAAACCAATTGCTTTAAACACGGCTGCCCCAATCACTTGTCCAAATACTGGGACGATTAGTGCAAACACAATCATAAAAATTATCGCTAACGTGAACACGATAGATAAAGCTCTTGTTTTAATAAAGGAACGGGTTTCTGTTACATCATAAGCGCGGTTAAAAGCGTTCATAACCGCATTCACCCCGTTTGAAGCAAACCATAACATCGATAGTAAACCGAATGATAATAAACCACCATTTTGTTCGTTTACAACTTTATCTACGTTTACTTCAATTAAGTTCATCGCATCTTCTGGTACGTACGGTTCTAATAAATTGAGCACACTTTCTGTTTGAAGGTCAATAAAGCCAAGAAGCGTAATTAAGAAAACAAGCCCAGGGAAAATCGCAAGCAAGAAGAAATAAGCGAGCTGTGCTGCTAAGCCCGCTACATCATCGCGCATCGTCCGGTCATATAAATCTTTCCCAAACGAAAAGGTGCGATTTCTTTTTGCTTTTTCTAGAAATTTCCTCATATTTTTTAGACGCTTTTCTTCTCTTCTTTATTTTGCTTTAGCTCAATGTATGCTTCAGTTTTTTTTTCCTCTGCATTTGAGTCCTTCATAAATAATTCACGCGCTTCTTTCATACCACCATCTTCAGCTACTACTGGCTCTTCTTCTGCTTTAAGCTCATCTACCTTTGGAGATACAGCTTGAATTTCAATCGTTTCCGGCTTTTCTACTGGCACAACTTTTCTCTTACTAAAAATTTCTTTCGTCTCTTTTAACGTTTCTACAACAGACGGCGTCAATTTTTTGATTTCTGCTACTTTCGCTTTTACTACATTGAAATCAGCAAGTTCGCGTCCTTTATCTGTAACAGTTTGCACTTTTTCTTTTATCTTCGAATTTTCACCAATTTCAATCATCTTTGTTTTTGCTTTTTCTGCCGTGTTTTTTACTTTTTCACGGTTTTCTTTCTTTAACATAGATACAGCTACACCTGCAGCTACACCAATCGCAATGTTTCGAGCAATATTATTTTTCTTTGCCATATTCCTTCACCCTTTCATTTCTTATATTAGAAAGTATTACTTTCTAAGCTTCCTCATATTCCTTGTTCATTTCGAATGAAAGCTACTAGCTTTGCACACCCTTCTGTTACAAGGTCATACACTTCTTGGAAGTTCCCTGTAAAGTAAGGGTCAGGAACGTCTGTCCAGCCACCGTCTGGAACAAAATCGGACAGTCTACCAATATAGCCTTCAGTTTTACCAAAACTTTTTAAATCCGCTATATTCTTGTTGTCCATGGCAATAATATAATCAAACTTTGTTAAGTCTTCTTTTTCTACTTGCCGTGCTTTAATTCCTTCAAAAGAGACTTCATTTTCTTTTAAAATTTTTTTTGTTCCTTTATGTGGTGGATGACCAATATGCCAATCTCCAGTTCCTGCAGAATCAATGACAATTTTCTCTTCGAGTCCCTCTTTTACGACAAGATCCCGAAAAATTGCTTCTGCCATTGGAGAACGACAAATGTTCCCAAGACAAACAAACAATACTCGGACCATATTTTGTTTCTTCCCTTCTTGGTGCATTTCTTACTATATACTTATATAGTATAAACAACCAATTATTAATTATAAAGGAAATCCCTACTAATTTAATAGGATTGAAAAGTTTCATTAACGAAAATGATAAAAAAATGTTAAGATAACCTTATGTTATTTTAAAGGGGGACACTTCGGTGGATTTATCCGTAAAATCAGAAGCAAACGTTGAATATATGGTAGAAGCTATTAAAGAAAAATTACGCATGGTTAATGCTGGAGCAATGAGAGCTGCTAGTTTTAACGAAGAAATGTACGAGGACTTACGTGACATTTATGAGCACGTTATGAAACGTGAAACATTCAGTATTAGTGAAATGCAAGCTATTACTGAGGAATTAGGTACATTAATTAAAAAATGACAAAGAGCCTCACGTATTCGAGGCTCTTTTAATTTCAACAAATTCATGACAACTCTTCTCTTTTCCTCCTCACATTCTAAATTACTGTACAATGAAAGTAGAACCTCACCTTAGATTTTTTCTCCATACATACTACTCTCAAAAAATTGCCACACTACCATTGCTAACTGTTTTTACTGGAGGTGCTTACTTATGAGCAATTGGTACAGTAAGACGAAAAATCAAACATTAATCGACCTAGAAACAAATGAACAACACGGTTTAACAGATAAAATCGTAAATGAACGTTTAAAGCAATATGGTTCTAATGAATTAGCTACCAAACAAAAACGTACTTTATGGCAGCGCGTTTTCGCCCAAATTAATGACGTCCTCGTGTATGTCCTTATTATCGCTTCCCTTATTTCCGCCTTTGTAGGTGAATGGGCCGATGCAAGTATTATCGCGCTCGTTGTAGTTTTAAATGCTGTTATCGGTGTAATCCAAGAATCGAAAGCGGAACAGGCTTTAGAAGCATTGAAAAAGATGGCAACACCTAAAGCTATCGTAAAGCGAGATGGTGAACTAAAAGAGATCCCATCTGAGCACGTCGTTCCAGGTGATATCGTTATGCTTGATGCTGGGCGGTATATCCCCTGCGATTTACGACTTATCGAAACTGCGAATTTAAAAATTGAAGAATCTGCTCTAACTGGTGAATCTGTCCCTGTCGATAAAGATGCAGTCTACCACCCTTCCATGCAAAATGATGAGCAAGTACCATTAGGTGATCAAAAAAACATGGCCTTTATGTCGACGTTAGTAACATACGGACGTGGCGTCGGTGTTGCTGTTGAAACTGGGATGAACTCACAAATTGGCAAGATCGCTACCCTTTTACATGAAGCAGACGATGATATGACACCACTTCAAAAAAGCTTAGCACAAGTAGGAAAGTATTTAGGATTTGTCGCTGTAGCTATTTGCACTACTATGTTTCTCATCGGTTTTTTACAGGGCCGGGATACGTTAGAAATGTTTATGACCGCAATTAGTTTAGCTGTTGCAGCCATTCCAGAAGGCTTACCAGCTATCGTTTCCATCGTTCTTGCAATTGGTGTTCAGCGTATGATTAAACAAAACGTTATCATTCGTAAACTACCAGCTGTTGAAGCTCTCGGTTCTGTCACAATTATTTGTTCAGATAAAACAGGTACATTAACTCAAAATAAAATGACCGTTACTCACTTTTATAGTGATCGCACATACGACCAGCTAGAAAATTTGAATGTAAATAATGATGCACACCGTCTATTATTAGAAAATATGGTTTTATGCAACGATGCCTCTTACGGTGCCGACTCACAAACAGGGGATCCTACAGAAATTGCCCTTCTTGTTGCCGGAAGCTCTTTTAACATTCAAAAAGATCATTTAGAAAATAAACATGAACGTGTTAACGAATTGCCTTTCGATTCTGATCGTAAAATGATGTCAACTGTACATACGTACGATGAAGGCTACTATAGCATGACGAAAGGTGCTATTGATAAACTTTTACCTCACTGTACCCATATCTTTATAAATAATAAACTTGAGGTCCTAAAAGATTCTGATAAAAATCAAATATTAGAAGCTGCCGGGTCAATGTCGCAAAAAGCATTAAGAGTACTTTCATTCGCATATAAACGATACGACTTAAACGATATGGATATAAATCATCTCGAAGAAAATCTCATCTTTATCGGTCTTGTTGGTATGATTGATCCACCACGTACAGAAGTAAAAGATTCAATTACAGAATGTAAAAAGGCTGGTATTCGCACAGTTATGATTACGGGTGATCATAAGGATACCGCCTTTGCAATTGCCAAAGAACTTGGCATTGCTGAAGAAATATCTGAAATCATGATTGGAACTGAATTAGATAACATTCCAGATACAGAACTAGCAAGTAAAATTAATCACTTAAATGTATTCGCTAGGGTCTCTCCAGAACATAAAGTGAAGATTATAAAAGCATTACGTGCTAAAGGAAATATCGTTTCCATGACTGGTGACGGTGTAAATGATGCTCCATCTTTAAAACAAGCAGATGTTGGAGTAGCAATGGGAATTACAGGAACAGATGTCGCAAAAGGCGCAGCAGATGTAGTTTTAACAGATGATAACTTCTCATCTATTGTGAAAGCTGTTGAAGAAGGAAGAAATATTTATCGTAATATTAAAAAGTCTATTCTCTTCCTACTTTCTTGTAACTTCGGCGAAATTATAGCTCTCTTTTTAGCTATTTTACTCGGCTGGGCAACACCACTACGCCCTATTCACATTTTGTGGGTAAATTTAATTACAGATACACTGCCTGCATTATCACTCGGTGTTGATCCTGAAGATCCAGATGTGATGAAGGAGAAACCACGACATGCGAAAGAAAGCTTATTTAGCGGCAGCGTTCCTTTTCTTATTTTCAATGGGGTTGTAATTGGACTTCTTACTTTAACAGCTTTTATCGTTGGGGCAAAGCTCTATACAGGAGATACAAATTTATTTCCTCTCTTCCCAGAGCAAATTGATGAAGACGCGCTATTACACGCTCAAACGATGGCATTTGTCGTTCTTAGTTTCTCTCAACTCGTTCATTCATTTAACTTACGTTCAAGAACGAAATCAATTTTTTCAATTGGGATATTTACAAATAAATATTTAGTCTTCTCACTTCTAATCGGTGTTCTTATGCAAGTGTGTATTATCTCCATCCCACCTCTTGCCAATATATTTGGTGTGCATGCATTAACAATGCGAGATTGGGGATTTGTTCTCTTGTTAAGTATCATTCCGCTTGTTGTGAATGAAATCATTAAATTATTTAAGAGAAAATAAAAGGCAATGAGGAATATTCCTCATTGCCTTTTTGTTTATCCCGCTATTTGCCGTGCAGTAAGACTCCCACCTCAAAATTCGGCTGGAGCAAAGAAGTTAGGCGGGAGATGAACATCTCCCGCTGATTAAAGTTTCACTTTATCCTTGTAATTCTTTTTTGATATTCTCTGTTAATGTAGCCATACGCTTGCGACTTTCTTCACGCTCACGTTTATTTTGCTCTTCAATTTGTTGTGTTTCTTGCATACCTCTTGAAATAATGTTCCAAGTTTCCTCAAGTGTTTCCATCTTAATACTAGAAGAACCTGATAATCTCGCTACTTCCACACTTTGAGTTGCGATATTTTGTGCATTTTTCTTAAGTAATTCATTTGTACGGCGATCAAGTTCAGCCATAGAGTCCGCAACAAGCTTTTGACGTTTCGCATTTACCGCTTGAATGATACCATTTTTAAAGATAGGAATCGTTGTAATAAATGCCGTATTGATTTTACCGATTAATTTATTGTTACCGCGTTGAATCATACGAATTTGTGGTGCTGTTAATAGAGCAACCATACGTGCTTTTTCTAAATCATCAATACGCTGTTCTAAAATTTCAACAGAGTTTTTAAGCGATTCTAATTCAATACCCGCTAACTGATCATTATTACGTATGCGCTCTTCGTACATCGGAACTAACTCTGTATTTAAACGCTCTAATAACATTTCCCCTGCTACTACGTATTTTTCTAAGTCTAAATAATACTTTAAGTTTTGCTCATATAAACCATCTAACGTACCAATTGATTTTTTCATTTCATCTTGATACTTCGTAATTTCTACGTATACTTTATCCATTTCGCGACCCATCGTCTGATACTTACTAAAGATTTGTTCAATCATTTTATCTGCTTTTTTGAACATACGTGAGAAGAAACCACTTTTCTCTTCCGCAAAGTCTTTACTATCAAATCTGTCCATAATTTTACCAAGCTGCTTTAATAATTCACCAGAGTCTTCTACTTTCGATAAAGACATTGTATGTAAAATTTGATCAGCGAAACGTGAAATTTCCATAGAAGGTTCTTTTCCGAGTTCAATTAATTCTAATTGATCTTTAATGTCTACTGCGTTATAAATACGTTGCACTTCTGCATCTTGTCTAAGTTGCAAGCGAACATCTTGTGCGGTTTGCTCATTCAATTCTGTTTTCGAATCTAGTACGACTGGGTTATTCATATGGTATTCTCCCTTTCCTTATAAAAATGGACGAAATAGTCCTTTTATTGTTTGTGATAAATTTTTATAGGCTGATGAACCATGAAATTCAAGATCGAAATTAACTTCTTCAAGCCAATGTGAATCAAATGCTCCTGATTCAATATACGGTTCAATATCGTTTCTCCCCGTTGGATTAAAGTGGAATACATCTACTCCAATTTGATTTAAAAATAGTAATAACACAGCATCAGAACGACTTAATTCTCCGCTCTTCTCATTATTAAATATAACAATTTTCGGTACTTCTTGCGAATAATCAAATTTCTCAAGCTGCTCTAAAATGTTCGGTGGTATTTGAGAGAGTTGTGCGAAAACATACAGCGCTACATCTTGTTTCGTCTCTTTCGCAATTGGTTTACACATTTCACTTTCACACGTATGGATCATTGCTTCTGCAATACCATGTTGTAATCCTTCTGGTAAACGCTTATGCGGCCACCAATGGCTGTTCATAATTAAATCCGGATGTAACTTCCCCCCGCGGTCCAATGCATCTCGATAATGATATTGGAAATTCGCTTTTTGTTCTTTCGTAAACGGGAATGTATTAATTAATAAACTGTTATCAAATGATGTAACAGCCTTTAGTCGCTGAAAATATTCTTTATCATTCTTTGAAACACCTGATATTTTTGCAAATAAAGAAGGAATATAAATATGCTTATTTTCAACAAAGAATGTTGGGCGTACAAATGCCTTTTCTTTCGTAATTAAAAAGAGTTCATCGTACGTCGTTTTGAGCGTACGGGCTACAGGTGTATACGAACGGAATTGCCACGGTTTGTATAATAATGAATTATCGTGGTGAAGTACTTGCTCGATTTCTTTTGAAGCTTGATAAGCTACCGTTGCGACGCGTTCACGACGCCGATCAGGAAATGGTTCCAATGAAATACGGCCTGAATGAGATACGACAAATGTCTTTCCTTCCTCATCTACACTCTCAAATCCATCTTTTCCTTCTGGGTGATAATAAAGCACATCACAGCCGAGCATAATAAGAAAGTATAAGAAATATATACGACTCTCCGTCGCATCACCGTACCAAACGATACGTGGCATTTGTTTCTTATAATTAATCGTAGAGAACCACTTCGCTACGTAATTTTCACTTAATTTAATCATATCGATTAAGAAACGCCGGAATCCTTCTGTTTTTAAAGATTGATTATGTTGTTTCTCATACAATTTCAATACAGAAATAAACGTCGTATGTATATAATGCTGTAAATCAGGATTGTCTACTTGCGGTAATAGTTGTTTTCCAGACAGATGGGCGACAAGCCTATTTACTGTAAGGCCATTCGGTGCTTCTTGATGTAATGTAAAAACCTCTTGAATATGGCGCAGTTTTTCGGGATCAATCACCTTATTTAAATTTTGTTCATGCAAAACCACGATCCCTTTCACTTCGCTATAATCAAATAGCTCATTGAAATATTCATCTACATCATTAGGAACACCAAGAATACGAGTTGCTATATAACTAAACTTCATCTCATTCTCTGTCAGTTCATATTTTGGGCGTTTTTCTAAAAGCGCTTCAAATTGCTTTAAATCTGATTCGTCTTTTAATGCACATGGTTGAAGTGTAAAACGTGAAAACACAACAGTTCACCTCCAAAAACATTTACTTTTTTTATAAAGTCTCTCTTCTATTATAAACTATTTTTAGTTATAAAAAATGGGCGCTCGCATAACGAGCAAACCCATTTCAATTATTTATGATTATTTTTAGTAGCTGCAACTTCTTCTTTAGCTTGTCCAGAATTCTTCATGTAGTGAAGTATAAACGTTGCTCCAAATGCTACAACTAAAATAATAAAGAATAGCGTATGGCTTACTTCAATATGAATAACAGACAGTAACATTTTTGCTGCAATAATTAAGATTAAAATATATGCTGTCGTTTCAAGTTCTGGAATACGCTCTAACAATTTTAAGAATACGCCAGCGATACCGCGCATCATTAAAATACCAAGCATTCCACCTAATAATAGAATCCAAACTTGATTTGATACACCAAATGCAGCAAGTACGCTATCTACAGAGAACGCGATATCCATTAATTCAACCATCGCAACTGTTCCCCAGAAGACACCAAACATTCTGAAGAGAATACTGTTTTGGTTCATACCATGAGCTTCCTCTTCTTCTGCATTACCTTTTCTTTTATCAATGAAGTATTTAACTGAAAGCCAAGCTAAGTAAAGTGCACCTAACACTTTTACCCATGCTAATTTAATTAAGAACATTCCAATTCCAATTGCAATAAAACGGAATACATAAGCTCCAATCAGTCCATAGAATAATGCTTTTTTTCGTTTTTCTTCTGGAAGATGTTTTACCATTACCGCTAGCACAAGTGCATTGTCAGCAGATAATAACCCTTCAAGTACAACAAGTGTACCTATTAACCCCCAAGATACTGGATCTTGTAACACTTTAATCCACATGTCCAAGTCGAAAAACTGAGCATACGTATCAAGGATTCCTTGCAAAATACTCATCTTACCTTTATCCCCTATTCTTTGCTAGATTTATAGAAAGGTCAAAAAAAGGAAACGAATGTCGTTTCCCTTCTTATGCATCCAAGCCATACGCTTTTACAAGCGCACCTAATCCACCTTGGAATCCGCTTCCTACTGCACTAAACTTCCACTGTCCATTATGACGATATAATTCACAAAAGACAACTGCTGTTTCAATGGAGAAATCTTCCCCTAAATCAAAACGAAGAACTTCTTCGTTTGTTTCTTCATTTGCTAAACGAACGAATGCATTTGCAACCTGTCCAAAGTTTTGATTACGGCCTTCACCATCATAAATTGTAACTGTAATAGCAATTTTATGAACATCTGCTGGAACCTTTTTCAAATCGACAACAAGTTGCTCATCATCACCTTCACCTGCACCTGTACGGTTATCTCCTGTATGTAAAACTGATTCACAAGGAGACTGTAAATTATTATAGAAAATAAAATCAGTTTCCTTCGTACATTTCCCGTTCGCATCTAATAAAAAGGCAGATGCATCTAAATCGAAATCAGATCCACCATCATAAGATTTAATATCCCATCCAAGACCAATTACTGCTCTTGATAAACCTGGGCTTGTTTTAGCTAAATCAATTTTCTGTCCTTTTTGCAATTGAATAACCATATATATTCACCTCTATATTTTAATTTTTAAAAATATATCCATCAGTAATTACGCATTTCACTGATGGATATATAAATCTATTACTCTACATCTAAACCAAAGTTATTACATAGAGAACCTAATCCACCTTGGAATCCACTTCCGATTGCATTGAATTTCCATTCACCTGCGTGACGGTATAATTCGCTCACTACTACAGCTGTTTCAATAGAGAAATCTTCTCCTAAATCGTAACGAATTAATTCTGCATTCTTTTCTTCATCCATAATACGTACGAAAGAATTAGAAACTTGTCCGAAGTTTTGGCTGCGGCCTTCTCCATCATAAATTGTAATTGTGAAACAAATACGCTCAATGTTAGCAGGAACATTTTTTAAGTCTATTTTAATTGTTTCATCGTCGCCTTCACCTTCACCTGTACGGTTATCTCCTAAATGCTCTACAGCACCATTCGCACCTTTTGGATTATTATAGAAGACGAAATCCTCTGCACCTGAAACTTTACCGTTAGCACCTACTAAGAAGATACTAACATCTAAATCGAAATCATTTTGTCCGTCATAACGATTCGTATCCCAACCAAGTCCTACAAGAACTTTCGAAAGACCTGGATTTGTTTTTGTTAAGTCTACCTTTTGTCCTTTTTTCAATGAAATAGATGCCATATTATACTATTCCTCCTTGGTTTATTTTATTGGTAACGTGATACAATCTCACTTAAGTTTTTATCTTGTGTTCCTTCTCCCACTGCTGAAAACTTCCATTCGTTTCCGTCTCGGTACATTTCACCTGCAATTAAAGTCATTTTGCCAGCATAATTATCTGACAAGTTATAACGCGCTAATTCTTCACCTGTTTGTGGGTTTTGAATACGAATATATGCATTGCGAATCATCCCAAAGTCTTGACGACGATTTACACAGTCATAAATATTTACAACGAATACTAAACGATTAATACGGCTCGGAACTTTATGTAATTCTACGAAAATTGTTTCGTCGTCACCAGCGCCTTCACCTGTTAAATTATCTCCTGAATGAATAATACTACCACAAGTAGAAAGTTTGTTGCCGAAGTAAACTAGATCATTTTTGTTTAAAAAACGATTCCCTTCTAACATAACGACAGATGCATCACAATCTACACTTGGTTTACTTCCAAATAAAGAAGACAGAAACCCACCTGATTGCCCAATTGGATCCCAGCCTAAGCCAACCTGTAGTTTCGCTACTCTCGGTTGTCCTTTCGTTAAATCAATCTTTTGTCCTTTTTCTAAAATAATAGGCATGAAGTTTCTTCCTTTCTACAAAGCATTTTCCAACTCGGAAAACATTGTATTCTTCTCTTATATTGTAGCATTATTTATCTAATGAGAAAAAGGATAAATTCTCAATTATATGAAAACAGATACTATATTTATTTATACTGATGTAATAAGTGGTAAATAGAGCCAATCATTCCTGCACAATTACCGCTTTGCGCAAGTTTAATCTCACAATTACTATAAATCTCTTGATTTAAGTATGTTCCTATCTCTTCCTTCACTTCATGTAAGAAATCATCTCCTCTTTCAGTAATTCCCCCACCAATAATAATCATTTTCGGATTAAAAATATAAGCAAGATTGCTAATACCAATCGCCAAATGTTTAAAGAAAATCTTCACGGCTTGAGTAACACCGCTATCACCCTTATCATATAATTCGAAAATTGTTTTACCATCCCACTCCTTTTTACCTTTATATCTTCGTACGAGATGAATTAATCCCGAAATTGAGGCAACCTCCTCAAAAGTTTTCCCTTCTATTAACATGTTCCCCCATTCCCCAGCGCCAAACGAATGTCCACGGTATAACTCTCCATTTATAACAATTGCTCCACCAATGCCCGTTCCAAGCGTAAGCATAATAAAATCGCTTTCTCCCCTCCCTGTACCTTTCCATTTCTCGCCTAAGGCTGCACAATTAACATCATTTTCAATAGATACAGGAACTTTTAATACTTCTTGTAATCTCTCAACAATAGAAATATTAGCATAACGCGGAATATGATCCACACCTCCCGTTATAACTCCTTTATCAATATCAACAATTCCCGCTGTACTAATACCAATTCCGGAAATAGTATGTTCAGTCATTAACTTTTTTGATAAACATATAAGTTTTTGAACAATTTGTTCCCCGCCCAAGTGAATTTCTGTTGGGACCTTTTTATGTATTAGTACTACCCCTATTTCTGAAACAATTCCATATTTAATTTGCGTACCACCAATATCAAATGCAATATATTCTTTCATCCGTTGCCACTTCCTCTACTGTTATGAGTGTAAATTCTCCATCACTCTACTATTTACAAGGAATTTACATTAACTCTTTTCTCCCTTTAGAAATACACCACCTTTTTCTATATATAGTTTTTTTTGCATAAAACTCTTTTTCCTATGAAATATTACAAAGGGGTGTATTTTAGATGGAACAATAATTTTTTCTTCAGGAGGAAAACAATGACAAAAATCTTCATTTTAGCATCAACACTTTCTTTATCCTTTTTTAGCGGCTTAAATATTGGTAATGCTGCAACTGAAAACTTCCATCCAATAACAAACGCTATTGTACAAAATAACGATACTTTAGCAGAAGGTAATTCAAAAGATAATAATAAACCTCCAGGAAACAATGGTTCTCAGGACGATAGTGGTTCTGGTGGCAACGGTTCTGGTGGCAGTGGTTCTGGCGGCAATGGTTCTGGTGGCAGTGGTTCTGGCGGCAGTGGTTCTGGCGGCAATGGTTCTGGTGGCAG
>NZ_JAKUDX010000016.1:0-74880 GCF_022662615.1 Bacillus cereus group sp. BfR-BA-01523
AACCGGAGCAACCGGAGAAACAGGAGCAACAGGAATAACGGGAGAAACAGGAATAACGGGAGAAACAGGGGCAACAGGAGCAACAGGAATAACGGGAGAAACAGGAATAACGGGAGTAACCGGAGAAACAGGAGAAACAGGGGCAACCGGAGTAACCGGAGCAACAGGAGTAACAGGAGAAACAGGGGCAACCGGAGAAACAGGAATAACGGGAGAAACAGGGGCAACCGGAGCAACCGGAGAAACAGGAATAACCGGCCCAACGGGAATACCGGGAACAATCCCAACAACAAACCTATTATATTTTACTTTTTCAGATGGGGAAAAACTTATATATACTAATGCAGATGGTATAGCACAATACGGTACAACACAAATCTTATCACCAAGTGAAGTTTCTTATATTAATCTATTTATAAATGGAATTCTTCAACCACAACCTTTTTATGAAGTTACAGCTGGTCAGTTGATTTTATTAGATGCTGAACCACCCTCACAAGGATCTTCAATTATCCTACAATTTATTATTATCAATTAAAAAGGACAGATTTCCTATAAAGAGAAATCTGCCCTTTTTGTTCTAAATTTGGTTAGTTAAAATTAAGTGACGATAAATTCAATTGTAATTGGAATTCCACCGTCTAATACATCTCCGCCAGGAATTGTAATAGCACCAGTAGGACCTGTGGTGACACTGGAGTTCACGCTAGGTTGAATTATCCCGTTTACATAGAGGTTGTAATACGTAAAAGTCGGAAAGGCAGTTGCAGTAGTACCGGCATCGTTTAAACAAGCTGTTGCAGCAATTGCAAAAGCTGCACCTGTTCCTGTTCCAGCTCCTAGTGTAGATGTAAATCTTCTAGAAGCGATAAATGGTTGAATAATTGGCAATTAAATTTCACTCCTTTAATTATTTTTTGAACGAAGTATAGAATAACTTGTCCACTATATAATATGAGAATTTTCTATATTAGAAACGGCATCCTGATTATAGTTTCAACACAATTTTTGTATAGGTAAAATACTAATTATTCTAGTATGGAAAAAGTGATGCCATTATAAGTGGAACATATGTTATCGATTGTTTTAGTGATTACTATGGATAATTAAATTGATAGGCAATTGAATTTGGGAGATAAACGTGGAAAAATAAAATAAACTCTTAAGTTTAGGTATTTAATCTAAGCAGTCAATTATTAAAAACATATAATTAATATGTGAGTCATGAACATAATTAAATTACGTTTTCAAGTTTGATTATAATTCATGTTTCCTATTTTAAGAGAAACATATAACTCAACTACTTTTTTCAATCGCATCTTTTATAGTTCTTAGAATAGGAAAACACTCAACTATAAGAAAAGCAAGGAGGAAATAAATGTCAAATAATAATTGTTTTGGTCATAATAACTGTAATCCGATTGTTTTTTCAGCAGATTGTTGTAAAAATCCACAGTCAGTTCCTATTACTAGCCAACAATTAAGTCAATTAATTACTTTACTAAATTCATTAATATCAGCTATTTCAGCATTTTTTGCAAATCCAAGTAATGCAAACAGATTAGCGTTACTCGATTTATTTAATCAATTTTTAATTTTCTTAAATTCCTTATTACCTTCTCCAGAAGTTAATTTTTTGAAACAATTAACTCAAAGTATTATAGTTTTATTACAATCTCCAGCACCTAATTTAGGACAATTGTCAACATTATTGCAACAATTCTATAGCGCTCTTGCACAATTCTTCTTCGCTCTAGATCTTATCCCTATATCCTGCAACTCAAATATCGATCCTGCAACTTTACAAGTTCTTTTTGGTTTATTAATTCAATTAATCAATGCTACTCCAGGGGCAACAGGTCCAACAGGTCCAACAGGTCCAACAGGAGCAACAGGAGCAACAGGAGCAACAGGAGCAACTGGTGGCGGAGCTATTATTCCGTTTGCTTCAGGTACAACACCATCTGCGTTAGTTAACGCGTTAATAGCTAATACAGGAACTCTTCTTGGATTTGGATTTAGTCAGCCTGGAGTTGCTTTAACGGGTGGAACAAGTATCACATTAGCGTTAGGGATAGGTTCTTATGCATTTGTAGCACCACGTGCAGGGACTATTACGTCATTAGCAGGTTTCTTTAGTGCAACAGCTGCATTAGCTCCATTATCACCTGTTCAAGTGCAGATACAAATATTAACTGCACCAGCAGCAAGTAATACGTTTACAGTACAGGGCGCGCCTTTATTATTAGCACCAGCATTTGCTGTAATAGCGATTGGTGCTACAGCATCAGGTATCATACCTGAAGCAATTCCGGTAGCCGCTGGGGATAAAGTATTATTATATGTTTCATTAACAGCTGCTAGTCCAATAGCTGCAGTTGCTGGATTTGTAAGTGCAGGTATTAATATCGTCTAACTTGTTACAATGTTTGTTTGAAATTTAAACAGGCATTTGTATATAGCCCCACCTAATTTTATTAGGTGGGGCTATATTTTTTGTGGGAAATTAGAAATAAATCAATTGAAAAGTTACTCTTTGTTAAGTTGGTATATAAGAAAAATTAAAATTTATGATTTGCACTTTATTGTTTATGGAATAAGTTATATGGTTTGAAAAATTACATATAAACAAAAAAGATGAATTCTATTAAAAACAGAATTCATCCATTAAATAAACTATATACTACTGGGTTAAATTGTTAATCATGAGCGGTGAAATGTCATTGCTCAAATTAGTAATAAACTATTTATTTTTATTACAGTTACATCCTTTTTTCTTTACATAGCCTTGCTCGGCTAAATCTCTTTGTGACTGGGAATCGGAAGATTGAGAGTTCGAAGATTGAGAGGATGCTGAAGAGCTACTATTTTTATTATTAGAGTAGTTTTTTCGATAGTTATAATTACTCATAGTACTATCACCTCCAATTAAATATATAAATATTATATGTATGTACTCTATTAATTGTTACGATAAAAAATCTCCTCGATATTTTCCGAGGAGATAAATGGTGGTTCTATTAAAATGATACTAATTAATACCCCCAGTATAGAGGGAAGTAATAAGAATCTTGGTAATATAGATTTTGTTGTTGAGTAGGGGGCTGAGTTGACTGATTTATCATGTCGCGGTTTTGATTACAGTTTCCGGGAGGACCAATTACTGTAGTGGATTGAATTGGGGATACTGCTTGTTTCCATTGTTGTTCATTGAGGCAATAAGTATGAGCCATCATATTAGCGGGAGTTAATCTTAAAATATCAGAACCAAAAATAACTTCTGGGGTCGGGGCGTCGAATATAGCTAATAAATGAGTATTATCTGCTGAAGCAATTTCATAATGCCACCACGCTTGTGGAATGTTGGCAACTTGCCCTGGTTTTATCGGTAAGTTTAATATTTGATTCGTAAATGGATTAAGTAAAGAAACAACAGCAGATCCTGAAATACAGTAGACAAGTTCAGCTGCATTTTGATGAATATGTGGTTCTACAACGTTGCCTGTACTTAAATAAATATCTAATAAAGAAGTATTTTCTAAAGTGTTTAATTGTTTTATGCCAAGTACATTTATATAATTTTGGGCATCTTTCTTAAAAAAATTACTTTTACTTAAATCATGAGTGAAGTTCGTTGAAGGAGAGGTGTAGTCAATAGTAGAAGTCAATCGTATTACCTGCCTTTCTATAGGTAAGTATGGATACAACTTTAGGATATGTGCCTAGCGTTAGTTATGTGTATTTGTCTGTATCATAATAAATTCACCTGTTTTATAAAGAATATAGGTTGTGCTTCTTATTTCTCATAATGTAAATACGGATAAAAATTAGAGCGAACTAATGAAAGTCGGAATTATTGATGTTAGGTTAGGAGTAAAAATGTTGAAATTTATTTCGTATATTTTAATGGTTACGTTATATGAAAAGACCAATGCCTTATAGAAAGGAATTGGCCTTTTATTTAAGATAGTTTTTGATGAATCATTAATTGTGCTTTAGCAGTATTGGCGTAATTTAGCCATTCTATTGCCAAGTTTTGTTTTAAATCAAAATGGATTTCAATTACGTCTAAATGAGATATCTTTGTTTTAAGTGGAACAGGCATCCCATTTACTTTTACTTTTTTCATGCTATGTGCAATTTTTGGAAATGCAGAGAAAGAAAAATCAATGATTGTAGCACCATCAGGTAAATAAACTGGTTGTAAATCTATAGTATAAGCTGTAATAGTATTTTCAAATAGTTCATACGATACTAAACTACGGAAAGTGATTGGATCTGTAGTTAATAAATTGTTATTCACAATTGTATCATCCATTATTTTATAAGATATTGCTTGAATATTTGCAGTTCTATCATTCAATAAAGAAAAAATACCGTTATCTTTCAACGTTTTTGCTATTTGTGTTTGAATGATAATTGTTTGTTCAGCATCATTCATATTGACTTTAGTTTTTAAGTTGTTATTAAAATGGCTATTTTCAAGTGCTATATTATCCTCGAAATAGTTTATAGAATAAATACCCTTTGAAATTGTTTTCAGTGTGTAAAAAAATAAAGATATTGAGATTAAACTATATTCGTATATCCATTCATACTTTGGATTGATGGAAAAAAGTAATGAACGTGTTAATTTAATATTACATCAATCATTAAAAAGGGGTGAAGGTTTATGTCATTTAGTGAAATGATTAGAAATGAAGTACTTGGCTGGGCAGGTGTTTCTGAAAAGCCGCATCGATTTGGTGGTATTGAAATAAATTATGGTAAGAAAGAACTTGGTCATTTGCATGGCGATAAGTTAGTTGATTTACCATTTCCAAAGGTAAAGCGGGATGAATTAGTGAGCCAAGGATTGGTGAAACCACATCACGTATTACCTGAATCAGGATGGATAAGTTATTATATAAAGAGTGAAGAGGATATTCCATTTGCAATTGAGTTATTTCGTATGCAATATGACAGAATAAAAAAAATGAAATAAAATAGATAAGTAAAAATATATTTTCATGTCACATCCCTCCTTAATCGTTCGTCTCGTATGTAGAACGGATAAGGAGGGATTTTATTATGAAACATTTTGATGTAGCAATTGTTGGTGGTGGGCTTGCTGGATTAACAGCATCTATATATTTAGCGAAAGCTGGAAGGAAAGTTATTGTATTAGAAAAGTCCAGTCACTTCGGTGGTCGAGGGATGACTATAAATAAAAACGGCATTTGTATGAATCTTGGTGCACATGCTTTATATAGAGGTGGAGAAGCGTTTATAACTTTTAATGAGCTAGGAGTAAATCTTCCAGGTGGAATCCCATCTACAAAAGCACATGGAATATGGAAAGGGGATATTTATACCATTCCAACAGATTTTCGCTCTATTTTATCAACACCGTTACTTTCATGGTCTGCAAAAGTACAGTTCGCTCGTCTTATGATTCATTTAGGAAACTTAGATGTAGAAAAAGTTCCGAAAATAAGCCTAACTACATGGGCAGAAAATGAAATTAAAGATCCAATGGTTCGAAATATATTTTATGCATTATGCCGAACAACAACATATACGTATGCTCCTACAATACAATTAGCATCTTCCGTACTAAAGCAAATACAGCTTTCTATGAAAGAAGGAGTACTTTATGTAGATGGTGGTTGGGAGACGATAATAACAAATTTAAGAGGAATAGCGAATACTAGTGGTGTAAAATTTCTGGCTAAAAAGCATGTTTTAAAAATAGAGCATTGTGAAGGAAAACAAAGAATACATTGTTTTGAAGATGAAGTATTTGAAGCAGGGGCAGTTATTGTAACAATTCCACCGAAAGAGGCATGTAAAATTATAAAAGGTACAGAAGGAACAAGTTTGCAAAAATGGAGTGAACAATCTATACAAGTGACCGTGGCAGCGTTAGATATTGGTTTAAAACAATTACCAAATCCTTTGCATCATTTTGCATTGGGATTGGATCAACCTATATTTTTCACGAATCAATCGAGAGCAGCTAAATTAAGTGAAGATGGATCAATTGTAGTGAGTCTAATTAAATACCATAATCCTGTACTAGAACTGAATCATATTCAAGAAGAGAAAGAACAGTTAGAAAATATGATGGAATTGTTACATCCGAATTGGAAAAGAGAAGTTGTTGCACAGCAATATTTACCGAAAATTACGGTAGTACATGATTTTCCTCATATTGACCGTGTTGAAAAACCAGGCCCTAATATACCTGAAATGCCAGGTGTTTACGTTGCAGGAGATTGGGCTGGGCATGATGAAATATTAGCTGATGCTGCGGTAGCAAGCGGGAAACGTGCAGCGTTACACATTTTAAAGAAATTTGAAAGTGAGGCAGTTCATCATGGAAACGGAGCAGTTATATGAAGCGTATCAACCATTATTATTTTCGTTAGCATATAGAATCCTTGGGAGTGTTATGGATGCTGAAGATATCGTCCATGAAGTATTTATATCGTTTAATAATATGGAGGACGTTCAATCTATAGAAAATATGAGAGCCTATTTATGTAAAATGGTAACAAATCGCTCAATTGACAAATTACGTTCGGCAGCACATAAACGTAACGTATATGTCGGAATGTGGTTGCCAGAGCCATTTGTGGAAGAGATTGATGATCCATCAGAGTCATTTGTAATGAAAGAATCAATTTCTACGGCATATTTATTACTTTTACAACAACTGACTGAGGTAGAGAGGGTTGTTTTCATATTAAGAGAGGTTTTTAGTTATGACTACGAAGAAATCGCTTCGATTGTAGAAAAGAGTAGTGTGAATTGCCGAAAAATCTTTCAACGTGCACGAAAAAGTATTTTAGATAAGCCGAAGCAGTCAACATTAAGTACGAAGAAGATGGCTGCTTACGTGGAGAAATTTGTATCATCATTGCAGTGTGGGGATACGCAAGGCATGTTAGAAGTTTTAAAAACAGATGCGATATTTAAAGCAGATGGTGGTGGTAAAGTTACAACTGCAATTAATCCGATTTATTCTGCAGATAAAATTATACGTTTGTTCTTTGGAATTGCAAAACGATTGCCAGAAAAGTATAGTGTTGATTTCAAAATAGTAAATGGTGCACCAGGCGTTATAGTTACAATAAATAATAAAGTGACGTATGTACTTTCATTCATATTTGAGGATGAGAAAATTTCAAACATTTATATGATGGTTAATCCAGAAAAACTTATGCACTTAAATGTAATAGTATAAAAAAGACGCATTTCTTTAGAAGTGCGTCTTTTTTTTTATTTTTCTAACATTTCAAGAGGTACATCTTTTTCGCCGGCTACCTCGAATTTAATTTCCCCGTCTTCTTCATAAATGCGTTTAATAATCGGTATAGTTATCATTAGTTTTTTATGCTGTTTACGTCTTCTAACAGCATCTAAGTTAATCACGTTCATGTGTAAGCATCCTTTCTTACAGAAATATATAAACAAAAGAAAATGCGTCCGAAAAGGGCGCTTAGTTGAATTAGAAATACCGATTCATTTAAATGGGGTTTAGATTATCTTATAATTGAAAACTGATTGTAAAATAATGTGAATTAAATAATTGCACGTAGAAATTAACTTTACCAAAAAACGAAACAATATGCTATAAAAAATTTTAATTCTTTGTCGTATAACAGGAAAAAGGTGTGCATTTCGCATATAATGAAAAGTAGACGGGCATCATGTACTTTTTCATCATATTGCTTGGAAAGGCGATGGAGAAAATGAATACTCTAGATTCATTATTATTGCAACTTGAACAATATGGAGAAGAGCATGATCGACATAAAGAAAAAAGAGAAGAAAAATTAAGAAATATTTCTCGTGAAATGGGGCAGTTTTTATCAGTATTAGTAAAGGGCTGCAATGCAAAAAAAATTTTAGAAATTGGAACTTCAAATGGCTATTCTACATTGTGGCTAGCAAATGCGGTAGAAGAAACAAATGGAAATGTTATAACTGTAGAACTTTCTTCAGAACGGGTTGGAGAGGCACTTGGAAATTTTGAAAGGGCAAATCTTACACAGAGAATCGATATTCATAATCAAGAGGCTGGGGCATTTTTAGATTCGCAAGTAGATCGTTCATTTGATTTTATTTTCCTAGATTCAGAGCGCACGCAATACATGTGGTGGTGGGAACATATAAAACGTATTTTAGAGCCAAAAGGTTTTCTTGTAATTGATAATGCAACTTCTCATGCGGGGGAATTAGCTGGATTTATAAAGATGATTGAAGAAGACGTTACGTTTGAAACCGTGTTATTAGCTTTTCAAAAGGGAGCATTTGTTGCGCGGAAGAATAATTAGAAGTGGACCTAATATAATTATCACATTGAAAGATAGTATATGTCAAAAGATAGAGCATTGTATGAATTTAAGAAGGTAACTAAATGGAATTTCAAATTAATAGTCAGTGGTGATAAGTAAGGTAAGCTATGAAGAATCCGTCTTCAGTATGTTGTTCTCTAGGTCTTAAGTCTGAGGAAAATAATGACGAGAACAGGTATACTTATACTATGAAACAGGGAATGACTGCATAAGCAGGTATTTCTTGAAAAATCGATTTCAAGCAAAAATGTATATGAAATACGATATATTAGATGAAATATAGTGCACATAAATTCGCACATATAAATAAAGGAGCGATTTTGTTGACTGAACTCGAGAAAAAAGAACCTGTATCGATTGTGAAAGATAATAATGTAGAAGTAGTAGTGGATACAGTAATAAAAGATGCAGAACTTGAAGAACTGAATAAAGAAGCAGATCTTTATGTACAAAAGTTAAATAGCGAGCAAAATACAGATTTATCAAAAGTATTGTCGCAGCTTGGAGACTTAGGGGATAAAGAGCAGCAAGCGGCAGGACAAACGCTATCAGCTTTAAAACGTCCTGTGACAGCGATGATGAATGGAAAGAATGAAGAAATTCCAAATACATTGTTAGAATTACGAAAAGTGGTATCAGAACTTGATCCAAACTCATTAAAAGCAACTGGTATGAAGAAACTTATGTTTAAAGTGTTTAAGAAAAATCCGCTTGAAAATTACGTGCATAAATATCAATCTATAGATAAGCAAATCGAGGAGATTATAAGATCACTTCTCATTGGCCGTGATAACTTGCAAGAGGATACGGTTGGTCTTGAAATGTTAAAAGAGCAATCACACGATAAAATTCACGCTCTTGATAAACAAGTATACTTAGGAAGAAAACTCGCTGGTATGCTTGAAGCTGAGAAACAAAATCCAGAACGTCAAAGGGATATTCCGTTAATAAATGATGCATTAGAAAAGATACTTGTGCGTACTCGTAATATGCAACAAGCAAAAAGTGTATTATTACAATCTATCGCATCTGTAGACATCATTAAGAAAAATAATGAAAAGCTATCAGAGGCAATTCGTAATGCAATTACGATGACGCAAAACGTTATAACGGTTTCAGCTGCAATTCAGCTCGCATTAACAAATCAACGTAAAACAATTGATGCAGTTAATGCGACAAATGAAGCGATTGAATCAATGGTATTAAGCAATTCTCAAGCATTAAAACAAAATACAGAAGAAACAACAAAACTCCTTGAAAATCCTGCAATTAGCATGGATAAATTACGTGAATCATTCCAAAATGTATTTGCCGCTATTGAAGCATCTGAGAAATCGTCAGAACGTATTATTGAGTCTAGTAAGAAATTTGTAATTGAACTAGATACATTTAATGATGAGATGAAGCAGAAACTCATTCAGCGTCCAAGGAAATAACAGACTTTTAGAGGAGGTGAAAAAATGAGTTTCATTCAAGGAGTATTATTACTATTAGGATCATTACTTTTAATCGCATTTACTGTCGTTGTTTTAGTTGTATACTTCGGACGTAAACTTTATTTTTCATGGACGAAACCATATAAGAGAGCACAAGATTCCATTGAGAAATTATCAAACAAATCGACACCGTTTTTACAAGAGTTTACGCAACATCCACTCTTTTATCGCTGGATTCGTACGGAAGGAAAGAAAGAACAACATACATTGAATACTCTTTTCTGTACATCAGGTCAACGTACGAGAGAACAAGTATTTTCAATGTTACCGAAAGAAAAACAGAAAAAAGTGCATGTAATGGCAAAAACAACGAAAAAGCTTACAAATGAAGATATCGATGTGGCCGCGATGAAAGTGAAAGATTTCTTAAGACAAGAAACGCAGCAAACTGTAAAACCGACAGACTTATCGTTTTATAAATTGTATTTCTATGATCGATATCCAGATGCATTAAATACAATTCAAGCATATAAACGCTCGATTAATCCTTCACTACAAAGAACGGTTGATGACATTACAATTTCAGTATTAAATGCATTGCCGTACTATCAAGAACAACGCATGTTTGAACAACAACATAAACTTGAAACGTTCTTAATGAAAGATTTAACAGCGATGTTATCATTAGTGGTACAATTACCACCATCACAACGTCCTGAAAAAGAAGAAGAACTAAAAATATACTTGCAAAATTTCCAAAAAGAAATGGAAGTAGTAGAGCGTGATATTCGCGACTCCATTGATCATGATTTGAATGTGAAGATGAGAGCAGCGACTGAGAAGTTTAAGAATAAATAAAAAAGGCGCCTTAAAAGCTAAGTATTTCTCAGCTTTAAGGCGTTTTTTTTGAGATTTTATTTTGCCTTAACGGTAGTAAAACTAGAAGGAATGCTTTCATTATGCAATCGATCAACTGCAGTTACCACATACGTATACGTTTCTCCAGAAATAGCCGTTTTATCTACGTAAATTTCTCCGAGTTTTGTTTTTCTTACAGTAGTAAGTAAATGTTTTGGGTTTTGTATATCCACTTCATTTTTTCCATTCACACGGTAAATGGCGTAATAAGAAGAGTCATTATCTCTATTGTCAATTATTCCTACGGCAATACCTTCATCTTTTGGAATGGCACCTTTTAAAGTAGGTTGTTTTGGCGGATCATGATCAAGCCAAGGCATAGGTGGAATTAATGCAGGGTGTTTATATATGTCTTTTGAGAGTCTATCTTTAATTCTAAGTGGATTGTTATTTATATCTTTTAAACTGAAATGCATACTACCTTTTATTTGTGGATATTGATGGTTTAAAGCGATTTGCTTTGGATATTCTTCTGGCTCAGACCAAGCAGGCACAGAGTTATTATTAATTTTATAGGCCGCTTGACCGATGTATAGGTGAATCGGTTTGTTATTTGTTTCTTTTACCCACCAATCTACTAATATATCATATGCAGCAGGTGTGAAACTTATATTCCAATATATTTGAGGTGTAATGTAGTCAATGTACCCTTTTTGTATCCACTCACGTGTGTCAGCATAAAGGTCATCGTAGTTTCTTTGACCTGCGGTTGTATTAGAGCCAGTTGGATCGTCAGCTATATTTCGCCATACACCAAATGGACTAATGCCAAATTTCACGTATGATTTTTCTTGTTTTATAGCAATATTTAATCCTTTTACAAGCTCATTTACATTGTTACGTCGCCAATCTTCTATGTTTGAAAACTGACCATTATTATACGTTTTATATGTTTTTTGATCAGGAAATTCTTCGCCAACTACTTTATAAGGGTAAAAATAATCGTCCATATGAATTGCATCAACATCATAATTTTTTACGATTTCTAAAGCGCCTTCCGTTATAAAGTTTTTCACATCTGGAATACCAGGGTTGTAATATAGCTTCCCACCGTAAGGTACAACCCAATCGGGATGTTGTCTTGCAGGGTGATTATTTGATAATCGATTTATATCAGTGTGATTCATCGTTATTCGGTATGGATTAATCCATGCGTGGAATTCTATATTTCTTTTATGTGCTTCTTCAATCATAAATGCGAGCGGATCGTATCCAGGGTCTTTTCCTTGTGTACCCGTAATGTATTCAGACCAAGGACCGTAATTTGAAGGATAGAAAGCATCAGCAGTCGGTTTAATTTGTACAACGACTGCATTCATACCAGTGTTTTTTACATCGTCTAATAGTCTTATAAATTCTTGTTTCTGCTTTTCAATAGGTAAGCCAGTTTTTGAAGGCCAATCAATATTGAGAAGAGATGCTAGCCATACAGCGCGTAATTCATGTTTTTTGTAAGTAGTATTTACTTCAGCATAAGTAGAGTGAGGGGAAATGAAAGAGAAAGGAGTAAACAATATGACGATACAGCACATCATTACTAAACGTTTCATAATCATTTATACGCCTCCCTATTATACGATTATTTAAAATAATATATGATGTTAGGTTGGCCCTGCAATTGAGAAAAATAAACATTGAAACATTAATTTAATAGGAAAAATATTTTTAGTGAAATTTACTTTCAGTATAACTAAATCGTTTCATTTCTTCATATGCTTGTTAGTAAAGTGAAACTTTCTTTCATTTGAAAGAAACAATTTATAAGTATAGGAGGATTCAATAATGAAAGTTTTATTCGTTTGTTCTGGAGGAATGTCCAGCGCAATTGTTGTAAACGCTTTAAAAAAAGAAGCAGAGAAAAAAGGTATGAACATGGAAGTGCATGCTATCGGAACAAGTGAGGTGGAGGAAGAAGTAAAGAATGGTTGGGATGTTGTAATGGTTGCACCTCAAGTTAGACATCGATTTGACGCTGTAAAAAAACTTACAGAACAAGAATCTATTCCGTGCGGTATTATTCCGCCGCAAGCATACACGCCGCTTGGTGGACCGACTTTATTAAAAACTGTAAATGAATTAATTAGTTAGGGGGAAGCGTTATGAATAAGTTTGTCACGTTTCTTGATAAAAACTTATCTGGACCGATGGCAAGGCTTTCTGAACAGAGGCATTTACAAGCAATCCGTGATGGAGTTATTTCGGCGTTACCATTTATTATCGTAGGGAGTTTCTTTTTAATAGTAGCATTTCCACCATTACCGAAAGATAGTTTCATATCAGTTTGGGCATTGAAAAATCAAACAAGTATATTAATACCATATCGTTTAACGATGTTTATTATGTCTTTATATATAGCATTTGGTATAGGATACAATTTAGCGAAAAGTTATAAGTTAGATGCTTTATCAGGGGCACAGTTAGCAGTATGCTCACTACTTTTAACATTGACGCCCGAATTAATCGATAAAAAAGGATTTATGCTTCCGATGACAAATCTCGGGGGGCATGGATTATTCGTAACGATGATCGTATCTATTTTATCAGTAGAGATTTTAAGATTTTGTAAGACGAAAAATGTAATGATTAAAATGCCAGAACAAGTACCGCCGTCTGTTTCACGTTCGTTTGAAGCACTTATACCTGCTGCATTCGTAATTATTTTAATGAGTTTAGTAACTGTCGTTTTTAGTATTGATTTACATCATGTAGTTGATAAATTAGCAGCACCGTTAGTAAAAGCTGGTGATAGTTATTTCGGTGTAATCATTCCAGTGTTTTTAATTACATTTTTTTGGTCATTCGGAATCCATGGTGTGTCGGTTGTTGGAACTGTTGCCCGGCCATTATGGGAAGTATACTTAGGGAAAAATGGTGAAGCAGTTGCTAGTGGAGCAGATCAGTTGCCATTCATATCACCAGAGCCGTTATACCAATGGTTTATATGGATTGGTGGTTCTGGTGCGACGTTAGGGCTTGTATTAGCTATGATTGTATTTGGTCGATCAAAATATTCGAAAGCATTATCAAGAACTTGTATTGTTCCTGGTATTTTTAATATTAATGAACCTGTTATTTTCGGATTACCGATTGTACTAAATCCAATTTTAATTATCCCGTTTATCATTACACCACTCGTAACAGCAACTGTTGCATATTCAGCAACTGCGATGGGATTTGTAACGCCAACACATATTATGCCGCCGTGGACATTACCAGCTCCAATTGGCGCGTATTTAGCCACAGGTGGAGATTGGCGTGCAGTGGTATTAGTTTTTATAAATATAGCAATATCATTCCTTATTTACCTACCATTCTTTAAAATGTACGACAAAAACATGCTTGAAATTGAGAAAAATGGTGATGGGGAAGCTGTTAATCCGTAAGTTTTATATTTTATTTTTGAGTGATAGGCATTTTGTCTATCACTTCTTTCACATTAAGTCCAGAGAGGGTGAAATAGAATGAATATAAAATTTAGCTATAAAGGTGTATTTTTATTGTTATTTGGAGTGATATGTGCAAATTTACTTTTCGTACCTTTATTAAGAATGCTAAATCTATCACAAATGCATAGTATATGGCTCGTTACAAGCTTTGCGGCAAGTATTTTGCTTACGGTAGTTGTTTCTTTCATTGATGGATCGTTTGCATCGAAAGCACAGTTGTTTTTTAGATTTATATTGTTTTCTGTAGGTTGTACGTTGTTTACTTACATAATTGTTTTTTAGTGAATAGGGGGCATGCATATTATGTATATTGCAGGGATAATGTCCGGTACATCGTTAGACGGAATAGATGTAGCGCTCGTTCATGTAGAAGGAAACGGTGTAGATTCTAAAGTCGAACTCATTCATTTTACTACTGTTCCATTTTGTAAGGATATAAAAAATGAGATACTGCAGGCTTTATCAATTGATACATCTAATGTTCAATTGATATGCAGTTTGAACTTTAAGCTTGGTTTATGTTTTGCCAATGCTGTGGAGGAAGTTTGTAAAAAGGCTGATTTGTCATTGGAACAATTAGATTTAATAGGTTCTCACGGACAAACGATTTATCATCAGCCAAAGCAAGAAGGCAATAGTATTTCTTCGACATTGCAAATTGGAGAACCAGCAGTTATTGCATATGAAACGAATACAACGGTTATCTCTAATTTTCGAACGATGGATATGGCAGCAGGGGGACAAGGTGCACCACTTGTGCCATATTCAGAGGTCATTTTGTATCGTCATCAAACTAAAAATAGATTACTACAAAATATTGGCGGAATCGGTAATGTTACGGTAGTACCAAGTCATCTAAGTGATAAGAGTGTTATTGCTTTTGATACTGGCCCAGGAAATATGGTAATCGATGATGTATGTCAAAGATTATTTCAGTTGCCATATGATCAAAATGGTAGGATTGCAAAACAAGGAGTAGTTGTAGATGAAATTTTGACATATTGTATGAACCATCCATTTTTGAAAATGAATCCACCGAAATCAACTGGTAGAGAACAGTTTGGAGAAGAGTTTGTAAGTGAATTATTGAAGTGGTTTGAAAAGCATGGTAAAGAAAATCTTTTGACGACTGTCACGATGTTTACAGCAAGTTCAATTGTTCATCATTATAAGGAGTTTATTCTGCCGTATTATGAAATCGATGAAGTAATTTTAGGTGGTGGGGGCAGTTATAATCGTACACTTGTTGAAATGATACGAAATGGATTGAAGGAAGAAAAGTGCGCGATATTCATTCAAGAAGATATAGGCTATTCTTCAGAGGCGAAAGAAGCAATTGCCTTTGCGATATTAGCAAACGAAACGCATCATCGTAATCCGAGTAATGTGCCAAGCGCAACAGGTGCAAAGCAATCTGTAGTTTTAGGGAATATAACATTCCCTCCAATAAGATGATGAAAATGAGGCGAACATATGAAGTATATGATTGGAGTAGATGGTGGGGGCACGAAGACAGAAGCAATTGCATTTGATCAAGACGGAAACGAAGTTGTAAGAGGTACGAGTGGGTTTGGAAATATATTAATAGATTATGAAAAAGCAGTTTCGCATATTATGGAGGCGATCGATCAATGCAAGAAAGCTTTAATAGATGGGCACTGCGTTTGTATTTGTTTAGGGTTAGCGGGTATAAGTGGAGCACATACAAATGAATTAACAGTACGTCTAAAAAAGAAGTACCAAACACAAATTGAAGTTTTAAATGACGCAATGATTGCACATGCAGCTGCTTTAAAAGGTAAGAATGGAATATTAACTATAGGTGGTACAGGTGCAATTTGTATAGGAAAGAAAGACGAAGTGTACGAGTATAGCGGTGGATGGGGACATATTTTAGGGGATGAGGGAAGCGGTTATTGGATTGCGTTACAAGGTTTAAAGAGAATGGCAAATCAATTTGATCAAGGAGTTAGACTTTGTCCACTAAGCTTAAGGATTCAAGACGAGTTTCGACTTTTAACATCATCTCATATAAAAAGACTAGTATATAGTTCTTCAAAAGATAAAGTTGCAGCAATTGCACCATTAATTATAGAGGAAGCGAGGAATGGGAATGATGATGCACATAAAATTATTCTGCAAGCGGCTAAGGAATTAACGATAATTACGGTGAATATTTACAACAAGATGCAGTTTGATTTATCACCTTTAATTGCAGTAAGTGGCAGTATATTGCGTTTCGTTCCTGAGATATATGCTGAATTTAAGAAATGCTGTGAGAAAAGTATGGGAGAAGTTATATTCGTATCACCATCAGAAATGGCAGTGAAAGGAACATATCATTTAATGAAGGGTGTATATTTTATAAAATAGAAGTATGAGAATTTTTGTATGATTTGTAAAAATATGATGTTAAAATATACAAAGGGATGTAAAGCAAGAAAAAGTACAATATACATATTCATTGAATATTGTATAAGTACTCCCATGTAGAAAGTGAATGATTACATGATTAATAGTATGCAATTTTTGTATTTGGTGGCTTCTTATTTATTTGGAAACATATTGACCGCTTATATAGTAACGAAATGGAAACATAATGTTGATATTCGTGAAGAAGGAAGTGGTAATCCTGGCGCAAGAAATATGGGGCGCGTATATGGAAAAGGGTATTTCGTCGCTACATTTTTAGGTGATGCGATCAAAGGGGCAATCGTAGTTTCTATTGCAAAATACCTTTTCGAAGATTCTACATTTGTAATGTTAGCTTTACTGGCTGTTATACTTGGACATATTTACCCAATTTTATTTAAAGGCAAGGGCGGAAAAGGCATTTCAACATTTATTGGAGGGTTAATTGCATTTGATTATTTGATAGCGCTTACTCTTATTGCTGTTTTCATTATATTTTATTTAATCTTTAAAGGATTTACTAAGCCCGGACTAATTACAATCGCTTGTTTACCAGTTTGCATGATTTTGTATTCTTACTCTATTGTTACGACTATTTTAAGTGCACTTATCATTGTACTTATTTTATATGTAAATCGAGAATGAAATGAACTTTTTATAAGTGGAGTTAATCTCCACTTATAATTTTTATTAAATACATAAAGGAGATACAACATGGGGTTAATTTATAAAGTTGCTGATCAAGCTTGGGAATTTGAAAGTATACATAAATTGAATTATAAAACATTTGTAGAAGAAATTCCGCAACATGAAGAAACGAAAGATCGTGTTCGTATAGATCGTTTCCATGAAGAAAATACATATTTAATTTGTTTAGATGACGATAAGTTAGTAGGTATGGTTGCATTGCGAGGAAAACGACCATTCTCGTTAGATTATAAAATTCCAAATCTAGATTTTTATTTGCAAGAACATGGAGAAAATGTATATGAAATTCGTTTACTTTCAGTAGAACGTGAATATCGAAATGGAAGAGCATTGTTAGGTTTAATTCGCTTTTTACATCGTTATTTACTTCTAAATGGATATGAATTGGCACTCATTTCTGCTACAACACGTGAACTACCTTTATATGAACAAATGGGATTCAAATCTTTCCATACGTTAGTTGGTACTGAAGCAGCAGCCTTCCAGCCAATGTATGTTACCCCAGCTATGTTTGAAGAGTCGAGTGTTAGGGGTATTATGACGAAAGAATATACGTTTTTACCTGGTCCAGTGGATATTGAAGAAAATGTTCGAAAGGCATTTTCTACTAAGCCTATTTCGCATCGTTCTAAGTCATTTCAAGTAACAATGGAAAATGTAAAAAAACGTTTACTGCAAATGACAAAAGCAAAACGTGTGCAAATAATGTTAGGAACAGGGACGTTAGCGAATGATGCCATTGCTTTACAGTTGAATTCTTTAAAAGGGAAAGGACTAGTTTTAACAAATGGGGAATTTGGAAATAGGTTAGTGGGACATGCAACACGTGCGCAATTACATTATGATACGTATAAAAAAGAAATGGCAGAGCCGTTTCTTTATACAGAATTAGAAAAAATAATGGCAACTGGAAATTATGAATGGCTTTGGTTTGTTCACCATGAAACATCAACTGGAATGTTAAATAATTTAGAAGAACTAAACATTCTTTGTAAAAAATATCAAATGAAACTATGTGTAGATTGTATAAGCTCAATTGGAGCAATACCAATAAATTTGAAGGATGTATATTTTGCAAGTGGTGTAAGCGGAAAAGCGATTAAATCATATACAGGATTATCTTTCGTTTTTCATAACCACATTGTAAAAGTAAACGAGGCAGTACCTGCTTATATGGACATTGGTATGTACGAAGAAAATGAAAGTATCCCATACTCCCATTCATGGAATTTAATTTATGCATTGCAAGAAGCATTGAAGCGACTTGAAGATGAAGAGGCATTTGAAAAAATAAAAGAGGCGTATGCTTATATTGAGCAAGCTAGTAATACTATGGGTTTAAAGCTTGTTTCACCTAAAGATCATGCCGCTCAAATTGTTCTTACCATTCAATTAAACGAAGGGCAGTGTTCTAAGGCAGTAGGTGATGCATTAGCATTACAAGGATATATTGTTCATTATGAATCAGCATATTTACAAAAGAATAACTGGATTCAAATAGCATGTCTGAATCACTATAAAGAACGTGATATGAAGAGGATGTTAAATTGTTTGCAGATGTGTGTCTTAAAGAAAGTTCTTTTAACGTAAATGCTTGTATATTTATTATATAATTTCTACAAGGCTATGAGTCACACTTGCTAAGTGTATAGAAGTGCATTTTTTGACAAGAGTTTAAAAGAGAGCGAAAGCTCTCTTTTAAACTTACTTAAATGAATTACCCACAGATTGGAATACCGAGAACTCTCAAAGCTAGTGCTACTTGAAGAGTAATTTCCAATCTAGCAATTTCGATGCCAGCAACTGTGAGTACTAAAAAAGGTTGGCCGTTTACGAACACAATACAACTTTCCATATACACGCCTCCTTTCTAGTGATCTACTACAGTATATGAATAAAACTATAATACGTTATAGTTGGATTTATGAATTTTATAAAAATAATAGATTTACCCTATGTTTACGAAACAAATGGAGTTTCATAGTGTTAATAATTTAATTGTTAGACAAGGAAGCATCTATAATAAGATGCTTTTTATTATATTTACGTTTCAGCGTGACAATAAATAAAGTTAATCAATGACGAATTGAGAGGGAAATATATTGATAAATATTTGTATGAGGTAAACTAAGAAGGTTTTAGAAAAACGAAAAGGAATTTTTATACTTGTAACATAAAAATTCTAGGGGGATGTTAATATGGAAAAAACTATGATGGTAGAAACAACAAACATGATGATGTCTATGGAAAAAATGATGTGTGAAATGAAGTGTATGAAAATGATGATGAATAACATGATGCAAATGGATGTAGAAATGGATAAGGCAATGATGGTGAAAATGAATGAATGTGATGAAATGATGAAGACTACTATGTCTATGATGAAAGCGATGAAAGAGAAATGTTGTTGAAGTAGCAAACTATAGCGTAAAATGATGATGATCTTGTAAATTTAAATTAGTAAAGAGCCTGTTTTAGTTGGTAAATTAAAATAGGCTCTTTTAACTATTGTTCAAAAATAAATTGAGTTGACAAAAAAGAACTAAAAGATTATTTTAGTTCTTTTTTCTGTATTAACACTGTTCAAATCATTTGTTTAAAAGCTATAGATGATGGTTAGGCAGTGAGAAAAGACAAGTAAGAGCCTATCTTTCTTCGTTAAATGTGTGCTGAAGTAAATAATGATTCCATTTTTATTTTACTCTTCTCTCGAATTTCAGCATCCGCATGTCGCATTACAAATTTATGCGCTACAGCGATTGCTAAAACATCATCTAATAAGCCAATCCCAATAATAGCAGCTATATCTGGAATGAAGTCGATTGCTAATACGTAATAAGATAAAGCGGCTAATATTATGAATTTAGCTTTAGTAGGTAACCCTTTTTTTCTCATTGTGTAGTATAAAATAATACTTTCATATACGCTTGATTTCCCGAGGTTTGCTGAGCTTTTTTTGAATTTTTTCCAAAGTGTCTGTTTCTCCATATAAACACTCCTTTTCCAAAAAATAGATTTTTTAAAAGGATGGACAAAGAAGCGAAAGAATAATCAATTTTATTGTTTTTTCTTATTGTATATTTCGATATTTATAAGCGAATACCTGTTCAAAATAAAACAATGCTTGTTAAGCGGATATGATTATGGAGATAGATGAAGAGAAAATCTATTTTGGAAAGCAAATAAGTTTCCGATAGAGGTTTCAATGAATTATTTGCGTTCTGCAACGAAGGCAGAAAAAACTTTTGATTTCTTAATACCAGCTATCTTGACAATAATTATTAGATTGTTTATAGCGTATATGAATCCGAATACAACAATAATATTGAAAGGAATTAAGGATATAAATAAATAATCAATCAATCACTTACATTCATTCCAATTTTAGCTGGTTTTAATATAGCTAATTACCTCGTTCCTTATGATTCTAGTACTTGCTGGTTCATTTGCTACAAGTATTTTTGCTGATAGAACATTTTTATCCCTAATTTACCAAAACAATCATATCGTTTTGGTGTAGGTATTTATGAGGGCGTAGTAGCTCATAGTACAGCGACTTCTGAAATATTCAAAAGTATGAATCTCGTACATGAAGAAACGTATTTGTTCAATATGCTGTTGATTGAGATGAAACAATCCAAATCGCTAATATAAAATACATTGCATATGGTGGTGGACCTGCTGCTAATAAACGATTTGTACATGTAGAGTTATGTGAAACAGCAGACCATATAAAGCTCGAGCGTTCATATGAAAAATACGTAAAACTTTTAGCGGAAATCTTAAAAGATAACAAGTTATCTTTAGGAAAAGGATTGTGGATTCACTACGATGTGATTAAATATCTTGGCGGTACAGATTATGAAGATCAACTTGATTATTTAAAATCTCATGGGGGATCAGGAGCTCAATCCCGTGCTGATGTACAACGGGCATACAATAATTCTAGTGTGGATGTTTCTGTACCTGAAAGCCACCTAAACCAACAGAAGTACCAACAGCTGTAACCGATGGTATAGCTTATATTGAAGGCTACAACGTTAATTTACGTAAAGGACCAGACACAAGCTATTCTAAGATTCGTCAACTAAATAAATCAGAAGCTTATGTTGAATGGGGCGAAAAGCCTGGTTGGTTAAACCTTGGTGGAGAGCAATGGATTAAGAACAATCCATCCTATGTGAAGTTTAGTAAGAAAAGTACAGTAGATTCTTCTATTGTAGGAAAGCGTGTTGTTTCTAAAGTTAACATTCTACGTTTCTATGATGCTCGATCTTGGCAGGATAAAGACGTGGATGGTTTTGTAGATGCAGGTGAAGTGTTTACAATTTTTAGGAAATTAAATATGGAAGGTTCAGTACAATTTAAGGCGCACAATAGTATAGGGAAAACATATTATATTACAATCAATGAAGTTTATGTATTTGTAACTGTATTACTACAGTATAGTACACTCATAGGAGGTAGTTATGTGTTTGATAAAAATGAAATACCAAAGATAAATGGGATACTTCAAGCTAATGCATTAAATCCAAATTTAATTGGCCCTACACTTCCCCCAATCCCACCATTTACTTTACCCACAGGTCCAACAGGAGGGACAGGCCCAACGGGAGTAACGGGTCCAACAGGAGTAACGGGTCCAACAGGAGTAACGGGTCCAACAGGAGTAACGGGTCCAACGGGAGTAACGGGTCCAACAGGAGGAACTGAAGGTTGTCTTTGTGATTGCTGTGTTTTACCTATGCAAAGCGTTTTACAACAACTTATTGGAGAAACTGTTATTCTTGGCACTATTGCAGACACACCCAACACGCCCCCGCTTTTCTTTCTATTTACTATCACTTCTGTGAATGATTTTTTAGTTACAGTTACAGATGGCACCACAACCTTTGTGGTCAATATATCTGATGTAACAGGGGTAGGTTTTTTACCACCAGGACCACCTATTACATTACTTCCACCTACCGATGTAGGATGCGAGTGTGAATGTCGTGAACGACCAATTAGACAATTACTGGATGCGTTTATCGGATCTACAGTAAGTCTTTTAGCAAGTAATGGTTCTATTGCAGCAGATTTTAGCGTGGAACAAACAGGACTTGGGATAGTACTAGGGACATTACCTATAAATCCAACTACAACCGTTAGGTTTGCAATTTCAACTTGTAAAATTACAGCTGTGAATATAACCCCTATTACGATGTAGTCTATTTCTTTCAGAAGTATCTGTTGCTACTCGATAAGAAAAGCACAGTTTATTTGTCCACCTTGAAAACGTATTGTTTTCAAAGTGGACAATCTACGTTTCTAGGATGCTCCATCTTGGAAATATAAAGATGGAGCTGGTTCTGTAGATGCAGGGATTTATGATTGATGCAAAAGTGAGTGTCAATGGTTCGCCACAGTACAAAGCACACAGCAGTAAAGGGAAAACATACTATGTTATTGCAAATGAAGCCTATTTATTCATCTAACGCACTATACCTTCATGAGTAATTAACCATGCCCCCTTACTCTTTCTATATCCTTCATTTGTAAATTTCTTACTACTATATTATTGGCGTACAATATATGGCCAAATGTATCTAAATGGTTTTCTAAACGCACAAAATTCCCAAATTGATATGGTAAGGCTATAAAAATTATAATGAAAAATAATAAATATCTCTAATGCACTATTAGGATTTTTCCATTTTATATTGCAAACCATCTTTCTGAAAGATAAGCTCATATGCTAAATCAAAATGAAGGTTATATAATGCTTTCGTATTACATATTAAATTGTAGAACTTAGTTCCTTGATGTACATATTGGTGTAATTTATTTTGAATTGGTGAAACAATGATTTTTAAAATTACGTTAATATCTTCATTAAAGAAGTTATAGGAGGGAATAACTTGGGCTCATTATTTGATGTAATAGCAGATATAATTTTATTTTATCCTCGAAATGACGTGAAATTAAAACACCATATTGCCAAATTAAGCGAATTTGAGTGGTTTCGAAGGTTACACGAAGATCCGAAATATACAGGTCTAATTTGGAGTAATAGAAAAATTAAGAAGTATATTTTGAATTCGACAAACATGGAAGCATTAATAAAATCCGAGAAAAAACAAAAAGAATTTGTGCATCTAATACACGATGAAAATAAAAAAAGAAGATAAGAATTTTTTTATTTTTCATATTTGGCGAAACAAATGGTACAATGAAAGCTAATGTGAAAAATAAGGAAAAGAAGTGGTCTATTTGAAAAACTTTTTAGAATTAGGAATTAGTGAAACTTTTAATCATACATTACGTGAAAATGGAATTACAGAAGCAACACCGATTCAGGAGAAGGCAATTCCTGTTATTATGTCAGGTAAAGATATTATTGGACAGGCGAAAACAGGAACGGGTAAAACGTTAGCATTCGTGTTACCGATTTTAGAAAAAATCGATCCAGAGTCTAGTGATGTTCAGGCTTTAATTGTTGCACCAACAAGGGAACTAGCACTGCAAATTACAACTGAAATTAAAAAAATGCTTGTTCAAAGAGAAGATATTAATGTACTAGCGATATATGGCGGACAAGATGTAGCACAACAATTGAGAAAATTAAAAGGTAATACACATATTGTTGTAGCGACACCAGGACGATTATTAGATCATATACGACGTGAAACAATTGATTTAAGTAATCTTTCAACGATTGTACTAGATGAAGCAGATCAAATGCTTTATTTCGGATTCTTATATGATATTGAAGATATTTTAGATGAGACACCTGATAGTAAACAAACGATGTTATTCTCAGCAACGATGCCAAAAGATATTAAAAAATTGGCGAAACGTTATATGGAAGAGCCGCAAATGATTCAAGTACAAAGTGAAGAAGTAACGGTAGATACAATTGAGCAGCGTGTCATTGAGACGACAGATCGTGCAAAGCCAGATGCACTTCGTTTTGTTATGGATCGTGATCAGCCATTTTTAGCAGTTATTTTCTGTCGTACAAAGGTTAGAGCAAGTAAGCTTTATGATGATTTAAAGGGACTTGGTTATAATTGTGCTGAACTTCATGGTGATATACCTCAAGCGAAACGTGAAAGAGTTATGAAGAGTTTCCGCGAAGCTAAAATTCAGTACTTAATCGCAACGGATGTAGCAGCTCGTGGACTTGATGTAGATGGTGTAACGCACGTATTTAACTTTGATATCCCTGAAGATGTAGAAAGTTATATTCACCGCATTGGCCGAACAGGACGTGCAGGTGGATCAGGTCTTGCAATTACGTTCGTTGCAGCGAAAGATGAAAAACATTTAGAAGAAATTGAAAAAACGCTTGGTGCACCAATACAAAGAGAAATAATCGAACAACCGATGATAAAAAATGTAGATGAAAATGGAAAACCGGTACAAAAGCCGGCTCCAAAGAAATCAGGTCAATATCGTCAAAGAGATAGCCGTGAAGGTTCAAGAAGTGGTTCAAAAGGTGGACCAAGAAACGATTCAAGAAATAGTTCTAGAAATGATAACAATCGATCATTTAATAAGCCAAGTAATAAGAAAAGTAGTGCAAAACAAGGTCAGCAAAGACGTGGCCGTTAAATAGTTATTATTCAAAAAGAGTCGCAAAGTGTTGCGGCTCTTTTTTGTTTTTATACAACGAAGTCGATATAAGTACAAGGGTGATTGCATAGAAACAACCTTTAAAATTTCATTTACCGTATTAAATAATTTAAAATTCATAAAGGAAATATAAAGTAGGTTGTTGTATATGTACGATAACAGGAAACTTTTCACATACTAAACATATACTTTAAATAAACCGACAGTCGGTCCGTAGGAAGGAGTACATGAATGAGGATCGTAAAAGAATATGGGGAGCGTAGAAATGAAATTTTAGAAACTGCTGAACGTTTGTTTGTTACAAAAGGGTATACGAAAACTACAGTAAATGACATTTTAAAAGAGATTGGTATAGCAAAGGGGACGTTTTATCATTATTTTAAGTCGAAAGAAGAAGTAATGGATGAAATTATTATGAGGATTATTAAAGCAGATGTTGCTAAAGCGAAAGCAATTGTCTCTAACCCTAATATCCCAGTTTTGGATAAGTTATTTCGAGTTTTAATGGAACAATCACCAAAATCAGGAGATGTAAAAGATAAAATGATTGAACAATTTCATCAGCCAAATAATGCGGAAATGCATCAAAAAAGTATAGTACAATCAATTATTCATTTATCTCCTGTTTTAGCAGAGATTTTAGAACAAGGAATCGCTGAAGGCATATTTTCTACTCCATACCCACAAGAAACGATTGAATTATTACTCTCTTCAGCACAAGTCATATTTGATGAGGGTTTATTCCAGTGGAAGCCGGAAGAAATGATGAGGAGGGCTAAAGCTTATATCAAAATGATGGAAGCATCCGTTGGAGCGAAAGAGGGAGCCTTTGATTACATGGTGGAGGTTTTAATCAAACAGAAATAGTAATTTTCTGTTTGGATATTGTCGACCGACAGTCGGTCTGAATCGAATGAAAGGTGTGATAAGGATGTCAGCTAGTATAAGGTCTTCGATGAAAGATTTTCACTTAATGGTGAGTGGACAAATTATTACTATTTTAGGTTCAACACTTGTACGTTTTGCCCTGTCATTATATGTGCTAGATATAACAGGGCGTGCTGATATATTCGCAGGATTATATGCGGTAACGAGTATTCCGTTTTTACTAGCTCCTCTCGGCGGAGCGATAGCAGATCGTTTCAATCGCCGTAATTTAATGGTTATTTTTGACTTTATCAACGCTGCGATTGTATTAAGCTTTATAGTTTTGTTATTTACTGGACCTGTATCTATTATATTGATTGGAACAATTATGTTTTTACTAGCAGTCGTTAGTGCAATGTATTCACCTGTTGTAATGGCGAGTATTCCGCAATTAGTTCCAGAGAATAAGTTAGAGCAAGCGAACGGTATCGTAAATGGTGTGCAAGCATTGTCAAATATAGTTGCTCCTGTATTAGGAGGAATACTGTACGGCATAATTGGTTTGAAAATGCTCGTAATAATAAGTTGTCTTGCTTTCTTTTTATCTGCGATTTTAGAAATGTTTATTAAAATACCTTTTATAAAAAGAGCACGAGAAAGCCATATAATACCGACAATTGTAAAGGATATGAAAGAAGGATTTATATATGTTTTAAAACAACCATTTATTTTGAAATCTATGCTTTTAGCTGCATTACTAAATTTAATACTTACACCGCTATTTGTTGTTGGCGCTCCAATTATTATACGAGTAACAATGGAAAGTAGCGACACGTTATACGGAATTGGAATGGGATTGATCGATTTTGCTACTATTTTAGGTGCATTATCGATAGGTTTTTTTGCGAAAAAGCTACAGATGAAAACATTGTATTACTGGATGCTTTTAATAGCTTTATTAGTACTACCAATGGCACTATCAGTTACGCCAGTTATTCTTAATTTAGGATACTATCCACCATTTATCCTCTTTATACTTTCTTCTATTCTAATTGCAATGATCGTGACAATTGTATCCATCTATGTGATTACTGTAGTCCAAAAGAAAACACCAAATGAAAACCTAGGAAAAGTAATGGCAATTATAACAGCGGTATCTCAATGTATGGCACCAATTGGGCAAGTCATTTATGGTTTTATGTTTGAAGGATTCAGTATGAAAATTTATTTACCTATATTAGTTATTAGTTTCATAATGATAATAATAGCGATGGTGACGAAGAAAATATTATGGAATGAAGGGAACTAGCTCCATATGATTAGGAGAATGTTAAAAAGAGATTTCTCTCAAAATAAAATGATAATTACCATTCTATTTATGTTTATCATGTTATCAAGTCTTTTAATCGCAAGTGCTTCAAGTAACGTTATAAATCTATTGAACTCAACGGATCAATTGTTTAAAGTATCAAACGCACCGCACTTCGTACAAATGCATGCCGGAGAAATAAACCAAAAGTCAATTGATTCATTTGTAGCGCAAACTCCTTTTGTAAAAAAACAACAAACAGCAGAGATGGTTCAAATAGGCGGGTCTAACATTTTTATAAAGAAGAAAAATCAAGCGGAACATACTAGTGTAATGGACATTAGCTTCGTTAAGCAAAATACTATTTTTGACTTTTTATTAGATTTAAATAATGAATTGATCGATGTTAGGAAAGGGGAAATAGGTGTACCAATTTATTATATGCAAAAATATAATTTGCGTATTGGAGATAAAATTTGGGTTGTTAAAAATAATAATGAGCTAGAATTTACTATTTCGGCATTTGTTCGTGATGTTCAAATGAACCCATCACTTGTTAGTTCAAAACGATTTGTAACAAGCGATGAAGACTTCGAAAGAATAAAGGGGAATTTTGGAGAAAGTGAATATCTTATTGAATTCCAGCTAACAGATTTAACTAAAATAAATGAATTTGAAACTTTATACCAGTCATCAAACTTACCTCAAAAAGGTCCCTCTATTACGTATTCACTCTTTAAAACACTCAATTCATTAACAGATGGAATAATAGCTGCAGTACTTATCATAATAAGTGCATTATTAATGCTAATCGCGATTTTATGTATTAGATTTACGATTATGACTTCAATGGAAGAAGATTATCGGGAAATTGGTGTTATGAAAGCTATCGGCATTCAAAGTAAAGATATTCAAAAACTATATGTAACAAAATATGTTGTTATTTCCGCTATCGGATGTATATGTGGATATATCCTTTCGTTATTTGTTACAAAAATATTTACCTCTAACATCGCACTTTATATGGGGACAGCTAATAAAAGTATTTTATATTATGTTGTGCCATTGATAGTCACAACATTGTTATTTCTAGCCGTTATACTTTTTTGCCGCATCATTTTGCGGAATTTCAGAAGAATTACAGCAATAGACGCTTTACGATCAAGAGATAAACTAGGAAAAAGAAAGATTAGAAGATTTTTTTCTCTCTATCAAACTAAAATTACAAATGTAAATATATTTATTGGTATACAAGATGTAGTGAAACGATTTAAGTTATATCGAGTATTAAGTATCGTTTTAATTATTGCAGTGTTCATGATTGTTGTACCAGTTAACTTTTTGTACACGATTCAGTCACCGCAATTTGTTAATTATATGGGAACAGGAAAGAGTGATATACGAATAGATTTACAGCAATCTGAAAATATAGAAAAACGGTTTAATGACGTTATATCGTATGTCGGAAACGATGAAGAGGTAGAAAAATATGCAGCATTTGTAACGAGTACATTTAAAATGGTGAAAGCTGATGGTACACATGAAAACTTAAATGTAGAAGTGGGAGATTTCGCCCAATTTCCAATAGAATATGTTCAAGGTATGGCACCAAAAAATGAAAATGAGATCGCTCTCTCTTATATGAACGCAAATGAATTAAAAAAGAATATAGGGGATGAAATCGTTTTATTTGTAGAAGGAAAAGAGAAAATGCTAACTATTAGTGGTATATATCAAGATGTAACGAATGGAGGAAAAACAGCTAAAGCGAGTTTTTCTTATAATAAAGAAAATATATTATGGTACGTAGTAAATGTAGATATGAAACCCAAAGTGAATCTACAAGAAAAAGTGAAGGAGTATAAACAAAATTTTAATTCTGCAAAAATAACAGATACGGATAATTATTTATCTCAAACTTTAGGAGAGACAATTAAACAATTAAGACTCGTGACACAAGTGGCAATTTTGATTGCTATATTGATATCGGTTTTAATAACTGCGATGTTTTTTAAAATGTTATTGGTAAAAGATTCTTCGCAAATATTAATTATGAAAAGTATCGGCTTTTCATACAAAGATATTCGTATACAATATGTTACTCGTTCTATTTCTATAGTATTAGTAGGTATTTTAACAGGGACATTTATAGCTGCTACGTTTGGAGAAACACTAATAAGCTGGTTAGGTTCATTTATGGGAGCAGCTCACATAAAGTTTGTTGTTAATCCGATCATTTCTTATGTAATATGTCCAGCTATTTTATTTATATCTGTGACCGTAGCAACAATTTTTAGTAGTTTTACAGTGAAACAAACAAATGATTTAAAGCTAAATGGGGAGTAGGAGGTGTGTAATTTGAAAAAAATTTTAGAAGTAAAACAATTAAATAAAGAATACGCAATGGATGGAAATAAAACTTACCATATGTTAAAAAATATAAATTTAGAGATTTATGAGGGAGAGTTTATATCGGTCATGGGACCTTCTGGTTCAGGGAAATCGACGTTACTATATAATATTAGCGGAATGGATCAAATGTCATCAGGAAGTGTGAAAGTTGATAGTAAAGAAATAACATGTATGAAAGAAGAGGTGTTAGCAAAATTACGACTCAGCGAAATGGGATTTATTTTTCAACAGAGCAATCTTCTTAGAAATTTGAATCTTTTTGATAATATAGTTTTGCCTGCGTATTTAGCAAAATTTGAGAGCAGGAAAATAATAAATAAACGTGCACTTGAATTGATGAAAAAAATGGGAATTAGTCAAATTGCAACTAATAATATAACTGAAGCATCAGGAGGAGAATTACAAAGGGTATCTATTTGTAGAGCACTCATAAATAAACCTAATATTATTTTTGCTGACGAACCAACGGGTGCTTTGAATTTAAAAGCGACAGAAGAAGTAATGGATATTTTAGCAAATATAAACCGTATGGGAACTACAATTTTGCTAGTTACTCATGACGTAAAGGTAGCAGCTAAAACAGAAAGAGTTCTTTTTATGGTGGATGGAGAAATTGTTAGCGAAATACAGATGGGTAAGTATAGAAACGATGATTTGAAGGTGCGAGAAGAGCAGTTGTTAAAATGGTTAACTGTACTTGGATTTTAAAGAGATAATATTTTTGACTCCTATTGAATATAGGAGTTTTTCTTTGTTTGAAAGTTCAAAAAGAGATATAATAATTTTCTGACTATTGATTGTGGAGGGGTATAAATGAAAAGTGAAACGTTACACACTCAAGAAGATATATTAAAAATGCTTGATTCATTATTAAGACCTGCAGAACCGTTTTGGAATGAATTTTATGCGGATAGAGAAAAAGATGTTCCGTTTTTTGAAAATGTTCCAGATGAGAACCTAGTTTCGTATATACAAAAAGAGAGTGTTTCAAAAGGGAAAGTATTAGAACTTGGATGTGGTCCAGGAAGAAACGCAATTTATTTAGCGAGTGAGGGATTTGATGTAACAGCAGTAGATTTATCTATAGAAGGTATTAATTGGGCGAAAGAGAGAGCATTAGAAAAAGGAATAGAAATTCACTTTATTTGTGATTCAATTTTTAATTTAGGTGCTCAAAATGAATTTGATTTTGTATACGATTCGGGCTGTTTGCATCACATTCCACCGCATAGAAGAATAAATTATGTGGATTTAATTAAAAACTCATTGGAATCTGGTGGTTATTTCGGATTAACATGTTTTGCAGCTGGCGATTTAGATGAGAGGAATGGATCAGAAATAACGGATTGGGACGTATATAGAGGTTGGAGTTTACAAGGTGGTCTTGCCTATTCGGAAGAAAAATTAAGGGAAATATTTAAAGAGTTTGAAGTGATTGAAATTAGGAAGATGAAACAAATTGAACAACCAAATAAGATGTTTGGAGAGTCATTTCTTTGGAAAGCATTGTTTAAGAAGAAATAAAAAAATAGAGAATTGACAAATTCATTGTTTTTATAGACAATATATTTATCGGAATGTACGTTCGGTTTTGTTGTCTGATGTATGTTTTGCATGAATACATAATAAGGGGATGTCTCTAAATGGGTAACACAAGTCAAAAAATCACTACGTTTTTAATGTTTGAGGGCAAAGCTGAGGAAGCGATGAATTTTTACACATCGCTATTTAATCAATCAGAAATTGTAAGTATCTCTCGTTATGATGAGAATGGACCAGGTAAAGAGGGAACTGTAATTCATGCAACATTCACGCTAAATGGACAAGAGTTCATGTGTATTGATAGTTATGTAAAGCATGATTTTACATTCACTCCAGCTATGTCTCTTTATGTAACTTGTGAGACGGAAGAAGAAATTGAAACGGTCTTTAATAAACTAGCGCAGGATGGAGCAATACTTATGCCTTTAGGTGCCTATCCATTTAGTGAAAAATTTGGCTGGTTAAATGATAAGTATGGTGTATCTTGGCAGTTAACTCTTGCTGGAGATGAATAATTAAAATAATATGGTGATATTAATGTTATAAAAAATAAAAGGGATGATACAAGATAAATATGTATCATCCCTTTTATTTTTTGTTTTACAACCGTCATCGTTTGTATTTATAACGACTTTAGGGGTGCTTTTTAAGTTTTTTATATAATATAAAACTGCTAATTTAATTTTTCAGCTTATCTAGTAATTGAATTCATTAACTGGAAGAAGTATTCAGGCTTATAAGTCTTATTTAGGTTATACCACGAATGTAACGTATCTGGTGCAAATACATCAATTTTTTTCAATACTTCCATTGCAAATTCCAGAGGAGCTACTCCTGATGCAGTAATCAAATTTTCATCACATACTGCAGGTTCCATCTTATAAAGTTGTTCTCCTTTATAATTAGGACAAACCATTTTAATATATTCTAAATCATTGCTTGTATGTTTTCTAGAATCTAGGTATCCCAAATTCGCTAACCCCTCAGTTGCACCACAAATGGCAGCAACAATAGTGCCGAGTTTTAACGCTTCACCAATTTTTTTTAAGATAGGGTGATGAATGCTTTCCCCCCAAGTAGTCCCTCCAGGTAAAACTAAAAGATCGTTACTCTCAAGAGTACATTCATCCAGGGAAATATCTGGCTTTATGCTCAGTCCTCCCATCGTAGTAATAATTTCATTATTAGCTCCTACTGTAACTACCTTTAAAGGGGCTAACTCTTTTTTGAAATATCTTCCTGAGTTTAGTTCTGCAATTAAATGTCCATATTCCCAGTCTGACATCGTATTAAATACATAAAGATAAACTTTTTTTGTTTGCATACAATAACACTCCAATCACAATTGAGTTTTTCAAAAAAATATTAATAAATAAATTTTACAATATTTATCATTTGAATTTAACCTATTTCCTTAAGAATTCTTTAAAAAATAATTTGGATACTTTATTTGAAGGTATGGTTTACGAATTAAACAACCTTCAAAAAATATAATAGTTGAAATTTGTTGGTTTTAGAATGAAGAAATTAGGCTCAATATACCAACTTAATTATTCATAATTGAGTTGTGGTATAATTTACATACAGGGGGAAAGTAGATGACACAACATAAAGAAGAGCAAATGAATGAGGCATTAGCATTATTTTACTTTGCATATAAAACTTTTACAGAAAAACCAGATGAAATAATAAAAGAGTATAGTATACAGCGTGTACATCATAGAATTCTGTTTTTTATCGCTCGTTTTCCAGGGCTTAGTGTAAATGAGCTGCTATCACTTTTAGAAATAAGTAAACAAGCTCTTCACGGACCGTTGCGCCAACTGTTAGATAAAGGACTTATTGAGAGTAATGAAGCTGCACATGATCGTCGTGTGAAACAGCTGTCTTTAACAGAAGAAGGAACAGACTTAGAGAAAAAACTGAGCGATGTTCAAAGAGAACAAATGGGAGCTATTTTCTCACAGTTTGGCGAATCATGTGAAGAAAATTGGCATCAAGTTATGAATGAAATGGCAAATAGCCGTTCAGGATTTGATGCATGGACGTCTAAGCGTGAGATACCAGTAGAATAAAAGATAGAAACAGTATCTTGTTTTGTAGTTTGAAAAATCATAAATTTTTATCTGTATATTTGGCAACTATGGATAAAAAATTCACATTGCCAAAAACTTTATATGTGTACGTATTGAAATTTTAAAATTCATATTTCCGAGAGGGGAATTATAATGATAAAACTTGTACTCATTCGTCACGGACAAAGTTTGTGGAATCTTGAAAATCGATTTACAGGATGGACAGATGTGGATTTATCAAAGAATGGATTAAGTGAAGCGAGAGAAGCAGGAACAATATTAAAAAAGAATGGATATACATTTGATGTTGCGTATACCTCGGTACTAAAACGAGCAATTCGTACATTATGGATTGTACTGCATGAAATGGATCTCACTTGGGTTCCTATACATAACTCATGGAAGTTGAATGAACGCCACTATGGTGCACTACAAGGATTGAATAAAGACGAAACTGCAAAAAAATATGGAGATGAACAAGTTCATATTTGGAGAAGAAGTATAGATGTGAGACCGCCTGCACTTACTGAAGATGATCCTCGATATGAGGCGAACAATCCAAGATATAAAACGTTAAAAAAAGATGAATTCCCATTGACTGAATGTTTAGAGGATACGGAGAAAAGAGTAGTTGATTATTGGCATTCAGAAATTGCACCGTCATTAAAAAGTGGTGAGAAAGTAATTATTTCATCGCACGGTAATACAATTCGTTCGCTAGTGAAATACTTAGACAACCTTTCAAGTGATGGTGTGGTTTCATTAAATATTCCAACTAGCATTCCGCTTGTTTATGAGTTAGATGAAAAATTACGTCCGATTCGTCATTATTACTTAAGTATGGATGGAGAAGTACCTGAAGGGGAAATTCCGAAACATATTTCTTTTTAACATGAAAATTTGAAACGCATGCTTGTCTACATATACAATGTAGATTCATGATAAAGTGAAACTTTAATCAGTGGAGGGTGTTCATCCCGCACTGATTATTAGCCTTCACCAATCGGGCTTTTATGGGCAGTTGATCCCTCACCTAACGTCTTTGCTTTCGCTGAATTTTGAGGTGGGGGGGCTTACTGCCCGTTAATGCGGGATAAAAGACGTGGCCTGCTTCTAATGTATATGCGATGTTGCTAACTTTAGAAGGTTGTCCACGTCTTTTGTCATAAAGAGAGCTGTTTGTGCATGTAATGGTATCGTGAGTAGTTTTGGAATGGAGGGTGATGTGATTGACGATCTCTAACATTCGAATTGGCTTATTTATTTTAGCAATCGTCTTTATTGTTCTTGTTTTCTTTTATTGGAGAAATGAAGAGTTGTACGAGGAGAAGAAACAACGAATTCGAAAAACGTGGTACGGTTTGTTCATAACATCAGTCACAGTTTATTTCACGATAAAAGGAATAGATTTAACCCTCTGGAAAAATCTTTTAATGTTTACTGCGATGGTAATTTTCGTTGATATTGCATTCATTTTGACACCAAATATTTCAGAAATATGGGGCGCAAAATTCAGCGATATTGGAAAGACGGTCCAATCAATTAAAAGGTCATTAATTGCTTCAAAAGCAAGAGGAGAAATATATACGACAATTATTCAAAATGTGAATCCAACAGCCTTTGGGACAATGGAATGGCATACGGAAGAGGAATATACAAAAAGCTTAAACACATTTTTAGATTCATATGGGGAAAAGATTGGTGCGAAAATTGTTGTATTTGAAGCGGTGAAGGAATTAAATACAAACTTTCGTGGTATCCGCTCTCAATTTAGTATTATTGTTCCATTAGAACACATCGAGCAATTGAATGAGCAGAAAGCGGTGCAAGTAGAAAATGTCGGAATTATACCAGCAAAAATAGTTAGTGATGTTTTCATTGTTATTGATGGGAAGAAAAATAACCTTCAAGATCGAGATTTTGAAAATGTATATAATTTAACAATTCATCATAGTTATTTTAGTAAATAAGGACAGAATCTTTTTCTGTCCTTTTCACCTATACATAAAGGGAGAACAAATTCAGACAAGCTTGTATAAAATTGGACAATCATTCCTACACTAGCACGTAGAGGTGATTGTAGTGATAAAAGATTATGACAATGATTTTTTTAAAGAAGATAATGAAGATACAACAGATTTCTCTTTAATAAAAGGAGATACTTTGCAGCAAGTAGAAGAGTTAGAAGAAGAATTAAAAAGAAAATGATACGTGTACACTCTGTCTGCATTTGCTATATAATATAAATAAAAGGTTGTATCTTTTTGAAAAGGGGGAGAAGAGATGGCAGAAGTAAATGCTCAAAAATCTTCGTTTTTTAAAACTAAAAAAGAAGAATCAAATACAGATTTCTCTCTTGTGAAAGGTGCATTAACAGAAAATATAAATCGTTTAGAAAAACTTATGGATAGTAATAGTTCGAAATATGCTCGAGTGAAAAAAATAAAGGAAAATGCATAAGAGCATTTTCCTTTATTTTTCATTTTGCATTAAACTTTTCTTTTACTTTTAAAGGTAAATCCGCTTTTTGAATTTCTTCATAGGATTTTACTTCAATCGATGATATTTCATTTTTATCTTTATTTTCTTGGTCTACATAAATGCACAAAAATGCCTTTTCATTTAATTTTTGATCGTTTGATTGTTTTTTACTTCTAAATGTAATTTGTTTTCTTACTCCATCTTCATCATATGCCGGCAATGTGTAGTTCCGTAAGTTTCTACCTTCTATCTTTTCAATAAACCCTTCACCTTTTATCTGTACGTAATATACATCCTTACCGATTCTATTTAGAGAAGCTCTTTCACACCCGATAGTTAAGTTGCAAAATAATAAACTTAGTGTAATAACAGATAAAATTTTTTTCATTTTCATTATCTCCTTTAAATTATGTATTTAAAGTATACGATTATTTTTTTTATAGAAAAATCGATTTTGATTACAGCACTCTTACAATCTTGTAAGAGTATAGCTTATTTACACTAAATTAAAAAATATGAGGATGGAATGAATAGGTTATAATGAATTTTTGAAATCTTAAAATAAAAGTAAAATAATGAATCATGGTATAATAATAAAGGACGTACATATTATTTTGTCAATTGGAGAGGAGCTTAAAAATGTATTCTACTTTAGAACAATTAACAAAGCACCCTGTATTTTATCATTTTGCAGAAATTTCAAAGATTCCTAGAGGATCAGGTAATGAAAAAGAAATTAGTGATTACTTAGTGAGTTTCGCAAAGGAACGTAATTTAGAAGTTATTCAAGACGAAGCATTAAATGTCATTATAAAAAAAGAAGCTACTTCTGGTTATGAGAATGTTCCAGCTATTATCATTCAGGGGCACTCTGATATGGTGTGTGAAAAAAACCAAGCGACAGTTCATGATTTTGAGAAAGATCCAATTGAATTAAGAATTATTGGAGATATGTTATATGCAAACGAAACTACTTTAGGTGCGGATAATGGTATTGCCGTTGCATATGCATTAGCATTATTAGATTCAACAGACATCCCGCATCCAGCTTTAGAAGTTGTTATTACAACTGAAGAAGAAACGACAATGGGCGGTGCATTCGCTGTTGATTCAAATCATTTTGACGGAAAAATATTTATTAATATTGATTCTGAAGAAGATCATAAATTACTAGTGAGTAGCGCAGGTGGTGCGAAAGCAGTTGAAACGATTTCAGTGATTTGGGATGAAGCGTCAGTAGATATGGACACATACCGACTATATGTTGGGGGACTTAAAGGTGGACATTCTGGTTTGGAAATTGATAAACAACGCGGTAATGCGAATAAAGTATTAGGACGAGTTTTACGTGATTTATCACTTCACATTCAGTTTAATATGAGTGAAGTTCATGGGGGCTTAAAAACAAATGCAATTCCGCGTGAAAGTGTAGCTACAATTTTATTACGTGCAGAAGATGTACAGCAAGTAGAAGAAAAACTAAAATCATGGACACGTATGTTACAAGAAGAGCTACGTGCTGTTGATCCGGATGTTCATGTTTCACTTACAAAAGTAGAAGAAAAGGCGGAAAAAGTCTTTTCTAAAGAAACACAAAAACAGCTTATTTCTTCATTATTCTTAATTCCAAATGGTATACAAAGTATGAGCATGGATATTAAAGGTCTTGTAGAAAGCTCAACTAATTTAGGAGTTATTCAAACACTGCAAGATGAGATTAAATTACGAAGCGAAGTGAGAAGTTCTGTAAGTAGCTTAAAACAACATATTGTAGATGAAATTAAGTATATTGCGGAATTAGTAGGGGCAACATTTGAAAAAGAGTCTGAATATCCAGAGTGGCCATATAATCCTAATTCGCCTATTCGTAATCTATTCGAAAAAGTGCACCAAGAAAAATACAGCAAAGATGCTGAAATCTTCGCAGTACATGCAGGAATTGAGTGCAGTGTATTTGTTCAAAAAATGCCTGAGTTAGATGCTATTTCATTCGGTCCAGATATCTTTAATGTTCACACTCCAGATGAACATATTAGTATTTCTTCTGTTGTGAATAACTGGGGATTTTTCGTTGATGTAATGCAGGGAACGAAAGAATTAGCTAAGTAATAAAAGACGGAATAAAAAGCAGCCTAAATTTATAGGTTGCTTTTTTGTATAGAATTTTATGTGAAGCAAAATAATGGCCAAGAAATTTACCTATTGTTGATTTAAAATAAAGTTTGATAAAAAGATCTATTTTGCAGAGTATCTCTTTCTTCAACAATCGGGCCATTTAATTGAATAAGACTACACAAAAAGTCGCTTTCCTTTACCTAAGGAAAGCGACTTTTTAGATTGGTTTTTCCCTTATTATCAAGCTTTTTACTTTAAGTTCCTTTGACTAATAAGGTTTACTTCAGTAAAATAAGGTATATTATATTTGTTGAATAGATTCTCTTTAAAGACAAGAAAAGTAGGTGAACAAAGTGGGGAAATATCAATTGGATTACAAAGGTCAGGCAGCTGTGGCAAAGTTTCATGAAAAACAGACGCCTGCCAAATTTGATAAAAAGCAGCAACTTGAAAAATTGCGTGCGGAGTATTTGGAAAAGAAGCAAAAACAAACAGATAAATAATACGTTATGTTTTTCTGAATTTTCTTTATGTAATGCAAACAAACACAAGAAAATAGGTAAGTTATTCATCGTTCAAATATATACAGGCTATTTTTTCAAGCCTCTTACTTAATGAACTAAAAAGTCGATTCCTTGAGATGGAAATCGGCTTTTTTAATAAGTGACATTTCCTTAGCGTTGTAAATCCGCATTTTCCTGATACTACCCCAAGAAGTAATTGAGGATAATGTATCTACCACAGTCGGGCGCTTTAATTGAGTAAGGTTCACAAAAATTATCAAACTTTTTTATAAAAGGATGATTCAATTGAATATAGAAAAAGCGTGTTTTGATCAATCTTTTTTTCAAAACACGCTTTTTCTATTCGCTCTTTTATCAAGGTTTATTAAGTTAATTTAATCAAACTTTATTCAAAAGCTACACCTATGTAAAGTTCTACTGTAATATTATACCCCCCCTTGATAAGGAGAAAGTATTACTACACAAGTGTCATGTGAATTTCATGTACCGTAATTTAAATAAAAAAATAAAGAGTTTCAAAAAAATATAAAATGGTTTTCTTGTCCGCACTCTCGGATTTATTATAACTTGGTTAATTTGACTTGTGTAATTTATTACGTTATGATTTTTCATTATAACTGAAAGGCTTGAAGATAATGATTCGTCGTTTGAAAAAGTTTAAAAATGTCGCTGTCGTATTAAGCTTCTAAGTAAATTGCAAAAATCTACAATACTTAGAAGCGAGGAATATAGTTATGAAGCATCCATTATTTAATCATTGGTCTGAAACAAAGTATTTAAAAGATATAGTAACAAATCCACTCATTGAAGTAGGGGAGTACTCCTATTATTCAGGGTATTATGGAAATCAAAATTTTGAAGATGGTTGTGTAAGGTATTTATGGGGCGATGCTAAGTCCCAAGCACTTTTCAATCCAATTGAACAGATGGGTTGGCATCTTGATAAACTTATTATTGGAAATTATGTTTGTATTGCAAGTGGCGTTATCATTTTAATGGGTGGTAATCATAATCATCACTCAGAATGGATTACAGTGTATCCATTCGCTGAGCAAATAGAACATTCATATGAACCGAAGGGCGATACAATCATTAAAAGTGATGCCTGGATTGGAATGAATGCTATTATAATGCCAGGCGTTACAATCGGTGAAGGTGCTATCGTTGCAGCAGGATCTGTCGTAAGTAAAGATGTTCCGCCATATACGATAGTGGGCGGTAATCCTGCTAAGGAAATAAAGAAACGGTTCACTGATACAGAAATGAATATGCTAATGGAAATGCGTTGGTATGATTGGGATAGAGAGTTGATTGAGAAGGCAATTCCTCTTTTATCTAGTCCAGCCATTGAACCATTATTTGCTTTTTATAAAAATGAAGTAAAAAATAAATAAATCAGCTAGAAAAACTACATTCAATATAGGATGTAGTTTTTTTATTATTTGTACTAGAAACAATTATGAAATAATCTCCCCATTATGGTTTAGTTTTTATAAATTATCTTAAGAAAAATTAAGAAATATAACCAGTAGTTCTTAATATGTTTTATTTATAATTCAAATGATTACACAAAATTGTTTCTTCATTTTCCCTTCAAGGTGTTCCATCACGAATTACTCGCCCGGAGGTAGAAAAGGTAGCTTATATGTTAGAAGTTTCAGCGATACTCCAAAAGCATCCACCTGAAGTATCTAGTGGGCAGCAACATGTATACTTGTGCATGAGCCAGCCATTATAAAGTTTATAATGGCTGCAGCAATGATTCTTTTTTGTGAGATGGCGAAAAGGGATTTTTTATGTGCAATTCATTGTGTTTTCTTAACAAAACACCTAGTGCTTTCTTATCTTAAAGGGGAACATATTTATTACTTAGATTGTCTATTACGTGTATTACTAAAAATGGATATTCAAATTAAATACAATAAATCCCGTTTGATACCTATTTTTATGTATTACAAAAGTATGAAAGGACTTATTATTTTGAAAAATAAAAGGATGTGTATTGGTGGTGGACAAGTTTAATACTTTTACAGATGAAGCATTGCAAGTGGAAACGAAAAAGACATAACTCAAACAGTAGCTTATCAATCATACAAACGTAGGAGGATATATATGATGAAACCAGTTGTAGACGTGAAAAACGTTCAAAAAGTGTACGGTAAAAAAGCTGAGAATCAATCACACGCATTAAAAGGTGTTTCATTCTCGATTCAAGAGGGGGAGTTTGTCGGTATTATGGGGCCATCTGGTTCTGGCAAAACAACATTATTAAATGTAATTTCGACACTTGATAAAGCGACAGGTGGTGTTATTGAAATTGCAGGAACGGATATTACGAAAATGAAACAAGGTGAGCTTTCAGATTTCCGTTCACAAAAATTGGGGTTCATTTTCCAAGATTTTAACTTATTAGAGAACTTATCTATTTATGAAAACATTGCACTTCCACTTTCCCTTCAAGGTGTTCCATCACGAAATATTGGGCCGAAAGTAGAAAGGGTAGCTGATATGTTAGGAATTTCAGCAATACTTCAAAAGTATCCATCTGAAGTATCTGGTGGACAGAAACAGCGTTCAGCAGCAGCACGTGCACTTGTGCATGAGCCGGCAATTATTTTAGGGGACGAGCCAACAGGAGCTCTTGATTCTAAAAATGCAACAAGTTTACTTGATGCAATGACAAACTTAAATAAAGTACAAGGTGTATCTATTATGATGGTTACACATGATCCATACAGTGCAAGTTACTGTCAGCGTATTTTATTCATTCAAGATGGTGAGTTATATAAAGAAATTCACCGTAATGGTACACGTGAAGAGTTTTACAAAGAAATTTTAGACGTGCTTGCAGACTTAGGCACACAAAAAGCATAAGAAAGGAGGTTTGGGCATGTTATTTAAACTTTCCATGTCAGGGCTAAAAAGTAAGTTACAAGATTATATTGTATTACTTATTGGTCTAATTGTATCTATTTCAACTTTCTATATGTTTCAAACGCTATCACTAAATAAAACGTTCCTTGAATCTAATGCAAACGTTGGTCCTATTGTATTAATATTCCAAATAGGTTCCTTTTTATTAGCGATTGTAACATTTTTTTACATTATGTATGCAAACTCTTTCTTATTATCTCTTCGCCAAAAAGAGTTTGGTATGTATATGATGTTAGGAGCAAAAAAGTATAAAGTTACATTACTGATGTTCCTTGAAACAATTGTATTAGGTGCGGCATCACTTGTAATTGGGATCACAATTGGTGTAGGACTTGCAGAAGGTATCGGACAGTTATTAATGAAACAATTGGAGTTAACTGGAGAAGGTTACAAAGCTTTGTACATTCCATCTATGGTTGCTACTTGCATCTTCTTCTTTGCATTATTTGTACTATCAGCAAGTATGAATAGTATTAAATTATCACGTATTTCTGTATTACAACTTGTACATGCAGATGCACAAACAGAGCGTGTCGCGGTAAAAGGAAAAATGACAGTTGTAGTTGCATTCCTTGGTCTGATTTTGTTAGGTATTGGTTATGCATCACTGCTCTATATACCACAGGCAAAAAATCTAGGAACCGTTCCTACATTAATGGCTCTTGGATTAATCGCAGCAACTGTTAGTACTTACATGTTGTTTGGATCACTTCTCCCAGTTATGATTAAAAAATTAAAAAGTAATAAAAAGCGTAGTGAAAAAAGGCTTAATGCTTTTACCTTTGCTCAATTAAACTTCCGCATTAATGGCCTAACAAATGTGCTTGCGACGGTAGCGATCTTAGTAGCCCTTGGAGCAGGTGGAATTGCGTGTGGTATGGCATTTAAAAATGACGTTTTAAAGCAGACTGATAAAGGAACAATTTACGATTCGGTAGTTCATAATCCAACAGCAGAAGAAAAGAACATTTTGAGTAGTATTTTATTTCAAGAGAAACTTGAATATCGTTACAAAGTAGATGATAAGTATGTTTATTATATAAAAGAAGAGCTAGAGAACAATCGTCCTTTAGTAAAAGATAGAAAAAATGAGAAGATAATGAAAGTTTCAGAAGAGATTCCCATGGATGCATTTGCATTGTCAAGACAATGGGGGAAAGAGGATGCGGAATCAAAACAATGGAGAGAAGCTTTCGAAACAATTCAGCCAAATTATATACATCCTGATCATAAAATAAAAATTGTAGATCAAAACATATACGATAGTATGAAAGATACAGAAAATACGGTGTTTATTGGGAAAACAGATGTTTTTGGAGCATACGTAAAAGAATGGAAAAAAATTGATGAATTGCAGGTAGTTAAATATAAAAATGTGAAAGTGGAAGAACTGGATAGTAAGTATCAAACATATAAGGCGAATCAAAGTTTTTCCAGCGGACTAATGTTTATGGGGTTCTTCGTTGGAATTGCGTTTTTAGCAATGATGGCAAGTTGCTTAATGTTTAAAATTCTATCTGGCGCATCTAAAGATAGTATACGTTATCAAATGCTTCGTAAAATTGGTGTTCGCCGGGAATTATTAACACAATCGATTTATAAGGAGTTATCCTTCGTATTCTTAGTCCCAGCAATTATCGGTATTGTTCACATATTAGTTGGTATGAATATGTTTGGCCCTCTTTTAATCGATCCGTATTTTCGAATTTGGTTACCAATTGTTATTTTCATAGTGATTTACTCGATTTACTACTGGATTACAGTTCAATTGTATAAAAGAATTGTACTTCCGAAAGAAGGTTAATGTAATAATGTTATGTATACTAAGTATCATCATAATTGGCCCCCGTTATGATGAAGGGAAAGGAAGTGGGAAAATAGTATCGTTCCTACATTGAGTACTACTTTAACCTTATTTGTAGGAACTCTTGCACTATCCCCTTACAATAAAATTGAATAATCATCCCATATTAATTGTTAACTATAACCGGAATTTTGACAGGATGGAACAATTATCAAAATAATATCTTGTATAAATTGTGTCTATTATAGCTATTATTTAAAATTGGGTCTGCACCAAAAGAGTGTAAATAAACATAAAACTTGTAAACCTTATTCATCATAAGGATTATCGTTTTAGAAAAGGAGTGTGTGTTGAAAAAATTTTCAAAGGTAATTTTAATCTTATTAGTAATATTTATAGGAATTATGTTGGGAAGCATAATTTTAAATAAAACATATCATACAGAGTTTAAGTCTTTAGATAACACGGATCAAAAGATGTTAAAAGAATTAGCTACTATTTATAAGAGCTTTGAAGAATCGAGTGATAAACTTTGGAATGAAGATTATCGCTTCGAAAAAATGCCATTGGTTCTGATACGTAGTAATAAAGACGGGGGATTCTTTAGACAAGAAGCTTATGCAGTTAATGTAACGGGATTAGAAAATAGTATTTTTGCAAAGGAAATAAAAGTCTCAAATTCTCTGCATCTACCTAAAGTCTATCGCTTAACTCGTTTTGATTTTAGAACTATTTCTACCTGGTTTCCTTGGAACTTTGGGACAATAAATATTAATGATATGGATGTATTTTATTTAAAATATCATCCTAAAATGTTTAGTAATCCAGATTTATATTTTGATTTTTCATCTTTCTTATTACATGAAGGTTTTCATGCTTATAAACAAAAAGATTGGACATATGATGCAAATGGTGGAGAGTTTATTCACGAATATCCGATTAATAAAGAAAATTACGCGCTAATGGGATTAGAATTTAAGCTATTAGATAAAGCAATGATTGATACAAGCCCAGAAAGTATTAATCAGGCATTATATGATTGGACAATTGTACGTAACTATCGCTATAAAAAATGGCCTCAATTAATTGGAGAAACAAAAACTGAAGCAATAGAAGGTTCAGCACGATACTTAGAGTATCGTTATAGTAAGTTAACTGGTGGAAATCTTATGGTACTTGCAAAGAAACAGAAGCCATATCATGTTACTTTTATGGAGGCGTTCAACTTCGTTGCTAATGGACAGGCAGAATCTCCAAAGTTTTTAGAGCGGAATATGAGATATGAGACTGGTTCAGCCCTTGAATTAAGCATGGACAAAGCAAATATTCCATGGAAAGAAGCTATTGAAGATAGTGCAACCAAACAAGGAAAGACACCATATGAAGTATTAAATACGTACTTTAATATAAATAATACGCCCACAATTGAAAATAAAATCAAAGAAATTAAAGAGAACAATGACTATGAAACACTTTTAGAACAAGGAGAAAAACTGGTTAAAATAAGTAACGAGTAAAGAAAATAAGATTTGAAAAAGAATTTCCTTTAATGAGCGTATTGAAGAGGATTCTTTTTTCATTTTATAAGTTATATAAACTACAGGTGTAATCAAAAAAGTTTAATTAAAAGAAGGAATCTCAAAATAATTATTTTTTATTAAAAGCTAAATTTAATGAAGAAGAAAACTTATTAATTGTAAATGGATCTAAAGAAAATTTCGAACAATATTTAAGACATTATCTTTTATACCGATTATGTTATTTTGGCGCTTTTAATTGCAAGTATATACTAAAAAGAGGATAGAAATGTACCCCCTGCTTTTGCCTTTAGTTGTTCAATACGAGAAAAATGTGGAGGAATATGATGGAGTCAAAAATTCTTATTGTTGATGATGATAAAGAGATTAGAAATCTTATCTCTGTTTATTTGGAAAATGAAGGTCTGAAAACTCAAAAGGCAGAAGATGCTATTGAAGCTTTAAAATTGTTAGAAGAAAAGAAGTTCGATCTTATTATTTTGGATATTATGATGCCTAATATGGATGGTATTGAAGCATGTATGAAAATTAGGGAAGAACGAAATATGCCTATTATCATGCTATCTGCAAAATCAGAGGATATAGACAAAATTCAGGGGCTAGCGTCTGGTGCCGATGATTATTTATCAAAACCGTTTAACCCGTTGGAGTTAATCGCTAGAGTAAAATCCCAATTAAGAAGGTTTAAAAAATACAATACGCATACAGATAATAATAAAAGCATCTTAGAAATTGGTGATTTAACCGTGAATACAGATACACGTCAAGTATGGGTAAGAGGAACGGAAGTAAGGCTAACTCCAAAAGAGTTCGATATACTCAAACTACTTGCTCGTAACAAAGGAATTGTTCTCAGTGTTGCAAAAATATATGAAGCAGTTTGGAAAGATGCTTTTTATAAATCGGATAATACTGTCATGGTGCATATTACAAAAATAAGAGACAAAATTGAAGAGGATTCTAAACATCCAATTTATATTAAAACTGTTTGGGGAATTGGGTACAAAATATGAAGAAGGTTAGTTTTAGAAATAAGATAATTATAAAACTTCTTGGTGCTGTTGCAGTTAGTTTTTTTGTTTCGTTTGGTTTAACAATCCTCACTTTTCTATATGTCATAATACCATTAAATCTAAATCACTATCTTGATGATCTTAGTACATTTGAAAATAATATGCTTACATTTCTTATATTCGCGTTAGCAATCTTTACTTTTATAATCATTTTTTTGATATTGGTTCGAAAGAAAATAATATATTTAAAGCTCATTTCTGATAGTGTTAATGATATTGCCAATGGAAAGCTGGGTTTGACAATTGGGATTGAGGGAAAGGATGAATTGACTCATCTTGCTCAAAATATTAATTATATGTCCAAGGAATTGGAGAATACATTTGAACAAGAAAGACAATTGGAACGTACAAAAAATGAACTCATAACCAACGTATCTCATGACTTACGCACACCGTTGACATCTATTATCGGCTATGTAGATTTATTAAAAAGAGGGCAATACGACAGTAAAGCACAATTACAGGAGTATCTCGAAACCACTTATTTAAAATCACAGAGATTGAAATATCTAATTGATGAACTATTTGAGTACACCCGTTTATCAGACATCGATGCTAAGTTAAACATTAACGAAGTTGATTTATCAGGCTTGTTGGAGCAAATAGTTGGAGAATATATTCCTATATTTGAAAAGGCAGGTTTAAGTGTTCAAAAATCAATAACGGAAGAAACAATACCTATTTTCATGGATGTAGAAAAAATGGTACGTGTTTATGAAAATCTGTTTATGAATGCGATAAAGTACAGCATGAAACCATCCGAATTATCAATATGTCTTGAACTAATAGGTAACAAAGCAATTTTGAAAGTATCAAATAAAGTCGAGAAGCCGCCTGTTAGCGATCCTAATAAATTATTTGAAAGGTTTTTCAGGGGTGATAAGGCAAGAAAAGATGATCAAGGAAATGGGCTGGGACTCGCTATCTCAAAAAGAATTGTTGAACTTCATAATGGTAATATACATGCAGAATATAAAGTAGGCTGGATGTCCTTTATTGTTGAACATCCAATTAAATAGAATGGCTTATGGAATGAAAGGTTCCATAAGCTTTTTTTAAAACTTAAGAAACTTCTTAAGTTAATAATTCAAGTAGGCCATTCATAGTAGACATGATACTGATAAGTTAATTTGATTTATTATTATAAAGTGATTAATCGAATAAAGGGGAAGTTCATTGATATGAATAATGTAAGAGACGATAGTAAATTTAGCAACCAGTGTGTTTTGGTATTCAACCGGGGCACACTGGTTTTATTTTTTTATAAATGTGGAACAAATGTATTACTTACATTGTCTATTAAGTGTAATCCTAAAAGATATGAAAGTACAGATCATTTCGAAAAATACAAAGGTATTAAAAAGAGGGGTATGTGTGGGAACACTAAGTGTCAGTGTGCCTAAAAGGGTGGGATGAGATGGTCTATATGAAAGTGGTTCTAATGTCTTATATGTATATAGAATTTGATAACGCTGTCTATTTTTTGGAGGATTATGTTAAAATAACGTTTTTTTGAGTACAAAGATATTGGAGGTAACAGAAGTGAAAAGTATGTTTTGCAAGAGATTTATTACAATAGTAACAGTGCTTACACTATTTTGTAGCATGGCCGTTACATTTGGAAGAGCATCAGCGGAAACAGTTCCTGCTATAGACGTAGAAGCAGGATCAGCAATTTTAGTAGAAGCAAATTCCGGGAAAATTTTATATCAAAAAAATGCAGATGAATCATTAGCAATTGCTAGTATGACAAAAATGATGAGTGAATACTTAGTTCATGAAGCGGTGGATAAAGGAAAACTTAAATGGGATCAAAAAGTTAAAATTTCTGAATATGCATATAAGATTTCGCAAGATCGCTCATTATCAAACGTTCCATTAGAAAATGGTGGCTCTTATACGGTCAAAGAGTTATATGAGGCAATGGTAATCTACTCTGCAAACGGTGCAACAATTGCTTTAGCTGAAGAGATTGCTGGAAAAGAAGTCAATTTCGTGAAAATGATGAACGATAAATCAAAAGAGTTTGGAATGAAAAATTATAAATTTGTAAACTCTACAGGTTTAACAAACCATGATTTAAAAGGACATCACCCAGAAGGGACAACTCCAGACGAGAAAAATAAAATGTCCGCAAGAGATTGTGCGATTTTAGCACAACGTCTTATTCAAGATTTCCCGAAAATATTAGATACAGCAAAAATCCCTAAAAAAACATTCCAAAAAGGTGGCAAGTATCCGATTGATATGACGAACTTTAACTGGATGTTAAAAGGCTTAATTAAGCAATACGAAGGTGTAGATGGGTTAAAAACAGGAACTACTCCAGAAGCCGGAGATTGTTTTACTGGTACAGTAGAAAGAAACGGTATGCGTCTAATCTCTGTAGTTATAAAAGCAAACTCTCATACAGCACGTTTTGATGAAACAAAGAAATTATATGATTATGGATTTGCGAATTTTGAAGTGAAGAAGGTCTATGAAAAAGATTCAGTAGTAAAAGGTCATGAAACAGTGCGAGTAGCAAATGCAAAGGACAAAGATGTAGTTGTTCAAACGAAGCAAGCTGTTTCACTTCCAATGCCAAAGGGCAACAAAGACGTTTATAAAAAAGAATTTAAAGTATCGAATAAAGAACAAGAAGCGCCTATTAAAAAAGGTGTAACAATTAGTCAAATGATTATATCGCCTAAAGATAGTACAAATCCTGGATTTTTATCAGGTAAATCATTACAAGTAGACCTTGTAACAAAATCTGAAGTAGAACAAGCAAATTGGTTTATACGTTTAATGCGCGAAATAGGATCTTTCTTTAGCGGTATGTGGAATAGTGCGGTTGATATAGTAAAAGGCTAACTATGTAGGAAAAAACTAAATATTAGCCTGAAATAAAAAGTTTCAAAGTATTATAGATTCTTATGTGGATGGCTTGGAATGTAAGATAGCATTAATTCTCAAATCTGGTTCTTCGGAACTTTCGGTATTGAAATCAAGCTAAGATAAATTTGTATCCATATAATCAAAAAACGCTATTCTTTTTGTAGAAATATACAGAAAGGATGGCGTTTATTATGAATTGTTCGATTCAAAGGGTTCTGGTGCAAGGTTAGTTTAATAAAGTTACATGATGAAAAAACATTCATTATTCCATCAAGTGACAATAAAAATAAATACCTGGTACTTATTCCTGTTATTAAAATTTATAAAAATTTAATAAAATCTTTTCTTCTTATTAAATATTTTGTTTTAAATTAATTATATAAAGAAATGGAGGCCGAAAAATGAATTTTTTAAAGAAATTTAAGTATCTTTTTATAGTGTTTATCCCTATGTATATAGTTATTCTTTAATTTCAATCGAATAAAAAAGCAAGGTATTCGAGAAAAAAGTACGGTACCATACAGAGAAAACGCTCTCCCATACAAAAGTAAATTGTACCGAAAGTGATAAAAGCGAATGTTATATGGAGGGAACGCCCTAATAAATTCACCTGAAAATCGGTAATTAATGAAACAAAGAATAATCAAATGATACAAGATTACCAGTTAATATACCAAAAAGATATGATAATCTTTGATACTGACAATTGAGGTGACGTCGATGAGAGGGACATTAATAAAAAGTGGAGTATTTATTTTAGTTTTAACAGGAGGGCTATATCTTACAAAATACGCATATGACCATCATACTAACCGAGTTAAAGTAAGAGACACGATTCAACAAATATCAATAGAGCATGATATACCGCCATGGATTCCTTTATCTATTGCATTCCATGAAAGTAAGTTTGATCGAAACGCAGTCGGAGATCAGGGCACATCATTTGGACTGTTTCAGCTTCATCGAGGTGGACTAGCACCTAAAGATTTAACGAACGAAGATTTGAAAAATATAGAAACGAATACCCGAATTGCAATATCTAATATGATAAATGCATATAACCGTGGTTTACAGCAAAATTTAAAAGGACAAGAACTATTAAAATATGTTGCTAATACCTCAGGGTGGCCTGGGAATAAGGGTGTTCAATGGACAAATAAGCAGACAGACTATAACGAGGGTTTAGAAAACAGTTTTAAAATTTTTTCTAAACGACAATACGATTTTATAGAATGAAATTTCTTTTTTCTTTCTATTATTATATAACTTATGCCTAAATACGAAAGTTCCCTAAAACAGATACATAGATTGACTTTGTACTGCTTATATTAGGAATTTAAAGAAACAATATGTATAATTCTCCCACTACAATAGTATAGTGGCCTTTATTAACAGCAAAATCTACAATTTACAAGGAGAACATTTTATGAGTAAGAGAATAAAAGAATTAGATTCCATACGAGGGTTAGCGGCACTTACAGTGGTATTTGGACATTTTTGTTTAATGCTACCATCGTTGCCTAATTCTATTAAATTTTCCCCGCTTAGGTTTTTATGGGCTGGCGGGGAAGCTGTAATCGTTTTTTATGTACTAAGTGGTTTTGTGTTATCTATGGCACTTTATCATTCAAAAACAAATTATTGGGGATATTTAATTAAGCGATTTGTACGAATCTATATTCCTTATTATTTTTGGATAATCATTACCTTTGCTTTATTTATTTTGTTCTCGCCGTATGAAGTGGCTGGACTACGGGATTGGTTCTATGATAGATGGCAAGGGTCTATAACAAAAATAGATATTATAAACCATTTTGTGCTTCTTAATAACTTTTTTACGGAAAATTATAATCCAGTTATCTGGTCATTGGCTCAAGAAATGCGTATATCTATTGTGTTTCCGTTGTTATTCCTTCTTTTTTATAAACTGAGTTGGAAGAAAACGATACTATTTGCTTTGAGCTTTTCTTTAATTAGTGTTTTCCTTAATATGTTGCATATAGGGAAAGCAGAGGGATTTTATAATGGTTATGCCGATACACTGCATTTCACATCGATGTTTATGGTTGGAATGTTACTTTTTAAGCATCAGGAAAAGCTTATCTACTTATATAGGAATATGAAAAAATTTAATAAAGGATTTCTTATTGCATTAGGGGTTATTCTATATTTATATTCCATTTTAATTTATGGTTTTTCCCGTAATGATACTACTTTCTTATTAAAAGATTGGGGTGTCGTAATCGGTGTTAGTATATTTATAATAATGGCCATGAGTAACCTAAAAGTGAAAGCATTTTTAAATAAGAGTGTATTTGTATACTTAGGAGAAATTTCATACAGTATCTATTTGTGTCATTTTCCAATCATGATGGTACTATTTAAACTTTTGTATACAAAGATACCTATCTTTTTCCTTCTTGTTTTATGTATTTCAATGACAATACTTCTTTCTATAGTTTCGTATCATTTAATTGAAAAGAAATGTATCAACTGGGCAAAACAAAGAACAACAAATTTTCGGAAAAAAGTGTAATGCTTGAAGGGATTTTATTTCTTTAGTAAATATACGAATATTACCGATTCTTAAGTATATTAGGAATCGGTCAATTACGGATTCTATATAAATATACTAAAATTGAACAAATTTTTAATTTTATACTTAACTCCAAAAATCCTCTTACTAAAGAGAATCTTCGTAACGTTTTTCCAGACATAGCCGAAAGTACAATTAGTAAAACGCTAGTTTCCTTGTAGCTGCTTGGTCAAATAAAGCTGGTTTCAGGAGGAAGAAATGCTCAATGTATACAGGTTTAATTCTGTATTAATAATTATTAGGGGGAACAACACATCGCTATCTATATCTAAAATGTTATATAAAACTATTGAATCTTTTATTCGTAAAAACAGAGGTGTAAAATGAATTTTATTTCCGAACTACTTGTTACCTTTGCAATTCCTACAATACAACTCACATTCTTGTTACTACTCATTTTTGTTTTTAGCTACTTTGTAGTATACAAAAAGGTATGTAAAGGAGGGGGGGAATTTACCGTACAACAAGTTATATTGTTTATATTGATAATAGGATATTATTCCCTTGTATTATCAGCTACTTCATTTGGTCGTCCAGATGATATAACTTTTGCAAGAACAATTGACTTTGATGTACTTAGTGTTTATAAAAAAGCATGGAATACCTTTTCATTTTCTTCTTTTTTCCATATCATTGTGAATATAGGTATGCTTTTTCCGTTAGGAATTTTATTACCTTTATTTAGTAATGTTTTTCAAAAAACAAAATGGATGTTAATCAGCTCAATTATAGCAAGTTTATTGATTGAAATCCTTGAATTTATAATGCAACGTGGAAGTATGGAACTAGCCGATTTACTTCATAATACTTTAGGAATGATGCTAGGATATTCTATGTTAAATATAGTTCTTATATTGTTGAAGAAAAAAGAAACAGATACACAAATGACCAAATATTTATTTCTTCCGATTACAGTAAGTTTTGTTACACTTGGAATAATGATTTCGTATCAAATGAAGGAATTTGGGAATATGCCTCTAGATCCCATTACAAAAACAGACATGACTGATGTCACTATAAAAACATCAATAGAGTTAAAAGACGAAGGTAATAAAATGCCTGTTTACAAAGAGGAAATTACAAAAATGCCTAATGACAATGAGCCAGTTACAAAAAAATCACATATTCGAGATGTCGAAATTCTGTCTCCCAAAGAAGTATTTCAAAAACTAAAACAAGGAGACTTTGATCCTATAATATCTTTCAAAGCAGGTGATACATTAGTCATTACAGATTATAATATAGATTACTACGCTGATACAAAAGGCTTTTCTCAACCTATATATGTTTTTCAAGTACGCTTAAATGATAATGGGAAAGATAGTTGGTCTCAACCTATTTCTGCGAGAAAATAACGTAGATTTTCATGTTTTTGTTCATGTGAAATAGTTTAATCGAGTTGTCTTGCTCATTTAAAAAATCTCCTATGGAATTTAATTGAAATTGAAAAACATTTAAGAAGAACAATTACGCTGCGGGCTATTGTATAGTGTAGATATGAATAACAAAAAAGGGGGACTATATATGTGGAAGCGATTTGTAGCGATTGGTGATAGTTTTACAGAGGGGATAGGGGATGAAGTTGAGGGAATAGCATTAAAAAGCTGGGTAGATCATTTTGTTCAACTGTGTGTAGATGATTTAAAATATGCTAATTTTGCAAAACGTGGGTTAGTAACTAAAGAAATTCGCTCACAGCAATTGGAACAGGCATTAACTTTTAATCCAGATTTGGTTAGTCTAATTGCAGGTGCAAACGATGTTTTAAAAGGACGTTGGAATCATCAAGCATATAAGAACGATATGGAATTTATGATAGATACATTAAGTAAAGCAGGTGCTGATATTATTATAGCAAACCTTCCAGATTTTACTGTTAGGCTTCCATTTCCTTCTGAAAAAAAACAAGTATTAAAAGAACAATTATTTGAGGCAAATGAAGTTATACTTTCACTGAGTAGAGAGTATAAGCTTCATCATGTTGACTTTTGGGATCATCATTTAGTTAATGACAATACGCTTTGGTCTACGGATTTAATTCATCCAAACTCAAAAGGATATGTAAAAGTTGCTGAATTGATTTTTAGTAGTTTGCCTGTACATGACTCTTTTAAATAAGCTGTAGAATGACCTAAACTCCTGTCGCATGCTGTACAGGGGTTTTTGGTGCGAATAAGAAGGATATAGAGTGCCTATAAATTATACTTTAAGTAATTCTTTTTATTGTTTATATTTTTGTTATTTTCTGTTGCAGAATCCTTATTATAAGGATTCTTTTTTTGTATCAATAATCTATAAAGAAAAAAGATGAAATTGGCGAAAATGAACTAAAAGGTATTTTAAATGAATTGTTAAAACAAAACTAATAATGATAACGTTCGCGAAATATATTCGTCGTTTGTAAGAATCTTAAAATCTTCCCTTTTTGAATGCAGCTTAACCATAAATTTAATTTTTTTGTAAATGTGGAACTATTTCATTACTTACACTGTCTATTAAGCGTTAAAACATTTTTTATTTAACATATTTAGAAAGGAATAATCATTTTTAATTAAGGGAGAAGATTGAATTGAAAAAAATATGGATGCTGCTTTTCTTTTGTTTTGGAGTTATGTTGGTAGGATGCAATAAAGATGAGCCGCCAAAACAAGCATTTGAAGAATATATCAATTTATGGAATGATAAAAAATTTACAAATATGTATGATCGTTTATCAGAACATGCAAAAAAAACGATTTCTAAAAAGGAGTTCACAGAGAAATATCAAAAAATTTATGAGGGTATTGGAGTTAAGAATTTAAAAATTAAAATGAAAGGAGAGAATAATAAAGATAAAGAACTTTTTCTTTTTGAAGTTAATATGGATACGGATGGAGGAACTGTTTCATTCATCCATGAAGCAAAACTCGTGAAAGATAAAGATAAGGAATCTTGGAAAATAGATTGGACACCAGACTTCATTTTCCCAGGTATGAAAAAAGATTACAAAGTACGTATGCAAACAGAGCAAGGAAAACGAGGGGAAATATATGATCGAAATGGAAAAGGGCTTGCAACGAATGGTAAAGCGTCTGAAGTTGGAATTATTCCAGAGAAACTAGGTGAAACGGCAGCGCAAACGAAAGAAATAGTAGCACAATTACTTGATATGTCTATAGAAGAGGTCGATCAGAAGCTCGCAGCAAAATGGATAAAACCAGATTCCTTTGTACCAATTGGTATTTTAAAAGAGGGAACCAGACAGAATGATTATATTGAATTAGAAGGAGTTTTATCTCGCCCAGTAAATATTCGTACGTATCCATTAGGAGAAGCAGCGGCACACTTAACGGGATATATAGGAAAGGTAAATGCAGAGGAGTTAAAATCGCTTCAAAAAAAAGGTTATCAAGCAGATGATTTAGTGGGTAAGACAGGTTTAGAGAAAGTATTAGAGAATAAATTGCGTGGTGAAAAGGGTGGACGCGTATTTATGGAAGATGAGAACGGGAAAGAGATTAAAAACGTAGCAAAACAAGAAGCAAAAAAAGGGGAAAATGTTACGTTAACTATTGATGCTGCAATTCAAGAAAAAATCTTTAATGAGATAAAAAATGAAGCAGGATCTAGTGCAGCGGTCAATCCTAAAACGGGTGAAACAATCGCACTTGTAAGTAGCCCTGCTTATAATCCAAATACAATAGTTAGAGGAGCATCAAAAGCTCAACGGGAAGCATGGAATAATGACTCGAAACTGCCAATGATGAATCGCTTCACACAAGCATTTGTACCAGGTTCCGTATTTAAAACGATAACAGGTGCAATTGGTTTGGAAACAAACACAATAAATCCTAAGGAAGAATTTAAAATTCAAGGATTAAAGTGGACAAAAGATTCATCTTGGGGAAATTATTATGTAACACGTGTGAAGGATGCTAGTCCAGTTGATTTTGATAAGGCAATGAAGTACTCTGATAATATTTATTTTGCTCAACAAGCTTTGAAAATAGGAAAAGATCAGTATGTAAATGAATTTAAGAAATACGGATTTCATGAAAAATTACCAATTGAATACGAATTCCCTATTTCAATCATTGCAAAAGATGGGATAAAAAATGATATTCAACTAGCAGACACGGGGTACGGACAAGGACAAGTATTAATGACACCTCTTCATTTAGCATTGACTTATGCACCGATTGTCAATGAGGGTAACATTCCGTCACCGCATCTTATGAAAAAAACAAAAGAAGCGGGAAATTGGAAAGAAAATGTAATTTCTACCAAGAATCAAGAGATATTAAAAAGTGCGTTAATAAAGGTTATTAATGATCCTGATGGTGCTGGGAGAATTGCTAAAGTTGATGGTGTAACTCTCGCTGGTAAGACGGGTACAGCAGAACTGAAAGAATCGAAAGAAGCAGAGGGTAAAGAACTTGGATGGTTTGTAGCTTTCGATGCAAGCGCGCCAAACATGATTGTTACCATGATGATTGAAGATGTAAAAGGGAGAGGCGGGAGCAACGTTCCAGGTGAAAAAATAAAACATGTTTTTCAGAAATAATACTTAATTAGAAGGTGAAATTTACTTCTTTAGTAAATATACAAACCTTACCGATTCAAGATTATATTAGGAATCGGTTAATTTATGTCTAAACGCAGATTTTATGATTTTAATAATCGTATTTAATTACGTGTTTTTTACACAATTAAATACGATTATTTTTTATTTGAAAATTATAAAATAACAAATTTTAAAATATTAAATTAGATAATTGAAATTTAAAAAATAAGAGCTATTATACTTAACTTTATTTTCAGAAATATTACAAAACTGTTAGTTTGAAGTAAGGTTATTCAATATAAGTAAGAGGGGAATTTCTTTATACTAAAAGATAAAAGTATTAATTAGATATTTCTAGATAATAAATAGATACATAAATAAAAGGAGCTAAATGTATGTATAAAATCATGATTGTAGAAGATGACCAAAAAATTTCTAAACTACTTCAATCCCATATTAATAAGTACGGGTATGAAGGGAATATTACAGAGGATTTTGAAAATATTTTGGCTAACTTTGAAAAAATTCAACCTGATTTAGTTTTATTAGATGTAAATTTACCGAGTTTTGATGGTTTCTACTGGTGCCGACAAATTAGAACGGTCTCTACTTGTCCCATTATATTTATATCAGCACGTAGTGGAGAGATGGAGCAAGTTATGGCACTTGAACATGGTGCAGACGATTATATCACTAAACCGTTTCATTATGAAGTTGTAATGGCAAAAATCCGAAGTCATCTTCGAAGAATTTACGGAGAATACGCACCGAAAGCGGAAGAAAGAGTTGTTCAGCAATCCGGTTTAATACTTTATCCAGAAAAAATGGAATTAAAGCTAAATGATAGCATGTGTATACTGTCAAAAAAAGAAACTGTTTTACTAGAAACTCTCTTACGACAATCTCCTAGTATTGTTAGTCGAGAGAAAATCTTAGAAAAACTTTGGGATGACTATACGTATGTAGATGATAATACGTTAAGTGTAAATGTTACACGTGTCCGAAAAAAATTAGAGGAAATCGGAATAAAAAATGCATTAGAAACAGTTCGTGGTGCTGGATATCGTTTGAAAATAACTTGGAAGAATGATGAGGTATAATAATGAATTTATTTTTACGTGAACATATCCCTTTCATCTGTTTCTCAATCATTCAGCTATTTGTCGTTCTAACTGTTTATTGGCTGGATGGATATAACCACTTATCTACTGCGTTATATAGTGTGTTTTTAGGAGGATGCTTTTTAATTGCGTTTTTACTGTATCGCTACTTTAGCCATCGTAGATTTTATAACAAATTATCCAACCCTTCTGAAACATTAGAGGACTCCTTAGAAGAACTCGATTCCACTCCATTATCAGTAGCACTTCAGCGTGTGTTAAAGACACAATACAGTCAATATCATCAACAGTTAAAGACTTGGGAATATAAACAAAAAGAGCACCTTACATTTATTAATCAATGGGTGCATCAGATGAAAACGCCTCTATCAGTTATTGAACTGATCACACAAGAAGAGAATGGGGAGGTTTTTGAAAGTATTGTGGAAGAAGTAGATCAAATGCAGTACGGATTAGAAATGGTCTTATATATGGCGCGATTACAAACGTTTGAGCAAGATTTTTATGTGGAAAGAGTTTCGTTACAGGAAATCGTTCAAGAAGTAATCCGTGAAAATAAACGTCTGTTTATCCGTAGCTATGTTTATCCAGAAGTAAAAGTAAAACAAACTATTATGGTAGAAACCGATAGAAAGTGGCTTCGGTTTGTTATTCATCAAGTGATATCCAATGCCATTAAGTATTCAGCAGGAAGTAGAAAAAACGTTACTATTACTACATTAGAAGAAGAGCGCTCAGTAATCCTTGAAATACACGATCATGGTGTAGGAATTCCAAAAGAAGACCTCCCGAGAGTATTCCGCCCATTTTATACGGGAATAAATGGTCGGAAATTTAAGGAATCTACTGGGATGGGATTATATCTTGTGAAAAATATTATAAAAAGATTGGAACATGATATTGAAATAAAGTCGGAAGTAGGAAAAGGAACAACAATCTGTATTATTTTCCCTTATGCAAATCGTTAGAACGGTGTTTAGTTTGATTTTTCAGAAATATTACAGACCTGTTAGATATATGAAAGGTTAATCGATATGAGAAGAAGGGACGCTTAGATAAACTTAGGTTATTAAAAGATAAAAAGGAGCAAAACGATATGGAAATATTAAAGGTCTGTGAACTGAGTAAAATCTATACAGGAAAGGTATCTTATGAAGCGCTCGCCGACATTAATTTGAGTGTGAAAAAAGGGGAGTTTGTAGGAATAATGGGACCATCAGGAAGTGGAAAAACTACTTTGTTGAACATGGTTTCTACTATTGATTCTCCCACATCAGGAGAAATATTGATTAATGGAGAAAATCCATATCAATTATCTCAAAATGAACTGGCATTATTTCGAAGACGTGAATTAGGTTTTGTGTTTCAAGCATTCAATCTTCTTACAACATTAACTGTAAAAGAAAATATTGTTCTTCCTCTGACGTTAGATGGTACTAAAGTTGAGGATATGAATCAGCGTGTAGAAGGTATTGCAGAAAAATTAGGCATTCAAGATATATTAAATAAACGAACATATGAAATATCGGGCGGACAAGCACAAAGAACAGCAATTGCACGTGCTCTAATTCATAAACCTAAATTATTACTTGCAGATGAGCCGACAGGAAACTTAGATTCAAAAGCGGCTAATGATGTAATGGAGTTATTAAAACGATTAAATAAAGAACAAGATGCAACAATGATGCTTGTTACGCACGATCCAGTGGCTGCAAGTTTTTGTGATCGCGTTGTATTTATTAAAGATGGAAAATTATATAACGAAATTTATAACGGAGAAAACCAACAAATGTTTTATCAAAAAATTATAGATGTACTTGCATTACTAGGAGGTCGTAAGCATGACTTTTCAAAGATTCGCTTTTAATAATATCATTCGAAGTAAGCGGACTTATGCTGCACACTTTCTAAGTAGCTCATTTTCAGTTATGGTTTTTTTTACATATTCACTCTTACTTTTTCATCCTGATTTACAAGGAGAACTAGCCTCCACAAGTAAAACAATGAGCCTTTTAGGAACAATGGGGATGCAAATCTCTCAATATCTCATTTTTGTATTTTCATTCTTCTTTCTTTTATATTCGGTGAGTTCTTTTTTAAAAACAAGAAAAAAAGAATTTGGAATTTTAATCATGCATGGTATGACACCGGCGCAGTTAAATAAATTAATTTTTTTAGAAAATATGTTAATTGGAGTCGCTTCAATTACATTTGGTATCTTAATTGGTTTAATATTTTCAAAGCTCAATTTATTGGCAAGTGAAAATATATTAGCGATTGATAAGGGTCTTCCTTTTTACGTTCCTATAAAAGCTGTCTTTACGACAACTGGCGCATTTTTGATTCTGTTTCTAGTCATTTCGTTGTTTACTTCTAAAATGGTAAAAGCAAACAAGTTAATTGATTTGATGAAATCAGAGGAAAAGCCAAAACCAGAGCCAAAGGCATCAAAATCATTAGCATTCCTTTCCGTATTATTAATTGGGTTAGGGTATGGATGTGTGTTCTATTTCGTACTAGAAAGAAACTTCATTATGCCTTACTTACTTGGAGGGGTAGTCTTTGTAGTGATAGGGACATATTTTCTATTTTCACAGTTGAGCGTGTATGTAATACGTGTCTTAAAGAAAAAAGACACTTTGTTTTTTAATAAAACAAACCTTCTTACTATATCTGAATTGGCCTATCGTATGAAGGATAATGCAACTATGTTCTTTATGCTAGCGATTGTTTCCGCTGTGGCCTTCACAGGGATTGGTACATGCCTAGCAATGGGAAATAAGGGATTAACCGAAATGACCAACCCATTTGCATTTACCTATACTTCGTTAGGAGAAAATGCACAAGAAGAAGAGCACATTACAGAAATGAAAAAACAACTTACTCGCTCAAATTTCTCTTATCAGGTAGCGGTTACGAATCCTAAATTCACGGAAAATAATTTAGTGCTAATCAAAGTATCAGAGTATAACAAGTTTGCAAAAATTTTCGGATATGAAATGGAAAAGATGGATAACGATCAAGAAGCGACCATAGTACCCTCAATCATTTCGCAAAAAGAAAAGTATGCAAGAGGAAAAGATATACCTGAAAAAATAGATGTAGTACAGGAAAACTTAGAAATGTCCCTCCGGGTCAAGAAGGCGGTCCCACATATAGTTCTCCCAAATTCAATTGGAGCCATTATTGTTGTTTCGGATTCTCTGTACGATAAAATCCCTAACAGAAAGACGGAAGATGATTCTTACGTAATGAAAAGTCAATATGGTTTTGTCGTGGAAAATTGGGAGAAATCAAGAGTGGTTACAAAAAAATTAGAAGAAACAATGGGTAATCATAATTCGGGGCAAGCACATTATTATTTTAAAGCGTTGTATTCTGAATGGATTTCTTCGAAACAAGAGAACGGCATTTTACTTATCGTCAGTGTTTTAGTAGGTATTGTATTCTTTACGTTTGCAGCCAGCCTATTATATTTCAGGCTATATGCAGATTTAGAAAGAGAACAACAACAATACGAAATGATTGCAAAGGTCGGTCTAAGTAGAAAAGAACTAAAGAAAATCGTAACACGACAGCTTATACTAATGTTCTTCTTGCCTATCATTATAGCGATTATTCATAGCGGGGTCGCTTTTATAGCCTTGCAACAGCTAATTGACTACTCTGTTTTAAAGATTTCGATTTTAATTATACTAGCCTTTATATCCATTCAAAGTGTGTACTTTTTCACTGTCCGTTGGCGTTATTTACAACGGTTATATAAAAAAATCATGTAACGTATTGATAAAACAAGCAAAGAGGAGAAAAAGAAATGAAAAAAGTAATGAAAGTGTGCGTGGCAGGGATTGTATCTATTTCTATGTTAGGAGCTTGTTCTTTTGGGAAGAAAGAGGAACCAAGGAATGCCGCTTTATTAATTGGAGGAGAACAATCATTAAAAGGAATAGTAAATCAACATAAAAGTGAAATTAAGACCAACACTTTGTATAAAGTGAAGCAAGCAGAAATTGATGGTAAACAAGTATTAATGATGGATCAAAAAACAGCGAAAAAAATGGTTGGGTTAGGTGTATTAAGAGAGTCAGATAATGATGATGAAGTATGGAGTTCAGACCCAATTAAGTCAGTACCTTCAGCTCCAAAAGGTAAAGCTGTCTTACTAGCTAGTAAGAAAAATAAAAAAATCAAGGAATTAACAATTAATGAAAAGAAAATAGATGTCCAGTATGCTAGTGATACTTGGTTCGGTCACTATCGTAATCCAAATTACGAGGAATTGATTGTAATTGTTGATAATGCAACTTTCAATCAGATTCCTGTAAATGAAACATCAATGGAAATCCTACATTTCAATAAATCGTATGGAGAAGATAGACCATACAACTCAGATGATGTTAAAGCTGCACAAGCAGAAACTGAATGGAAAAAACTCACTAAAACTATGGAGAGTCAAGTGGATGTATTAGATGCGGTTTCTATTATAAAAAAATAATGAAAATATATTTAATACAGAAAAACCAGGATGATTTTAAGAATTTATCCTGGTCTTTTTTATTACATTTTTTTAAGAAATATCATCTGTCGAAAAAAAGATAAACAATGGAACAAATGAAACTTGTATCATGTCTATATATTGAAACCATATTAAAAGTGAGGGCAGCTTTATGTTTATTCAAATAAGTTTGAGGTGTGGAAATGGAACAGAAGTTTATTGAAAAATGTAATCATGATGAGCTTGACTATGTTATAAAAGACTATTGGCAAGATGTATGGAATTATTCATTTATTATTACGAAAGATCCACACTTATCAGATGACATCACACAAGATGTATTTATTAAGGTTTTTAAACATTGGAATTCGTTTCGAAAGGAGTCATCTATTAAAACGTGGATATTAAAAATTACAAGAAATACGGCAATAAACTATTTGAAATCCTCTTATTTTAAAAGGATATCTTTAGTGGGATTTTTTAGTGACGATAAGCAATCTCCATCGGCAGAACAAGAATTTTTTAATCAAGAGGAAATGAATGATGTGTGGGATGTTGTATTAAAACTACCTAAAAAACACCGCGAAATACTAATATTGGACGCGAAATATGAATTATCTTATGAAGAAATGGCTGAAACATTAGGTGTATCCATTGGAACAGTCAAATCTAGGTTAAGCAGAGCAAGAAGTAAAGTTTCAAAATTAATAGGGGAGGGTAGAAGTGATGAACAGTAAAAAAAATCCTGATTGGTATAGCAAATTAAAAAATGGACCAATGGAGCGTCGTAAAGATGAAGAAGCATTTATTTATAAAATAAAGCAATCGATATACCAAAATAGTGAAATAGACTCTGTACCATACAAGAGACCATTTCGTAAAAAAGCATTGCCTATTGTAGTTGTTTTGGTTTGTACAATGTTATTTTTTATTGTTCAACAACCTTGGCTTGATGATAATAAATCACCGGTACAAAGTAGTACTCAAATTAAGCCTAAAACAAAAGATGAGTCTGCTCAAGATCCATCATTAAAACAATTTATGAATGAGTTATATCGAAGTACAAATTCAAAAAATGAAAATGACCTGTATAGAGCGTTAAATGATGAAGTTCTATTTAAAGGGAAGAGTTATAAGAAGGATGAATTGAAATTTGATGAAGATATTTTTCATGAGTTGCAAATTGCTCTTACAATGGGGGGAGCATTTACAAATGATACAAAGCGAGCATACAAAGTACCAAGTGGATTGACAGAAAGTAACGAACCAAAGCAAGCGCATTATATATATGCAACTGTTACTGGAAATAAAACGAAAATTTTAGCTGAACCAAAGCGAGAATCACAAGTTTTATATGAAGTATCTAATGAAATGGTAAAAGCTTGGATTCCAGAAAAAGTGCAGAATAATGGATATATAAAAGTATCGACAATTAGCGGTAATACTGGATATGTACAAAAAGAGTATGTTTTAACTGATATTAAATATTCTTTCATGTTCGAAAAGGATCATGAAGGTAAATGGAAAATAACGAATATAGATTCTATATGGTAAAGAGGAAGGTTCACTTTAATGAACCTTCCTCTATGTTTTTATTCTCTTATTGAAGAGTATTCCAGTACTCTAAAATTTCTGATGTAACGAGAGCAGCAATGTTTTTTTCTGAATTACTACCAGGAATAACGACAGAAACGGCAATTCGTGGATCTTCGGTAGGAGCATATGCAATGAAAAGAGAATGGTTTATCATTCTTTCTTGCTCATTCGGAGCACCTGTTATGCCTGTTTTACCTGCGACATGGAAGGGTAAGTTTTTAATTTCCTCTATATTTTGACTCATTCCACCTTGCACGACATTCCAAAAGTCCATTGGATAATGATTTGAACTTTCTATAATTGGTTTGAATTTCTTTGTTTCCTTACCATTTTGATCAATAATAGCACTTACGATTTGAGGTTTATATTTATCACCTTTACTTGCTAAAGTTGCTGCATATTGAGCAAGTTGAAGAGGAGTGTGTACTTCATTTCCTCCCCAAGAGGCATTTAATAAGGCGGAGATACCATTTTCAAACTTGTTTGTTGGATGAAATTCATATTGCCCGTCTTCTTCAAAAGGTAAATCAACCCCGGTTTTAGAACGAAGGCCAAATTGCTTTAAATACTCTGTCCATATATGTGCAACTTTTTCTATATTCCCATTATTTTGGTTGAATAAGGGTAGAGCTACTTTGGCTGTCATAAATGTGTTAGATGAATTAATGATAGCCTGCCTCGGTGTAATCTCACCTGTTGGCGTTCCAGGTGCATTCGTAATGTTATTTTGATTATCATACTGAAAAGTACCTTTATCTAAATAAGTATCTTCAGGTTGAAAAAGTTTTTCGTTTAATCCAATTAAAATACTAAGTGGCTTTATAGTAGAGGCCATATTTACATAAGATTCACCATACTTTAATTTTTGAATTGCTTTATTTTGCGAAAGTGATTTGATGTTTTCTTTTTTAGATGATACTTGTTCATATAATGTATTTGGATCAAACACTGCTGAGTTGGCCATAGTTAAAATTGCGCCAGTTTTCACATCGGTTACCACAACGTAACCAGCATTAACATCAGGTACTTTCTTAATTTGAGATCTTAGTGCTTCCTCTGTTTTTTGCTGCAATTTAGAATCTAAAGCTAGCCGGACATCTTTTCCTTTTTGTACTTTTTGAATGTTCCATAAGAACTTTTTATTATTCATTTTAAAAATCAGAGTTTTTCCGGGTTTTCCTTTTAAATCATTTTCATATTGAAACTCAATCCCACTTTTACCAACAGGTCCATACTTAGAATTAAGGTCATTTTCTACATACCCAATTACTTGTGAAGCAATTTCGTTCTTTGGATAATATCGAATGAATTCGTCTTCGATCACTACATTTTTAGGTTTATTCTTGTTTATGAATGAAATTTCATTTTCATTTATATCAGAGTATAAGGATATTTCATTCATAGTCTGCTTATTACAGGATTGTTGTAATTGAGATTTTATGTCCTCTGTAGAAATGTCATGTTGAAACTCGTTTGAAAATTGATTGAAAAAAGCTAATGTGTTTGATGTATCTTTATTCGATAGTTTTTCATCATTAGAAGTGCAATATAGAGACTTAACTTTCTTATTTGTAGCTAGTATTACACCATTTTGATCCAGAATTTTTCCTCTTTCAGCTGAAGAAGTTGCGATAGTAATTGAAATGAAGTTGATTTTTAATAAAATTAGTAAAATCACACTTACAATAGAAAGAACCGCAAAAAATCTCCATCTTTTCGTATGTAACATATAACCCTCCCTTATGTAGCCTATTCCATCTTATAGTTAATTATTTTTTTTGTAAATGTGGAACAACTTTATTACTTAGGTTGTCTATTAAGTATTACAGCATGAAGAAAGGAACAATCAGTATGAAAAAAAGTACATGTTAATAGTAAGTCTATGTGTAAGTTTAATATGAGTCATTATACAGTTTAGCATTTCTAATGCAGGCGACAAAAAAATAGAGAAAAAACAGGAAGGGAGATTTATCAATTACACGGCTAAACCAAAAGGAATGGATGCTTACAAGGATTTAACAAAAAAGATAAGAAACTATTATAACTGAATAGTGGTTTCTAATATATAGGGAACGCTTTTAGTATATTTATTTACTAAGTATTAGTGAGGATTTCCTGAAGGATTATATGGAGGATTTATGAAAGAACAAAAAGTAAAGAAACAGAAGACATATATATCTATTCGATTGAATATAATGTTCCTCTGCATATTTGTACTATTCTCAGCTATTATTATGCAGCTAGGAAAAGTACAAATCGTTGAGGGAGAGGCTTATAAGAACCAAGTGGAAAACAGTCAAAATGAAACAACTAGTATACCAGTTCCACGTGGACAGATTCTAGATCGAGAAGGGAAAACGGTCGTTAATAATAAATCTCTTCGCACAATTACGTATACAAGGGTGAAGGGGATTACGAGTGAAGATATTTTAAAAACAGCAAAAGACTTGGCGAAGGTACTTGAAATGCCTGAGCAAGATATAAATAAATTAACCGATATCGATAAAAAAGATTTCTGGATGCAATTGAATACGAAACGTGCGGAATCAAAGATTACTAAAAACGACATAGGAAAGTTTAAAGAAAAGGGAATAGAGGGAAAAGAACTAGACAAAAAAATTCAAGACTTAAGACGAAGTCGCGTTACAGAAGTAGAATTGGCAGAATTAACAGCACAAGATTTAAAGGTGTTAGCTATTAAAAGTAAAATGAGTTCAGGTTATCAACTGACACCACAAATTATAAAAAAAGATGTGACAGATCAAGAATATGCGCGGATAAGTGAAAAACTTGCGGAGTTTCCAGGAGTAGATACAACAGTTGATTGGGAACGTAATTATGTAAATGGTAATTTATTTCGTTCCGTGTTAGGTAATATTACAAGTAGTGAAGAAGGATTACCGAAAGAAAACTTAGATTCTTATTTGGTACGTGGATATAACCGTAATGATCGTGTAGGAAAAAGTTATATTGAACAACGATATGAAGATGTATTACACGGCACAAAAGAAGAAGTGAAAAACATTACTGATAAATCAGGAAACATTATAAACACAGAAATAATCTCTAAAGGAAAAAGTGGTAGTAGTTTAACATTAACGATTGATATGGAATTACAAAAGAAAGTGGAAGAAAGTATAGAGAAAAATTTGAGAGCTTTTAAGAGTTCAGAGCCATTGTTGGACCGAGCGTTTGTCGTCATGACAAATCCAAATAACGGACAGATTTTATCTATGGCAGGCAAAAAGATTGTAGAAAAAGAAGGGAAAATAGAGATTGAGGATTTGGCATTAGGTAACATGACAACTTCGTATGAGCTAGGATCAGCTGTAAAAGGCGCAACGTTATTAACTGGATATGAGACAGGGGCAATACAGCCAGGAGATCAATTTTATGATGCACCGATGAAATTTAAAGGTACACAAGCCAAGAAATCATGGAATGTATCCGGATTTGGTAATATTAATGATTTACGAGCTTTACAAGTATCTTCGAATGTATACATGTTCCAGACAGCTTTAAAAATTGCGGGAGTTAATTACGTACCGAATGGTTCATTGGATATTAAACAAGAAGCATTTGATAAAATGCGTTATTATTTTAAACAATTTGGTCTAGGTGTCCCAACAGGTATTGATTTACCGAATGAAATAATTGGGCAAACGAGAAAAGTAGATAGTCAACCTGGGTTTTTACTAGATTTTTCTATCGGTCAGTATGATACGTATACGCCATTGCAATTGGCACAATATATTTCAACTATTGCAAATGGTGGATATAGAATGCAACCCCAAATTGTACAAGAAATACGAGAGCAATCAATAAAAGAAGAAGAGGTCGGTAAAGTTATACGCTCTATAGAGCCTGTCGTATTAAATCGAGTTGATATGAAGAAAGAACATATTGATCGGATAAAAGAAGGCTTTAGATGGGTATTCCAAGAAGGTGATGGAACTGGCGTGAAGTATTTCAAAAATGCGCCATATAAACCAGCAGGAAAGACAGGGACAGCTCAAACTGTATATGGTGGAGATGATCCAATTGGTAGAAATGCAAAAGGAGAACGTATGGAATGTTATAACTTAACATTAGTTGGATATGCTCCATATGATAATCCAGAAGTAGCATTTTCTGTAGTAGTCCCATGGCTTCATGATGATAAAAATGGAATTAATTCTATAATTGGAAAGGAAATTTTAGATGTATACTTTGATTTAAAAAAGCAACGTATACATGGTGAAGCTACTAGTATAGATAGTTCGAATCAAAATTAGTAAAATTTGTGCACTTTTCTCAGGGGAAGAGACCCTGTTTATATAAAAGCCTTTATAAGTTAAAGAAAAAGGAAGATTTGAAATAAGAGATAGCGGCTATCATAGTTGCTATCTCTTACTTTTGTTAATATCTTGGCTACTAGTTAAAAAGGTTTTAAATTTATGGAACAAACTTGTTTCTTAGATGGTCTATTATGTGTACGTATAAAAACAGGTTTTCAAATAGGATACAGTGTATTGAATTTACTACTTGTTTTCAGTATTGAAAATTTGAAAGGAATGATGATTTTGAAAAATAAGAGGATGTTAAAAATAGGTTTATGTGTTGGTATATTAGGTTTAAGTCTTACAAGCCTAGAAGCTTTTACAGGAGGGGCATTGCAAGTTGAAGCGAAAGAAAAGACCGGACCAGTTAAACATAAAAATCATGCGACGTATAAAGAATTCTCTCAACTTGAGAAAAAATTTGATGCTCGATTAGGTGTGTATGCTATTGATACTGGCACAAATCGAACAATTGCTTATCGACCTAACGAAAGATTTGCCTTTGCATCAACCTACAAGGCATTAGCGGCAGGAGTATTGCTACAGCAAAACTCAATTGATAAATTAAATGAAGTTATCACTTATACGAAAGACGACTTAGTTGAATATTCACCCATTACAGAGAAACATGTAGATACAGGCATGAAACTTGGGGAAATTGCAGAGGCGGCTGTTCGTTCCAGTGATAATACCGCCGGGAACATTTTATTTAATAAAATAGGCGGACCTAAAGGATATGAAAAAGCACTTAGACAGATGGGTGATCGGGTTACTATGGCTGATCGCTTTGAGCCAGAGTTAAACGAAGCTACTCCAGGAGACATTCGTGACACTAGTACAGCGAAAGCCATTGCTACCAATCTTAAGGCTTTTACGGTCGGAAATGCACTTCCAGCTGATAAACGTAAAATTCTTACAGAGTGGATGAAAGGAAATGCTACAGGAGACAAACTTATTCGTGCAGGCGTACCAACTGATTGGGTAGTTGGAGATAAATCAGGAGCTGGAAGTTATGGGACACGAAATGATATTGCTATCGTTTGGCCACCGAACAGGGCACCTATTATCATTGCGATCTTATCTAGTAAAGATGAGAAAGAAGCTACCTATGATAATAAATTAATTGCAGATGCAGCTGAAGTTATAGTTAAGGCTCTTAAATGATAATTTCTCAATTCTTTATGTAATGTAATTGAACATAGGAACCTAGAAAGCGATTCTTTTTACTGTGAAAAGAATCGCTTTTTTGTATTCCTATAATGAGTAGTAAGTATATAAGCGAAAATTATTATTTCATGGACAATTTATCCCCTAAAGTGCATGAGGGAAATTTTCTCCTGTGGTGTTCGTAGCAATATGATTATTATGTATACGATAATAATATTTTGGAGTAGTTAAGCTAGATACTCCTATATGGATATGTAATTTTACATATCCATATAAAAGACACATATGTGTTAATCACTATTAAATTATATTGAAATCATTTTTAAGTAAGGGATTCATATAGATTTAAGGGAATCAAAGAATTTTTATGTTTAATTATCATAGTATAATTATTTCACTTTATGAAATGAAATTTGTATTTAACTTTTTTAAATATAATATTTTTAAATTCGAATAATAAATATCTGAAAAATTAAATTTAATCAATGTGATTTTCAGGTTTACTTATGAAAAACATAGTGTTTAAAATGAGGGGGAAGTAAGGTCCTTATATTCTATCAAAAATAAATAAAAAACGAGATACGATTACTCTATCGAAAAAATTTCTATCCTCAAGTGTGTGTGATGAAATCCTAACGTTAGGTTGTACAAAATTTACGATTAAAACTGTAAAAAACAATAGTGAAGAGGTGTACGGAATGAAGAATAAAATTATGACAGGATTTTTAATAACATCAATCGTTACTGGAGCGACTATTCCTATCAATACTCTCGCAATGCCAATCGTTCAGGCAGAAACGAAACAAGATAATATAGATATTTCCTCAGCATTACGAAAAATAGGTGCACACTCCAAATTAACACAAACCTTTATAGATGGAGCCTTAGCAAGTCCGAATGTGCAACTTGAAGAAGTTCCATCTTTAAATACAACTCAATTTCTAATTAAACAAGATATGAAAGAGTGGTCATCAGAACTATATCCAAAATTAATTCTACTAAATTCAAAAAGTAAAGGATTTGCAACCAAATTTAATAGCTATTATCCAACATTAAAAGGATTTGCAGATAATAAGGAAGATAAAGAAGGGTTTATAGATAGACTGGAAGTTCTTCAAGATATGACTATAACAAACAAAGAAAACGTGCAACGTCAGATTAATGAGTTAACAGATCTTAAACTACAGGTAGATAAGAAACTGAAAAATCTTGATACAGATGTGGTAAAAGCACAGAGTGTACTTAGTTCAGAGGGAACAGGAAAAATAGACAAGTTAAAAAATGAAATGCTAAATACAAAAAAATCAATTCAAAATGATTTAGAGCAAATAGCATTATTACCAGGAGCTTTAAATGAACAAGGGCTAAAGGTATTCCAAGAGATTTATAGCCTATCAAAAGATATCATTGAACCGGCTGCTCAAACAGCGGTAGTAGCGTATAACAAAGGAAAAGAAATAAATAATACTATTGTAGAAGCAGAGAAGAAAGCAGAGCAGGAAGCAACAGAAAAGGGAAAATCAGCTATAGAAATTGAAGCTGCCAAAAAAGAAGCACGTGAAGCGATAGAGAAAAGTAAAAAAGGTGAAATTGCTGCAGCTGCAGTTACAAAAACGAAAGAGTATGATCTTATGAAAGTGATTGATCCTGAAAAAATTAAAAAAACATATAGTACCTTTGCCGAAATTAATAAACTAACAGCAGAGCAAAGAGTATATTTAAATGATTTAGAGAAACAAAATCAGAAATTATATGACTTAACAACTAAATTAACAGTAGCAGATTTACAAAAATCAATGATTCTTTTCATGCAAAATGATTTGCATACATTTGCTAATCAAGTAGATGGAGAAATTGAGCTAATGAAACGTTATAAAGAGGATTTGAATCTAATAAATAATAGTATTACAAAATTATTGACTGAAGTTGATACTAGTAACACTCAGTCTCAAAAAGATACATTAAGACGACTAAAAAATGTAACAAATCAACTCGAAGAACAAGTTTACAAATTTTAATATTAAGAATTTAGGTTTAATAAAAAGATAATAACTCAATTGAAAATAAGGAGGAGAATCAAATAATGAAATTTCCATTTAAGGTCATAACTTTGGCCACTTTAGCAACGGTTATAACTGCTACGAATGGTAGTACTATTCACGCACTTGCACAAGAACAGACAGCACAAGAACAGAAAATAGAAAATTATGCGTTAGGACCTGAAGGGTTAAAGAAAGTGTTGGCTGAAACAGGCTCTCATATTCTTGTAATGGATTTGTACGCAAAAACAATGATTAAGCAACCGAATGTAAATTTATCCAACATTGATTTAGGTTCAGGAGGGGGAGAATTAATCAAAAACATTCACCTGAATCAGGAACTGTCACGAATCAATGCAAATTACTGGCTAGATACAGCGAAGCCAAACATTCAAAAGACAGCACGTAATATTGTAAATTATGATGAACAATTTCAAAATTATTACGACACACTAGTAGATACTGTAAAAAAGAAAGATAAGGCGGGCCTCAAAGAAGGAATAGGGGATTTAATCGGTACAATTCATACAAATTCAAATGAAGTTACGGAAGTTATTAAGATGTTAGAAGCTTTCAAAACAAAGTTGTATACAAATACTGTAGATTTTAAAAATAATGTTGGAGGTCCAGATGGACAAGGGGGATTAACGGCTATATTAGCGGGAAAACAAGCACTAGTCCCACAACTTCAGGCCGAAATTGAGAATTTACGTTCTACGCAGAAAGCACATTTTGATAATGTATTAGCCTGGTCAATTGGTGGTGGATTAGGAGCAGCTATTTTAGTTATTGGAACGATTGCAGGAGCGGTAGTAATTGTTGTGACCGGTGGCACAGCGACACCAGCTGTTGTTGGTGGTCTAACAGCTCTAGGGGCAGCTGGTATCGGTTTAGGAACAGCAGCTGGTGTTGAGGCATCTAATCATATGAACTCCTATAATGAAATTTCGAATAAAATTGGAGAATTAAGTATGAAAGCTGATTTAGCTAACCAAGCAGTTATTTCACTTATTAATACAAAAGACACTTTAACATATTTGTATCAAACAGTTGATCAAGCAATTATGTCTCTAACAAGTATTCAGCAACAATGGAATACGATGGGAGCGAATTATAAAGATCTATATGATAATATCGACCAAATGCAAGAACATAAACTTTCTTTAATACCTGATGATTTAAAGGCTGCAAAACAAAGTTGGAATGATATTCATAAGGATGCAGAATTCATTTCAAAAGACATTGCTTTTAAACAAGAAAAAACAAATTAAAAATCAATATATATGTATAGGAGGAATTAAAATGAATAAAAACTTTCCTTATAAACTACTTGCTGTATCGACGTTTTTAACTCTGACAACAACTACTGTAGTTTCTCCAGTGGCAGCCTTCGCAAGTGAAAGTAAAATGGAACAAACTAGTACCGAAGATATATCTCTTTCTGTAAACAGCGAAAAGATGAAAAAAGCTTTGCAAGATGCTGGGGTATTTGCAAAATCCATGAATGATTACTCTTATTTGTTAATTAAAAACCCAGATGTTAACTTTGAAGGCATTGACATTAAAGGATATACAAATCTACCTAGTCAAATTCTACAAGATCAAAAGAATGCAAGAGAGCATGCTACGAAATGGGATTCACACATAAAAAAACAACTTTTAGATACACTGACGGGGATTGTAGAGTATGATACTAAATTCGACAATTATTATGAAACATTAGTAGAAGCGATTAATGAAGGGGATGCAGACACATTAAAAGAAGGCATGACAGATTTACAAGGTGAGATTAAACAAAATCAAGCATATACACAGAATTTAATACAAGAACTAGCTAAGTTAAGAGATAGTATTGGAGAAGATGTCCGAGCATTTGCAGGTCATAAAGATATTTTGCATTCGATTCTGAAAAACCAAGCATCTGGAATTGATGAAGATGAAAAGCGCCTAAATGAAGTTTTAGAGCAAGTAAGACATTTTAAACAAGTAGAATCAGATGGAATAATAACTGTATCAATTCCCTCAATTCCTACGTGGATTGCTGGTGGTGTAATGATAGGGGTAGCAAGAAATAATTTAGGTACGTTAGAGCCGTTGTTAGCACAATTACGTCAGACTATAGATTATAAAGTAACATTAAATCGTGTAGTTGGTGTTGCGTATAATAATATTAATGAAATGCACAATGCGATTGGATCGGCTATTAATGCACTTACCTATATGTCTGCACAATGGCATGATTTAGATTCTCAATATTCGGGAGTGCTTAGTCATATTGATAAAGCATCCCAAAAAGCGGATCAAAATAAATTCAAATTCCTAAAACCTAATTTGAATGCAGCGAAAGATAGTTGGAAAACATTGAGAGTGGATGCGTTTACATTAAAAGAAGGGATAAAAACATTAAAAATGGATCCTGTTTCTTCAAAAAAATAGCGGAATACAGTATTTGTTGCAAGGGCATTTATACAGTTATAAAATGATTTTTTGTTCTTTATAAATTGAAAAGACGGAGGTATCATCAGGCCTCTGTCTTTTATTTTATTGAAATATTTTTATAATTCCATCCTATATGTAGAAAGTAGTTATACAAGCTTGAATTTTCAAGGTGAATGATTTTTATGAATTTTTCCATAAAACCTAATCTATGATTAGTGAGCTTTATATTCTTATTTTCCTAATTGAATACTTTTATACAATTAGATGGAAGTTAAGAATACTAAATCAAAACATAATAGGTTGTTATTGATGAGTTTATCGTAAAGTTGTTATTTTATGTGTCATCAAATAACATTTATAAACAATTAGAAATAAAGAAAAGGAGACTATTATGAGAAAAAATAGAGTATTAGATACAACATAAATAGCGTAAAAAATTTTTGGTGTAAAAACGTAATAAATAAAATAATAATCCTTAAATGTACTAAGGGAAAATGAGGGAGATAATATGGGGAATAACTCAAAATATAAAACTAGAAAAATACTTGCAGCTACCGCTACAGTAACTATGCTTACGACTGGAATGGTTTCTTCATCAGATGTCTTTGCAGAGGAAACAAAGCAGCAAAAAAAAATATCGACATCACTGCAAGAGGAAAAGTCAGTTAAATCAGAAAACAGAATATATACAGTCCCAGGAAAAGGGGATGTTGAGGTACTGAAACAACAGGAAAGAAAAAGTATGGCATTTAGTCCATATGAACCCACTGGTTTATATGCAAAGCCAAATGAACAAATAACGATTAATGTAGAAGGAAATCAAAATATTCAAGCATACATTGGAACGTATTCGTATGATGCTTCTTGGAGAGAAGATTCTAAAATAAAATCATTTACATTAAAACCTGGTATAAACACAATCCAATCTCCAAATGGGGGGATGATTTATTTTTATAATAAACAACAAGGTGGTACCATTCGAACAACAGTCACAACAGGTGGAACGACTACTCCTTTTTTTGAACTAGGAAAGCATACGAAACAAGATTTAATAAACATGCTGGACCAATATCCCAATGCACATGCAGTGGAGTTAAAAGGAGAACGTGTATTAATTACGGCCAGCCCTGCACGTGTTAAGAAATATTTGTTAGGTTCTAATACAGATCCTGTACAACTCTTAAAAAAGATGGATGAAGCTACTCGAATTCAAGACAAAGTAGCTGGTTTATCCGAGGAACAAGTAGATAAACATTATATTCATTACGTAGAAGAAAATCATTCTCCCGATTATTATATGTATGCAACTTCTTATCGAACCGCATATGTAGGAGATGCAATCCAATACGTGTTAGATATTAATAAATTTATAAAAGATGGCTGGGGTCCTTGGCATGAGGCAGGGCATTTGAGACAGCAATCACCTTGGAAGTTTTATAATATGACAGAAGTACAAAATAATATTTACAGCCTTTCTGTAGAAAAAGCATTTACATCTAATCAATCTTTTAGATTGCAACAGGAGGGCGCTTATACTAAGGCATTTCAATACTTAGAACAACCTAATAAAAATTATGACGAAGTTAGTGATGTTTTTGTTAAGCTTGTTATGCTTTGGCAACTACAGTTAGCATATGGAGAGGACTTCTATCCTAAATTGCATCAATTGTATAGAGACATGTCTTCAAGTGAACTTCCACAAACTGATGAAAATAAAAAACAATTATTTATGATTTCGGCATCAAAAGTAGCCAAACAAAATTTGATACCTTTCTTTGAGAAGTGGGGATTACGTCCAAATAACGATACCATTCAAAAAGTGGCTGTATTAGGGTATCCAACTTTAACAGCAGAGATTTGGAAGGGTACGGATTCTAATCCAATTAAACCAGATGTGCCTAATGAAAATAATATTTTAGAAGGAAGCCAATTTGCATGGTCACTAAAAGGGATTAGTGATTTCGAATTTGCTAAAATCAATTTCAATAAGGCGACAGAAGAAATGCAAATTGACTTAAAAGCAGGCGTACCACATCATTATTTTAATGAAACATATGCGAGTATTAAAGTACAAAATGCATCAGGGAAAGTAGTATACAAGAAAGACATTTATGGAAACAAACAACAAAATG
>NZ_JAKUDX010000017.1:0-73669 GCF_022662615.1 Bacillus cereus group sp. BfR-BA-01523
AAACTTCTATTATACTAATACGCTTGATAGAAATACGATTAATGCTGTTAATACTACCGCTCCACTTGCTGATCCTACGAAGTCACCTTTTGTTACTTGTAATACTTGCTCTTTCATATCTTTCATTCTCCCTTCATTTATCTTTTGTTACAAAACTTCTATTATACTAATACGCTTGATAGAAATACGATTAATGCTGTTAATACTACCGCTCCACTTGCTGATCCTACGAAGTCACCTTTTGTTACTTGTAATACTTGCTCGTTGTTCATAATTTTCATTCTCCCTTCTCTTATTTTTGTTACAAAACTTCTATTATACTAATACGCTTGATAGAAATACGATTAATGCTGTTAATACTACTGCTCCGCTTGCTGATCCTAAGAAGTCACCTTTTGTTACGTTTAATACTTGCTCGTTGTTCATATCATTCATTCTCCTTTTTTATAAGTTATCTATATGTAATTACTAAGAAATGATTAGTTCATAGTTTTCATGTTAACGTTACATTGAAATTAATTACGTAACGTTTGTAACACTAATGTAACATAACTATTATTACGTTGCAATATAATTACGTAAATTTTATTACACTTTTTTTACGTTTTTTTAAATTAACACTCAAAAACCTTGTTTTAATGCGTTTTCTACTACAATCATATTTGTAACACTAGTGTAACATTAAGGTCATAAAGCGAAATATAATATTATTCATCTCTATTTTGTTAAAAACCAAAGTGAAACTTTAATCAACGAGAGTTCCATTCCCTACTAATTATTCCCCTCACCAATCGCACTTTTACTAGAAATTAATGCGGGATAAAATACTATCTTTCCAAGATAAGTTTATATGTTTCCTCTATATAACTATGTATAATGGAAACAAAGAGGTGGTCATTTTGAAATTAATCGCACTAGATATGGATGGTACACTACTATCATCTAATCTTGAAATCTCCAAAGAGAACTTACAAGCTATCCAAACCGCAAAAGAGGCTGGTCATATTGTAATGATTTGTTCTGGCCGCGCGAAAGAGGATGCTTTGAAATTATTGGAAGAATATAAACTATCTCTTCCAGTTGGAGCAAGCAATGGGGCAATTGTTTATGTAGACGGAAAAGTAATTAACTCGCGTTGTTTACAAAATGATAAAGTATACAAGCTTGCAAAATTACTAGAATCTGAAGGTTTTCCATATAAGTTGTACACAAATAAAGGGGTTTACTCTCCTTATACATGGCAAGATCAAGTTATGCAGGCATTCGAAGAAAACAAGCATACACTAGATGTTACACTTGAGGAACTTGAAAGAATTACAGAAAAACAAAAGAAATCAAACTTAATTACTGATTTCCAAAAAATCGAAGATGTCGTAAATAATCCAGAATTAGAAATATCTAAATTCTTTATTTTGACATTTAATGCTGCTCATCGTTCGCAGCTATTGCAAACTTTACAAGAAGATACGGATATTTCAGTTACGGCATCAGCTCCTACTAATGTAGAAATTATGGATAAGCATGGCCATAAAGGCAATGGTTTGCAAGAAATGGCAGCTTATTTCAATATACCAATTGAAGATACTGTTGCAATCGGCGATAACTTTAATGATGTGCCAATGTTACAAGTAGCTGGCTTATCAGTTGCAATGGGAAATGCCGAAGAAGATGTCAAAAAACTATGTGACGTTGTAACATTAACAAATAATGAAAACGGTGTTGCTCATGCAATTGAGCAATTTGTATTAAAACAAACTTCATCTAGTAAATAAAGTTCAACTTTAATCAGAGGCGGGGTTCCTCTGATTATTAGTTGAACCAATCGGGCTTTTACGGGCAGTTAATCTCCCACCTAACTTCCCCGCATGTGTCGAATTTTCAGGTGGGAGTCTTACTGCCCGTTAATGCGAGGTAAAAAAAGGACTCTTTCACATTTTGAAAGAGTCCTTTTCTTTTACACATGATGACAAGCAACAAAATGATCTTCACCCACATTACGGAATTCTGGTACATTCGTTTTACAAATATCTGTAGCAACGGGGCAACGTGTATGAAAACGGCAACCTGATGGTGGATTTGCAGGACTTGGAATATCCCCTTCTAGAATAATCCGTTCTCGCTTAACCGTTGGATCCGGTATTGGCACTGCTGATAACAATGCTTTTGTATATGGATGAAGCGGATTCGCAAATAACTCATCACGTGATGCTGTTTCCACAATAGTTCCTAAATACATAATTCCAATTTTCGTACATAAGTGCTCCACAACACTTAAATCATGTGAAATGAATAAATAGGATAATCCCTTTTTATCCTGTAATTCACTAAACAAATTAATGATTTGCGCTTGAATAGATACATCTAATGCCGCAACAGGCTCATCAGCCACAATAAATTCTGGATCTAATACCATTGCCCTTGCAATAACGATACGTTGACGTTGCCCACCGGAAAACTCATGAGGGTACCGGTCAATATGATACGGCGCTAAACCACATAACTCCAATACTTCTATCACCTTTGCACGGACATTTTCTTTCGTCGCTAGTCCGTGAGCCAACATTGGCTCACCAAGCGCTTCTCCAATTCTCATTCTTGGATTTAATGAGCTAAATGGATCTTGAAAGACGAGCTGCATATTAGGACGATGCTTTCTCAGCTCTTCTTTTGATAAAGCATGAACATCTTGACCTTTAAATTTCACTTCACCTTCTGTTTTTTGAACGAGACGGAGAATTGTTTTTCCTATCGTCGTTTTCCCACTTCCAGACTCTCCTACAAGGCCAAACACTTCTCCTTTATCAATTGTAAAGCTTACCCCATCTACCGCTTTCACATGTCCAATCGTTCTACTAAATACGCCGCCCTTAATCGGAAAATACGTTTTTAAGTTCTTCACTTCTAATAATGGTTCACTCATTGCCCAGCACGCTCCTCATATAACCAACAAGCTACTTTATGATCCTCGTCATGCACATTAAGATTTGGCGCTTCATTTTTGCATATTTCCATGCAATGTTCACAGCGACCACTAAAGTAGCAAAACTCATCTAAGCCAACTAAATTTGGAACTTGCCCTGGAATAGAATAAAGTTTATCTGTTCGTTTCCCCATTACTGGTTTTGATTTTAGCAACCCTTGCGTATATGGATGTTTCGGATTTTGAAATATCTCTAGTACCGGTGCCTCTTCAATAACTTTTCCACCATACATAACGACAACATAATCGGCCATTTCTGCTACAACACCTAGATCATGTGTAATTAATAAAATCGATGTTTTAAATTCCTCTTTTACTTGCCTTAGTAAATCTAATATTTGCGCTTGAATCGTAACGTCCAGAGCTGTTGTCGGTTCATCTGCAATTAATAACTTTGGATTACAACTAAGTGCAATAGCAATCATAATACGTTGTAACATACCACCGCTTAATTCGTGCGGATAAGAATGGACAATTTCATCAGCACGAGCAATACCAACTTTACGAATTAATTCAATTGCTTTTTTGTATGCTTCGTTTTTGCTAAGTAGTTCATGCTCTCTTAACGTCTCAACAATTTGCTCTCCAACAGTAAAGACCGGATTAAGCGATGTCATCGGTTCCTGGAAAATCATCGCGATATCATTTCCTCTTAAACTACGAAGTTCTTTCTCTTTCATTCCTAAAAGACTTTTTCCTTCATAAAGAATATCACCACCAACGATGCCGCCAGATTCAGCAATAAGTCCCATAATAGATAAAGCCGTTACACTTTTCCCGCAACCTGATTCGCCTACTACACAAACTGTTTCACCTTCTCGAACTGAAAAGCTAACATGATTGACAGCCTTTACTGTACCTTCTTCCGTCTGAAAGTGTGTTTGTAAATCCTTTAGCTCTACTACTGCTTTACTCATGCTTCCTCACCTACCGCTTCATCTTTGGATCTAATGCATCACGAAGTGCATCGCCAAGTAAATTAATTGATACAACTGTTATAAAGATTGCAAAACCAGGCGGAATCCATAACCACGGACGCTTTTGGAAATCGATTAATGAGTTTGCTGCACTAATCATATTTCCCCACGATGGTGTAGGCGGGACAACGCCAAGTCCTAGGTAACTTAGTGCAGACTCTCCTAAAATAGAACCTGCAACACCTAATGTGGATACAACAATTAATATCGGCAGAACATTTGGGATTAAATGATATACAATTTTCCGGTAATCGTTTATCCCGAGTACATCAGCAGCTTGCATAAACGATTGTTCTCGCAGCGATAAAATTTGACCTCGTACGAGGCGTGCAAGTCCTGGCCAACCTACTAAACTTAAAATGATCATAATGACATAAAGACGATAATCAGATGGTACTTTCCATTCTGATAAAATAGCTCCCATTATAATAAGTAACGGTAATCCTGGCATCGACATTAAAATATCCGCAAGACGCATTATAATATTATCGACGATACCACGGTAGAAACCTGCAATCGCTCCTAATAAAGCACCTAGTATAACGGATAACACCATTGAGGCTAAGCCAATTGTTAATGAAATCCGTCCTGCTTGCATAAGCCTCGTTAAAATGTCTCTTCCTAATTGATCTGTGCCAAGCCAATGAGAAAAACTAGGTGGTTTGTTAATTAGCGTAACTTGTATTTTTCCTGATGCATACGGTGAAAAGAATGGACCAATAAAACAAAATAAAAACATAAAAACTAATGCGTAAAATCCTATAAGTGCCATTTTATTTTTCTTTATCCTTTTAAAAGCTTGCCTCCACGGCGATGATTCATTCCTTCTTTTCTTTTTTTCTTTTTTTTCCGTAGTTGCTGTAACAGTTTCCATCTCTTTCCCCCCCTTACTTCAACCGAATACGTGGATCAACAACTGCATATACAATATCCGCTAAAAAGTTTGAAACAATTGTCAAACACGAAAGAAACATCGTAAATGCCATTAATACCGTATAATCACGAAAATTTAATGCTTCTAATTGAATATTACCGATACCTGGCCAGTTGAAAATTTGTTCTATAATAATTGCCCCTGAAAACAACCCTGGTAATTCAAATGCAAGCAATGTAATAGCCGGCAAAATTGCATTTTTTAATGCATGTTTATAAATAACGGTCTTCTCCTTTAAACCTTTTGCTCTAGCCGTTCGAATGTAATCTTGCCGTACAACCTCTAACATACTCGTTCTAAAATAACGAGTTAATGAGCCAACTCCAAGAAGAGTTAAAATAAATACGGGTAAAACCATATGCTTTGCAACTTCTATTCCGTAAGCAAGCCCAGTTGAATTACTCCCAACATCAATCATCCCGCCTATCGGTAACAGCTTAAAGTCAACCGCAAACACTTTAATTAAAAACAAACCGATAAAGAATGAAGGAAATGACATCGCTGCAAATACACCAATTGTTACAAGCTTATCGAATAAAGAATGTTGCTTTGTCGCTGAAAATACACCGATAATAAGTGCAATTAGCCAAATAAAGAACAATGCAATAATCGCAACAATAAACGAATTCCATATAAATTTATTTAATAATGACGTTACAGATTCTTGATATTGAAGAGAAAAACCAAAGTCCCCCTGCAATGCATTACCTAGCCAGTGAAAATATCGCTCAACAATTGGTTTATTCAATCCATACAATTCCCTAAGTTCAGCTGCTCTTTCCGGTGTAATCTTCGGGTTTGAATCAATATAATCTCCTGGAAGAAGTGCGAACAGGAAGAAGATAATAATCGATGTCCCCAACAGTGTAGGAATCATTTGTAACAGCCTACGAATGATATATGTTTTCACCCTTTTTCTCTCCAATCTTATGCTTAAAATAGAAGAACATTTTTTCAAAGCGGCACACTACTTGCCGAATGAAAAAATGTCTTCTACTTATACATTCTTCTCGTTATTTTTCGATAGATAGAGCTGGTAAGTTTGCACTAATACTATTGTATTTTTCAGGGTCAATTCCTTTTATATTCCCGTTATAACCAGTAATTGTTCTACGATAGTTTAATAGAATTACTGGTGGATCATCACTTAATTCTTTATACAGTTCTTTATAGATTGGTTTACGTTTTTCAATATCTACCGTTTCAATACCCTTTTGAATTAACTCATCTACTTTTGCATTTTTATAACCAAGACTCTTCTCATTGACACCCGACAAATATTCACCAGCTGTTTCACTCGGATCACTTGTAATTGGTGTCGAAACAGAAGCTAAATCATAATCACCTTTGTTTACCTTCGAAAGCATAGTATTAAAGTCCATAAATTCAGGGTTAAATTCTACACCTATTTCTTTATAATTCTCTTTTGCAATCGGAATTAATAAATCGCTATCTTTAGCCGAACTTGGGCCGAAATAAGAAAGCTTTAATTTTTGACCCTCTTTTTCACGAATTCCATCCGAACCAACTTTCCATCCTGCTTCATCTAATAATTTTTTCGCTTTTTCTTTGTCGTATTCATATTTATTAACTCCTTCTTCCGTATAAGCCCAAGAAGTTGGATGAATTGGTACATTAGCTACCGTACCGTATCCTTTCAATGCTGTATCAACATATTTTTTACGATCTAATCCGTAAATAAGTGCTTGACGAACCTTTTTATCCTTTAAGTACGGCTTATTATTATTCATATAAATATAGCTAAATGACGCTGCTGTTTCGATTTGGATATTTGCAAATTCTAAAGCCTTAGCCTGTTCAAGAACTTCGTCACCAGTACCTAGGCCAGTGTAGTCAACCTCACCTGTTTGGAATAATTGAAGCTTCGTATCACCAGAAGTAATTTTATAAATGAAGTTTGGAATTTTTGGTTTACCCGCATAATAATTTTCATTTGCTACAAATCGCACTTCTTGCCCTGGGATATACTTTTCAAATTTATATGGACCCGCAGCTATCGGTTTTTCATATAACGCTTTTAAGTAATCTAAGCTTGTATTTTGTTTGTAATCTTTTCCATAATAAGCTTTTGATAATACCTCTCCACCTAAGGCTGTTAGTGCCTGTGAATTAACTTTTTCAGTTGTAATTTTAATTGTCTGTGGATCAACAACTTGAATTCCTTCAATAGAAGTTGCTTTTCCTTCTTTATATTCTTTACCACCTTTAACAGCATATTGAGAAATGTCTTTGTCACCCTCATATGCCTTATCATGTAAAAGCGTCAATGTGAACGCTACATCATCTGCTGTTAATGGTGAACCATCGCTAAATTTCAAATCTTTACGTAAATGGAATGTATATGTTAACTGATCAGAGGAAATATCCCACTTCTCAGCTAATTCTGGAGTTGGTTTTCCTTGTTTATCTGTAGATACAAGGGATGCAAAAATAACTGAAGTGACGTTTCCATCCCAACCATTTTGTTGGAAATATGGTAAAAATACGCCGCCTGGTTTACTAATGCCAACTACTAACGTATCTTTTCTATTCTTCGCTTTATCTGGTACTTTCGTCTTATCTGTCGCAGCAATATTTTCAATTTTTATATTTTTTAAATCTTGCTGTTTTACTGGTTCTGTAGAAGCCGTATCCTCCTGTCCCCCACAAGCAGATAACACAAGCGAACTACTCAGTAATACCGAAAATACACCAGCCCATTTTTTTGTCTTTTTCTTCATTGTCCCCACCCTAACTTTTTTTTAATAATTACACCTTATGAACTGCTTGCCTAATGTATGCCTCCCACAGCAACATTTTATAGCCAATCGGAAAAGTCGGTTTTGGTTATAAAAAAATAGTTGTTTTTGAGGGGTAACAATCTTATTCCGACCTTTCCGGTAGACTTTATGGTTATTAGCTTATATCTTTCAGTATATTTTGTCAATTATTTCTATATAAATATTTCGATAATTCCCCAAAAATTATTGAGCAATATTCAATTTAGGTAAACTTAACAAAATACCATTATAATTATCTTCTTGTAACCCTTGAATTCGTGCATTATGTGCAGACACGACTTTACTATTGTTTAAGAAAATAACAGGTGGATCTTCACTTAACTCTTGATATAGTTTTTTATAGATCTCTTTTCGTTTTTCAATATCCAATGTTTCTAATGCCTGCTTAGCTAATTCATCTACTTTCGGATTATGATATCCATCATAATTACGCTTACTTGTCGAAACAAACTCCTCAATTGTTCCGCTCGGATCATCAATCATCGGTGTGGAGACCATCGCTAAATCATAATCTCCTTTAATTACCTTGGAAATCATCGTATTAAAGTCCATGTATTCAGGATTGAAATCTACCCCAATCTTTTTATAATCCTCCTTCATAACGGGGATCATCACATCATTGATTTTACTTGCAGAAGAAGCAAAATAACTTACCTTCAATTTTTGGCCATCTTTTTCACGAATACCATCTGATCCAGCTTTCCACCCAGCTTCATCGAGCAATTTCTTCGCCTTTTCTAAATTATATTCGTATTTATTGATTCCTTCTTCTGTATACGCCCACGAAACTGGTGTAATTGGTACATTAACGAGTGAAGCGTATCCTTGGAAATATGTATCAATGACCTTTTGACGCTCTAATCCATAAATAAACGCTTGGCGTACACGTTTATCTTTAAAGTATGACTTCTTATAATTCATTTTAATGTAACCGTATGAACTTCCCGTATACACATTAACATTAGCAAAGCCTAACTCTTTTAATTGTTCAATCGTCTCCGCATTTGTCGTGAAGCCATCATAATCTACTTCGCCCGCTTGAAATTGTTGCAGCTTCGTATCACCTTTTGTAATTTTATAAATAAAGTGCTCAATCTTCGGCTTACCTTCAAAATAATTTTCATTTGCTACAAAACGAACTTCTTGACCTGGAATATATTTATCTAGTTTATAAGCTCCTGCTCCCATCGGTTTTCCATATAACTCTTTTAAATACTCTAAATTCCCTTGCTTATATTCTTTACCGTAATAAGCTTTTGATATAACTTCTCTACCAATTAACGATAATGTTTGGGCATTTACCTTTTCAGTTGTAATCGTAATTGTTTTCGGATCGATGACTTGAATCCCCTCAATAGATGTAGCCTTTCCTTCTTTATATGCTTGCCCACCCTTTATTGCTGTTTGGCTTATGTCCGTTGCACCACTATAAGTTGGATCATGTAGTAAAGTTAATGTAAATGCTACGTCATCCGCTGTTAACGGTGAACTATCACTAAACTTTAAATCATCTTTCAAATGAAACGTATATGTAAGCTGATCCTCCGAAATATCCCATTTCTTCGCTAGAATTGGAATTGGTTTCCCCTCCTTATCCAATCCAACGAGAGGAGCAAAGATAGCTTGTGTTATATTACCATCCCACCCATTTTCCATAAAATGCGGAAGGAATATCCCGCCAGGGCTCGGCATTCCCACTACAAAGGTATCCTTTCTTTCTTTTGCCTTTGCTGGACTTTTTGCTTTGTCACTCGCTTTAATAAACTCATCTTTTACTTTCGGCATCTTTGTTGCTTCATTTGTACTTGTCTCTTCTTGAGCACATCCTGCTAATAAAACCGATGTACTAAGAAACGTAAAAAGTAACCCTTTAAAAACCTTTCGCATAATTCTCACCCTTACTTTCCTGTTTTTTTATTAAGTGGTAACATAACGCCCATTCTGTAACTATCTTTACTTTACCTATAAAAATAGTATGAATTAATTTCAAGATTATTCCTTTTCACTAGTTATGTCAATCCTTGCTAATTGATGTCTTTCAAAAAATAAAAAACACCTTCTATTACCTAATAGTCCCGCATAGAATAATAACAATTAACTACCAAGAAGGGGGCGAAAATATGGACAACCTATTCCAATATGTCCTGCACTATGTATTATTAACAATCATAATAGTCGGGGCGTTATTACTATTCCCTTTCTTCCCAAAGTTCGTCCTCTTTTTAGCTTTTTTTATTATGCTCGGGATCGCTATTATAATTTCAACAAGGGAAGATACCACACAAAAAGAAAGCAGAGTTCAGCGCGTAAAGCTGTAACTCTGCTTTCTTTTTTCAGTCATAACGTATTCTTGTTAAACCAATTACGAAAAATACTCCTGCAAATAAAATGAGTATACCAATATATCCTCCTATATCAGCTAATGTACCTCCCCTTACAATTAACTCAGTAAAGCCACGCATCGCCCACGTTTGCGGAACAAAATTTGCCGCCGCTTGCATCCATGAAGGCTCAATTTCAATTGGCCAATAAAGACCACCAATCATACACGTTGAAATTACAACGATATTCCCTAGTGCGGACTGCTGTTCTGTTGTTTTCACGATACTTGCCAATAATAAAGCTAGACCAATAACCGCTAATAGCAATACTGAAACGAGTGTAATAACCCCTAATAAATTTCCCCACTGCACATCAAATAATGAATGCGTTAATATCATTAAAATACCAAATTGAATCCACCCTATTAAAAAGAAGGAAAGGATATATCCTGCTAGTATTTGAACTTTTGAAACTGGTGCCCCTAATAAACGAGACCAAACACCAAGTTGTCTAGCTTTCAAAATAGTTCCCGTCGCACTTAACATGACAATCATGACGAATAGAATTGAAAAACCTGCCGCTCGCCCTGTAACGTTATTTAACTTTTGATCATCGTGTAAAATCAATTCTTTTTGAATCGAAACAGGATCTATTTTTGTATAAATTGTTTCATACATCGTTTCCCACGAAGTGTTACTTTTCTTCTCAAAATCTCTTGCTGCACTAACTTCTATCTCCATCTTTTTTAATGCACTTGCTAATACTTGCTCTACAGAAGTTCCACCCGTAAAATCAGCACTGGCTTGAAATTGGATATTTTCTACTTTTCCATCTAGCATACTCTTTTGAAAATCTTTCGGAATGATGATTATACCAGATGCTTTCTTATCTTCGATCCTCTGTGTCCCTTCCCTATACGTTACCTTTTCTATAGAAATTAAATCACTTCTCTTTATTTCCTCATAATACTTGCCGGATAATACAGAACCATCTTTATCTACTAAACTAATATTTACTTTCTCATTCCCACTTCCGCCTAAAAGTCCACCGAATATGAGTGTAAAAATAATAGGCATTCCAAACATGAGTATATAACTTTGTGGCTTAATTAAAATTTGTTTTAATTCTAGCCAACAAAGCGCCCAAACTTTCTTCATCATTTCCCCTCCTATCTCGTACGTAAACGTAACGTTCCAATCATAACGGAGATAATTCCTGCACTACATAAACTTAAAATGACAGGGAATAGCACATCCCAAGATGTTCCCGACATAATATTTAAAAAGCTCTTAAGTGCCCATTTATTCGGAGCAATATTTGCAACTGTTTGAAGTGTATCGGGAAATACGTAAATCGGTAACATTGATCCTCCTAATATAGCTAGTATTTGAATACCGATTCCCCCCATTAAATCTGCCGTTTTTTCCTCACGAATAAAAGCGGCGATTAACATAGATAAACCAGAAACACAAATTGCATAAGAAATTCCCAACACTACTATTTGAGACACATCTTCGCCCCATTCCACATGAAACATAAAGCGTGTAGCAACTATAAATATTCCAAATTGTATACAGGCAAATAGTAATGTACCTAAAAACTTCCCGAATAAAATTGAAAATGAGCTCGTCGGTGTACTGAACAAACGCGCCAACGTTTCAGTTCGTTGCTCTGTTACAACTGACTTTGCACCTACTGTTATGTTATATAGTAAAAACATGACTAACATTGCTGCTGCATAATATTGCATCGCTGCAACTGTTTTTTTGCCTACCGTTCCTTTTTGGATGTTACCCACACTTGCAGTTGCTATCGTCTGTAGACTTCCACTTACCTCTTTTGCAACTTGTGCTACATCACTCTGCTGAGATTTTGCTAATTCTGTTACAACACTTTTAGTAGATACTGCGACTGTTTGAACACGTTCTGAAAAAGAGCGGATCATTGACTCAGCAATTTTTGCTTGTATATCTTTTGATGGGTCTATAAGCACCTTTGGTTCTTTTAATTTTCCATCTTGTACTTGTTCGCTCCATTTATTTTGGATGACAATTCCTACATCTATTTTCTTTTCCTTTAACATATCTTCAAGCTCTTCCCGAGAGTTAACTACCTTTACTTTCACATCATCTTTTATTTCTTTAGATTGCAATACATCTTTTTGAAAGACATCTGCAAACTCATCCGTTCCCTCTTGATAATAGCCAATTACTGTTTTCGGTAGTCCACCACTCTCAAATACATTACTTAATGCTGAACCTAAAATAGCCGTTAATACAAGTGGCATAATTAACATCATCATAAATCCGCGCCGATCAATTAAACGGATTTTTAAATCTTTCCATGCAATAATGAAACTTCTCATCTCGTACTAACCCCCTTAATCACGAAGTGAACGTCCTGTTAATTGTAAAAAAAGTGCCTCTAAATTCGGTTCTTTTACTTCCAGTTTTAAAATTTGAGCTTTGTTTTCAACAACTTCTGAAACAACTATGCCAATTGCCTCGCCACCATTTAGTCCAATATCAATCGTGCTACTATCTTCGTCAAAAATAATCCGCTCAACAACAGGTAGTGCCTTCAACTTTTGTAGCAGTTCCGTACTGTAGCGATTTAATTGCAATTTCACCATAAACCCATCTGTTAGACGATTACATAGCTCTCTTTTCGTTCCTAGTGCAATTACCTTTCCATGATCAACGATGGCAATTCGCTCACATAAATACTCAACTTCTTCCATGTAATGACTCGTATAAATGACCGTCATACCTTTTTCATTTAACTTTTTAACAGTCTCTAAAATATGATTTCTCGATTGCGGATCAATCCCGACTGTCGGTTCATCCATAATTAATAACTCTGGTTCGTGCATAAGTGCTGCACCAATATTAATACGCCTTTTCATTCCACCTGAAAATGTTTCAATTTTATCCTTCCCCCGGTCCTGTAAACCGACGTAAGCTAACACTTCCTCTGCCCGCTCTTTTGCAACTTTTCCATTTAAACCGTACATCTTTCCCCAGAAGATTAAATTTTCCTTTGCTGAAAGTGTCGGATACAGCGCAATGTCTTGCGGGACAATACCGATTTTCTTTTTCGCTTCTAATGGATACTTTTTTACAGATTTCCCACCAACTTTTATATCACCACTATCGTATGGAATTAACCCGCAAATCATTGATATCGTCGTTGATTTCCCCGCTCCGTTTGGTCCAAGCAATCCAAATGTTTCACCTTTTTTCACTTCAAAAGAAACATTCTTTACGATTTCCTTCTTGCCAAATGATTTCGTAATATGATCTATGACTAACATATTGATTCAGCCCCTTTGTATTCATCTACACTTTCAGTGTAGAAAAATTTCTTCTTCTCTCCATCACCCTTAAGATAGAAATACAAAATAAAAAAGCAGCAAATTCTGCTGCTTTTTCACACTTATATATGCCAAAAGTCATGTGTACATCGTGACGCCATACCTTACTGCGTATATTGCTGCTTGTGTTCGATCTCTCAGTTCTAGCTTACTAATCAAATTAGAAACATGATTCTTAACAGTTCCCTCTGTAATAAATAGCTTTTCGGCAATCTCTTTATTATTTAACCCCAGTCCAATTGCTCTTAAAACATCTACTTCTCGCTCAGTTAATTGTTTTAGTTGTTCTGGTGGGTTACACTCTACTGCCACTTTCGTCTTTTTTAATTCCTCTATAATTTGTGCTGTTATATCCTGAGGAAGCACAACCCCGCCACTATGCACCGTTAAAATTGCTTGCGCGATTGCATCTGTCTCCATATCCTTCAATAAATAACCACTCGCTCCTTGCTCTAATGCCTCAAAAATAAGCTCACTATCACTAAAAGTTGTTAACATAAGAACCTTTATATAAGGAAACTTTTCTCTAACTAAACGAGTTCCTTCAACACCATTCATACGAGGCATCCGAATATCCATCAAAATAATTTCAGGCTGTAATTGTTTCACCTTTTGTACGACTTCATCCCCATCACTAGCCGTCCCTACCACTTCCAGTTCCGGACGTAAATTTAATATCATTGCCAATCCATCACGAATCAGTGATTGATCATCAACAATCATAATTCGAATCATAACGCTCCCCCTATTACCCATGTTTTTTCTCGGAGTGGAAATTCGATTTTTAGGCGAAAACCTTTTTCTATTTCACTCTCAAATTGAATGATTCCACCATGCTCCTCTACACGTTCTTTCATATTAAGTAAGCCAAATCCAGGGCTTACTTCATTGACTCCCATACCATTATCCAAAATACATAACTTAACTTGTTCCACTGAACAAACTAAACTCACTTCACATAAACTAGCTTTTCCGTGACGTTTTGCATTCGTTAAAGACTCTTGCATAATACGAAGCAACGTAGGCTGTAGTGACAACGGAATCAAAACCGGATCTCCTTGTAATTGAAAAGATACTTGTACTTTCGTCACTTTAGAATATCCATGTAACATTTCACGCATATTCTCTATTATGTTCCCTAGTTTACTTTCCTCTTTTAAGGCATGCACAGAAGCTCTCACTTCTTGAAGTGATTTTCTAGCTAACCCATGGCATGTATGTAAAACCTCTTCTGTAGCGTCCGATTTTTGTTTCCATAAAACCTCCGCCAATTGTAACTGAACAAGTAATGCCGTCATATTATGACCAACAGTATCATGAATTTCTCGGGCAATATCATTTCGCTCCCGAACAGCTGTCAATTCTTCTACCTCTTTTGCATATAGACGTAATTGCTCATGTGCTTCTTTTAAAGCAGTATGAGATAATGCTAATTCCCCATATTGCTCATCTACCATTTGCCGAGCAGCTGTAAGTTTTTTTATTAAGTTTCCAGCTAAAGCACTGAAAATGATAAACATAAAGTTAATTGCATTACTCTCCAATTCCAGATTCTCTGTATGTTGATACGTATGTAGTATATTTATAAACCAACAAAGAAAGAAAAAAGCGATAAAAAAATAAGTCATCCTTTTACGCCAATCATGAATAAATAATCCTACCGCATCAATTCCAAATATAATTAAATACAAACATGTCTCGGGAAATAAAAACCCTAATAACGCTGTGACAATACCGTTTGTGAGCAAGGTATAAAAAACAAGTTTCCTACTCCCTTTTGCTTTTACAAGCAAAATATGATTCACAATATAAATAAAAAGTGCAATACCGACAAAAATTTGTAAATTTTCTGTTTCACGTGAAACATGATTTGCGTAAACTAAGCAAATCATGACGATTGTAGCAATCCGCGCATATCCTAACATAAAATTCTCCCCACGTTTTAGTGACCTAAAGTGTATTCTCTTATCACAGCAATAAGAAAATTATACCAATTTTTCTACTTTCATTATACTAAAAAGAGCAAGCTCTCTCCCAAAATATGAGGAAACAACTTGCTCTTTTTCATTCTATTTTCTTTACTCCACAATATTCTCTAACTCATTATATAACTCCGCTCGTAAAAACTCTTTTTTCTTTTTTTCTTCATATAATTGTTCAAGCATTTCAACATCAACTACATTTTCCATTTTACATTCGAGTGCATATATATCTTCTTCTATATGCATTAACTCATTTTCAACTGCCTCTAAATCCCTAGACTTCTTCTTTTTTATAGGCATTACTTCTAACGCTTTATTCCCTTGCTGTTGCTGCTTCTGTTTTATTACCTGTTTCTCAATTTTTTCTTCCCACTTTTGACGAGCCCATGCATAGTTCCCTGCAAACTCAAATAATTTGTGCTCATCAATCCAATATGTCTTTTCAAACAATTTATTTAAGAAATAACGATCATGTGAAACAGCTAAAATCGTCCCATTATATTGTTCAAGGGCCTCCTCTAAAACTTCCCTTGATTCAATATCAAGATGATTCGTCGGTTCATCTAAAATAAGAAAGTTAACATCTTGATACATAAGTTGCGCGAGCCTTAACCTCATTTTTTCTCCACCGCTAAGTTGTGTTACTTTCTTAAAAACAGCTGGACCATAAAATAAGAAACGAGCTAATATATGTCTTGCTTCTCCCTCTGTTACAGCCACGCAATCTCTGAAAGCTTCCAATACATTGTTCTTCATATTCCCGTACGCATGTTGCGATAAATAACCGATTTTCACACTACTACCAATCCGAATTTCTCCAGCATCTTGCTGCATTTCTTTTAGTAATAGTTTTAATAACGTAGTCTTTCCTGTACCATTACGTCCAACGATAGCTGCGCGCTCCTGAAAACGAATATGCAAATTTACTTTCTCGAATAAAGATCGTTCATCAAATCCTTTACTCACTTCTTTCATTACAACAACATCTTTCCCGCTTCTCTCTTGCCCTTCAAACTGAAGTCCCATCTGTTTTCTATCCAAAATGGGTCTCTTTAGTTTCTCTATGCGCTCTAATGCACGTTCCATATTTCTGGCTCTCTTATGCAATCCTTCATTCGGCGGATTCGCTTGATTTGCCCATTCACGTAGACGCTTAATTGCTTCTTTCATTTTCTTTATTTTCTTTTGCTGTTCTTGATACGCTTGAAATTCTTGAAGCAGCCTTTCTTCCTTTTCCTCAACAAACTGTGAATAGTTCGTATGATATACGTGAATTTCTCCATCTTCTAAATCAAAAATTTTCGTTACAACTTCATCAAGGAAATAGCGATCATGCGAAATGACCATAACTGTTCCTGTATATTCTTTTAGAAATTGCTCTAACCACTCGACTGCAAATAAGTCCAAATGATTTGTTGGTTCATCTAACAAAAGTAGATCTGGTTTCTGCAATAGCATATACGCAAGGCTTACTTTTGTTTGTTCTCCACCACTTAACTCCATAAATGATCTTGGAAATAGTTCCGTCACCTGTAGACCATTTGCTACCTTCATAATATTCGCTTCTATTTCATAACCACCGAGAAACGCGTACCTTTCTTGAATTACTCCGTATCTCTCCATCAATTTTTGTAAAGCAGATGATTCCTGTTCTTCCGCCATATTTTTTTCTAAAGCATGCATTTCTATCTCCAACTCTTTTTCCTTTTTAAACGCGGAGCTTAATACATCATATACATTCATTTCATTGTTAAATTTTGGAATTTGCGCTACATGACCAATGCGCGTACCTTTCTTCACATGAATAGCCCCTGCATCCAAACCCTCAATTCCTGTTAAAAGCTGAAAGATAGTTGTCTTCCCACTACCGTTACGACCAACTAATCCAATACGTTCTCCATTCTTTATTTCAAGCGATATATTTTCAAATATGATGTTTCCACCAAAAGATTTCTTTACATTATTTACACTACAAATTGTCATTTTCCGTACTCCTTTCAATATAAAAAACCATGGGAAAGAAACATTCCCCATGGTTTTTGTCATAGAAAAAGGAAGCCAAATAGCTCCCTTTTCACACGTTTATCAAAAATGGGTGAAGAGACTTCTATCGTTCAATAGCTACTATGCAATTGTTAAAAAAGGGCATACGTATCCCGTTAACAACTACATCATGAAAAATCGCACGACAAATATAGATATAATCTAAAAATTTTGCGCGCGTAGCTAAAGAACATTTCATCTCATTCACTCCTTTCGTACGGAATTTAATACTTACTTCTTTATTATACTTCCCCGATTTATGTTTGAATAGTCATTTTTCTGAAAATAATAAAGATAGACTAAACATTTCAATAAGTGACATCAAATCTTACAAAACTGTTATGTTCACGTAATGGAAAGCGATAGTACGAAAAGATACCTCCCTATACAATAAAGATGTAAACAAGAGAGACAAAAACAAGGAGGAAACAATCATGATGAAAGAAATCGTAAAAGCAATCTTTGAGGTATTAGTGAACGGACAAGCAGTTGTAAAAGAACTAAACGAACTATAAAAGGGAGGAAAGAACTATGATGAACATGGTAAAAATGATCTTACATGCTTTAGTTGATGCGAAAGCAGTTAGCCAAGAATTAAACCAACAATAAAAAGGGGTATATGAATATGAAGAAAGCCATTATTGTAATCGCAAGTACAGCAATTGCCTTATACACAATAAAAAATAGAAAAAAGAAACAAAATGAAAATGCTCTATATTATCCATACACACTATTAAAGAAAAAATAAAAGACAAGGTACCCTATTGCAATGAGGATATCTTGTCTTTTATTTTTCCCTATTCCCTTTAAAGGATTTCCTTCTCCTTTTCCCGAATGTATTAAGCGGGATTTTACATATATTTTAAAGGGGCATAAATACAAATGGATACACAACAACTATATTTTTTAAACGATATCGGTAAACAAAAACCAGAAAGTATTCGGAACAGAAACACTGCATGTCCTTTTTGTGACAGAGAAAATTTAACGGATATTTTAGCAACTGAGGGCTCTATTATTTGGTTAAAAAATAAATTCCCTACATTACAGGATACCTTTCAAACCGTGCTAATCGAAACAGATAATTGCGAAGACCATATCGCAACATATACAGAAGAACATATGAGAAAACTAATTCGCTTCTCTATTCTCCATTGGTTAAACTTACAGGAAAATGAAGAATTCACTTCTGTGATTTTATACAAAAATCATGGTCCATTTTCAGGCGGAAGTTTGCATCATGCACATATGCAAATTATCGGAATGAAACATGTAGACTATCTTGAAAATATTGAGGAAGCAAATTTCCAAGGGGTAATTGTTCAAAAAAATAAACGCATTGAACTCAACATTTCAGAGCGTCCTATTATTGGCTTTACTGAATTTAACATAGTCATTGAAGATATTGCATTTATAGATGAAATGGCAAATTATATTCAGCAAACTGTACGTTACATACTGACAGATTTCCATAAAGGATGTAGTAGTTATAACTTATTCTTCTATCATCTAAATGGAAAAATCATTTGTAAAGTTGTTCCTAGGTTTGTCGTTTCACCGTTGTATGTAGGATATAAAATACCTCAAGTTTCTACAAAACTAGAAGATGTGAAAATACAACTAGCGCAGTATTTCATGAAAGAAAAGGATGAAATTATTCATAAAAAAACAGAGTAGGTATAGAAAACCTACTCTTTGATTACACCTTTATTTCGATAGTATACATCCTCTAATCCGATGTTATACTTCATATTGTTATCCGTCCACTCTGGTCCTAAATTCCCTGGCCATCCAGATGTATTCGCTATATATTTCAGTAATGCAAAATCAGTCAAACCTTTTTGCACCCCGCGCTTATAACCTTTCATTAAATGCGGCATTGCAATTTGCGCATTTGTACGTGGATCTTTCAGCTCTTCATCAGTTAAATGATCTGGCGCAAGCCCACCACCGCGGTGTAATTGAAACAATCCGAATGAAGTTCCGTTATCTCCAACACTTCTTGGATTTAACCTACTTTCGTGTTCGGCAATTGTAAGAGGTATCCATTCCGGAAGGTTTACTTTCTTTGCTTCCTCTATAATGATTTGTTTCATCTGTTTTGCTTCTTCTGAATCAACATAGCTTGTCTCATTCATTAGCTTACCCATTCCTTCAGACTTTCCTTGGAAATATAAATACACTCCAAGAACAACTAAAAATCCTACAAAGAATTTCTTCACTACCTCTACCTCTTTCTCCGCTGAAATTTGTCCCCTTTCAGCCTTTCTTTTACAATTACCAACACTCTATCATTCTCTTACCTTTCAATCATAGCAAATTACTATACATATTATCATCATGCTTTAGACCGATTTTGCGAAAAAAACATATGGTAAATACGTGCAAAAATGTAACTTACATGGACTATAACTTATTTCTTGTATATAATTGTAAATTGAATTCTATATATAGAATAGGAGCATAAATAAATGAAAAGAACTCTACTAATCTTTTTCAGCATTTTACTACTCATTCCTATACATACCTCTGCACAAACATCATCAAAATCAAAAGTACTCGTTTTGTATAGTACAGAAGACAACAAAATTACAAACAATGTACAAATCCTTAATACTCAGTTAGGGCACTTTACAAAAGATATAACAGTAAAAAGCTTAAAGGAAGTAAAGGAAAGTACTGAATCATCTTCTTATACACATATTGTTTATATCGGAGAGAAAAAAGAAGATTTTTCTATTGCAGCAAAACAATTTCTAGAAAACTTCTCAGGTCCCGTATTAGTTTTAGGACAAAATGTTGAACAATTATCTAATCGTTTTTCTTTCATTACCTCGAAAGAAACCGATATACGAATTCACACCATAGAATATCCGACTAACCAGTTAAAAAATGAATTACATGAAGAACGCTTAATGAAGAAAATTGAAACAAAAGGAACAACTCTTGCTTACGCCTTGAGTGCTGATGGAACTCATCCGTTAATCATTCAGCAAGGAACATCCTATTATGTTGCAACTCCAAACCTTTTCGATTGGATGTCTCATTACGTCGGTGAAATGTTATTTTCTTATTTCGGACAAAAACCTGAAACAAATAAAACTTCAGCTTATTTACGCCTTGAAGACGTTCATCCAGCTGTAGATGTAAAGCAATTAAAAGAAATCGCTGAATTACTAAAAGAGAAAAAGCTCCCTTATATGATTACCGTTATCCCTGTTTACAAAGATCCAGACACAGGAAAAACAGTACATTTAAGGGATAACTCTGAATTAATCGATGTTTTACACTTTATGCAAGATAATGGTGGCTCTATCGTTATGCATGGTTACACACATCAGTTTTATGATAGTGAAACTGGCGAAGGTTTTGAATTTTGGGATGTAAAAACAGATCAACCAATTCGCCAACCAAACCATGAAAAATCAAAAACAAAAAAAGATTTTCAGTCTACAGAAGACTATAATAAATACGTAAAAAACGGGAAAGCCTTCGAAGAAAAATATATTAAAGATCATATTGAAAAAGGGATTACAGAGCTTGTAGAAGCTAAATTATATCCAGTTGCCTTTGAAGCTCCGCACTATACAATGTCTCAAAAAGGATATGAAATACTATCACAATATTTTTCAACTTATGTAGGACAAATACAACTAAACGATACAACTTGGAAATCAATGCACTCACCGGCTTATATAAGTACACCGTCATTTTTACATGGGATGAAATTAATTCCTGAAACTGTTGGCTTTATTGAAGAAGGGAAGCCACAAGCTATAGCAAAAATGAAAGAACGTGCTTTATCTATCACTAAACTATCTGATGGAATTATCGGTGCATTTTATCATCCTTACTTGGGCGTTGAACCATTAAAAGAAGTATTAAAAGAACTAGAAAGTATTCCAAACATAGAGTGGATTGATTTACAAAAAGACATGAATGAAGTAAAAATGAAAGATATTCATATTACTACTAATAAAGAAGGCATTCACGTTGAAAAACCAACAAGTGCGAATGACATAATTGATTATATAAAACAATATGGGTTCTTCCTTATAATTGGGTTCATTATAATTGTCTTTCTTTTATTATTAAGACGTGCGAAAAAATTAGAGTCATAAAAAAACACCAAGCGAGATGCTTGGTGTTTTTTTATGACTCACTAACTTTATAAAATCGCACCGTATTCGCATATATTTGCTCAGTAACTTTCTCTACTGATATTTTTTTTATTATACTAATTTCTTGTAATACATCTTTTATCATATAAGGATGTGTCATCGTATCCTTCTGAAATTCCCACGGCCCATCTGTTTCTACCATCATATATTCAAGCGGGTAATACGAAACTATTTTTCTAATTTTCTCCTTATGTAAAACATCCGGTGTGATAGAAATATAATAACCGTTCCTCATCATCCGTTTCATTGTCTCTTCACTTCCTTTAAACCAATGAAAGTGTGCACGCGAAACTTTATATTCTTCAAGTAAACCGCATGCAATATAATTGGTAAATCGTATTTACTAGCTAGTTCCACAAACTTTTTTAACACCGCTATGTATGGATCAATAGCAATATTTTCATCTTCTTTCCTTAAATAATATGGCAAGCCCACTTCACCAATCGCAACAATTTCCTCTACATGATCTTCAATTAATTTATAAATTTGCTCACATTCCTCTTTATGAATCGGCTGCTCCGGATGAAAACCTATTGCTGGATGTACAAAAGGATATCGCTTTGCTAAAGATAAAGTTTCTAGACATGATTGATAATTCATAGATACTGCAATAAGCCCTTGTATCTCTTTACTGTTTTCCACATCTATAAATAATCTACTTTTCTCTTCATTCTCATATTGATCAACATGTATATGACTATCAATCAATTTCATCTTTATGCCCCCATAAAAAAAACAAGAAAGGGTCTTCCTTCTTGTTTTATCATCTATATTAGTTAACAATTAAATTTGTTATTATATCAAATAATCCAATGCATACTACGGCAACAGTAAAGTAGCTACAGAAATCTTTAATTGGAAACTTCACTACTTCTTCTTTACGCATCCCAGTTTTCTCCCTTCTTAATATATCCCTAATTATTTTTTATCTATTTGTATCTATTATGCAAAAAATATGACAAATTTACTATCGAATTAACTTACGTAAACCTTACAATGTTGTAAGGTTTGAAAAAGAGCCTCATCTAAATAGAGATGAGGGCTATTAAAAATTAGTTGGTTTTTCATTCTTCATTAACATTACAAACAGAAAGTGATACAGTGAGACTTTCTAGTTACACTATATGAAATTTACTATATTTTAACCATCGAATTACATTACAGAAGGCTTACATGTTTGTAAGCTATGTGTAATGTAATTCGATAGTTTCCCTTACCTATATTTCGTACAATAAAGTTAGAAAGTAAGCCAAATAAGAAGAATACTCACATAACCAAATTACATTGCTAGTAGCCGACTCTTCTTATACCTTTCACTCATGCTACTACAATGTACCCCCTTCCCCTTTATATAATAAGAAAAACCTTAGTCCATATGGACTAAGGTTTTTTCACGAACCTAAAATACCCCTACCTAGTATTTTTATTTTCGACAAAAAATAGGTGGGGGTATAATTCGCTATCTCATCGTTAAAAGTTTACTCTTCGCATTAATAGGAATATTTACAGCTTCAATTTCTTCAATTGCCTCGCCGTAGCGTCCTTTTGCGTACACCTTTAATGCTTCATCTCTCTTTAACATATGCTTAACAGTCTTCTTTATTTTTTGTTCTCTTCCACGTTCATCAAATGCAATAAATTCATATTCATACCATTCATCACCGACATGCTGACCAATCGCATCCACAATTGTATAGTATTCTTTCGTCGTATAAAGCGGATTATATTTATCAATAACTGGTCCAAGTTTCGTAGGTAGTAATACTACTACTATCACTACCATAGCTATTACAGTAGTAATTATTTTTTTCTTCATAATACTGATCTTCCTCCTCTGCAGGATACTTATACATCCATTCTAAAGAGCAGGAATTTAATCTACCATTCAATCCCATTACATTACCCTTACATTTTTGTAAGAATAAAGTTAAACTTTAATCAGCCCTCACCAATCGGGCGTTTACGGGCAGTTGATCTCCCACCTAACTTCTTTGCTCCAGCTGAATTTTGAGGTGGGAGTTCTACTGCCCGTTAATGCGGGATAAAAAAAAGATGAACGAATTTTCTCGTTCACCTTTTAGCTTGCTTTAAAGCCACCGCCAAGTACATCACGCACATCGTGAATGACAACGAAGGCATCTTCATCAACTCTACTAATAACTTGCTTTAACTTAACAAGCTCTTGTTTATTAATAACGATATATAAAACTTCTTTATTTTTACCAGTATATCCGCCGCGTCCTTCTAATACAGTGACACCGCGCGTCATGTTTTTCGTAATAGTCTCTCGAATTAAGTCTGGTTGATTCGAAATAATCGTAACAGCTGTTTTTGTATCCATACCTTCCACGATGAAATCAATTACTTTCGCTCCGACAAATACAGCTACAAGTGTATACATTGCCTTTTCTTGTCCTATTATAAATACAGAGCCAGCAATTACAACGATATCAATAATAAGTACACCTTTACCAACGCTCCAACCTAAATATTGATTTGCTAGTCGAGCTAAAATTGCCGATCCTCCTGATGTACCTCCAGCTTTGAACATACAGCCTAATCCGATACCTACAAATACACCAGCAAATAAAGCTGCTAGTAACGTATCACTATTTACTTGATATTCGATATGTTCTGTAACATATAAAAACAAAGATGTTTCCACAATACCTATAATTGTGTAAACCATCGTTTTCTTATCAAAAAATTTATAACCTACAGCTAATAAAATTGCATTCAAACCAAAATTCACAATTCCCGGTGACCAATCAAATAAATAGTACGTAACAACTGTTAAACCAATAATTCCACCCTCTGATAAACGGTTTGGAATTGCAAAGTAATTAATACCAATTGCGAATAATAATGAACCAATTGTAATTAGTGTTATTTCCTTTATACGTTGATTAACCATAGTTCATACCTCCCCCCATTTGACATTGTATCACTATCTCCTAGAGGTTTAGAAGTTGTTTTTATTCCGCATTTCCCCTCACAAAGACCAAGATATTATGTTTAAACAAAGGGGTGATTAATTATTCATATTCGCTCTAACTGTACGGACAAAGCGCTCCACATTCCCACTCTGAATATACTTAGCTCTAATGGTTTCATGATTACAAGTACATTCGAAATATGGATGGAAATCTATGTCATCTATATGCAAATACGAATACTCTTCAAATATCGCAGGATAGCACGGAAATTTCCCGTAAAATAGAAGACGTCTAGTAGTGGCAACAAAAATCCCATGTTGATAACATAAAGTAAAGTCATCCTTTTCAAATATCCCTACGACAAACGCTAAAATCTTTTCGTCATCCTCTACATATTTTTTCATACTTAATAAAAGCTCATTCATGCATATCCCTCCAAATTCTATTCATTGTTTTAACACTTGAAAAGAATCCATGGATTATTACAGACCGGTGTAACTCTTTTATAAAGTATGAAACGCGTTTCCTGTCAAAGACATTTCAAAAAATAATCCGTTATGTGATTATACACATAACGGATTATGACTAAACTGTAGAACGTTCCACAAGTTTATATGGAATTTCCATCTTTTCTTGTTTAGAACTCTCATCACTTACTTGCCTGTAAAACATTTCAAAAGCCGTCTTACCTATTCCCTTTAAATTTTGGTCAATGGTTGTCAGTTGTAAAACTTGAGAAATCGGTTGGTTATCAAAACCAATAATCGCTAAATCCTCTGGAACTTTAATACCTAATTTTTCAACTTCTGTCATGATCCCAATAGCGACCTCATCTCCTGCCACTATTAATGCTTCAGGAGGATTCTCCATCTCCTTGAATTGATGTGCAACTCTTACACCATCTTCTAACGTAAAGCATTCTGTGAAAATCCGATCTTCCATCACTTCTTCATCTATTAATTGTAGCTGTTGTTTATAAGCATCAAAACGTTTCTTACTACTTGGCCCTAACTTTCTTCCCGTACAATATCCAATCTTCTTATAACCTTTTTCAATAAGGTAGCTCATCCCTAATTGAAAGGCATTAAAATGATCTGTATATACACTCGATATGCTTTCAATATCATTATCCTCACAAGCAATAACCGCCCCATACGCTGCATAAGGCTCTATAGTTTCCCACTCATTAGCACGAGAACAAATGATAAGACCGTCTAGTTGCTTTGTTTTCAACATATGTAAACTTTTCATTTCTTCTTTTTTATTGTAGTTCGTTTGACAAAGAAGTACTCGATAGTTGTGAGCTAACGCAACTTCCATCATTCCACCCACCATCGCATCAAAAGACGGATGATTAATATAAGGTAAAATCACGCCAACAATATTCGTCTTCCCTTTTGATAAATGAACAGCATTTGCATTTTGCGAGTAATTCAATTTCTCAACTATTTCTAAAACAACTTTCCTTTTTTCTTCACTTACATATGGATGATCATTTAATACCCTCGAAACAGTCGTAACTGAAACCCCAGCCATCTTTGCAATATCTTTAATATTAGCCATACACTCACCTCTACTTTTAACTTAATGAATCACATGAACATATGTCAAATCTTCTCATCATGACACTTTCATTCGTTTTTCTTACAAAAGTGTAATTTCCCTGTAAGCTAATTCGATAGTGACTCTCCGCAACATTTCATATAATTAAGTCAGAAACAGGGCAACAACCATTTGAAAAGGAGCGGATCTATATGATGAACAAAATGAAAATGAACAATTTCTTAAATACAATGAGCTTGGTATTTTCCGCTCTTATCGATGCAAAAGCTGTTGCTTCTACATTAAACAAGTAAGGAGAATACATTATGAACAACATCACTTTTAATAAATTAGATTTTTTAGGAATAGCTAGCGGCACGGTTCTTCTTACTGCTTTCATTTACGCTGCTACACTATAACTTCGTGTCCCCTTTATCCCGCTTTAACGGGCAGTAACTCCCACCTCAGAATTCGGCGAATGCGAGGAAGTTAGGCGGGAGATCAACTGCCTGTAAAAGCCCGATTGGTTCAACTAATAATAGAAAAGACGACCGTCTATGCACGATCGTCTTTTCTTATTTTTGATTTGGCTGCAAAACTTCCTTTAGTTCTTCAAACTTTGCATTTAATTCATCTGTCATCATCTTCATAGCCGTTTTTCGATCTATTTGTTCTTCAGCATCAATTTGAATTGGGTCTCCAAAAACTAATCGCGCTTTTTTTCCTTTTATCAATTCTTTTATACTTGATGGACCAACATAAGCTGCCGGTATTAACGGAACGTTAGAACGCATTGCAATCGTAACAGCCCCAGCTTTTAGTGAAACGTCTTCTGATGACCTCGTCCCACTCGGGAAAATCCCTACTACTTTTCCTTCTTTTAATAAACGTGATGGAATTTTTAATGTGCTTGGCCCTGGATTCGCACGGTCTACAGGGAATGCATTTACATTTTTAAAAAACCAATTTTTAAATTTCCCTTCAAACAATTCTTTTTTTGCCATGTAATGAATTTGGGTTGGGTACATTCCTGCCGCTAACATTAAAACATCCATAAAACTTGTATGTGTACACGCAACAACATAAGGGCCATCTTCCGGTAATTTCTCTCTCCCTTGTACTTCTACCTTCCCAGCCATTTTAAATATATATTTCAACGAAAATGTAATTGGTTTATACATTTGTTTCGTTCCTTTCTGAATATCCGAAGTATAATTATTTTCTTACAACGATTATAACACTAAGTTTTAGGAGTTGGTAATAAAAATAAGTATTTATTGTTAAATTTCAATTCTTACAAAAGTGTAATTTTCTTGTAAGCTAATTCGATAGTGGTTCCCTCCACTATCTTATACAATTAAGTCAGAAAGTAACAACAACCATTTGAAAAGGAGCGGATCTATATGATGAACAAAATGAAAACGAACAATTTCTTAAATACAATGTGCATGGTATTCTCCGCTCTTATCGATGCAAAAGCTGTTGCTTCTATATTAAACAAGTAAGGAGAATTTATAATGAATAACATGACTTTTAATAAATTAGATTTTTTAGGACTAGCTAGCGGCTCGATTCTTCTTACTGCTTTCATTTACGCTGCTACGCTTATATAACTTTGTGTCCCCTTTCCCCTTTATATAAATAATAATTTAAAAGACGACCGTCTATGCCCGGTCGTCTTTTAAATTTTTTCTTTCCTTCAAGTCTTTTAAAAGCTGTATCAGTTCAGCTTGTTGTTTTATATTTTTACGACCGTTTCGATTAATTGCTGCAAGCTCGCAGGCAACTCCAGCAGCAAAGAAAAACAATAAACTTTCTAACATATAAAATCCTCCAGTTGCCTATTAAACAGCTTGACGCAATTGCTTTTCTTGCAAAATTTGTTTATTTATATTTTCTTCTTTTCTCTGACAAACATTATTACGAATAAGCGCTGCAATAACAAATAATGTTCCTACAATATCAAATGTTGTTATTTTATACCCTTGCATCATCATAATAACTAAAGTAGTAATTGGCACAAAGTTAATAAATAAAATACCATTAATGGATGATAAGATTTTCACACCATAGTTCCAAGCAAGTAGTGCTACGATACCTGGTAATGTCATCATAAATAACAAATCATACTTCACAATAGAAATCGTTTCCATACTTGGAACAGATACATATCCAAGCACTGTAATGACCACAGTTATAATCCCTGTGACAGTTGTACCCAATACACATGTCAAAGTAGAATAGCGTAATGTTGACCAATCGCTACACGTTTGACCACCCATCGTATAAATCACCCATCCTACAACACCAACAAATATAAATGCTAGCGAAAACATGTTATCTTTCAATGTTAAAAAGAAACTCATATCACCTTTCGTAATAACAAATATAGCCCCTACAAACGCAATAATCATGCTCGTTATCATATATTTCTTCGGCTTTATATTTTTATATCCCCATAAAATACAAATTGAAATCATTGGCATAAGCGCCTCCATAATAGAAGCTACCATTACACCTGATTTTCCCATTAACATTTGTCCTAGAAAAATTAATACATTATATACGGTAAAAGCCATTGTTCCAAAAAAGACGAGTAACTTCCCTCTTCCTTCTAAGCGAAATGCCTTCTTTCCTTCTTTCATTAGCAATAATACAATCAATACAATTGCTACCGCACCATAACGAATAAACGAAAAATAAAATGGATCTATGTATTCTAGAGCATGATCAGCAACCGGAAACATCGCTCCCCATGACATACTTGCAATTAAACATGCCAAAGCACCTATTATCATTTGACCTTTTCTCACCACAATCCCCCGCTTCTTTCTATTTGCACAAAGAGAATTGTAAAAGAAAAAATATATCACGTAAAATGATTCAAAATGATGTTAACTATCATTTATAATGATAGTTAACATCAAGGAGGAGCATAAAATGGAATTACGAGACTTACAAATCTTCCAGAGCGTTGCCGACCGCGGTAGTGTAAGCGGCGCAGCAAAGGAATTAAATTATGTACAATCAAATGTAACCGCACGTATTAAACAATTAGAAAACGAGCTGAAAACACCTCTCTTTTACCGTCATAAGCGAGGCATGACTTTAACAGCTGAAGGAAGAAAAATGCTCGTTTACGTTCATAAAATTTTGCAAGATGTTGAAGAGCTAAAACAAGTGTTTTTAGATAGTGAAACACCATCTGGCATATTAAAAATTGGTACAGTCGAAACAGTCAGTACATTACCTATCATCTTGTCTTCTTACTATAAAAGCTATCCAAATGTCGATTTATCATTACAAGCTGGTCTAACGGAAGAACTTATTAGAGAAGTACTTGATCATCAATTAGATGGCGCCTTTATATCAGGTCCTATTAAACATCCACTAATTGAACAATACGATGTTAGTACTGAGAAATTAATGCTTGTTACACAAAATAAAGCTTTTCATATAGAAGAATTTACTACGACGCCCCTACTCGTTTTTAATCAAGGATGTGGATACCGTTCCAAGCTTGAACGATGGCTTAAAGATGAAGGTTTGCTACCAAAAAGAATTATGGAATTTAACATATTAGAAACTATATTAAATAGCGTAGCGCTCGGTCTTGGGATTACACTCGTCCCCCAGTCTGCGGTGCAGCACCTTTCTACAGCAGGTAAAGTCCACTGCCATCCAATTCCGCAGAAATACGGCAGTATTTCAACTGTTTTCATACGCCGTAAAGATAGTTACATGACCAATTCGATGCGCAGCTTTTTAAAAACAATTAAAGAGCACCATCATATCAATATGCTTTAAAAGACATTCTTACATGAATGTCTTTTTTTCTTACAAAAGTGTAATCCTCCCGTAAGCTAATTCGATAGTTGCAGGCGGCCATATTTCATATAATTAAGACAGTAAGCAGGGCAACAACAATTCGAAAAGGAGCGGATACGCATGATGAACAAAATGAAATCAAACAAATTTTTCAATACAATGGGCATGGTGCTATCCGCACTTGTCGATGCAAAAGCAGTTGCAACAACATTAAACAAATAAGGAGAGATTATGATGAACAACATTACCTTCAACAAATCAGACTTTATCGAACTTGCAAGTGGAGCTACTCTTCTTACTGCATTCATTTACACACTTGCTCAAAGTCTCGTTTAACAATTTGTTTCCCCAACCCCCTTTATATATAGAAAAGGCTGCTCGTCTTATAGACAAGCAGCTTTTTAGTTTGTTTCATATATAATTTGGCCTGTTTTGCTTATATCATATCCACCAATTGCTTTTAATTCATTGTGAAACTCTTCAGATTGCAAAACCTCTTTTATAACCTCAATAAGTTCCTCATTTTCTCTATTCTTCAGAAGTACTAAATCATACTGTTCTTTCATTATTGGAATAAAGTCTACGTTCACAATTTGGGAAAACTTTTCTGATCCTACCCCAACATCAGCTTTTCCATTCGCGACTTGCGAGGCAACGCCAAGGTGATTCGATTCTTCCCATTCATACCCGTTAATATCTTCTTTACTTAATTTTTGAATTCGCAATTGCTCATCCACTAACACCCTAATACCAGAACCTTTTTCTCGATTTACAAATCGTATAGATGGCTGAGCTAAATCAGCCCATGTTTTTATATTTTGTGGGTTCCCTTTTTGCACATAAAACCCAACATTTCTTGCTAATAAATTCATCATAATATATGGTTGTCCAACTAAAATACGTTTTACGTAAGGAACATTATATGTACCCGTTTCACCATCAAATAAGTGTAAACTAACGACGCTTCCTTCTCCTTGGTACATCTTCACTAAACTCGTTAAACTACCTTGATACGCTCTCAATATATTAGAATTTGGCAATCGATTTTCTATATGCTTTGCCAACATATCTAACGTTAGTTCTTGACCACTAATGATGCGTGTATTCGAACTACTAATTTCGTCCTTCTTTACAGGAGTAAATTGTACCTTCCCTGTTTTCATTTGCTTTATATATTGTTCTAAATCAGCTGCATCAATGCGCATTTGTCTACCAACCCTATAAGAAGGAAGTTCTCCTTTTTTAATTAGGTCGTATACAGTTAATTTTGATACTTTTAATTGCTTTGCTACTTCTTCCGTTGTGTAGGAATGATGATCCATAGACGATTCCTCACTTTCTTCCTTCATTGTAACAAAGAAAAGAATATTTCTCCTAGTTTTTAAAAACAACTATATCGTTCAAATTATATTCAATTATAACTAGTTATAATTAGTTATAATTAGTTATAATTATTTTAGTAAACGAAGGGAGATTTTTTATGAACAAATTTACTTTACGATCCATTGGGGTACTTATACTTTCTTTTCTTCTTATATTCAGTGTAGCTTGTTCAAGTGAAGAAAAGTCAGCTGCTAAAGAGGGAGAATCAGTGGAGCTGACTATATCAGCTGCTGCAAGTTTACAAGATGCATTAAAAGAAATTGAAAAGCAATATAAAGAGAAAGAACCAACTATTCAACTTTCTTTTAACTTCGGTGCTTCTGGTGCACTTCAACAACAAATTGAGCAAGGTGCACCTGCTGATTTATTCTTCTCTGCAGCAGAGGATAAATTCCAAACTCTTGTTAAAAAAGGATTTATTAATGAAAAAGAAGGGAAAAACCTTCTTGGAAATGAACTAGTTCTAGTCATTCCAAAAGATAGTGCTCTTACAAAACTTCAAGATTTAAAGGATGAGAAAATCAAGAAAATTGCACTTGGTACACCCGAATCTGTACCTGCAGGAAAATATGCAAAAGCTTCTCTCACATATGAAAATCTTTGGAATGACGTTCAAAATAAAATCGTATTTACAAAAGATGTTCGCCAAGTGTTAACATATGTAGAAACAGGTAATGTTGATGCTGGTATTGTATATAAAACAGACGCTCTCGTTTCAGACAAGGTGAAAATTGTAGAAGCGGTAGCAGCTAATTCTCATGAGCCAATCCACTATCCTTTAGGTGTTATAAAGGAATCTAAGCATAAGAAAGAGGCGACTTCATTCTATGAGTATTTACAATCAAAAGATGCACAATCTATCTTTAAGAAATATGGATTTACAATCCTGCCATAATCGCTATGAGCTTTGATGCAATTTTGTCACCTGTCTTTCTATCCTTGCGAGTAGCTGCGTGCGCCACAATAATCGTTACGATCTTAGGAACGATTATTGGACGAGCATTAGCGCGCTCCTCGTGGCGATATAAAGTACTACTAGAAACTATTTTCTTATTACCAATGGTGCTTCCACCAACTGTTATCGGCTTTTTTCTAATTATCATTTTTGGAAATAACAGTCCCATTGGAAAGTGGATTGAATCATTATTTCAGCAGTCCATTATGTTTACATCTACTGCTGCTATCATTGCTTCTACAGTCGTTGCATTTCCGCTCATGTACCAATCAGCAAAAACAGGATTTTCTATCGCAAATGTACAAATTGAAGATGGCGCGCGCGATCTTGGTGCAAGTGAATATCAAGTTTTTCTACATGTTACACTCCCGCTTGCATTCCCCGCACTACTTAGCGGTATGATTTTAAGCTTTGTTCGCGCACTCGGTGAATTTGGTGCAACTTTAATGTTTGCAGGAAATATACCTGGCAAAACTCAGACGATTCCAACGGCGATTTATATGGCTATTGATGCGAGTAATATGCAACTAGCTTGGACGCTTGTAATCATAACGATTAGTATGTCCCTTCTATTCTTACTATGCATTCAACTCATTAATAGAAGAATTACTACTTCTTAAAGCAACTTTCGACAAAAGTTGCTTTTTATTTCCCGGAAAATAAAATGATTTGATTAATAACTGAATTTTTTCCCTTATTTAAATATACATTTTATTTGAATTCACTTTCTAAAATAGGTAATTTCCTGTTATTATATGAAAGTGTTTCAAAAAATGAAGAAATGAAAACGCATTTATATCGTAAATTCTTCATCCTGTTTTAGCGATCGGTAATCTTCTACTCTATTAGTGGGGCATTACCGATCGTTAGAACGCTATGTAATTATATTGGTATAGAAAACCGAAGGGAGTCTTGTAATGGACATTTTATTAGCGCTTCTTCCTGCAATCGCATGGGGAAACATCTTATTAGTAAGCGTAAAAATGGGCGGTGGTGCATATAGCCAAACGGTAGGTATGACAATCGGTGCTCTATTCTTCGCAACAACTATGTATGTATTTACTCAACCAACTTTAACAATGACAGTCTTGATTGTTGGCTTTATTTCAGGTTTATTCTGGGCTTTAGGACAAGTAAACCAATTAAAAACAGTTGAAAAACTAGGTGTTTCAACTACTGTAACTATTTCTACTGGTATGCAACTTGTTGCAACTTCTATCTTTGGAGTTATCGCTTTTCGTGAGTGGACTACTACTACAACGATTGTTCTGGGAACGATTGCAATCCTATTAATCGTAATTGGTGTAGTATTCACATCACTAGATGATAAAGAAAATGCACAGCCACCAGGACAATTGAAAAAGGGACTTCTTACTTTAATTGTTTCTACTTTCGGCTATCTTGTATATGTAATTATTATTCGTTGGTATAATATCGATGGTTGGTCTGCTATTTTACCACAGGCAGTTGGTATGTTCGTTGGTGCGGTTGTACTGACGTCTAAACATAAACCATTTAACAAATATGCAATTCGTAATGCTGTATCTGGTTTACTTTGGGGAACAGGAAACTTATTCTTACTTCTTTCATTACCACGTGTCGGAGTAGCGACAAGCTTCCCATTATCTCAAACTGGAATCGTTATCTCAACATTCGGTGCGATTGTCTTCTTAGGTGAAAAGAAAACAAAACGTCAATTGATCTTTATTGCCCTAGGTAGTGTTTTAATTATCGGCGGCGCTGTATTGCTTGGTATGACAAAAGCATAAATTCACACTATATTTAAACCCCCTGAAACGTATATGCTTCAGGGGGTTTTTGATTACAATTATTTTCTAAATATAATTTTTTACACGTTCTCGCTCTTTATGGTTTTTCTTCCATTCTAGCAAGCCATCGATACATAAAAATAGATTAATAATAGCTAATACTAACATGACGTATAAGCCCGTTGAAATATAAATCACAATGCTAACTATGTTATACAAAATCCATAAATGCCAATTTTCTAAGATTTTTCGGCTCAGCATAAATTGAGCTACTAATCCTAATACAGCGTTTAAAGCATCTAAATATGGACTTGTCGATTCTAAATAACGGACTTGATAATATCCCCAACCAATCCAAGCAACTAAAATAAAAAATATATAAATAATCCATCCTTTCAAATCTAAGCGAACTGTCGGTTTTACCTTCTCCTCCCCACTACGCGCAATCCAGTAATACCAACCGTACACATTAAATATAAATTGGAAGGCTGCTAATACTGCCATTGCGTATAAGCCTTGTGTAGTGAAAATATACAGAAATACCGCAACTGTAATCATCCCAAATAAAAAGTTTGATACCTTTTCCCTTGCAAGTAACCAAACATTAATAATCCCCATAACCGATGCGAAAATTTCAATATAACTTGATCGGATATAGAACCCAACTAATATACAAATAATACTAGAAATGAGTAAAAAAAGTGGACTTCTGACCATATTTATCTCTCCCCAGATATGTAATAAACTCCCTATCAACAGTATAAGAAATAACTCTTATACTTACTATAAATTTTCTCCTGTAAAACTCCCCACTCATCTATTCCACTTACGATAAGCCGTTTCTTTTTACAAAATTCTCTTAAAAATGGTATCGTTTTTTATAACATATTCTCATCAGAAAGGAATAAAGGATATGCCTAATAAACATCGAATTTTATTTATTGGTGCCGGTCGTATGGCAGAAGCTATATTTGCCGGACTACTTACAACAAGTAAAGAATACATCGAAGAAATTATTGTTTCCAACCGAAGTAACATAGAAAAACTAACGCAATTACAAACTAAATATGATCTATCGATTACAACAGATTGGAAACAGCATATTAAATCTGTAGATACAATCGTTTTAGCAATGCCGCCTGTCGCACATGAACAGCTATTAGCGGATCTATCCCCTCTTCTAACTAATCAATTTGTCGTGACAGTTGCTGCCGGAATCGGACCATCTTATCTAGAAGAAAGACTTCCCCAAGGGACACCTGTTGCTTGGATTATGCCAAATACAGCTGCTGGGATTGGAAAGTCTATCTCCTTATATACGACGGGACATTCTGTAGATAAAACACATCAAGAAACGTTACAACTTCTTTTAAAAGGTATCGGTACCTCACAGTTTTGTACCGAAGAGGAAGTTCACCAACTTACCGCAGTTACTGGTAGTGCACCCGCTTTTCTCTATCACTTTGCTGAAGGTTTAATTGAAGCAACGAAAAGCTATGGTATTGATGAGGAAACAGCAAAACACCTTGTCATTCAAATGATTGCTGGCTCTGCCGCTATGCTCCAGCAAAATCAGGATCCAGCTATGCTCCGCGAACAAGTAACAACACCAGGAGGTTCAACGGCTGAAGGCTTAAAAGTTCTATATGAAAATAATTTTTCAGAAGTCATTCAACAAGCAGTTGAAGCGACCAATAAAAAAGCTAGGGGGAATTAATATGACTTTAACAAGTTTAAACGACTATACAACATTACATAACGGCGTGAAAATGCCTTGGTTCGGCTTGGGTGTTTTTAAAGTTGAAGATGGTACAGAAGTAATTGATTCTGTAAAAGCAGCTATAAAAAATGGATACCGTAGTATCGATACTGCTGCGATATATAAAAACGAAGAAGGCGTTGGACAGGCAATTCAAGAATCTGGTATTCCTCGTGAAGAGTTATTCATCACTTCAAAAGTGTGGAATAGTGATCAAGGTTACGAGTCAACACTACAAGCATTTGAAACTACATTAGAAAAATTAGGTCTAGAATATTTAGATCTATATTTAGTACATTGGCCTGTAAAAGGAAAATACACTGAATCATGGAAAGCTTTAGAGCAGCTTTATAAAGATGGTCGTGTTCGTGCTATCGGTGTGAGTAATTTCCATATTCACCATTTGCAAGACGTATTTGAAATTGCAGAAATTAAACCAATGGTTAACCAAGTGGAATACCACCCACGTTTAGCACAAGAAGAATTACATGCCTTCTGTAAAGAACATAACATCCAGCTTGAAGCTTGGTCACCATTAATGCAGGGGCAGCTACTTAATCACCCAACATTACAAGAAATCGCTACGAAATATAATAAATCGACTGCACAAGTTATTTTACGTTGGGATCTACAAAATGAAGTTGTAACAATCCCTAAGTCTATTAAAGAACACCGCATTATTGAAAATGCAAACATCTTTGACTTTGAATTAAGCTCGGATGATATGAAAGCAATTCAAGCTTTAAACGAAAATCATCGCGTTGGTCCAGATCCAGATAACTTTAACTTCTAGTAGGGAAACCACTGCCATATGCAGTGGTTTTTTTATTTTTAATAAAACTGAAAATTTAAACTATATTCCATTTGATTGACACTTCATTATCTAAGGTGTAAGATTTTGAATTATCAAAGAAACACAAAAATTAATAAAATTTATTTGTTTACTCATTGTATCAAGAGAGGTGGAGGGACTGGCCCTTTGAAACCTCGGCAGCAGGTTCATTTTGAATACTGTGCCACTTCCTGCAAGCTTTGTGCTTGAAAGATAGAATGAGGGACTTCGTTTATATACGGGTGCATAACTTGTACGTAAAAATCCCTCTTTCTCAATACGAAAAGAGGGATTTTTTGTTTTTCATTTCCCTCATCATCATCCAATCTTATTAACTATTTAGGAGGAAAATCAAATGAAAAAGAAGTTTGTACCCGGTATTGCATCAGTTGTAGGAGTAAGTATTTTATTATCTGGTTGCGGTAGTTATAAAAACGAAGCGAGCGGAGCAAATGCAAAAGATGAGGCACCTAGTAAGCAAGTTTTAAACTTATCTTCACCTACTGAGATTCGAACAATGGATACGGCTCGTGCTACAGATACTGATTCTGGTCAAGTAATGAGAAACGTATTTGAAGGTTTATACAATCTTGGTGAAGGTAATAAACCTGTTCCTGGCGTTGCGAAATCTCATGAAGTAAGTGCTGATAAAACGAAATACACATTCCATTTACGAGATTCAAAATGGTCGAACGGCACACCTGTAACAGCGAAAGATTTTGTCTTCGCTTGGCAAAGAGCTGTCGATCCAGCAACAGCTTCTGAATATGCTTTTTTATTCCTGGATATTAAAAATGCTAAAAAAATTAATAGCAAAGAACTCCCATCCGATCAACTTGGTATAAAAGCAGTTGATGACCATACGTTTGAAGTAGAATTAGAGCGCCCTGTTCCGTATTTTATTAGCTTAACGGCGTTCCCAACATTTCTACCAATCAACGAGGAATTCTTTAAAGCACAAGGTGATAAGTACGCTTTAGAAGATAACAAAATCTTGTACAACGGAGCTTTTACACTAAGTGATTGGAAGCATGAACAAAGCTTTAAATTTAAGAAAAACCCTACCTATTGGGATAAAGATAATGTCAAACTCGAAGAAATCAATTTCAACGTTGTGAAAGAGAAATCAACAGAAGTAAATTTATTCGAATCCAAACAATTAGACCGTATAAAACTAACATCTGACTTCGTTGATAAATATAAAAAGGATGCTAACTTTAAAGAACGTCCGAACGTAGGGGTACAGTTTTTACGTATGAATCAGCAAAACAAAGTACTTCAAAACGTTTCTGCACGCCAAGCAATCGATCAAACAATTGATCGAAAATCTTTTGTAAATACGTTATTAAATGATGGCTCTACACCAACCTTTAGTCTCGTGCCGAAAAACTTTGCAAAAGGGCCTGATGGAAAAGACTTCCGTACTGCAAACGGTGATTTAACAAAAGTTGATACAACATCTGCACAAGAATTATGGAAGAAAGCAAAAAAAGAACTTGGTTCTGAAAAGATAACATTAGAATTATTAACAAGTGATGGTGACCTTGAGAAGAAAACTGGTGAGTTTCTAAAAGGACAACTAGAAAAGAATTTAGATGGCTTAACGGTAAATATAAAACCGCAACCACGTAAACAACAAGTTTCACTCTTATTAAAAGGTGACTACGAGATTGGAATTGACGGTTGGAGTCCTGACTTTGCTGATCCAATTACATTCCTTGAACTATTTACGACGAATAACCCTTACAATTTAGATCATTACTCTAATAAAGAGTTTGATGACACAATTGAAAAAGTTAAAACTACTTTGGCTGGTGATGAAAAAGCTCGCTGGGAAGCATTACTAGCATCAGAAAAAATCTTATTTAAGGACTCTGTTATTGCTCCTCTTTACCAAAAAGGAGAATCTTATTTAGAGCGTTCTTATGTGAAAGGCATTGTACAAGTAGACTTTGCAGGTCAATTAAACTTCAAATGGGCAAAAATTGAAAAATAAAGTGAAACTTTAATCAGCCCTCACCAATCGGGCTTTTACGGGCAGTTGATCCCCCCTAACTTCTTTGCTTTCACTGAATTTTGAGGTGAGGATCTTACTGCCCGTTAATGCGGGATAAAATGCAAATTAGATCATCGTGTTCTCACCCACACCCATTGTTTTTTTAGCAAAATATATTAAAAGCAGATTCCCTAATATGAGGAAATCTGCTTTTTCAATATATTATTCCAAGAAATTAACACTCCACTTTTTATTATTGACATATAGTTCTTTCCAGTGTTAATATTCTAAATAATCAAAGAAACAAAATATTTCACCATCAAAATGTAATGTCTACTAAGTTGAAACATATAACGATAGATTATAGTTCAACATGTATATACATATAGAATACCTGATTACCTATATACACATATTTATAATAGGTTTTCTCTCCTTCTATAGCTACACTTCAAGACATGGACATTATGACGTTACGAACAACACATTTAGGGAGGAAAGAACAATGAAGAAAAAAGTTGTACCTATTGTTGCATCTGTTTTAGGGGCAAGTCTACTACTAACTGCTTGCGGGGGAAATAAAGATAATGCAGGCGGAGCAAAAGCGAACGATAAAGCACCTGATAAACAAGCGATTAACTTATCATTTGCTTCAGAAATTCCAACAATGGATGTTGCAAAGGCGACGGATGGGGAATCCATGAATGTAATGAGAAATGTTTTTGAAGGTTTATATGCTATAGGAGAAGATAATAAACCGATCCCTGGTGTTGCTGAATCGGTTGACATTAGTCCGGATAAAACAAAGTATACTTTCCATCTTCGTGATTCAAAATGGTCAAACGGTACTCCTGTTACAGCAAAAGATTTTATTTTCGCTTGGCAACGTGCCGTTAACCCTGAAACAGCTGCTGAATATGCATTCTTATTCTTTGATATAAAAAATGCGGAACAAATAAACCAAAAAGAAGTAGCAATCGATCAATTAGGCGTTAAAGCTCTTGACGATAAAACTTTAGAAGTACAACTGGACCGCCCTGTTCCCTACTTCTTAAGCTTAACGACATTTGCAACATTCTTACCAATCAATGAAGAGTATTTAAAATCTCAAGGCGATAAATACGGTTTAGAAACAAATCATTTAATTTACAATGGTGCTTTCACATTAGATAACTGGAAACATGAACAAAGCTTCCAATTGAAGAAGAACCCTAACTATTGGGATGCTAAAACTGTAAAACTAGAAGAAATCAACTTCAATGTCGTTAAAGATAAATCTACAGAAGTTAACTTATATGATTCAGGACAAATTGATCGTGTTGCTTTAACTGCGGAGTTTGTTGATAAGTATAAGAACGATTCCAACTTCAAGGAACGCGCTGAAGTCGGTATCCAATTCTTACGACTAAATCAGAAAAATGCAGTATTAAAAAATCAACATGCACGCCTCGCTATTAACGAAGCAATGAATAAAAAAGCGTACGTAGAAACAATTTTAAATAACGGTGCAATCCCAGCAGAAGGAATGGTTCCTGCGAAATTCGCAAAAAGTCCAGACGGTAATGACTTCCGTAAAGAGAATGGAAATCTAGTCAAAGATGATGTGAAATCTGCAAAAGAAAACTGGAAAAAAGCGAAACAAGAACTTGGTACTGACAAAGTAACAATTGAACTATTAACAAGTGATAATGCTTTAGCTAAGAAAACTGGCGAATATTTAAAAGGTGAACTAGAAAAGAATCTAGATGGATTAACAGTGGCTTTAAAACCTCAACCACGTAAACAGCAGTTAAAACTACTATTAAGTGGTGATTACGAAATCGGAATCGATGGCTGGGGCCCTGACTTCGCAGATCCTATTACATTCTTAGATCTATTCACAACAGATAGTGCTTATAACTTCGATAAATACTCTAACAAAGAGTACGACGAGCTTATTCGTAAAGTGAAAACTGATTTGGCTGGTGATGAAAAAGGTCGCTGGGAGGCAATGAAGCAAGCTGAAAAAATCTTATTACAAGATGGTGCTGTCGCTCCTTTATACCAACAAGGCCGTTCTTACTTACAACGCGGATTTATTAAAGGACTTGTAACAACTGACTTCGGCGGTGAATTTAACTACAAGTGGACAGAAGTTGCAAAATAATAAACGCTAGTAAAAAAGGTATCCCACGAAGGATACCTTTTTACTTTATGCTTCTTTAACTACAGAACTTCTCCTCTTTACTATTCCTTTTATACCTATAGTGATTCCCGCTACCAATTGTGTAACTAGTATAATAAGTAATAACGAAATAATATTTTCCACTAAATTAACTCCACTAAATATTATTGTGTAATAACCATTCGCTGCATATGTTGCGGGAAATAATCCACCGATTGTTTAATATGTTTTAGAAAACATCACTGCATTTCCAAATACAGCGATGCTTATTTGTGTTAATGATTAGAAAGCGCAAAGATATTTTTTAAAAATCCCCATATACATACAAATTACTTTCAATTTAATTAATGCGCATGTGTGTCCCCCTTAAGGAAATAATTTATTAGGTTTATACATAATTACATAAAATTAGGAAAAACTTGTATAGAAAGAAGTTACATAAGGAGGAATTTATAATGAGAATTTTACTATCAATTTTATTAGCTCTTATGCTAGTACCTGCATTAACAGGATGTAAAGCTCCTGCAAAAGAAGATACAACTTCTAATAAAAAGACTACAGAAGAGGCTAAAAACGAAGCTCCTGCTGATTTAAAGCTAAACTTCCATGAATTCGATTTAAAAGCGGACTATCAGGATACAAAGAAAGACTACGAAGCTGATTATAAAAATGTAGCAGCCGATAAAAAAATGGAAGCAAAAGTTGAAGACCATAAAGCAGATGTAAAATTAACAGGCGACGAGGCTATTACAAAATTAAGCCCACTTCTACAAGAATTAAAATTTGATAAAGATACTCCTGACCAAGAAGTAATTGATCAAGTAGTAAACGTGTTCAAACTTGATAAAGACTACCAAAAATTCGCTTTAGAAGTTGTATTCTCTGATGGAACGAAAAAAGAATATAAAAGAGAAATAAAATAAAGAAGTAGGCGATTGCCTACTTCTTTATTTTTTAATTTTTACGTATCTTAGTTCTGGACTAGAACCAATAATGAATTGGACGCCAGATACTGATGATTTTTGTAAATATGAAGAGCTTGGGAAAATAATTGGGATTAATGGTGTATCATCAAACATAATATCTTCTGCTTTATGCAATAAGTCAAAACGCTTATCTTCGTTTTGTTCAACTTTTGCCTCTTTTACTAAAGCATCAAATTCTTTATTATGCCATTTTGCATAGTTGTTTGGACCATCACCTGCATATAAATCTAGTTTAGTAATCGGATCCAATAGAGAGCCGCCCCATCCCATATAAGCTAATTGGAAATCACTTTGCTTATATGTGTCGATGTAACTCTTCCACTCTTTATTTTCTAATTTAATATCTACACCAAGATTTTTCTTAAACATTTCTTGCATTGCTTCTGCTACTTTTTTATGTTGTGTATCTGTAGTGAATTTTAATGTTACTTCAGGTAATGTAGACCAACCTTGCTCTTTCATGCCCTCTTCTAATAATTTTTTCGCTTCTGCTGAATCGAATTTTACGTAATCACCTTTTTCTTTACGAAAATCACGACCACCTTGTGTTTTTGCCCCTTCTGGAACAAAAGCATATGCTTCTTGTGCATTATTTTTATACAGTTTTTCAACGATAAACTTACGATCAACCGCTAATGAAAATGCTTTACGTACTTTTGCATTTGTAAACGGCTCTTTTTCTACGTTAAACGAATAAATATAAGATGAGAATCCTGCAACACGCTTATATTCTTTGTTTCCTTTTTCTTTTTCAATCATCTCTTGTGGTAAGCTACTTAGCAAATCTAATTCTTTTGACTTGTACAATTGGTACGCTGTTTTAGAATCTGGAATAATACGAAACTCAATTTCTTTTAATGTTACCTTTTTATCATAGTATTCTTTATTTTTTTGTACTGTAATAGCTTGGTTATGCTTCCATTCTTTTAACGTGAATGGTCCGTTCGTAATTAACTCTTTTGGATCTGTTTTTAATTTATTATTATCATCAATTGATTTTTTAGATAATGGAATAAATAATGAACTTGCTAATTTTTGTTTAATAGAAGCAACTGGGTGCTCAAGTGTTATCTTTAATGTTTGAGGATCAACGACTTGAATACCAACTTGTCCTTCTTCACCTTTTCCAGTATTATATGCCTCTGCTCCTTTAATAAAATACATTTCTGTCGCATTCATAGAACCTGTTTTCGGGTTTAATAATCGCTTCCATGCGAACTCAAAATCATTTGCTGTAATTGAAGAGCCATCTGACCATTTAATATCTTTCTTTAAATGAATTGTATATTCAGTTCCATCCGCATTTACTTCTTCTTTCTCTGCCAATTCATTTTGATATTTCCCATCACTATCTTGCGTATATAAACTTGAAAACAAATGTCCAATTACATAACCTGACGTGCTATCTGTCGCAATGGCAGAATCAAGCGTATACGGATCACTGCTAATATTCGTTACTAATCGATCCCCGTCTCCCTTACCAGCACTCGCCCTTTGCGTCTCTTTCTTACCGCACGCAACAGAAGTTATTGCTAAAACAGTCATAATGACAAACAGTAAAAACTTCTTCATCCTACATTCTCCTTTAACCTGAAATTTTTGGTGTTGATGCTAATAATGTTTTTGTATAAGAATGTTGTGGATTACGGAATACTTCGTCCGTATATCCAAATTCAACAAGTTCTCCTTTGTATAAGACAGCCACTTTTTCACATAAGTAGTGAACCATCGGTAAATCATGTGCGATAAATAAATATGTATAGCCTTGTTCCTTTTGAATCTTTTGCAGCAAATGTACAATTTGGATTTGCAGTGAAACATCTAATGCTGAAATTGGTTCATCAAGGATTAATACTTCTGGCTCACATAATAGCGCTCTTGCAATGGCAATACGTTGACGTTGTCCTCCGCTAAATTCGTGTGGATAGCGATCAATATATCGTCTATCTAATCCAACACGCTCTAGTGCATCACCTGCGACTTTATCTTTCAATCCTTTATCGCCTAAACCGAATGAAATATAGCCTTCTGTTACAATATCGCGTACTTTCCAGCGCGGATTTAATGCAGCTGTGGAATCTTGAAAAATGAACTGTACTTTCTGCAAGAAATCCCGCTTATGAGCTGACTTCAGCTTGTGAACAACTTGACCGTTATAATCAATTTCACCAGACGTTGGACGCTCGATCCCAGCTATGAGCTTACCAAGTGTTGTCTTTCCAGAACCACTTTCTCCAATAATGCCAAGCGTTGTTCCTTTTGGGATAGAAAGTGATATACCTTTTAACGCTGCGATTTCTTTATTTTTACTTCCATACGTTTTCGTTACTTGCTTTACAGTAATTAAATCTGTCGTCATGAGGCATTCACCCTCTCTTTTGATTTCGCTTTATTATGCTCCAGAATATGCTGCCAGCAATGTGAACTATGCTCCTCAGAATATGTTGTTCTCTCTGGGAAGCGATGAATACATTCTTTTATCGCTACAGGACAACGATTCACAAACGGGCATCCAAAACTATTTAACGTTTCAATTGAAGGTGTTGTTCCCTCAATTGCTCTAAGTACCTTTTCTGAATCATCCATATTCGGAATTGCTTGCAATAAACTTTTTGTGTAAGGGTGCTTAGGTGAGCCAATTACTTCTTGAATCATTCCTTTTTCAACAACACGTCCCCCGTACATAACTACTACTCGGTCAGCTACTTCACGTACAAGTGCCAAATCATGTGTAATTAATAAAATACTCGTATTTTGTTTTTCCTTTCTTTCTTTTAACAACTCCATAATTTGCTTTTGAATCGTTACATCTAATGCTGTTGTAGGTTCATCTGCAATAACGAGCTTCGGGTGACAAGCAAATGCAATTGCTAAACAAATACGCTGCCTCATACCTCCGCTCAACTGATACGGGTATTGTTCAAAGCGTTTCTCTGCTTCATGTATCCCTAAATCATTTAGTAAGTTAATTGCAATTTCTTTTGCCTCTTTTTTCGATTTCTTTTCATGCTGCACAATTACTTCTGTAATTTGTCTTCCAACCTTCATCGTCGGATTTAAAGATGAAAGCGGGTCTTGAAAGATAAAGGAAATATCTTTCCCGCGAATTTGATTCCATTCTGATTCTTGTAAATCCGTTAATTCCTTTGATTGGAAAGATATATTTCCATCATCAATATGAATCGATTCTTGATTTAAGCCGATAATTGATTGTGCTGTAACACTTTTCCCTGAACCACTTTCTCCGACAAGTGCAACTATTTCACCTTCGTTAATAGAAAAGGAAACATGCTTCACAATTGCTTGCTTACTATTCTCTTTTTCAACGGCCAACGTTACGTTTTCTAAAGATAAGATTTGTGCCATGTTTTTTCTCCTTTCGATTACGTTTTACGATTTTCGGATCAATCGCATCTTGCAAACCATCACCAATCGCATTAAATGCGAACATGATGAGTGCAATCATGATTGCCGGGAAGAAAAGTTGCCACCACTCTCCGCTCAGTAATGTCCCGAGTGCATCGTTTGTCATCGTGCCCCAGCTCGCTGCTGGTGATTGTACTCCAAGTCCGATAAAACTTAAAAATGATTCTGAGAAAATAGCTGCTGGAATTGTAAATGATAAATTTACGATAATAATCCCTGTTAAGTTTGGAATTAAATGTCCGTATATAATTTTCATATGAGGTGTACCTAATCGCTCTGCTGCAATAACAAATTCTCTTTGTTTCAATGAAAGTACTTGCGCCCGAATGAGACGTGCCATACCAATCCATCCCGTTAACGCAAGGGCGATTATAATTGTAAAAAGTCCTGGTTTCATAACGATTAATAGCAAAATAACAATTAATAAATATGGGATACCGTATAACACTTCAACCCCTCTTATAATCCACTCATCAATTAACGTTCCAAGACGATTACGTCCTCTCACATATCCACTAAAGCCACCGATAAGTACACCAAGCCCTATATCAAGAGCTGCTGCTACCAATCCAACTGTTAATGAAATTTTCCCACCAGCCCAAGTACGCGCCCAAATATCTCTCCCTAAATCGTCTGTTCCGAACCAATGCTCACTACTAGGCGGTAAATTAGTTGCTTCTTTTACTTGTTCACTCGCAGTAAATGGCGTTAAACTTTCGCCAATAAGCGAGAAAACAATAATTAGTAATAACGTCACTGCCCCTAAAACTGCTATAGGGTTTGATATAAACTTGCGAAACACTTCCTTTTTCCGGCTAATCGTTTGCTGATCTTTATTTATCGTTAATTCTTTTTTCTCTTCATTCGTTAATAACTGGTCATTAATTTCATAAGCCCCCATTTAAACATCACCCTCCTTACGTAATAGAACGAATGCGCGGATCAACAATACGATGAATGATATCTGTAATAAAAATACATACAATTAATAGCGCACTATAGAAAATGGTTGTTCCCATAATCACCGGATAATCTCGGTTGAAAATACTGTCTACAAAATATTTTCCTAAACCAGGAATTGAAAAGATTTTTTCAATAACGAAAGTCCCTGTTAAAAGTCCAGCCATTAATGGGCCAACAAATGTAAGTACCGGAACAATCGCATTTCGAAGAGCATGTCTTATAATGATTTTCTTAATTGGTATACCTTTCGCTCTCGCTAGCTTAATATAATCACTCTGCAACACTTCAATCATATTAGAGCGAACAAATCTTGTAATAACTGCGATTGGTCCTAACGCTAATGCGAAGGAGGGTAATACAGTATGCTCAAATGTTCCCCAAGACGCCACTGGTAGTAATTCAAATTGTATGGCGAATACTTGTATAAATAGTGGTGCTAAAATAAAACTAGGAATAGAAATACCGAGAATCGCAAGCAAGCTCACACTATAATCAATCACTTTCCCATGATATAGCGCGGCAAATGTCCCTGCGGCAATTCCGACTAACAATGAAATAACAAGTGCTTGTAAACCAATAATTGCCGATGGTCCAAAACCAGTTGTTATAATTTCCGATACACCTTGACCTGTCGATTGAACAGATTCGCCAAAATCAAAATGAACTACCCCATCCAAATAAGCAACATACTGATTCCATAACGGTTCATCAAGGTGATACTTCGCTCTCATGTTTTGTATTACTTCTTCAGGAAAGATTTTCGCATCTGATGAAAACGGATCACCTGGAATAATATGCATAATTAAAAATGTTACTGTCGTAATGACCCATAGCGTGAATACCATAACCGATAGTTTTTTAATAACATACACTTCAATAACCCCCTAAACAAATGAATTTACTTTGTTTTATTGACATATTTGTTGCCATTACTCCTTCTCTACTTCTTAAAACACAAAAAGCCTTGATCTTAAAAAATAAGATCAAGGCTTAATAAACGAAGGCCCATCACTTATCTTTCAAGACTTGCTTGCTGGAATTAGCACGGTGTTCCTGTTACAGAACCCGCTGCTGAGGTGTCATAGGGCCAGTCCCTCTACCTCTCTGGATAAGTAAATTGCTATATTATTATTTGGTTCAAATTGTATATTTCGAATTATAATTCTGAAAAAATGAAAAGTCAATCAAATTGGATATATTTAGAAAAATCAGTTTTTAATGGCGTTATTTCTTAAAATCACTACTTTCACTTATAATAAAATTAATTACTTTAAAGGAGTTATAAGATGGATCCCTTACTTCTAGCCACCATAGGATTGCCATTAACAATTGTCATACTCGTCATCATCGGCTTCTACAAACTCTTCTTTAAGAAGAAACGTATCACTTCTTTTTATACTCCATTCGATAATATTACTGGCCAAACAATTTCAGAATTTCACGAAGAACAGAAGGTATTAGTATCCGAGGATGAAGACGGAGATGGTAAAAAGAAAAAATAACCTTGCGCATGCGCAAGGTTATTTTTTCGCCTCTGTTTGAAAGCGTTTATAGTATGTCGATGCTGTTGAAAAATTAACTTCTATATCACGAATCAACGATGAATCTTCTTCTTTAGCTAACTTCTGTAATTTTTTCATCGCTTGTTCTGCTTCATTTAAGAAACCAACATATAGTTCATGTTCGTCCTCTTTCGACTTCGGCACACGAATTTCTTTACGCATATGATCAATATCTTCTAACATGCCCGTCGTTACCTTCTGCACGTCTTCTTTATATTTAGCATTCGTTATTTCCTTACCGCCCTTTTCTTTTGCCACTTCCCATAACTGTAATGCTTTATTAATTTCTTTGTTCATCTTCATATCATATTTTTCATGTATTTCGCGATACACTTTCATCTCTTCTGTTTGTTCAGTAGATTGCTCTACCTTTTCTTTCGGTTCTTTCGTATCTTTATTTCCATTACACCCTGCTAGAAGGAGCATACTTCCCATTACAGCAATACCCAAAACCTTCTTCATCTCTTCTTCTCCTTTTATCTACAGCTATTACTCATTATAGTTTCTTTTATCTCCACTTGTTATTATACCGAGAACACCCTACTTTTTACACTTAAGACGAGATCTTAATATACACACCAACATTTTTGTCACAGTATCGTCACTTTATGCAAATAACTTTTGCATCACCTTACAACACTGTATAAGTTATTTCAAAGAAATGAAAAAAGAGCTGATTCAACACATGTTTGAATCAGCTCTTTTTTATAAATTAAGCCTCTAAATTTTGTCTTTGTTGCAGTTCAAACTGCTTCTCACTTCTTCTGGCCATAAATAGATAACATAACACAGCACCAATTTCACAAAGCGCTATCACAACCCCCATCGGTAATGCTGTATTGCTTCCGCCAATACCTACTAGCGGTGCTACAAGTGCTCCTGAAATAAACTGTAATAAACCTAGTAAAGCTGATGCTGTTCCTGCTGCTTGTTTTTGATTTCTCATCGCTAACGAGAAGCCAGTTGTTGATACAACCCCAACACTTGATACAACAAGAAATAGCGAGCATAAAACACCGATTAGCCCTATTCCAAGTGCGATTGTAAGTAGTAATGATAGACCGCCAACAGCCGCAATAATAATACCAGCAACAAATAACGTTTTCTCATTAACTTTCCCCGCTAAGCGGCCAGTAACTTGGCTAGCAATAATAATACCAATACCGTTAATTGCAAAGAACAAACTAAACTGTTGTGGTGATGCCCCGTATATATTTTGCAACACGAACGGTGAACCAGAAATATAAGCAAACATTGCAGCTGTTACTAACCCTTGCGACAATGCATATCCCATAAATAAACGATCTTTCAAAAGCTTTCCGTATGTTGCCAGCGTTCCTGATAATCCACCTGTCTCTCTTTCTTCAGGAGGTAATGTTTCACGTAATACGAAAGTAGCTGATATTAGCATGAATACACTAATTGCTCCAAGCACGATAAAGACGCCGCGCCATGATGTGAACTGTAATAATTGTCCTCCAATAATCGGTGCCAAAATAGGTGCTGCCCCGTTTACTAACATAAGTAATGAGAAAAACTTCGTCATTTCAGAACCTGAATACATATCGCGTACCATTGCACGTGATATAACAATACCAGCAGATCCTGAAGCACCTTGTAAGAAACGTAAAAGCACTAAACTCCAAATAGATGGTGCAACAGCACAAAGTAACGAAGAAGCAACATAAATAATAAGAGCGATAATAAGAGGTTTGCGCCTTCCGTAAATGTCACTGATTGAACCAATAAATAACTGCCCTACTGAAAGCCCAAGCAGACAAGCAGTTAATGTAAGCTGCGCGAGGGATGCACCCGTTTGTAAATCATCCGTTAACTTTGGTAAAGAAGGCAAATACATATCAATAGATAATGGCCCAATTGCCGTAAGTGTCCCTAATACAAGAATCATCCATAACCTGTTTGTCTTTACAGGTTTATATACTTCGTGATTAACTCCATTCACTTTTTCCATTCACCCTTTCATATAAATACTCAATCGTAACAATTATAGTTACAACATAAATATACGTCAAGTATACCGTATTTTCCTGTTTAATAATGTAAAAAAAAGCGATAGAATCTCTATCGCTTTACTTTTTCAAATTACTATTTGTAAATTTAGATACAGATGCCATCATTTCTCCTGTGTCTAAATATGTGATTTGAATTGGATCTCCTACTTCTGTAAACATTGCATATGGGAATTTCTTCGCCGGTACCATGAATACTTTTTGCTCGTTTTCTAATAGTACGTAAACAATCGTATTTTCACCTGATTTTTCTTTATACACACGTTGTACAGTACCTTCTTTTTGCGCTTCTTTCCCATTTGAAGTCGGTCTAAATGAATCACCACTTCCGCTCAGCGCATTTTTATAATTCTCAAGTGCTTCTTTTTGCGTTGAACCTGTTGCAAACACTTTTGCATTAGAAGCATATATGACAGTATGAGCACGTACTAATCCGCCGTCATCAATAACCGGTACAATCCAAGAAGGTTTACCATATACGTTATAAATAACCGGCATTGTTCCGTGCCATTTCTCTCTCTTAAAGGAATTATCCACTACTTCTGTAGCAGCCGAACCGTCCATAATTCCCTTCACTTCTTTTCCGTTATAGTAATACAACTTTCCTGTACGTGCATCAACTAATGAGTAACCGAGAGCAGAATCTACTCCTTCTTTCGGAGAGGTAAAGTCTGTAAAGTAATACAATTTACCATCCTTCCCGAAGATTGGCGTAACGCCTTCCTTCGTCCCCCACTCAGTCGGCATCTTCATGTCAGTTTGTGAGAATTTCGTATTCCAAAATCCGTGAATATATTTTCCGAAGTACGTATTTAGCGTAGATGCTGTTTCATGATTTAATACACCATCAATGAATTTAGGTGCATTCCCTTTATCATATCGTTTCACATCACCTGTTTGTGCATCAACAACGACAACGCCTTCTACTTCAAACCCTGATCTTCCTGAAATAAACTCACCGTATGTCATTGTATAATACGGTTTTCCTTTATCATCAACTTCAAATTTTGGTTTCCCTTTAAAAACTAAATCTGGCTCTGCTTTTCGAACGACACGTTCTAATTTATTACCGAAAAACATGCTTGGTACATACTTCATTTTATATCCAAGATGTAATTTCGCTTCCGCATCAGGATTTGTACCTGACATTGTTACGTAACCTGGAATTGTTTCCGCTTTACGTGCTTTAAAAAATCCCGAAACTTCTATCGGTGCTACATACAAGGCTTCACCATTTACCATTTGTGGCGTTAATTCCCCTAGCTCAAAATAAGCTACTTTCGGAATATCACCAAATACCTTTTTCATTTTATTCTCCGCTGTTTTAGGCGGAACTGTAAACGGTTGGTCATTTTCAGTAAATGGCTCTGAAATATCTTTCTCTACCTTCACGACCGAATCATATTTCTTTTGCGAGATTACTATATCGTGCAAATAACCAAAATAGCCGTAACTTGCGAGTAAAACGAACATTAGAAGTCCTTTTAGCGTACCTTCTAATTTCCCTACCTGCTCTTGTGAGAATAAAACAAGCCCAATTAAAATCGCTACTGCAACAGAATAATGAGTAAGAATAGAATCTGCTCGATCATCAATTAGCCAGAAATATTCATAGATTACAATACCTATCCAAAATAAAACAGGAATAACTAAAATAGATGATTTCTTACCCTTTACAACTTTCTCATTTCCTCCTTTATCCACCGCGCGAATTTTATTACCGCTTCTAGTCCATGGAATCAAAAACAAAGTGAGAATAGCTAAAACTATAAATTTCATCAAAGGCAATGTCCCCTTTTCTTTTGTCTTCTCCATAAGTATAACAAATAAAGGGTAATCAGGTAAAAATGGGTATGATTATATTTTTTTGCTACTTAATACAATTCCACTCACTGCATATAAAATAGATGCAATATAAAAAATGGTGCCAATCGTAAAGAAATCTACTAAATATCCCGTTGCAATAACTGCTACTGCTCCTCCAACCGATGTCCACACATGATATTTTCCAATTTCATAACCAGCTTTTTTCTGTTCTACCTTTCGTGCTAACGATGTCTTCTCCGTATTACGCTGCACAGCACCTAAAATACCCATTAAAATTTGGAGAATGTATACATGCCAAACTTCTGTTGCAATAGGGAAAAAAAGCATTAATATAGCCATGGACCATGCGTATATAATTAATAACTTTCTATCACCTACCCTATCAGAGATTCTTCCAACTAACGGATATACTAGAGCTGAAGTTAAGGCAAATAAGCCGTACGCCCAGCCAAATTGCGAGAAACTATTTCCTACATTTCGAAGCAATAGTATATAAAAAGGAAATACCATACTACCCGCCATCATAATAATGCTTTGTGAGGCTACAAATCTTCTATATGTCATTTGCTATACTCCTTATAAAATAAATTCACAAACCTTTCCTCTGGGTCTACTTCCTTCTTCTTCTGAAGGAATTCTTCTATGCGAGGATACGCTTTCTTTAGTTGCTCCTTTTCCGGATAAGAATAATACGGTAAATAATAACTTCCATTGTGCTTTAACGTAACATCAATCATCTTTTGAATGACCACTTTTATTTTCTTTATTTCATCTTCAGAACGCCCTTGATTAATTAGAAGCACAAGCGCAAACATATCATCTTTCGCATAAGATAGCACCGCATTCTCATTCTTTTCTACATAGCGGATTGTGATGTTAAGAAGGTTTAATTCCTCTTCATTTAAAACACTTCGCAAATCATCTATATACTCTGCAAAACCATCTATCGGTACAAAGTACTCTTGTAAAACTTCGGTCAAGTTTGGATTATCGTATTCCATAAAAGCACTATCAGATCTCATTACGTTATTTCGAGTTTCGTACTTACCATCTGTACGTTCAAAATAACTTCTTTGTATATCCCAAAATGCGCCCTTTCCCCAGTCACTATAACGTGATAACCCAAGTAAGAATTTCGGCGCAGCTATAATATTTTCTTCTTTTAATTTGCTGTGCTCTCCCAGCTTCTGTTGATCTTCTGCCAGTACATAATCTGTCACATACATTTCTTTTAAAAATGAATTTGGGGCAACAGAAATACGTGCTAAATGCATACGTATATTCTCGTCCCTTCGCACTTTATTCTTAAAGTATGAAGAGTATTCTTTATAATCTAGTACCTTCGTGTCCGTTTCATACAATTCATCGTTTGTTAACTGTAGCGTCACATCTAAAATCACACCAAATAATCCATATCCTCCAATTACATACGGAAACAAGTCAGCATTTTCTTCTCTATTTACATTACGCACCGTACCATCTGCCATTAACAATCTGAACGACTCTACTGTATCAATCAATGCTTCATGACGAATATCACGCCCATGTACATTTACACTTAATGAACCACCAACAGTAAAAATATTTTGAGATTGCATCACTTGAACTGCAAGACCATATGGATTGATTTTCTTTTGAATGTCATTCCATGTGACACCACTTTGCACCCTAATCCTCTTCTTCTCCGGATCGAATTCTAATATTTCATTATATCCTTTCATATCAAGCATCGTACCGTTAGGATAATATGTCTGCCCGCCTTGGCTATGTTGCATACCTGCAATAGAAATCTTCTCTCCAGATACTTTTGCATCTTGCACTAACTTTTTTAATGAACTTTCATCCTCAGCACTTTCAACACGTTTAATTTTCGTTGGAAGCAACTTTCCTACATCACTCATAATAGGATGATCCAGTTGCTCTTTGTATGTATATATAGATGTCACGAGCAACACTGTATACGCTACAATAACAACTGCTATCTTTCTTTTTTTCAAATGGCACTCTCCCCTTCTAACGTTCTTCCTCTTCATATTGTACCTACTTTCCTACGAAGAAGGTATTAACAAAAAAGAGAGAGACCCTTTATTTTAGGTCCCTCCCTCATCAAAACTGTTACTTTGCTGCTGGCAGCTGTATTGGCTCAAACTTTTCGTACGATGTATATTTTGCATTCGTAATAATGTGTGCCTTATCCTTACCATTACTACTCATAATCATATCTATCTTCGCTGATTCATATTTAAAATCTTTTGTAATGATATATTCTGCATCCACTTCTTCTATCTTTGCGTTTTGTGCTTGTAGCATTTTCTTCTGCGTTTCATCCATGCTAGCTAACATACTCTCTGTTTCTTGCCCTTTTAATATGAACTTCAGTTTATATTTGTCTCCGCTTTTCTCCATCTTCATTTTATCTAAAACTACTGCTGGCACTTCTAAATTATCTACAATATCTTGAGTTGCTTTCATTCCGCTAGCATTTAATTGCTCCTCCGGTACAGATATAACTTCTCCTGTATTAGGATTTTTCACCTGACCAGCAACTTTACCATCCACCGCATACACTACAACATCTGTACCAGAAACATTCATTTCAGAACGAGAATTCTTTTTCTTTGGCTCTAATTGCATCTTAGCCTTTAATATATTCATCTCTGTTCCTTCAGCTTTTATCTCTACATCATATGTCATCGTTACATTTTCTTCATTTTTAAAAGCGTCATTCGTTTTCTTGAAAACATCCTTCGCTGCTAATTCTTTTTCTTTCTGCATGGCTTCTTTTTTCGGTTCATCAGTCTTTGTTGTTTTCTCATTGCTACACCCTACCCCCAGACTGATTGCAAGCACTAAACTTGAAATAAAAATAGTTTTTTTCATAATGTCGCCCCCTTTCTCAAAATAATATCACCTCTTTTCCTACGAAATCTATATAATTTTTAATCTTTATTCGCTATATAGCAACATGTTTGATGAGAGTTTTAAATATGATGTAAATAACAACAACTCATTTCAGGAGGTCATTATGAAGGCGATTATTTGCACACAGTATGGACCACCTAACGTTCTTCAGCTTCAAAATATAGAGAAACCTACACCTAAAAAGAACGAAGTATTAATTAAAATTCACGCAACAAGTGTAACGATTGGAGATTGTAGAATACGCGGCTTTAATAGCCCCCTCTTATTTTGGATTCCTATGCGGATCATATTAGGTTTCAGAAAACCGAGAAAACCTGTACTCGGCGTAGAGTTATCCGGTGAAATCGAAGAAGTAGGAACAGATGTAACTCAATTTAAAAAAGGTGATCCAATTTTTGCATTAACAGAACTAAACCTCGGTGGTTATGCCGAGTACACATGCGTACATGAAAGTGGATTAATAACATTAAAACCTACCAATGTGACGTATGAAGAAGCGGCAGTTATTCCTTTTGGTGGAACTTCAGCATTACATTTCCTGAGAAAGGGCCGTATAAAAAAAGGGCAACAAGTGCTCATATATGGTGCCTCCGGATCAGTAGGAACAGCTGCTGTACAACTTGCTAAATATTTCGGCGCGACCGTTACGGCTGTTTGTAGTAATTCAAATTTTGAACTCGTGCAATCTTTAGGAGCTGATAAAGTAATTGATTATACGAAAGAAGATTTTACTAAGCAAGGCAAATGCTACGATATTATATTTGATGCAGTTGGGAAGTATAAAAAATCCCTTTGTACAAACACATTAACACCCAATGGAAAATATGTATCTGTTAATGGAATGATGGCCAAGGTAAGTAAAGAGGATATGATTCTATTAAAAAAACTAGTCGAAACGGAAAAACTAAAGCCCGTTATTGATAGAACTTACCGATTAGAAGAAATTGCTGAAGCTCATATGTATGTGGAAAAGGGACATAAAAAAGGGAACGTTTCGATTACCTTAAAATAAAATATATTCAGAAAATAATATTGACAATTCTTTTTGTAAGATTTACTATTAGTACCATATTTAAAAACTACATACACATACTCTTATCAAGAGTGGCGGAGGGACTGGCCCGATGATGCCCGGCAACCGAGCTTAGAACGTATAAGCTAAGGTGCTAATTCCTGCAGAACGATTTTCGTTTTGGAAGATAAGAGAGGAACCTATTTCGTCTATTCGGCACCTCTCTTATTTTTGAGAGGTGCTTTTTATTTTGGAACGTATATTAAGGGGGAATTATAGATGAAAAAGGTATTATTAAGTATTGTAAGCGGAGCTGTATTATTGTTAGGTGCGTGTGGTGCTAATTCTGATAAAGAGGTAAAAGCATTAGATGAGAAAAAGATTACTGTCGGTGTAACAGGCGGACCGCATGAACAAATTTTTGAAAAGGTAAAAGAAGTGGCAGCAAAAGATGGTCTCGAAATTGATGTAAAGGTATTTAATGATTATGTAGCACCAAACGTATCTTTAGATGAAAAAAGCCTCGATGTAAATAGCTATCAAACTAAATCTTATTTAGACGTATTTAAAGCTGAACGCAACATGAAATTAACTGAAGTATTTTCCACAGTAACATTCCCTATGGGTGTATATTCTAAAAGCTTAAAAGATGTAAAAGAATTAAAAGAGGGCGATGCAATCGCTGTCCCAAATGATCCAACAAATGAGCTTCGTGCTTTAAAGCTATTTGAAAAAGCAGGTGTTTTAAAGGTTGATCCAAAAGCTACAGAAAAAGCGACTGCAAAAGATGTAATTGAAAACCCGAAAAATTTAAAGATTGTTGAATTAGAGGCATCTCAATTACCAACACAACTAAGTGAAGTAAAGGCAGCTGCAATTAATACAAACTTTGCATTAGGTGCAAAATTAAGCCCAGCGAAAGATTCTATTTTCCGTGAAGGAAAAGATTCACCATATGTGAATTGGGTCGTTGTTCGTACTGAAAATAAAGATGATGCTGTTGTTAATAAATTAAAGAAAGCTTATCAATCTAAAGAAGTAAAAGATTTCATTGAGAAAAAATTCGATGGTTCTGTTTTACCGTCTTGGTAGGAGCTGACTATAATGATTGAATTAAAAAATGTCTCCAAAGTATTTACAACAAAAAAAGGGAATGTTGAGGCTCTTAAATCAACTTCCCTTAAAGTAAAAAAGGGCGAAGTATTTGGAATCATCGGATATAGTGGCGCTGGTAAAAGTACATTAATCCGTTGTGTAAATTTATTAGAAAAACCAACGACAGGAGATATCATTGTAAATGAACAAGAGTTAACAACCTTATCGACAAAAGAACTCGCAAAGGCGAGAAAAAAGATCGGCATGATTTTTCAAGGATTCAATTTACTTAAAACCGTTACCGTTTATGAAAATATCGCACTACCCTTACGTCTATCTGGTCTTCCCAAAAATGAAATTGAAAAAAGGGTAGAAAAGTATTTACGCATTGTTGATCTCTTTAATAAAAAAGATGCCTATCCAAGTGAATTATCTGGTGGTCAAAAACAACGTGTAGCGATCGCTCGCGCACTATCTCATGAGCCTGAAGTTTTATTAAGTGATGAAGCAACGAGCGCATTAGATCCGGAAACGACCGATTCTATTCTTGATTTATTATTAAAGATCAACGAAGAAATCGGAATTACGATTTTGCTAATTACACACGAAATGAATGTCATCCAGCGTATTTGTGACCAAGTTGCTGTAATGGAACATGGGGCGGTAGTCGAAAGTGGAACCGTAAAAGATATTTTCACAAACCCACAACATGTAACAACGAAGAAATTTGTAAATAGCGCGTTTGCAGCTAAAATTCCAGAAGATGTGCAGAAAGAACTACAAAGCACCGGGGAAATCGTAACACTTTCATTTATAGGAACCGCTTCAGGAGAACCAGCGTTAGCTATCGCTACAAAACGTTTCCACGTATATCCGAATATTTTATCAGGCAATATTACGCAGTTAAAACATGAGGCATATGGGAAACTGACCGTTCATATGCAAGGTGAAAAAAGTGAAGTACACCGTGCCTTATCATTTTTACAAGAACAAGGGATCATCGTAGAAGGAGGTAGAACAGATTATGGGAAACAAGTCCTTTTTGGATGAGTGGGGTAACGTAATATGGGAAGCAACAATTCAAACATTTCAAATGACATCTATTTCACTACTTATCTCTATTCTTACTGCATTACCACTCGGCGTCACACTTGTTTTAACGAGACCTGGTGGACAGCGAGAAAATAAAATTATCTATCCTATTCTTAATACAGTTATTAATATCATTCGTTCTCTTCCATTTATCATTCTATTATTCTTCATTTTACCTTTTACAAAGTTTCTAATGGGAACGTCCATTGGCGTGCAAGGTGTTATCGTACCACTTGTTGTCTTCACAGCCCCTTACATTGCCCGTTTAATGGAAACTGCTTTATTAGAAGTGGATCGCGGTGTCATTGAAGCATATCAAGCAATGGGAGTCTCTACTTTAAAAATCATTTGGCACGTTATGGTTAAAGAAGCTCGCCCGTCTCTCGTACTTGGATTAACAATCGCAACGATCGGCTTAATCGGTGCAACAGCAATGGCTGGACTTGTCGGTGCTGGCGGCCTTGGTGATTTAGCATATCGATTCGGACATTTACGCTACGAACCTGAAGTAATGTATGCAACAGTCTTTATTTTGATTATCCTCGTTCAAGGATTACAGTCTTTAGGGAATGGTGTTGCACGAAGATTGAAGAAAGATTAAAAAGAAGGTATCTCATTGAAATGAGATACCTTCTTTTTAATTATAAAATTATCTCTTAAATCCACCTTCTGAATGAATAACTTGCCCTGTAATCCATTCGGCTTCTTCGCTCACTAAAAACTTAATAAGTCTTGCTGCATCCTTTGGCTCACCAATTCTGCCGAAAGGAAACATCGGTCTTAATCCTTGCTTTATCTCCTCATTCATCCATCCTGTACTAGTTGGACCTGGATTAATTGCATTCACTGTTATCCCTAAATGGGCCACTTCCGCTGACAACGTACTAGTAAGAGCGTCAATTGCTCCCTTCGTTGTTGCATACGCTAATTCTCCTGCCATAGGTCCTTTAAATTGTCCCGACGTCATATTCACAATTCTACCACCAGATTTCTTATCAAAACCTTGGGCAAATTGACTACTTAACAATGTAGTCGCACGAACATTTACCATGTAGTGCTTATCTAGTTCTTCAGCAGTCAAATTAGAGAAATCATTATTTGTAGAATATGCTGCATTATTAATTAATATATGAGGGTAACCTAATTGTTCAGTAACTTTATTTATAAGCTGATTTGATGCATCATTCTGAGTTAGATCTAACTCCATGCTCGATACTTTGACACCGTTTTGTATCAACTCTTCTTTTAATTGTATTTGTTCATTTTCATCAACGCCCCAAGGCATCTCTTTATCGTATTCTGTCCAATACGTAAAAAATATATCGTATCCAGCCTCTGCTAACTCCGTGCAAATAGCTGCTCCTATACCGTCTAGACGACTTACACCTGTAACAACTGCTATTTTATTTTTTAATTGATTCATCATATACTCCTCCAATTTTAAAGGACGCATATTTTATATAGGAGATATAAACTTTCCCACAAAAAAGACAGATACATAAAATAGGCATCTATCCTTACAAAAGGGATGTACAAGCTAAATATGCAGTCCTTGAATGATTTACAGATAGCTAAATAAACCCTCACTTATGAGAGAAAAATTCATCTATCTAATTTCTAATCATTACAAGTTCATCCACATATCGAGTCTTTGTCCCCTTTCAATATATCTCTATTATTTACTCTAACAAAAAGATTCAATATTTAAAATGGAAAAGATAATCTTCTCTCTCTTTTGGCGGAAAAATATTGTAATTACCTATATAAGCTTTAAATATGTTTCTATTAAAAATAACCATTAAGATATCAAAATAATAAAAACAACCAGAAAAACACTGGTAAATACTGGTTCACTTTCTTATAATAAAACGTGGGGCTAATGTGAGAGATATAAAGGGGCTGATTATACAGACCCAACTGGTTTTAAACAAATAGGGGGAAGAAACATGTCAAAAAAATTACTTTCTTTATTTTCTACACTAATCGTAGCAGCTTTTGTAATAACTGGCTGTGGTCAAAGCGATACGACAAATAAAGAACAAAAAGAAGATGTAACGCAAGAAAACAAAACAGAAAAAACGGATACAACGAAAGAAAATAAACCTGAAGAAAAAAAATCCGAAGATAAAAAAGCTGAAGATAAAAAGCCTGAAAATACAGCTACTAGCTCAAGCGATTACTCTAAGCTGATTTCCTATATGGAAAAAGAAACAGGTGGTAAAACAAAAGTTCTTTTTGAAAATAAGGAACCACAAGTGTATAAAGCTGAAGATGTTTCAGTAACAATGAATGGTTATACATTAGTTGAATTAAATGGATTCCATACAAACTTCGACATTCCGTTTAATCGTCAAACAGAGGGCGGAGTTATTCTTGTGAACTACAGCGTAAAAAATAGTTCAGCTAAAGATATTTATTATATGCCAGCATTGGACATGTCATTTACTGGTGCTCAGAAAGCATATAGTAACTATAGAGATTTAATTCCAACAGAAGATCAGCTACCAACTAAGCTTGCTCCAACGAATGATTACTTAGTAAAAGCAGGAGAAACTATTTCTGGTTATATCGCTTATCCATTCGGAAAAGATGATCTAGCGAAAATTTCAAATCTCTCAACGGTCTCAGTCACAGTCCCAACTGCACAAGCTAATAAAGGAAAATTTGATGCTCCAATCGGAAGTCCTGGAAGCTTTTCATTAAGTTTAAACAAACAAGGTGCTGAAAAGGTTGCAACAGATAACACTTTCTACCAAGATAAAGCTACAGCTAATAACATGGGCGATAAAAAAATGTTAAAAGAGAAATCAAGTATTAATAACAGCCAAGAATTAGGCGCTGTTAATGTTACATTAGACGGATACCAATTCACTCAATTCACACCAAATTCCGTCGAAGCTCCACGCTTTGCAAATTTTAAAAACGGTCTTGTTCTGTTAACAGTAAAATTCAAGCTTGATAACAAAGATGCTCAAGACGTTTCACTATCTCCTATAAGCTCTACATTAAGAGTGAATGATGGTACACAATATACGATTAATGAAGGTATGCTATTAAATTACGACTATAACGCTTCAGTCAAAACAGGAACATCTGGAGAGTTACTGCAAGTATATATTTTAGACCAAGAGCAGTATGAAAAGATTTTGAAAGACAAAAGCTTCGAGATTGAGTTAGGACCTATGAGAAATAAAGAAGCAAAAGATATTTCACAGGGTAAAAAAGCTAAATTTACATTACCTAAATAGATTACTAAACATATAATAGAAAAGGCATATAACATATGATTGTTATATGCCTTTTTTATTTTATAAAAACACCATTTTTGTTCACACTTTATCCATTGTGAATTTATTCACAATGGATATATAATAAACATGTAAATAGAATATTGGAGGGATTTCAATGGTTATCAATTTTTTAAGAACTGATAAACGCGCTACTTTCATATTATTATTTTTACGACTTTACATAGGATATGCATGGCTCGCTGCTGGAATAGGAAAAGTTTTTGGACAGTCTTTTGATGCAAGTGGTTTTCTAAAAGGAGCTATCGCTCAAGCATCAGGTGACCACCCTGCAGTACAAGGTTGGTGGGCAGATTTTCTTCAACATTTTGTTCTTCCAAACGCAGACCTATTTAGCTTTTTAGTTCAATGGGGAGAAATTTTAGTAGGGCTAGGTTTGATTTTAGGTGGATTAACAAAAACAGCTGCATTTTTCGGCATCATAATGAACCTTTCATTTTTATTAAGCGGAACTGTTAGTGTAAACCCAAACCTGCTTATTTTAACTATGTTCATTTTAGTTGCAGGACATAATGCTGGACGTATTGGATTAGATGGTTATGTTTTCCCCAAAATTTTCAAAAAAAATAACCGTGAAGCATATAAATTAGGTAAAACTGCATAAGAATAGTTCACCTTTTAAATATAAATAAGGAAAGAGCCTACATTCAGGCTCTTTTCTCATTTACACCAAAACATTTCACAGTTTGCCTTATCCGAAATGTTAAACTCAATCATATATAACCGAATAAATGTGTACGACTTTATTTCAAGCACCTAAAAAGCTTAAAGACTAAAACAAGCCATTATAAAACCCTAAATTCTTTCATACTTTCTCCAAGAATATAGTGTGAAAACCACATCAAATTCAGCTTCATAATAGCCACATTAATTCCTGGCTGGTCAGAACTATATGCCATTCCTTTAAAAATAATTAATTCTGTATCAACTTCCATATCCCTTAACCCTTGATATAGCTCATATGCATTGGAAGTTGGAATCCTTGCATCCTTTTCGCCATGTTGGATTAAGGTAGGCGTACAGGCTGATTTAATATATGTAATTGGCGATGTTTTTGTATATATATCTGGATCATTCCATGGAGTATTTCCTAAATGCATTCTAATAAAGTAAGGTATATCTGTATTCACATAATGGGTACTCCAGTTAGTAATTCCACCTCCAACTGAAATAGCTTTAAATCTATTACTAAACGTAGAACAGAAGGCTGATATATATCCTCCGTTACTCCATCCCATAACTCCTACTCTATCTTTATCTACAATCCCTTTTTCAACTAGTTCATCCACTCCAGATATAACATCATCGTAGTCAGCAATTCCCTGTTTTCTATAGTTGGCTTTTAAGAACTCATTACCATAGCCAGAACTTCCTCTATAGTTTGGCTCTAAAACTATAAAGCCTTTTTCGATAAACTGCTCAATCGGATATTTCTCATTAAAACAGTCTGAGAATATCGGAAAAGATGCCCAAGCTGGTCCACCATGGATTACTACTAATAAAGGATATTTTTTGTTGGCATCAAAATCTACTGGGGTTGATAAAACACCCTCTATTTCAAGACCATCACTACTTTGCCATGAGATTATTTCCCTGTTACTTTTCAGCTTCCCTTTAAAAAGGCTATTTTCATCCGTTATTTTTTTATCGTCTAAATAAATTTCAAAGGTTTCATTTGTTATAGCCTTACTATAGGATATATGATTTCCATCCCTTGTTATAGAAGCATCCATTATAAAGCCATCTACTTTGTCACTTAACATTTCCACAGTGCCATCCTCACATAGCAAACCAATGAGGTAATTCGTTTTATCCTGCCATCTAATTAAAATTCCTTTAGCTGTCCACTGTAATGGCATAACCGTACTATCAAAATCTAGTAAAGGTCGAATTAGCTCTCCATTATTCATATCATATATCTCTAATGTACTGTCTTGTATATGAGTCTTATAGTACTCCTTCTCCCTTATGCTTGCCGAGTAACATATTTTGCTGCCTTCAGGAGAAAAGCAAACGCTCCCTCCCAACAACTTATCTATATTCATCTTTTGTAGTTCTCCAGCTTCAATATCTAATATATATAGATCACCATTCATATAATCGTTTAGGCTTAGTGTAGCTATACATACAACCTTTTTCCCATCATTTGAAATATCAAAGTTATGTATATAAAAATCCTTACCCTCAGTTAATTGATAAACACCGCTAATCTCTCGTTCCCCTTTATCATTTTGTATCACTTTTTCTATTTCAATGTAATATAAACAATTATGCCGATGTTCCTTACCTACATGTTGGAAGTCCCCATATAGCTCTTTACGTTTCTTTATTCCCTCACATTCTTTTGACTGTGCCACATAATAAAAGCCTTTGCCACTAGGCTCCCATTTAAAATTACTGACCCCTTCTTTCTCATCAGTAATTTGAACCTCACTACAACCGTCTATTGACTTAACAAAGATCTGATTTTTATTAGCCCCGTCACCGCCTGGGCTAAGGTATGCAATAGTCTTGGAATCTGGAGACCATAATGGATGTGTACTATCTATATCTCCAGTTGTTAGTGGATAACTCTGCCCTTTATCTTTCTCATATATCCATACATGATTTCTATATGTATTGTCTTTCCAGTTAGCTGTCTTCTTAACAAATGCTACGCCTTTGCCGTCATCACTTATATTTGCACCTGATAAGGTTGGTAATGAAATAATCTCTTCTATACTTAAATATGTTTTTTCTTTCACCTTCATTAATAAACCCCCTTGTAATGTCTAGTAATCTAATTTGTTCAATAAAGTGAAACTTTAATCAGTGTTTTTTTCCATCAACGAATATCTGAAATAACAACAGAAAATTCAGTTAAATAAAAGTAGTTCCGTCCCAAATCCGATAAAACCTCATGCTATCTGCCGGTTTTTATACTTTTTAAATCCCACTGACCGATCTAATGAGGGATCATCTTGAATTTCAAGACAAGGCTGATAATCTCTCCCACTGCCAGTTCCTTGCCCCTCTTTAATCCACTTATCGATTTTAGATGTTCTTTTTTCGACACAAAAATGCCCCTTTAGATAATCATATCCAAAGGGGCAAAGCTTCACAACTTTTTTATAAACGTCGTGACTTTATTTTAAATTTACAATAATCTAGTTACTCTACCAATCTCCTACTCAACAGTAACAGACTTAGCTAAGTTACGTGGCTTATCAACGTCACATTCGCGGTGAAGCGCTGCGTAGTATGAGATAAGTTGGAATGGAATAACTGCTACTAGCGGTGCTAGTGCTTCGTGTACAGCTGGTAATACGAAGCTGTCACCTTCCATTTCTAAGCCTTTCATTGAGATGATACATGGGTTAGCTCCGCGTGCTACTACTTCTTTCACGTTACCACGAATTCCAAGGTTTACGTGCTCTTGTGTAGCAAGTGCGATAACTGGTGTACCGTTTTCGATTAAGGCAATTGTACCGTGTTTTAATTCTCCTCCAGCAAATCCTTCTGCTTGGATGTAAGAGATTTCTTTTAGTTTTAACGCACCTTCTAAACCTACGAAGAAGTCTACGCTACGTCCGATGAAGAAGCAGTTACGCGTTGTTGCTAAAAATTGTTTTGCTAATGCGTCCATTTCTTCTTTTTGATCACAAAGTTCTATCATTGCATTTGCTACAAGTCCTAATTCGTGTGTTAAATCAAAATCAAGAACTTCGCCTTTTGCTTTAGCAATGTCCGCAGCTAAAATTGAAAGTACCGCAAGCTGTGCTGTGTAAGCTTTCGTTGATGCAACTGCGATTTCTGGTCCCGCGTATAACGGAAGTGTATAATCAGCTTCACGAGAAAGCGTAGAACCAGGTACGTTTGTAATCGTTAATGCTTTATGACCCATTTCATTCGTTTGTACAAGTACTGCACGGCTATCAGCTGTTTCACCACTTTGTGAAATGTAAATGAAGAATGGTCTCTCTGTTAATAATGGCATGTTATAAGAAAATTCACTTGCTACATGCACTTCAACTGGCATTTTTGCAAACTTCTCGATAAATTGTTTTCCAACAAGACCTGCATGATAACTTGTTCCACATGCAATGATGTAAATACGATCGCTATCTAAAATTGCGTTACGGATATCTTCATTCAGTTCAATCTCGCCATTTTCATCTTGGTACTTTTGAATTATATTACGGATTACAAGTGGTTGCTCATCGATTTCTTTAAGCATGAAATGAGGGTATGTTCCTTTTTCAATATCACTTGCGTCTAATTCCGCTGTAAACGGTGCACGTTCAATCGTTTCACCTTGTAAGTTTTTAATTGTAATACTTTCTTTCGTTACGATTACGATTTCTTTATCCATTAACTCAATAAATTGATCTGTAACTTGTAACATCGCCATAGCGTCGCTCGCCACAACATTAAAGTTGTCACCAACACCTACTAATAGCGGGCTTTTGTTTTTAGCAACATAAATCATGTTTGGATTTTCAGCATCAAGTAATCCGATTGCATAAGAGCCATGTAAAAGAGATAGCGTATTACGGAACGCTTCTTCTACACTTAGTCCTGTGCTCACTTGTTGTTCCATAAGTTGCACGATAATTTCTGTATCTGTTTCACTTACGAACGTTACATCTTGTAAATATTCCTTTTTCACTAACTCATAATTTTCAATTACACCGTTATGAACTAGTGTAAAGCGTTTTGATGTACTTTGATGCGGATGCGCGTTTAGTTTGCTTGGAACACCGTGTGTAGCCCAGCGTGTGTGACCGATTCCCACGCTTGCTGCTACGTTCTCTTCTACGACTTCGCGAAGTTTTGCAATACGGCCTTTTTCTTTGTATACAACAACACCGTTCTCTGCTTGTACTGCAATACCTGCTGAATCATATCCGCGATATTCTAGCTTTTCTAAACCTTTTAATAAAATTTCCTTTGCATCTTGCTCTCCAATAAATCCTACGATTCCACACATGTTTAGTCGCCGTTACAAATGCTTACACTGCTTTGCGAACATGTAACGACATAGTCCGATACCATTTATTTATATTAAAAAAACGGATTACATATTGCTAGCCCTGTAAGCTTGTAACGGCTTTCACCTTCCTCTCGATTGGGTTAAAGTCCGTATATACTTATACAGCTAGTATTCATCCGTTCCTTTTCTCTCATCACACTTTCACCTTTGTCCACTAAGTCACCTTAATGTTTTAAGTAAAAGATTGCGGTTGTGATGAACAACCGGGAGTCATCCGCCGAAATCTCGATAAACTCCACCTCGTCAACTACACTACTTGTAGTTCTGGCGCTTTTATAATTTACAATATTTCCTTTGAGAAAAAGAACAAGACCATCGTATAACAAACAATATAAATCGTCAATGAAATTTTTTTCATTGTCTATAAAACATATGAAAAAGGAGCACTTTTTGTGCTCCTTTTAAATAAAACCAGCTAATTATTCAACGCCAACTTCAGCTTTCACAACTTCTACAATACGATGTACATACCCATCACAAATTTCTTGTGTCGGTGCTTCTGCCATTACACGAATAAGTGGTTCTGTTCCAGATGGACGAACAAGAATACGACCGTCTCCATTCATTTCTTCCTCTACAACACGAATAATTTCTTTAATTTTCTCGTTTTCTAATGCTAGTTTTTTATCTGTTACACGAACGTTTACTAGTAATTGTGGGAATTTTGTCATCTCGCCTGCAAGCTCAGATAATGGCTTTTTCGTCATTTTCATGATGTTTACAAGTTGAAGTGCACTTAACATTCCATCACCAGTTGTAATGTAATCAAGTAAGATAATATGACCTGATTGTTCTCCGCCCAGGTTATATCCACCACGTTTCATCTCTTCCATTACGTAGCGATCACCAACTGCTGTTTTATCACTTGTAATATTGTTTGCTTCAAGCGCTTTGTAGAAACCTAAGTTACTCATAACTGTTGAAACAACTGTATTATGTTTCAATTGACCAGTTTCTTTCATATACTTCGCGCAAATAAACATAATTTGATCGCCATCAACGATGTTTCCTTTTTCGTCTACTGCGATTAAACGGTCTCCGTCACCATCAAAAGCAAGACCAATGTCAGCACCTTTTTCTTTTACTAATTCAGCTAACACTTCTGGATGCGTAGAACCTACTCCAGCGTTAATATTCATACCGTTCGGTGAAGTTCCCATTGTTGAAATATCAGCTTCTAAATCTGCAAATAAATATGGAGCTAAAGAAGATGTAGCACCATGTGCACAATCTAAAGCAATATGTAAACCAGAGAAATCTTCCTCTACAGTTTGTTTAATGTATTGTAAATATTTTTGTCCACCTTCAAAGTAATCACTCACTTGTCCAAGGTTAGTACCTGTTGGACGTGGTAGCTCATCAACTTCTTTGTCTAATAACGCTTCAATTTCTGCTTCTTGCTCATCTGTTAATTTAAATCCATCTGAACCGAAGAACTTAATTCCATTATCTTGTACTGGGTTATGAGATGCAGAGATCATAACACCTGCTTGCGCCCCTAAAGCTTTTGTTAAATAAGCCACACCTGGTGTAGAAATAACACCAAGGCGCATTACTTCCGCTCCAGTTGATAATAGGCCTGCTACTAAAGCTCCTTCTAGCATATGTCCAGATACACGTGTATCACGGCCAATAATTACTTTTGGACGATCTGTATCTTTTGTTAATACATAGCCGCCAAAACGTCCTATTTTAAAAGCTAATTCAGGTGTTAATTCCTTATTTGCAACCCCACGTACTCCGTCTGTACCAAAATATTTACCCATTATTATTCGCTCCTTTTTCGTGCTCTTTTTGATTATCTACTGTTGGTTCTTGGCTTGGTTCTTGGCCATTTTCTTTTTCTTTATCTTTTTCCTGATCCTTTTCTGGATCTGGTTCAGGTTTTTTTGGTTTTTCAGTTTGATTTTCTTGATTGTTTTTTGAATCTGGTTGTTCAATATTACCCTGTACTTCTTTATCCGGCTTTTCTTTCTTCACAATTGTGACTTTAGCACTTTTTTGTTTTGCTTCTATCGAAATATTACCAGGACCACTCACTTGAATAGAAACATCTTTCGTCCCCGGAGATACATTTTGCAGATTAATCGCCGCTGTTATTTGAGCAGCTGTTATTTTATCTACTATACTTGCTTCTCCTGAAATATCAACGCTTATCTTTCCATCTTGTGGCGAAAGTAGCTGCGCAGTAACATCATTCGGAATTCCACTTTTTTGAATCGGGATACCATCAATAGTTTTACTTTTCGTTTGTTTTACCTTTTGTACCCCTACGGAAACCTTCACTTGATTTGGTTTTGCACTTGTTACACCTTTTGGCAATAAAACAGAGGCATCGAATGTTGTAGAATCCGTCAATTGACTAAAATCTACCTCGACCCCCTCTATAGATTGTATATTATCCAAAATGTCTTTTGGACCTGCTATCGTTACTTCTCTCGGCTCAACGCTAATATTTGTAACAGTCAATCCTTCTGGCAAACTCCCCTTTTTCGTATACGTCACAGGAACAGTTTTTTCAATATTATTGGCCGTAGCTTGCGTCGCCACATTCAATGTTACACTAACTTTAGATGGACTCGTTCTTACATTTAAACGTTTTCCTTCTTTATTGTATAATGTAACTTCGGCTGTTTTTGTAACAGTTTTATTAACACCTTTTAAATCAATATACGCCTTAGCAGATGAAATACTTTCAATTTCTTCTTTCGTCCCAACTACCTCAACAGTATCAGGTTTAATGTTTGATTTTTCGAGAGTAGAACCCGCTGGCATTTGATCCTCATTTGATAATTTTAAGTCTACATGAACGTATTTTCTCGCTTTTTCATGTAGAGTAATTTTAATTGTTGATGGCTGAACTGTTCCTTTCACATCATCTGGAAGCCCGTTCGTTTTCAAAGAAACTTCATAAGTTCCTTTTTCGCTATCTCTCAAATCAACTGGTATATCAAATTGTTTTTTTGCTTTTGCTGTAGCAACTGCTGATTTTGGACCTTCCAACTTCACCTTGACTCCACCTGATGGAATACCACTTACAATATATTTCTCTTCATCATACTTAAGGGTAATAGGATAATCAGTTAATGTTTCTTTCGTTTCATTTACGAAAGGTAATATACTCGATGTCGTATTTTTTTCAGTTAAAGTTGCTGACATGAAAAGCATACACGCCAATAGTAATGAGATTCCTTTTAAAAACCAATGATTCTCCATTAACTTATCCATGACGCTTTCTCCTCCAATTCCATAAAGACGAAGAAGTCGTTTTTTCATTCCCACTAAATTCTGCTAACAACATGTCCTTCAGCTGTTCTGTCTTCAAATCACGATGTAACTTCCCGTTTTTCGTTAAAGAAATTTGGCCTGTTTCTTCCGACACAACTACTGTAATACTATCAGTGACTTCACTAACTCCCATTGCAGCGCGATGCCTAGTTCCTAACTCCTTAGAAATAAATGGGCTTTCTGATAACGGAAGGTAACATGCTGCTGCTTTAATTGTACTTCCCTGCATAATTACTGCTCCATCATGAAGAGGGGTATTAGGGATAAAAATATTAATGAGTAATTCCGATGATACATTTGCATTTAGCGGAATACCCGTTTCTACATAATCATCCATCCCAGTCTCTTTTGACAAAGTAATTAGTGCACCAATTCTACGTTTTCCCATATATTCCGTTGCTTTAGCTATCGCTGTTGCAACAATTTCAGGTTCATCTTCCCCCTGATTTCCCACACGCGAAAATAAGCTACCCCGTCCTAGCTGCTCAAGTGCTCTTCTCAATTCTGGCTGGAAGATAATAATAACGGCTAAAAATCCCCACGTTAATACTTGTTCCGTTAGCCAATATAGCGTATGCAATTCAAGTAAAATACTAATCATCCGGACGACAATAATAACTGTAATACCTTTTAAAAGTTGCACAGCCTTCGTGCCCCGAATTATAAGAATTAGCTTATATATAATAAACCATACAACAGCAATATCTAATGCCGTACTAAGATATTTCAAAATGGTCGTATCTTCAAAAGGCATGCTAACCCTTCCTCCTACTTACGAGCAATTCTATCCATATATTGAAATATTATTTTATGCTCTATCTGTATGTATTTCCAACAACTAGTTAATTATACCATACATGAACCAAACGACAATTACAAACGCCCCCCTTTAGCTTAAATTGGTAAGATGTCAAACTTTATTATCCTACAGTATAATATAAGTCATTATTATACGCCTATTTTCAAATAAAAAAAGCAACTTCTCAGTTGCTTTTCTTACATTTATTTTAGTTTTTCACCGAACAAAGAACCCATTAAAGCAACCGCTGTTGTTGCTGTTCTGTTTCTCTCATCTAAAATCGTATTTACTTCAACAAATTCAGCAGATGTAACAATATCAGCTTCTGCTAACATCTCCATCGCTAAGTGGCTTTCACGATAAGATAGACCACCAATTACAGGTGTTCCAACTCCTGGTGCGTCATGAGGATCAAGCCCATCTAAATCTAATGATAAATGAACACCGTCAGTATGAGATAAATACGCAATTGTTTCTTCCATAACAGCCGTCATACCCATACGATCAATTTCATGCATTGAGAATACTTTAATGCCTTCTTCACGAATAAAGTCCTTTTCTCCTTCATCTAATGCACGTGCACCTATAATTACAACGTTCTCTTTTTTTACTTTCGGGTATGCCCCGTATAAATCTACAAGTGAAGAATGTCCATAACCTAAACTTGCAGCAAGTGACATACCGTGAATATTTCCAGATGGTGATGTTTCTTCTGTATTTAAATCACCGTGTGCATCATACCAAATAACACCTAAATTTTTATAATGTTTCGCCACACCAGCTAGCGTACCGATAGCAATACTATGATCACCGCCTAATACAAGTGGAAAACGACCTTCTTCTATAATATGATCAACCTTAGTCGCTAGTTCATTACATACAGTTGCAACTTGAGTAAGGTTTCGTAACTTTGTATTTTCATCTACTTCTTTTTCTCTCTCTATACATATATCTCCCATATCTTTTACGTCATATCCAATTTGTTCAATTCTTTCAACTACCCCTGCATAACGGATCGCGCTTGGTCCCATATCAACCCCGCGACGCATCTGTCCTAAATCCATTGGAACTCCAATAACTGAGATTTCTTTTTTCATAGATAGTATCCCCCTTTTATGCCTTCACTAAATATTTTAAATCTTTTATATAGTCTGACTCAACTCGACATTTTTCTGCATGGATATACATTTTATTCACTTATATTTACGTTGGACTCCCGATTTTCAAACTATTCTATGTATAAAGTTAACTTAATGAACCAACTAACTTTTCTATCAGCTAATATTTTTATCCGTGCCTTTCTCCATCAATACCTAGAATTACACAAAATATCCTCAAATAACTGAATTTAAAAAACACTTCTACACTTAGAAGCGTTTTTCTGATGCTAGTTTCCACACTGCTGCAATATTTCTCGCTGTCATTTCTATATTCTCTTCTGCCCTTTTATATGCCTCTTCTAATGTCATTGGACTTGCTGTAATACTAAATACTGCATCAATTCCCTTTTCATAAACAATTGTATAGTTCGGAGATACAGATCCACCAATAGCAATTACAGGAATATGACGGCATTTCGCCCGCTTCGCGACACCAACAGGAGCTTTTCCATAAGCTGTTTGTTCATCTATCCTTCCCTCACCAGTTACAATAAGATCGGCACCCTCTATACACTTATCAAAATTTGTATAATCTAATACAATTTCAATCCCTTTTCTTAGCTGTCCCTTTAGTACTGCAACGGCAGCGGCTCCCATTCCTCCAGCTGCCCCTGCACCAGGTATTAGGGACACATCAAAAGATACGTACTGTTTAAGTATATTAGCATAATGTTTTAAATTCCCGTCTAGCTCTTTCATCATCTCTACATTCGCACCCTTTTGTCTCCCAAATACAAAAGACGCTCCCTTTGGTCCAACTAATGGATTGTCGACATCACATGCTGCTTCTAGCTTTATATCCTTCAAACGTGTATCCATACGAGAAAGGTTAAGAGCAGTAATCAAATGTAATGTTCCTCCAGAGGGCTCAATTACTTCACCTTTCCTATTAATAAACTCTACGCCTAAAGCAGACAACATACCTGCCCCACCATCATTTGTAGCACTTCCTCCAAGCCCTAAAATAATGTGTTTAGCTCCTTGATCTAATGCATGTAATATCAGTTCACCTGTCCCTTTTGTCGTTGTAATAAGTGGGTTTCTCTTTTCAATTGGAACGTGTTGTAATCCTGATGCTGCCGCCATTTCAATAAATGCTGTCTCCTTATCCTTAGACATACCATAATAGGCTTGCACACTCTCCCCAAGCGGCCCTGTCACATTAAGTGATATAATTCCCCCCATTGTAGCACCAACAAGAGATTCGACCGTTCCTTCACCTCCATCTCCAATTGGTACTTTAACGTACTCTGCTTTAGGAAAAACTGCTGCAAAGCCCCTTTCAATAGCTTCACATACCTCTATAGCTTTCAGGCTTTCTTTATATGAATCCGATGCAATGACAACTTTCATAATTATCCCCCCTTATTCAATCCCTTTTTTTCATTTTAAACGATATACGGAAAAGTTTCCTTTTTGAGTGGAATTTAAACACAAAAAAAGCTTACATCATTTGATGTAAGCTTTTCCTATTTATATGGAGCCTAGCGGGATCGAACCGCTGACCTCCTGCGTGCAAGGCAGGCGCTCTCCCAGCTGAGCTAAGGCCCCTTAGTAATTAAGCGGAAGACGGGATTCGAACCCGCGACCCCAACCTTGGCAAGGTTGTATTCTACCACTGAACTACTTCCGCGAAAATGGTGAGCCATGAAGGATTCGAACCTTCGACCCTCTGATTAAAAGTCAGATGCTCTACCAACTGAGCTAATGGCTCGTAAATGGCTGGGCTAGCTGGATTCGAACCAGCGCATGACGGAGTCAAAGTCCGTTGCCTTACCGCTTGGCTATAGCCCATTAATATTTACTAGTATGGTTATCTTTTCAAAAAAATAAACCCTCTCAGGTTATTTTAAAGAAAATGGTGGAGGGGGGCAGATTCGAACTGCCGAACCCAAAGGAGCGGATTTACAGTCCGCCGCGTTTAGCCACTTCGCTACCCCTCCGACATTTAAAAATATATGGTGGAGGATGACGGGATCGAACCGCCGACCCCCTGCTTGTAAGGCAGGTGCTCTCCCAGCTGAGCTAATCCTCCAAAAGTGGTGACCCGTACGGGATTCGAACCCGTGTTACCGCCGTGAAAGGGCGGTGTCTTAACCACTTGACCAACGGGCCAAAAAAAAACAAAACTTTTCCCAAGCTTCCAACCGGGCTTGAACCGGTGACCTCTTCCTTACCATGGAAGTACTCTACCAGCTGAGCTATGGAAGCATAATGGCTCCGCAGGTAGGAATCGAACCTACGACCGATCGGTTAACAGCCGATAGCTCTACCGCTGAGCTACTGCGGAATAATATAAGCCTGGCAACGTCCTACTCTCACAGGGACAAGGTCCCAACTACCATCGGCGCTAGAGAGCTTAACTTCCGTGTTCGGTATGGGAACGGGTGTGACCTCTCTGCCATCATTA
>NZ_JAKUDX010000018.1:0-58395 GCF_022662615.1 Bacillus cereus group sp. BfR-BA-01523
AAATTGACGTTCACGTTGTTTGTTTCGTTCAGTTTTCAAAGAACTACTTAGTCGCTCATTTGCGACTTCCTTATGTTAACATCTTCATTTTTCGATGTCAACTAAGTTTTTTAATTTCTTTTTTGTCGTTTTCTGCGTTTCTGCATCAGCGACGTTTATTAATTTATCATATCCTTACTCTTAGCGTCAACACTTTTTAATAAAAAATTCTTTTTCTTACATAACGAATACATTCTTCCCTATTAGCAACTCTCCGAAATAAACAAAAAATGATTTTATACCTTTCTTCCATCGCCTTTTTTACAACGCTATGTATACGCTCATCTTCAAAATCAAATAAAAGTTCCTCTAACTCTCTCTTCAGTATGTATTCCATTTCTTTTTTCTCTTCCTTCGTCAACATAATCCCAAGCAAATTATCACCTCAATAACTCCTTACGTGTACCGATAAACGCCCCACTCATTTTCAATTATCAATAATGTATCACCAAAAACAAAATTCTATCACTCATTATATCCACCACTTACGATATTAATCCCTTGTTCTCTTTTTTAAATTTAAAGCATATATGTAACTGAAAAGGATTGGACAAAGGGGCGTAATATTATGTTTTTCTTTTTTATTACGAGTAAAAGAACATTTAAACACATTAGCTTAATAGTCGTACTTTCCTTATTTACAGCATGGCTACTCTTTTTAAAAACATATTCACATGAATCTGCTTTTTCAACTGCTACTGGCCCTAAAGTGATTTACAAAGGGGACACTGCAAAAAAACAAGTTGCATTCACGTTTGACATTAGCTGGGGGGACAAAAAAGCTATTCCAATCCTTAATACACTCAAAGAAAGAGAAATTAAGAATGCAACCTTCTTTCTCTCTGCTGCATGGGCTGAAAGACACCCTGATATTGTCGAACGCATCATGAAAGATGGACATGAGATTGGTAGTATGGGCTATAATTACACATCCTACACTTCACTAGAAGCAAATGAAATACGACGAGATCTTTTGCGGGCACAAGATGTTTTTACGAAACTTGGCGTAAAACAAGTCAAGCTATTACGTCCACCTAGTGGCGATTTTAACAAAACAACTCTTAAAATAGCGGAATCACTCGGATACACCATCGTTCATTGGAGTAACAATTCAAATGACTGGAAAAATCCCGGCGTAAATAAAATCATTTCCACAGTCTCTAGCAATTTAAAGGGTGGAGATATCGTCTTATTACATGCTTCTGATTCTGCCCTTCAAACAAATAAGGCTTTACCATTACTCTTACAAAAATTAAAGAGCGACGGATATGAACAAACATCTGTATCACAACTTATTTCCAACACAAGTACAAAAAGTGAAGATATTAAGTAGTTCCTTTCTACACGGTCCTTCACACATAAAAAGCTCTGCTATCTTTTGTTAAGATAGCAGAGCTTTTTTATCCTAGCATTTACAGACGATAAGAATCTGGATAATTAAAAATCCACTCTCCTCATTAAGCTGACTTACTCTTTTGTCCAATTAAACGATGCAATACAAGTAACTGATATGAATTACATAATAAAAGTGGTATCACCATTAAATATAACCAATCTGTATCATTAATCCGGAGCGCTGGTACCCATTCAAGAATTGTTACAACAACCATAAAGAACAGAGCGGGAACAAATGCTTTTTTATTCGTTTCTTTACTCTTTATATAAGCGACAATTGCCCCAAACACAAATAACATCCCAGCAACAAGTATGTTATTCCCTAATGAAACTTCCCCATTTGCAACAAGTACTGACCTTAAATAAACGAAATCAAATAATACGAACGCAATAAAGAACAGTTGCACTGTATTCCATAAAGAAGATGACCGAAACATCCCTAATCCAAAACGATGGATCGTTAAATACGCAAAGAACCCCATTTGACTTATAACACTAAAAATAAATCCTACGCCCATCAACCAAAAGGAAATTGCTAAAATCTCTTTTCCGTCGAAATTTTGAAAAAATTTAGCGTACTTGTCCCACTCTAAAACAAAACCAATAAAGACTGTGCTAATCCCACCAAGAAACAACGTCGTAAAAAATAGTCGTACCCACTTGCGGCTATTCACAACACATCCCCCATTATTCTTATATTTCTAATTAAATTGTAACAATGACAATTTCAAAAAGCTAGCCATGTTAATGTATAAATTCCTTAAAGAGATTTATATTAAAAAAAGAGAACTTTGCTGAAAGGAGCTCCAACTTATGAAACGGATGCTGCTCGTTTTGATTTCTTCTTTTCTATTTATAGCACTAGCGGCATGTGCACAAGAAAAAGAAGCAAAATCCGAACTTGATTATGATCAAACAAAAAAAATGATTGTTGATATTTTAAAAACCGATCAAGGAAAAAAAGCGATCCAAGATGTATTAACTGATGAAAAAATGAAACAAGCACTCATACTAGATGAAACAGTAGTAAAGAAAACGATTGAAGATGCACTGGTATCTGAAAAAGGGCAACAATTCTGGGAAAAGCTCTTTAAAGACCCTGAGTTCTCATCGAAATTTGCTAAAAGTATGGGAAAAGAACAAACAAACTTAATGAAAACTTTACTAAAAGATCCTGAATACCAATCAGGTGTTATAGAGATTATGAAAAATCCTGAAGTAGAGAAAATTATGTTACAAACAATGAAGAGTAAAGAATATCGTCAATATTTACAGCAAGTACTAACTGAAACTGCCGAAAGTCCTCTCTTCCAAGCTAAGATGATTGACATCATTAGTAAAGGTGTACAAAAAGCCGAAAAAGGCGGGTCTGATAAGAAAGGCGCAGGTGGTGAAGGCGGTTCTCAAGATGGGAACAAAGAACAATAATAAAAATTATAGCACTGAGTGGACAATGTATATATTGTCCACTCATTACTACTTTATTTTTGCGCGACAGCTGTTTTATCAATAACTGTCTCAGCTATCGTACGATAAATGAGACCCGTTGTATGTGTATCTTCATATACTGACGGCGCAAAGTCCTCTTTATTCCAATCAGGTTGTTGAAGTGGAATTCGGCCAAGTATATCCGTTTGGAGTTCCGTAGCCAATTTATCTCCTCCACCTCTTCCAAACACATACTCTTTTTCACCAGTTGCTTTACTTTCAAAATACGCCATATTTTCAACAACACCAAGAATACTATGTTCTGTACGTAAAGCCATGGCTCCAGCGCGCGCTGCTACAAATGCCGCTGTTGGATGCGGCGTTGTTACAATAATCTCTTTACAAGCCGGCAACATCGAATGTACATCTAAAGCAACATCACCCGTACCTGGTGGTAGGTCCAATACTAAGTAATCTAAATCACCCCACTCTACTTCTGTGAAAAAGTGATTTAACATTTTCCCAAGCATCGGTCCTCTCCAAATAACAGGTGCGTTATCTTCTACAAAGAATCCCATTGAGATTACTTTCACGCCTAGACGCTCCACTGGTATTATCTTATCACCTCTTACGATTGGACGTTTTTCTATACCCATCATATCCGGTACACTAAAACCGTAAATATCCGCGTCAATGATACCAACCTTTTTGCCTAAACGAGCTAAAGCAATTGCAAGGTTAACAGAAACAGTTGATTTCCCTACTCCACCTTTTCCACTTGCCACTGCTAAAAATGTTGTATTTGAGTTCGGTGATAATAAGGATTCACTTTTCTCTTCCTCTTGCGGTGGTGCAAACTGAGCTAATTCCTCTTCTGTAAATTCTGCAAAACGAAGTCCAACTGTTGTTGCTCCAAGTTCTTTTACTAACTTTACAATTCCAGACTGCAACTGCATTTGTTCCGCTGTACCCGTCTTTACAATTGCAATTTTAACACTTACATGTTCCTTCTCAGGTTTGACTGTCACCTCTTTAATTGCATTTGTTTCTTTTAACGTTTTATGTATAAACGGATCTACAATCCCTTCCAATGCTTCCACTACCTGCTCTTTTGTTACCATAATTAGCCCAGCCCCCTGTATGAAAAATAACGTATTGTTAATTAAATTTATCTCTCTTTATTTTTGAAATAAATGCGTTTACATTTCCAGTATAACATATTTTCGGAAAACTTCGTTAACGAGAGAAACTCGAAAAAATCCTCCTTATTCTGGAGGATTTCCTTTTTCCGTAAAATAACGTAATATACCACGATATATTGCAGCAGCTACTTTTTGTTGGTATTTCTCCGAATTTAACATATATCTTTCATTCACATTCGATAAAAAGCCAGCCTCAATTAAAGCACCTGGTGTTTTAGCATACTTCAATAAATACACGTGAGGAATTGTTTTAGCAGAACGATTCGTATTTTCTAAGCTTGTTCTCAATTCAGCTTGTATAAATTTCGCAGCCCGTTCATTTTCAATCGAAGAACGATAGTAGAACGTTTGTGCGCCCTTAGATCCACTACTAGTTAGGGCATTTAAATGAATACTCGCAAAAAAGTCTACATCAGGCTTATTAATGATCTCAACACGCTTTTTTAAATCCTCTGCTTTACGTCTACTATATGACTTTGTATCTTTATTAGCTAAATCATAATCTCCTTCACGTGTTAAAATAACTAAAGCACCTTGTTCTTGTAAATAATCTTGTACCTTTTTTGTAATCTCAAGTGTAATATCTTTTTCTACAATATCCTTTCCACCAACAGCCCCTCCGTCTGGCCCACCATGCCCAGCATCTAGTACAATCACTTTCCCTGATAAGGGTAAATTCCAAGCTCGCCACGATTTTGTAATTTGAAATTCTTGTTTAACTAAAAAAAACAAAACAACCGCAGCGAGCGCAAAAGAGATAATTCGAATTCTCTTCATACCTTTCCTCCTCCAGCTAGTCCCTCTAATTACTTATATGGGACAAGAGGAAAGTTTATGCTTGTCTTAGTGTAGCTTTAATCGATATCTTCTTTCGCCTTTTTCATAGCCTTCCTGCCACCACAAGCCGATAAACTGCTGGCAAGATTCAAAAAGCAATTCCTCGTCTTGCAACTTAATTTCACGTATAGTCATACTCGTTAAAAATTGAAATAACGTTTCAGTTAATTGTTGTTCTTCTTCTAAAGCCCTATATTTTACATCAAAGAATGATTCGCCATGATAACCAAATTTACTGTATCTCGCTCCTAATAAATAAGATTCTATCCCTAGTTCAATGCAATAATCTTCATACTGACGATGAAGTTCTTGCATCTGAAAGGCATCACGAATATTTAAACGCAATGTTTTTAATGATAATTCTCGCAGCATCTTCCGCTCGTATTTTAACTGCTTTTCTTTTTGTTTTTCTTGTAAGCTGACAATGACATTCATAGTACTTATAAACCTCCCTAATACGTATTAGTCTAAACTTCTAAAGAAGAAGCATACGTAGGACGGTAGCACTAAAATATTCCAAGCTAAAAAAATTACAAAAGAAGAATTAAACATAAAAAAACCCCAACCAAAATGGTTGGGGTTTGTAGTTCGCAAAAATTAACGTTTTGAGAACTGAGGTGCACGACGTGCGCCTTTAAGACCGTATTTTTTACGCTCTTTCATACGTGCGTCACGAGTTAATAGACCCGCACGTTTTAATGTTAGACGGTATTCTGGATCAGCTTTTAATAAAGCGCGAGAAATACCGTGACGAATAGCACCAGCTTGACCAGTGTATCCACCACCATTTACGTTTACAAGTACATTGTAGTTACCTAAAGTTTCTGTTGCAACTAGAGGTTGTTTCACTACTTCACGTAATGCAGCAAATGGGATATAGTTTTCAAAATCACGACCGTTAATAATAACGCGTCCTTCGCCTGGAACTAGGCGTACGCGCGCTACTGAACTCTTACGACGTCCAGTGCCATAGTATTGAACCTGTGCCAAAGTAAGCCCTCCTTTAATTAATTATCCGCGAAGTTCGTAAACTTCTGGTTGTTGTGCTTGGTGTGGATGCTCTGCTCCAGCATACACGTTTAATTTCTTAGACACTTGACGTCCTAAACGTCCTTTTGGAAGCATGCCTTTAATTGCAAGCTCTAACATTTGTACAGGGTAGTTTGTACGCATTTCTAGAGCTGTTCTTTGCTTAAGTCCACCTGGGTGGTTAGTGTGACGGTAGTAAATTTTATCGTTTAATTTATTACCTGTTAAATGAATTTTCTCAGCGTTAATAATAATTACATGATCACCCGTGTCAACGTGTGGTGTAAATGTTGGTTTGTGTTTACCACGTAAAATGGATGCTACTTCAGTAGATAGGCGACCTAAAGTTTGACCTTCAGCATCAACCACATACCATTTACGCTCAACTTCGTTAGCTTTTGCCATAAAAGTCGTACGCATGTGTTTCCCTCCTCGTTATCTTTTCCATAGAAAAAATCTATTGTTTATCTTAAACACGATTTCCTTCCGGGGCTAATCGTGGTTTTAGAAACAATACCATATGTTATGATATACTTTTGAGTTTCTAATGTCAAGCAAATGTTACACCAGGATTAGTTGTTATAGTTTACCTGCCATAAGTAAAGTCCATGACCTGGAGCCATCTTTCCAGCAAACTGGCGATTTTGTTTCGCTAAAATCTCTGGAATACTATCCGGATCAAGCTTTCCTTGACCTACGCTAAGTAACGTACCAACAATAATTCTGACCATATTATATAAAAATCCATTACCTACAAAGCGAAAAATTAATTCATCGTCTTGCTCAATTAATTCGATTTCATAAATTGTTCGCACTTTATCTTTTTTGTCAGTTTTTGCCGAACAAAAAGAAGTAAAGTCATGCGTTCCAATAAAATAAGGAATCGCTTTTCTTATAGAGTTTATTTCGAGCGGATATGGATATTGATATACGTAATTTCTACGGAATACATCCGCAGTCTTTGATAATAATACACGATAGCGATATTCTTTTTTCTCGACACCGTAACGTGCATGAAATTCTTCTGTTTTCTTCTCTACCTGCCTGATAATAATATCATCCGGCAACATTGTATTTAAAGCATTACTCCATTGCCACTCTTCAAGAGACAAAGGTGTATCAAAGTGTATCACTTGTCCTTTGGCGTGAACGGTAGAATCCGTTCTGCCTGATGCCTGCACACGAACAAGTTCTCCCTTATGCAACTTCTGCAATGCTTTCTCTATTTCTTGTTGAACAGTCCGATGCTGTGGTTGAATTTGGTAACCACAAAAATGAATGCCATCATATGCAACTGTACATTTTATTCTTTCCATTTCTCTATTCTCCATTACGACCGCACCCATGCCAAAATACAAGCTAAACAAAGTAAGCTTACAATTGTTACCGTATCACTTATTTTCCAGCGTAGTTGCCTAAATTTAGTACGTCCTTCGCCACTTTTATATCCACGAGATTCCATCGCAATCGCTAAGTCCTCTGCACGCTTAAAAGCACTGATAAATAATGGAACGAGTAGTGAGATAATAGCTTTCATCCTATCTTTTATCGGTCCCCCGGCGAAATCAATGCCACGTGACGCTTGTGCTTTCATAATTTTACTCGTTTCATCCATTAATGTCGGGATAAAACGTAGTGAAATTGACATCATTAATGCGATTTCATGAACAGGAACTTTTATACGCTTGAACGGCTTTAATAACGTCTCCAACCCATCTGTAATTTCAATAGGTGTCGTCGTTAACGTTAATAATGTCGTCATTAAAATAATAACGAAGAATCGTATAGAAATGTATATCCCTTGCTCTAATCCTTTTTCATGTATCGAAAACCAACCAAGCTGGAATAGTACTTCCCCTTCTTTATTTGTAAAAATATGCAGGAAAAATGTAAAAAGAAAAATCCACAGAATTGGTTTTAAGCCCGAAAGTACATAACGAATCGGCACTTTTGCAAAAAATAAAGCAATGAGTGCATATAAAAATAAAAATCCATATGAAATCGCATTATTTGCTAAGAAAACAACAAATACATATAAAAAGACAATCAACAGCTTCGTACGAGGATCAAGTTGATGAATGAGTGACTGACCTGGAATATATCTCCCAATAATCAACTGCTGCATGATTCATGACCACCTTTTCGTAACACCTGTACAACTTCATGAGTAAGATCCTCTAAAGATAAGGTAGCCTTCGAAATTGAAATACCAAACTTCTCTTCAATTGCACGTTTATACTTTAAAGACATTGGAAGATCCACACCGATTTGTTCTAATTCATCAGCATATGAAAATACTTCCTCTGCTCTTCCTTGCAAAAAGACCGTTCCTTTATGCATGACCACTATTTGATCTGCATACTTAGCGGCATCCTCCATATTATGGGTAACAAGAATGACTGTAAGCCCCTGTTCCTTATGCAAATTGTAAAACATCTCCATGAGCTCGTGCTGTCCTTTTGGATCAAGCCCTGCTGTAGGTTCATCTAATACAAGCACTTCGGGTTCCATCGCTAGTACGCCTGCTATTGCAACACGCCTCATTTGCCCACCGCTTAATTCAAACGGAGAACGTGCTAATAACTCTATGTCCAATCCAACAAGCTGGATTGCATCTTTCGCCTTTTGTTTTGCCTCTTCTTCAGATACACCAAAATTAGTCGGTCCAAAACAAATATCCTTTTCAACTGTTTCTTCAAATAGTTGATGTTCTGGAAACTGAAAGACAACCCCTACTTTTTTTCGTAGCGGCTTAAGCTTTTTCTCTTTCTTCCCTGCTGAAATTAAATGTTCACCAATTTGAACCGTACCATTTGTCGGCTGCAATAAACCATTTAAATGTTGAATCATCGTCGACTTACCTGAACCAGTATGACCGATAATGGCATAATAGCCCCCACTTGGAAACGACACGTCTACATCATAAAGTGCGCGTCTTTCAAATGGAGTTTTATATTGATAACGATGTTCTACTTTTTGGAATGTAATCTCCAAAGTTCGTTCACCAAGCTTTCCATTGTAAGATGCGTATTTTGCAAGTGAATTTCATTTCTTTTTAATAATTCTGCTATTTTCACCGAAAAAGGTACATCTAATCCAATCTCTTGGAGCATATGAGAGGATTTGAAAATTTGCTCTGGAGTACCTTCCTCTAATATTTCTCCCTTGTTCAAAATAATAATACGGTCTGACTGTGCCGCTTCTTCTAAATCGTGCGTAATCGATAATACCGTAATACCCTTTTGATCAACAAGTTGTCTGACCGTTTCTACTACTTCACGTCTCCCCTGAGGATCTAACATTGAAGTTGCTTCATCTAGTATTAAAATAGATGGTTGAAGTGCTAGAACACCTGCTATTGCGACTCGCTGCTTTTGTCCACCAGATAACGAATGGGGTTCTTCATTTAAAAAATCTTCCATACGGACAAGTTGCAGAGCTTGTTCTAGTCTTTCTATCATCTGCTCCCTTGGCATTCCGATGTTCTCTAGGCCGAATACAACGTCATCTTGTACTGTCGTTCCAACAAATTGATTATCTGGATTTTGAAATACCATGCCAATTTGCTTTCGAACATCCCATACTGTTTCCTCTGATAAAATCATTGTATCATTTAAAGTAATTTTCCCTGATTCCGGTAAAAATAAGCCATTCAATAATTTTGCAAGTGTAGACTTCCCTGAACCATTTTGTCCAATAACAGCTACCCATTCTCCTTCATATAAGGAAAACGAAACATCTTTTAATGCATAAGAGGCTGCCCCAGGATATTGAAATGATATATTTTCTGTCCGAAGTTTCTCTTTTTTCAATACAAGGCACCCTTTCTTTCGTCAAGTTAGCCTATTTTTATACTTAAAAAAAAAGGGCCATGACCAGTTACTTGAAAAGAACTGTCCTGCCCTTTTAATCATCATTATACTAACTCGATAATTACCATTGGTGCTGCGTCTCCGCGACGTGGACCAATTTTTGCAATACGAGTGTATCCGCCTTGGCGCTCAGCATAGCGTGGAGCTACATCAGCGAATAATTTTTGAAGTGCATCTTGACCAGTCTCAGCGTTAGCAACCTCATTACGGATGAAAGCTGCTGCTTGACGACGAGCATGAAGATCTCCGCGTTTACCTAAAGTGATCATTTTTTCCACTACAGAACGAAGTTCTTTTGCACGAGTTTCTGTCGTTTGGATGCGCTCGTTGATAATTAAATCAGTAGCTAAATCACGTAACATAGCTTTACGTTGCGCACTTGTACGGCCTAATTTTCTGTATGCCATTCGTAGTTCCCTCCTTTGTTGATGGGTTTAAATCCTCAGTCGTCTTTACGTAAACCTAAACCTAATTCCTCAAGTTTATGTTTAACTTCTTCTAAGGATTTACGTCCTAAGTTACGAACTTTCATCATATCTTCTTCTGTTTTGTTCGCAAGCTCTTGTACAGTATTAATTCCTGCACGTTTTAGGCAATTATAAGAACGAACAGAAAGATCTAGTTCTTCGATAGTCATCTCAAGAACTTTTTCTTTTTGATCTTCTTCCTTCTCGACCATAATCTCAGCATTTTGTGCTTCGTCAGTTAAACCAACAAAGATATTTAAATGCTCAGTTAAGATTTTGGCACCTAAAGAGATAGCTTCTTTTGGCCCGATGCTTCCATCCGTCCATACATCAAGCGTAAGCTTATCATAATTAGCCACTTGTCCGACACGTGTCTTTTCCACTTGGTAAGTCACACGTGATACTGGAGTATAAATAGAATCAATAGGAATTACTCCTATTGGTTGATCTTCGCTTTTATTTGCATCAGCTGGCGTATACCCACGGCCACGCTTTGCAGTTAAACGCATGCGGAAATGCGCATTTTTTGCTAACGTCGCAATGTGTAAATCTGGATTTAAGATTTCAACATCACTATCGTGAGTAATATCAGCAGCTGTGACAATACCTTCGCCCTGTACATCGATTTCCAACGTCTTCTCTTCATCAGAGTAGATTTTAAGAGCTAACTTTTTCAAGTTTAAGATCATCGTCGTAACGTCTTCTACTACGCCCTCAACTGTTGAAAATTCGTGTAAAACGCCATCGATTTGGATAGCAGTTACAGCGGCACCAGGGAGTGAGGATAAAAGAATACGACGTAAGGAGTTACCCAAAGTAGTACCATATCCACGCTCAAGCGGTTCAATCACGAATTTGCCATACTTAGCATCTTCGTTAAGTTCAACCGTTTCGATTTTCGGTTTTTCGATTTCAATCATTAACTAAACCCTCCTTCAAAACGTCGAAACCCCGGTTAAACAAAGGAAGAACCCCTGTTTAACCGAAAGTCCCCCTTAGGCAGTTCCCGATTGTGCACAACAAGCGATGTTTCTGTACGAAATTTCTCGATAATGCATCATATCCATTATAGACAAAAGGGAAAATTCTATACAGAAAAATTACACACGACGACGTTTTGGTGGACGACATCCATTATGAGGAACTGGAGTAACATCTCTAATTGCTGTTACTTCTAGACCTGCCGCTTGAAGAGCACGAATTGCAGCTTCACGACCAGCACCAGGACCTTTAACAGTAACCTCTAAAGTTTTTAAACCATGCTCCATTGCAACTTTAGAAGCAGCTTCAGCAGCCATTTGCGCAGCGAATGGAGTAGATTTACGAGATCCACGGAAACCAAGTGCACCAGCACTAGACCAAGAAAGTGCGTTACCATGAGTATCTGTAAGTGTTACGATTGTGTTGTTGAAAGTAGAACGAATATGAGCTATACCAGCTTCAATATTCTTTTTCACACGTTTTTTACGAGTGTTTGTTTTACGTGCCATTGTTAGTTCAACCTCCTTTACTTATTATTTCTTTTTATTTGCTACTGTACGACGTGGACCTTTACGTGTACGAGCATTGTTTTTAGAGTTTTGACCACGAACTGGTAAACCACGACGGTGACGAAGACCACGGTAAGAACCGATCTCCATTAGACGTTTAATGTTAAGAGATACTTCACGACGAAGGTCTCCCTCAACTTTAATACGATCGATGATATCACGGATACGTCCTAATTCATCTTCCGATAAATCACGAACTCGTGCTTCCGAAGAAATACCAGCTTCTGTAATGATTTTTTCAGCAGTTGGGCGACCAATGCCGAATACGTAAGTTAAAGAAATAACAACGCGCTTGTCACGAGGAATATCTACACCTGCGATACGTGCCATTCTGAATGCACCTCCTTCTGATTAACCTTGTTTTTGTTTATGTTTAGGGTTTTCACAAATAACCATTACTTTTCCACGTCTACGAATAACTTTACATTTTTCGCAGATTGGTTTAACTGACGGTCTTACTTTCATGTCTCGAACCTCCTTAAAGATTACGGAGTGCTATATTATTTAAAACGGTACGTAATACGACCACGATTTAAATCGTACGGAGATAATTCTACCGTAACTTTGTCTCCTGGTAAAATACGAATGAAGTTCATACGGATTTTACCAGAAACGTGAGCCAATACGACATGCCCATTCTCTAATTCTACTTTGAACATAGCATTTGGCAACGTTTCAAGAACGGTACCTTCGACTTCAATTACATCATCTTTAGCCATTCAATAGTTCTCCCTTCTTCAAATCAGTAACATTTTACACTGCTCTGAAATCCCGGAGAGCCAGCTACTTATAAAGTGGTAAGGATTTCGTATCCTGCTTCTGTAAGAGCAATCGTGTGCTCAAAATGGGCACACCATTTACCATCTACCGTTACCACTGTCCAGTCATCAGATAGTGTTTTTACATATCGTCTTCCTTGATTCACCATCGGCTCAACACAGATGACCATTCCCGGCTTTAATCTAGGGCCTCTATTTGGTGGACCATAGTGCGGGATTTGAGGGTCCTCATGTAAGTCTTGCCCGATTCCGTGACCAACATACTCCCTAACGATCGAGAACCCATTCTCTTCAGCATGTGTTTGAACCGCATGCGAGATATTTGATAATCTTTCGCCTGGTTTTACTTGTTCTAGACCAAGATACAACGATTTTTCTGTGACATCAAGTAGCTTTTGAACAGATTCAGAAATGTTTCCAACTGGATACGTCCATGCAGAATCTCCATGGTACCCATTGTATTTCGCACCAATATCGATACTGATGATATCGCCCTCTTCGAGCTTACGCTTCCCTGGAATCCCGTGTACAAGCTCTTCATTTACAGAAGCACAAATGCTCCCCGGAAATCCGTTGTATCCTTTAAAAGATGGCGTAGCACCATATTTTCGAATCGTCTTTTCCGCTATTTGATCGAGCTCTTTCGTTGTAATTCCTGGAGTAATATGTTGTTTCAACTCTTGATGAGTTAAAGCAACGATCCTGCCAGCTTCTCGCATGATTTCTATCTCGCGAGAAGTTTTGCAGATGATCATTAAGCTAAGCCTCCGATGAGAACATCGATATCAGCAAATACTTTATTGATATCTTGCTCACCATTAATGCTTTGTAAGTAGCCAAGCTCCTCGTAGAAATCAAGCAAAGGTTTTGTTTGCTTAATATTTACATCTAAACGATTTGCTACAGTTTCTTCATTGTCATCAGAGCGTTGATATAATTCGCCACCACATTTATCGCACACATCAGCTTTTGCTGGCGGATTGAATTCTAAGTGGTAAGTTGCACCGCATTCTTTACAAATGCGACGACCTGTAAGGCGTGTTAATAACAATCCTGAATCCACATTAATGTTTAAAACATAGTCGATTTTTTTGCCAAGATCTTTCATAATCTCTTCAAGAGCTGATGCTTGTGCAACAGTTCGTGGGAAACCATCTAATAAGAAGCCTTTAATACAGTCTTCTTGGCTTAAACGTTCACGAACAATTCCAATTGTAACTTCATCTGGAACAAGCGCACCTTTATCAATAAAAGATTTTGCTTGTAAACCAAGTTCAGTTTCAGCCTTCATAGCTGCACGGAACATATCTCCTGTTGAGATGTGAGGGATGTTATACTTGGCAACAATCTGTTCGGCTTGTGTACCTTTACCAGCACCAGGAAGCCCCATTAAAATCAAGTTCATCCTTGTTCCCCCTCAGTACATGAGCATGTAGGGAAGACAGTTCTTCCCACTTACTCACTGCTTGATAAACCCTTTGTAATGGCGTTTTACCAATTGGCTTTCTAGCTGCTTCATTGTTTCTAAAGCAACGCCGACAACGATTAACATACTCGTTCCACCAATCTGTGCAGATGGAGGAAGATTTCCCAGTTTCGTAAAGATAACTGGTAAGATTGCAATCGCTGCTAGGAAAATTGATCCCACAAAGGTCAAACGATACAAGATTTTTGTTAGATATTGTTCTGTATTCTTACCCGGACGAATACCTGGAACATATCCACCTTGCTTGTTTAGATTCTCTGACATTTGCTCTGGATTAACCTGAACAAATGCATAGAAGTATGTGAAGGCTACAATGAGCGCAACATATATGATCATTCCCACTGGGTGAGAATAGTTAAAGTTTGCAATAATCCACTGCGATACATCATGTTTCGGGAAGAACTGTGCAATAGTTGGAGGCGTAATTAAGAATGAAACAGCAAAAATGACTGGAATAACACCCGCACTATTTACCTTAAGTGGTAAATGAGTGTTTTGTGCTCCAGCATGATTCCCATTCCCTCCTGTTACACGCTTCGCGTATTGAATTGGGATCTTTCTAACAGCCTGTTGAATGAAAATAACACCAACAATAACTGCTAGCACAGCTAGTAAAATCAATGCAACTTTAACGATACTCATGAACAATTGATCTCCGATATTTTGAAACTGTTGTTGATACACTTGAGATATAACACTTGGGATCGCTGCGGCAATACCACCAAAGATAAGAATGGAAATACCATTACCTACACCTTTAGATGTAATCTGTTCACCTAACCACATTAAAAATGCAGTACCAGCAGTCAGTACCGTAGCAATGTATAAATAAGTGCTCCAACCTGGATTCAAAATTAATTGCCCACCTACCATACCGTTAAAACCGATTGACATACCAAACCCCTGAATAAACGCAAGAACAATTGTAAAGTAACGCGTGAATTGCGTTAGTTTACGACGGCCCATTTCGCCTTGCTTCGACCATTCCGAAAATTTAGGAACAACATCCATCTGCAATAATTGCACGATGATGGATGCTGTAATATACGGCATGATTCCCATCGCGAAGATGGAGAAGTTCTTCAAGGCGCCACCGCCAAATGTATTTAGGATACCTAAGGCATTTAATTGATCTTGTGCTTTCAGTACGTCTCCATTTGTAAATGGCACTGGGATAAACGTGCCAATCCTGAATACGACTAACATCGCTAAAGTGAATAATATTTTACGTCTTATCTCAGCAACGCGCATAAAGTTGGAGATTGTACGAAACATTAGATCACCTCAACTGATCCGCCAGCTGCTTCAATTGCTTCTTTAGCACTTGAAGAGAACTTGTGCGCTTTAACAGTTAATTTTTTCTCTACTGCTCCGCTTGCAAGAATTTTAACACCGTCGTTTAACTTGCTGATAACGCCAGTTTCCAGCAATAATTCAGGTGTTACTTCTGTACCATCTTCAAAACGATTTAACGTTGATAAGTTTACAATAGTAAACTCTTTACGGTTAATGTTTGTGAAGCCGCGTTTTGGTAAACGACGGAATAGTGGAGTTTGACCACCTTCGAAGCCAAGACGAACACCGCCGCCAGAACGTGCGTTTTGTCCTTTATGACCTCTACCAGCAGTTTTACCGTTACCAGAACCGATACCACGACCGACACGGTTACGTACTTTACGAGAACCTTCTGCAGGTTTTAATTCATGAAGTTTCATTCCCAGGCACCTCCTTATATTAATGAGTTATCCTTAAGCTTCTTTTACAGAGATAAGGTGAGAAACTTTGTTGATCATACCAAGAATAGCAGGAGTTTCTTCCTTAACTACAGTTGAATTCAACTTTTTAAGACCTAAAGCTTCTACCGTCGCACGTTGATCTTGTGGACGACCAATTACACTACGAGTGAGGGTAATTTCTAACTTTTTCGCCATTTGTTTTCCCTCCTTAACCTAGTAGCTCTTCTACAGATTTACCGCGTAATTTTGCAACATCTTCAGCGCGCTTAAGTTCGCTTAATCCGTTCACAGTAGCGCGAATCATGTTGATTGGTGTGTTAGTACCAAGAGATTTCGAAAGAATATCTTGTACACCAGCTAATTCTAGTACCGCACGAACAGGTCCACCAGCAATAACACCAGTACCCTCAGCAGCAGGTTTTAAGAATACTTCACCAGCTCCAAAATGACCGTTGATTGTATGTGGAATTGTTGTACCAACTAATGGTACTGCGATTAGGTTTTTCTTAGCGTCTTCGATAGCTTTACGGATTGCGTCTGGTACCTCTTGTGCTTTACCAGTACCGAATCCAACATGACCGTTTTTATCGCCAACTACAACTAGTGCAGCAAAGCGGAAACGACGACCACCCTTAACAACTTTCGCGACACGATTTATCGTAACTACACGTTCTTCAAGTTCTAATTTACTTGGGTCAATGCGTTGCATCAATTTTCCCTCCTTTGACCATTAAAATTGTAATCCAGCCTCACGAGCAGCTTCAGCTAGAGCTTTAACACGGCCATGGTATAAGTAACCACCGCGATCAAATACTACTTCTTTAACGCCTTTCTCTACAGCACGCTTAGCAACTGATTCTCCAACTTTCGTAGCAGCTTCAGTATTGCTAGTACCGTTAAGAGCAAGGTCTTTATCAAGAGTAGATGCACTTACTAATGTTACACCATTTACATCATCAATAACTTGAGCGTAAATATGTTGGTTAGAACGGTACACGTTTAAACGTGGACGTTCTGCAGTACCAGTAAGTTTAGCACGTACACGTGCATGTCTTTTCTTACGAGTCGCATTTTTAGCAGCTTTAGTGATCATTCTTGTCACTCCTTTCTTTCACCTAACGGGTTTACTTAGCAGTTTTACCTTCTTTACGACGAACAACTTCGCCTTCGTAACGAATACCTTTACCTTTATATGGCTCAGGAGCACGTACAGCACGGATGTTAGCAGCAAATTCGCCAACACGTTGCTTGTCGATACCTTTAATTACGATTTTAGTTGGTACAGGTACTTCAACTTCAAGTCCTGCTTCTGGAGTCATTTCTACTGGATGAGAATAACCTACGCTTAAAACAAGTTTATCTCCTTGTTTTTGAGCACGGTAACCAACACCGACTAATTCAAGTCCGCGTGCAAAACCTGTAGTTACACCTTCAACCATGTTTCCGATTAAAGCACGAGTTGTACCGTGTAATGCACGGTGTTCCTTCTGTTCAGATGGACGCTCAACTGTTAGTGTATTTTCTTCAATTTTGATAGACATATCAGTTTTGAAAGTACGAGTTAATTCACCTTTAGGGCCTTTTACTGTTACAGTATTGTCTTCTGCAACTGTAATAGTAACACCTGCAGGGATTTCAAGAATCTTTTTACCAATACGAGACATGTGGTCACACCTCCGTTCGTTTTAAATATATATTACCAAACGTATGCTACTACTTCTCCACCAGTTTGTAATTGACGAGCATCTTTGTCTGTCATTACTCCCTTAGATGTAGAAACAAGAGCGATACCTAATCCGTTAAGTACACGAGGTACTTCATCAGCTTTTGCGTAAACGCGTAAGCCAGGTTTACTGATACGCTTTAATCCAGTGATTACACGTTCATTGTTTGCACCATATTTCAGGAAAATACGAAGGATACCTTGTTTGTTATCCCCGATGTATTCTACATCACGAATGAAACCTTCACGCTTTAAAAGATCAGCGATCTCTTTTTTGATTTTAGAAGCAGGAACCTCTAATTTCTCATGACGTACCATATTCGCATTACGGATGCGAGTAAGCATGTCTGCAATTGGATCTGTCATCACCATGTGTTTTACCTCCTTCCCATTTGTGGGTTTTACCAACTAGCTTTTTTAACACCAGGAATTTGACCTTTATATGCAAGTTCACGGAAACAAATACGGCAAAGCTTAAATTTGCGGTATACAGAATGCGGACGACCGCAGCGTTCGCAACGTGTATACTCTTGTACTTTAAACTTAGGAGTACGCTTTTGTTTCGCGATCATAGATTTTTTAGCCACGTTTTCGCCTCCTCTACTTAGCGTTGGCTTCCATTATTTTTGGAATGGCATACCGAATTGTGTTAAAAGTTCACGAGCTTCTTCATCAGTTTTCGCTGTAGTAACGATTACGATGTCCATACCTCGGACTTTACTTACTTTATCATAATCAATCTCAGGGAAAATTAGTTGCTCTTTAACACCTAATGTGTAGTTCCCACGACCATCAAATGATTTCTTAGAAACACCACGGAAATCACGTACACGTGGTAAAGAAACTGATACTAATTTGTCGAAGAACTCATACATTTGCTGACCGCGTAAAGTTACTTTCGCACCGATTGGCATACCTTCACGAAGACGGAAACCAGCGATTGATTTTTTAGCGCGAGTTACAACAGGTTTTTGACCTGCGATTTGAGTTAATTCTTCTACTGCATTGTCTAAAGCTTTTGAGTTAGATACCGCGTCACCAACACCAGTGTTGATTACGATCTTTTCGATTTTCGGTACTTCCATCACAGATTTATAGTTAAACTTGCTCATTAGAGCAGGAGTAATTTCCTTTTGGAACTTCTCTTTAAGGCGATTCAATGAAGTGACCTCCTTTCTTAAGAAAATTATTTATCTAATAATTCACCAGATTTTTTTGCAATACGCACTTTTTTACCATCTTCTACTTTGAAGCCTACGCGAGTAGGTTCGCCTGTTTTCGGATCTAATACCATAACATTAGAAACGTGAATAGGTGCTTCTTTCGTAATAATTCCACCTTGTGGATTTAATTGAGATGGCTTAGAGTGTTTTTTAACGATGTTAACACCCTCAACGATAACACGGTTTTGCTTTGGGAAAGCCACAAGGATAACACCTTGTTTTCCTTTGTCTTTACCAGTGATTACCTGAACTTTATCACCTTTTTTTACATGCATCTTAATTCTGCACCTCCTTAGCAAGGCAATACCTTAAATTATAGAACTTCTGGAGCTAAAGAAACGATCTTCATGAAGTTGCTATCACGTAATTCACGAGCTACTGGTCCGAAGATACGAGTACCACGTGGGCTCTTATCGTCTTTGATGATAACCGCTGCGTTTTCATCAAATTTAATATAAGAACCGTCCGGACGACGAGCTCCGCTCTTCGTACGTACCACTACTGCCTTAACAACGTCACCTTTTTTAACAACGCCACCTGGTGTTGCTTGTTTTACCGTAGCAACGATAATATCACCAATATAAGCATATTTACGACCAGAGCCGCCTAATACTTTAATTGTTAAAAGTTCGCGAGCACCAGAGTTGTCAGCAACTTTCAAACGAGATTCTTGTTGGATCATGTTATGAAACCTCCCTTCGGACTAAAAATTCCGATTCGTCTATTTAGATAACAACCGCTTCTTCAACGATTTCAACTAAACGGAAACGCTTAGTAGCAGAAAGCGGGCGAGTTTCCATGATTTTAACGATATCGCCAAGTTTCGCTTGGTTTTGCTCATCATGGGCTTTATACTTTTTAGAATACTTAACACGTTTTCCGTATAAGGAATGAGTTTTGTAAGTTTCAACTAAAACTGTAATCGTTTTGTCCATTTTGTCAGAAACAACACGACCAGTATAAACTTTGCGTTGGTTACGTTCGCTCACTATGCAAACCTCCCCTCAATTTATCGATTAATTCCGATCTCTCTTTCACAAACTACAGTTTTCATACGAGCAATCGCTTTACGTACTTCACGGATGCGAGTTGGGTTCTCTAATTGTCCTGTAGCAAGTTGGAAGCGAAGATTAAACAACTCTTCCTTTAAAGCTTTAACTTTTGTTTCGATTTCGGCAGTGGTTAATTCACGAATATCATTAGTTTTCATTAGATTCACCACCATTTTCTTCACGTTTTACGAATTTACATTTCACAGGTAACTTGTGAGCTGCAAGACGTAATGCTTCGCGTGCTACCTCTTCAGATACACCCGCAATTTCAAACATAATTTTCCCAGGTTTTACTACTGCTACCCAGCCTTCTGGTGCCCCTTTACCGGAACCCATACGTACTTCTAGAGGTTTTGCAGTGTAAGGTTTAGAAGGGAAAATTTTAATCCATACTTTACCGCCACGTTTCATGTGACGAGTCATTGCACGACGAGCAGCTTCGATTTGACGGTTTGTAATCCATGAAGCAGCTAGTGCTTGTAAACCGAATTCACCAAAAGCGATTTCAGTTCCACCTTTTGCACGACCACGCATTTTACCACGATGCTCTCTACGATATTTTACGCGTTTAGGCATTAACATATTATTTTCCTCCTTCCTCAGAAGCTTTCTTTTTTGTAGGAAGGACTTCTCCACGGTAGATCCATACTTTTACGCCTAATTTACCGTATGTTGTATCAGCTTCAACTGCTGCATAGTCAATATCAGCGCGAAGTGTATGAAGTGGAACAGTTCCTTCACTGTAAGATTCTGCACGAGCGATATCAGCTCCGCCAAGACGACCAGAAACCTGTGTTTTAATACCTTTTGCTCCTGCACGCATAGCACGTTGAATAACTTGCTTTTGTGCACGACGGAATGATACACGGTTTTCTAATTGACGAGCGATGTTTTCGCCTACTAATTTAGCGTTAAGATCAGCTCTCTTAACTTCTAAAATGTTAATGTGTACACGCTTGCCTGTTAATTGATTAAGAGCTTTACGAAGTGCTTCAACTTCAGTACCACCTTTACCAATTACCATACCAGGTTTTGCAGTGTGAATTGTAACATTTACACGATTTGCTGCACGTTCGATTTCTACTTTAGCAACAGCAGAATCTTTTAAGCGTACAGTAATGTACTCACGGATTTTGATGTCTTCATGTAATAACGTAGCATAATCTTTCTCAGCGAACCAACGAGATTCCCAGTCGCGGATAATACCGACACGAAGACCAATTGGATTAACCTTCTGACCCATCGATTATCCCTCCTTCTTTTCTGATACCACAACTGTGATGTGGCTTGTGCGTTTGTTAATTTGGCTTGCACGACCCATTGCACGTGGACGGAAACGTTTCAACGTTGGACCTTCGTCAACGAAGACTTTTTCAACAACTAGGTTGTTAATATCCATCTCATAATTGTGCTCTGCATTTGCGATTGCAGATTTTAAAACTTTTTCTACAACTGGAGAAGCAGTTTTTGGTGTGTGGTTAAGGATAGCAATCGCTTCACCCACTTGCTTACCTCGGATTAAGTCTACTACTAAACGAACCTTACGAGGAGCAATACGAACTGTTCTCACTACTGCTTTAGCTTGCATTGAAGTGCCTCCTCTCATTATCTTCTAGTTTTCTTATCGTCAGCAAGGTGACCTTTATACGTACGAGTTGGTGCGAATTCACCTAACTTATGGCCAACCATATCCTCAGTGATGTACACAGGTACGTGTTTACGACCATCATATACAGCAATTGTATGTCCGATGAACTGAGGGAAGATTGTTGAACGGCGAGACCAAGTTTTAACAACTTGTTTTTGCTCAGATGCAACTAATTTTTCCATTTTGTTCATTAAGTGATCATCGACAAATGGTCCTTTTTTTAAGCTACGAGCCATTTTGGTGCCTCCCTTCGTGATTGGCGTACGGTTCTTGAAATGAACCGTACTACAATCCCATTATTTTTTACGACGACGAACGATAAATTTATCAGACGCTTTGTTTTTCTTACGAGTCTTGAATCCAAGAGTTGGTTTACCCCATGGAGACATTGGAGACTTACGTCCGATTGGAGAGCGTCCTTCACCACCACCGTGTGGGTGATCAACCGGGTTCATTACAGAACCACGAACTGTTGGGCGCTTACCTAACCAGCGAGAGCGACCTGCTTTACCGATTTTGATAAGTTCGTGTTGTTCGTTACCAACTTGACCGATTGAAGCGCGACAAGCAGATAATACTAAACGTACTTCACCAGAAGTTAAACGTACAAGTACGTATTTTCCTTCTTTACCAAGTACTTGAGCAGACGTACCAGCAGAACGGACTAATTGTCCTCCACGACCAGGCTTAAGCTCGATATTATGAACAACAGTACCTACTGGAATGTTGATTAATGGTAATGCGTTACCGATTTTAATGTCAGCTTCAGGGCCAGACATAACTTCCATACCTACTTCTAAAGTTTTAGGAGCAAGAATGTAACGTTTTTCACCGTCAACGTAGTTAATTAATGCGATATTCGCAGAGCGGTTTGGATCGTATTCGATCGTAGCAACGCGTCCTGGAATTCCATCTTTGTTACGCTTAAAGTCGATGATACGGTATTGACGCTTATGTCCGCCACCTTGATGACGTACAGTAATTTTACCTTGGTTATTACGACCAGCCTTTTTGCTTAAAGGAGCAAGTAAAGACTTTTCTGGTCTGTCAGTCGTGATTTCAGCGAAATCATTCGTAGTCATGTTACGACGACCGTTAGTAGTTGGATTATACTTTTTAATTCCCATCTCAATTTCCCTCCTTCTTTAGTAAGAATTAAACGCCTTGGAAGATTTCGATTTCTTTGCTGTCAGCAGTTAGCTTAACGATTGCTTTACGACGACGGCTAGTAAAACCAGCGTGACGACCAACACGTTTTGCTTTCGGCTTGTAGTTCATGATATTTACTTTGTCTACATTAACACCAAAGATCGCTTCTATAGCGTCTTTAACCTCTGTTTTATTAGATTTAACGTCCACGTCGAACGTGTATTTTTTTTCAGCCATCATTTCCATAGAACGTTCAGTGATAACTGGGCGCTTAATGATATCACGAGGATCTCTCATTATGCAAGCACCTCCTCTACTTTTTCCACTGCCGCTTTTGTCATGATTAGCTTATCATGATGAAGCACATCTAGCACGTTTACGCCATCAGCAGTGATTACTGTTACTCCAGGGATATTGCGAGCAGATAACTCTACAGATTCGTTTGCATCAGCAGTTACGATAAGAGCTTTCTTCTCAACAGTTAATCCTTTAAGTACTGCTACCATGTCTTTTGTTTTTGGTGCATTTAACACTAGGTCCTCAAGAACTACAATGTTGTTCTCAACTACTTTAGTAGCTAATGCAGATTTGATTGCTAAACGACGAACTTTCTTAGGAAGTTTGTACGCATAGCTTCTTGGTGTAGGTCCGAATACCGTACCACCACCACGCCATTGAGGAGAGCGGATAGAACCTTGACGAGCACGTCCAGTTCCTTTTTGACGCCATGGTTTACGACCACCACCACGAACTTCAGAACGAGTTTTTACTTTGTGTGTACCTTGACGTAAAGATGCACGTTGCATCATTACAGCTTCAAATAGTACAGCTTCATTTGGTTCGATACCGAAAATAGCTTCAGCTAATTCGATTTCACCAACCTGTGAACCAGTTTGGTTATATACAGTAACTTTTGGCATTGGAATTCCTCCTTCCTATTGTGAATTATTTGCTAACCTTCACAGCGCCTTGAACAACTACAAGAGATTTCTTAGCACCTGGAACGTTACCTTTTACTAGTAATAAGTTGCGCTCAGTGTCAACTTGAACGATTTCTAAGTTTTGGATAGTAACTTGGTCTCCACCCATACGTCCAGCAAGTTTTTTGCCTTTGAATACACGGTTCGGAGCAACTGGCCCCATTGAACCTGGACGACGGTGATAGCGAGAACCATGAGACATAGGTCCGCGAGATTGTCCGTGGCGTTTAATAACACCTTGGAAACCTTTACCTTTAGAAATTCCTGTTACGTCAACGATTTCACCTGCAGCGAAAACTTCAACTTTTACCTCTTGACCAACCTCTAATCCGTCCACGTCTGCATCGCGGATTTCGCGAATGAAGCGCTTAGGAGTTGTAGATGCTTTAGCAGTGTGGCCTTGTTCAGGTTTGTTAGTTAACTTTTCACGTTTATCTTCAAATCCTAACTGAATTGCGTTGTAGCCATCAGTTTCAGTTGTTTTCTTTTGAAGAACAACGTTTGGATTAGCAGCGATTACCGTTACTGGGATTAACTCACCGTTCTCAGCAAATACTTGAGTCATACCGATCTTTCTTCCTAAGATTCCTTTGGTCATGAGTTACACCTCCTACATTTTTAAGTTATATGAATTATAGTTTGATTTCGATATCTACACCAGATGGTAAATCTAAACGCATTAATGAATCTACTGTTTGCGGAGTAGGACTCACGATGTCGATTAGACGTTTGTGTGTGCGCATTTCGAATTGTTCACGAGAATCTTTGTACTTATGAACAGCACGAAGAATTGTGTAAATAGTCTTCTCAGTTGGTAATGGGATCGGACCAGAAACTGTTGCCCCAGAACGCTTAGCTGTTTCTACAATTTTCTCAGCTGATTGATCAAGAATACGGTGATCATAAGCTTTTAAACGGATACGAATTTTTTCTTTTGCCATTATTTTCCCTCCTTCGTTCGCCTATTTCTAAAATAGACCTTCTCCATGGAAATTTCCCCACACCATGCCATGGCAAAGCGGCCGGGTGTGTCAGCAACCTTCCACTTCATCGCAGTCAAAGACCAACATTGTCTATTATACAATGTTATTCGTCTAGATGCAAGCATCTTTTTGTTCGCATCTGCTTTTCTCTACTTTTGCTATTATACATGGCACTTTAAAGAATATCAAGTTTTCATCTACTCTTATTCAACTTACAGTTTTTGGGTGTTATTTTCGTTTTATATACTATAGAAGAAACTCATCCAAAAATAGAAAATACACCTCTTTCTTCTATAGTAATAAGCAATAAAAAAACTCAAGGGAGAATCCCTTGAGTTTTTAATAATCTAATTAAAGACTACTCAGCAACGATTGTAGCAACTACACCGTAACCTACTGTACGTCCACCTTCACGAATAGAGAATTTAGTTCCCTCTTCGATAGCGATTGGAGCGATAAGTTCGATAGTCATTTCGATGTTGTCACCAGGCATTACCATTTCAGTACCTTCTGGTAATTGGATGATTCCAGTTACGTCAGTTGTACGGAAGTAGAACTGTGGACGGTAGTTAGCGAAGAATGGAGTATGACGTCCACCTTCTTCTTTAGATAATACGAAAACCTCAGCTTTGAATTTAGCGTGCGCTTTTACAGAGCCAGTTTTAGCAAGAACTTGTCCACGTTGGATGTCTTCACGAGCAACCCCACGAAGTAGAGCACCGATGTTGTCTCCAGCTTGAGCTTGGTCAAGAAGCTTACGGAACATTTCTACACCAGTTACAGTTGTAGTAGCATTCTCTTCAGCAAGACCGATGATTTCTACTACGTCACCAACTTTAACGATTCCACGCTCAACACGACCAGTTGCAACTGTACCACGACCTGTGATAGAGAATACATCCTCGATAGGCATTAAGAATGGTTTGTCAGTTTCACGTTCTGGAGTTGGGATGTAAGCATCAACTTCAGTCATTAATTCGATGATTTTTTCTTCCCACTCAGCTTCTCCTTGAAGAGCTTTAAGAGCAGAACCTTTAATTACAGGAATATCGTCGCCTGGGAATCCGTATTCAGATAATAGGTCGCGAACTTCCATTTCTACTAATTCTAATAATTCTTCGTCATCTACCATGTCGCATTTGTTTAAGAATACAACGATGTAAGGAACACCTACTTGACGAGAAAGAAGGATGTGCTCACGTGTTTGAGGCATTGGACCATCAGCAGCAGATACTACTAAGATACCGCCGTCCATTTGAGCAGCACCAGTGATCATGTTTTTAACATAGTCAGCATGACCTGGGCAGTCAACGTGTGCATAGTGACGAGTTTCAGTTTCGTACTCAACGTGTGCAGTTGAGATTGTGATTCCGCGCTCTCTTTCTTCTGGAGCAGCGTCGATTTGATCGTATCCGCGTGCTTCAGCACCACCAGCTTTTGCAAGAACTGTAGTGATCGCAGCAGTTAATGTAGTTTTACCATGGTCAACGTGGCCGATTGTACCGATGTTAACATGGGGTTTAGAACGTTCGAATTTAGCTTTAGCCATTCTAAATTCCTCCTTAGTTTATATGGGTTATTTTATATTTAGACTAGAAAGTGAAACTTGCGTCTCACTTTCTAAGCTTACATAAGTAGTTATACTTGAACAATCGATAAAAATCAATTATTCACCTTTATTTTTTTTAATAATTTCTTCAGAAACAGACTTCGGTACTTCTTCATAATGATCAAATGTCATTGAGAATGTTCCGCGTCCTTGAGTGTTAGAACGTAATGCTGTTGCATAACCGAACATTTCAGAAAGTGGAACCATAGCGCGAACAACTTGTGCGTTACCGCGAGCTTCCATACCTTCTACACGTCCACGACGAGATGTTACGTCGCCCATAATGTCACCCATGTACTCTTCAGGAATTACAACTTCAACTTTCATCATTGGCTCAAGAATTACTGGGCTACATTTAGAAACCGCAGCTTTAAGCGCCATAGATGCAGCGATTTTGAACGCCATCTCAGATGAATCGACATCATGGTAAGATCCGTCAACTAACGCAGCTTTAATATCAACTAGTGGATAACCAGCTAGTACACCATTTTTAAGTGCGTCTTCAAGACCCGCTCCAACAGCTGGGATGTATTCACGTGGAACTACACCACCGACAACCTTGTTTTGGAATTCGAATCCTTTACCTTCTTCATTAGGTTCAAACTCAATCCAAACGTGACCGAATTGTCCACGACCACCAGATTGACGAGCGAACTTACCTTCAACTTTCGCAGCAGCGCGGAAAGTCTCACGGTATGCTACCTGAGGAGCACCAACGTTTGCTTCCACTTTGAATTCACGGCGCATACGGTCAACGATGATATCAAGGTGAAGTTCACCCATACCAGCGATGATTGTTTGGCCAGTTTCTTGGTCAGTGTGAGCACGGAATGTTGGATCTTCTTCAGAAAGCTTAGATAATGCTGTACCCATTTTATCTTGGTCAGCTTTAGATTTCGGTTCGATAGCTACAGAGATAACTGGTTCTGGGAATTCCATAGACTCAAGGATAACAAGACTCTTCTCATCACAAAGAGTATCACCAGTAGTAGTATCTTTTAAACCTACAGCAGCAGCGATATCACCAGCGTAAACTGTTGAAATCTCTTCACGGCTGTTAGCGTGCATTTGTAAGATACGACCTACACGCTCACGCTTACCTTTAGTTGAGTTTTTCACGTATGATCCAGAGTTTAACACACCAGAATATACACGGAAGAACGTTAACTTACCAACATAAGGGTCAGTCATGATTTTGAATGCTAGAGCTGCGAATGGTTCTTCATCGCTAGACTTACGCTCGATAGCTTCCTCCGTATCCGGAAGAGTACCTTTAATAGCGGGTACATCTAATGGAGATGGTAGGTAGTCAATAACTGCGTCTAACAGAATTTGAACACCTTTATTTTTGAATGCAGAACCACAGATTACTGGGAAGAATTCAACAGAAGTTGTAGCCTTACGGATACCAGCTTTAAGCTCTTCTACAGTGATTTCTTCACCTTCTAGGTACTTCATCATCATTTCTTCATCAAGCTCAGCTACCGCTTCAATAAGTTTTCCACGGTATTCTTCAGCTAATTCTTTGTGCTCTTCAGGAATTTCAACACGCTCGATGTCTGTTCCTAAATCGTTACTGTACATGTAAGCACACTCTTCAACAAGGTCAATAATACCATTGAACTCGTCTTCAGCACCGATTGGTAACTGAATTGGATGTGCGTTTGCTTGTAAACGATCGTGGATTGTTCCTACAGAGTATAAGAAATCTGCACCAATCTTATCCATTTTGTTAACGAATACGATACGAGGTACACCATAAGTAGTAGCCTGACGCCAAACAGTTTCTGTTTGTGGTTCTACACCAGATTGTGCATCAAGTACTGCTACTGCGCCATCAAGTACGCGTAAAGAACGTTCTACTTCTACTGTGAAATCTACGTGTCCTGGAGTGTCAATGATATTTACACGGTGACCTTTCCATTGTGCTGTAGTTGCAGCAGAAGTAATTGTGATACCACGTTCTTGCTCTTGCTCCATCCAGTCCATCTGAGATGCACCTTCATGAGTTTCACCGATTTTATGAATACGTCCTGTGTAATACAGAATACGCTCAGTTGCTGTTGTTTTACCAGCATCGATGTGAGCCATGATACCAATATTACGAGTGTTTTCTAAAGAGAACTCTCTAGTCATTTGGTGTCTTGCTCCTTCCATATATGGATTGGATTATTTTATTTTAAGTAGCAAAAAAGCCACTTTATATTGTTACATATGCCAGTGTCCAGTACCCTCATTATGTAAAACGAGCGCCCAACGAAAGGGAGAGGCATTCTCCCTCTCCACACTTCCATAAGCGACAAATAAAGCGGTTTATGCTTACATTTATTTTACGTTGAATCCTACCAACGGTAATGAGCAAATGCTTTGTTAGCTTCTGCCATTTTATGAGTATCTTCACGTTTCTTAACAGCTGCACCAGCGTTGTTAGATGCATCTAAGATTTCGTAAGCTAGACGCTCTTCCATAGTTTTTTCACCACGAAGACGAGCATAGTTTACTAACCAGCGAAGACCTAAAGTTGTACGGCGTTCTGGACGAACCTCAACTGGAACTTGGTAGTTAGCACCACCAACACGACGAGCGCGTACTTCAAGAACAGGCATGATGTTCTTAAGAGCTTGCTCGAATACTTCCATTGGTTCTTTATCTGAACGTTCACGAACGATCTCGAAAGCGTTATAAAGAATTGTTTGAGATTTACCTTTTTTACCGTCAACCATCATTTTGTTGATTAGGCGTGTTACAAGCTTAGAATTGTACATTGGATCTGGTAACACGTCACGTTTCGCAACAGGTCCTTTACGAGGCATATTGAGTTCCTCCTTTCATTATAAATTTATTATTTTTTAGCAGGTTTTGGTCGCTTAGTACCATATTTAGAACGTCCTTGCATACGTTTGTCAACACCAGCTGTATCAAGCGCACCACGAACGATGTGGTAACGTACCCCTGGTAAATCCTTTACTCGACCACCGCGAATTAATACTACGCTATGCTCTTGTAGGTTATGACCGATACCTGGGATGTAAGCTGTAACTTCAATACCGTTTGTTAAACGTACACGAGCGTATTTACGTAACGCTGAGTTCGGTTTCTTCGGAGTCATTGTACCAACACGAGTACACACACCACGTTTTTGAGGTGCAGAGATATCAGTTGATTTTTTCTTTAAAGAATTAAAACCTTTGTTTAACGCAGGTGATTTAGACTTCCATACTTTATCAGTACGACCATTTCTCACTAATTGGTTAATAGTAGGCATTTGATTATCCTCCCTTCGCATGTTTGTATGACCACATATCCAGGTGGTTCATTATTAGTTGAAAACAAAGTTTTTGCAAGGAAGAGCAAATGCTCTCTCCTCACAAAAACAGTTTTAACTTATTATTCCTATTGCTGAAGCTCCCACTTGAATCCCCGAAACTTTTCCAAGCTTACGAACTGATTCAACTTTGGTTATGGGTATGTTATGTTGCAAGGCAGTACGAATGATAACATGGGTTAACCGCACATCAGCATCTTCCGCAATAACAACTTCTTTAACTATACCATTTTTGATTGCTTCCAATGTTCGTTTATGACCAACGACTACATTTTCAGCATTTGACACTTTTTGATAAGACATTTAAATATCCTCCAAAGCATCATTCAGGAGCAACCTTGATTATAGTAACATTTTGTCTCATACAATGTCAACTAGGATCAGCTGTTTTTATACAAAATTTACGACGGAAAATTTTACTGTTCCACATAAACTTCATCGTTTTCTACATTCATGTTATCTTGTGTTGTTTTTACAAGATCCACTTTGCGATAACGATTCATACCTGTTCCAGCAGGAACAAGCTTACCGATAATAACATTCTCTTTCAATCCTAGAAGCTCATCGCGTTTACCCTTAATTGCTGCATCTGTTAGAACACGAGTTGTTTCTTGGAATGACGCTGCAGATAAGAACGAATCTGTCTCAAGTGAAGCTTTTGTAATACCAAGTAGAACCGGTCTAGCCGTTGCTGGTTGTTTACCTTTCAGTAACACCTTCGCATTCGCATCAGTAAACTGATGGATATCTAGTAATGTTCCTGGTAATACATCTGTTTCACCCGCATCACTTACACGAACTTTACGTAGCATTTGACGTACCATTACTTCTACGTGTTTGTCACCAATTTCTACCCCTTGCATACGGTATACTTTTTGAACTTCACGTAATAAGTATTCTTGAACTGCTGTAATGTCCGTTACTTTTAGTAATTCCTTCGGATCAATAGAACCTTCTGTTAACTCTTTACCGTGGCTAATTGGCTGTCCTAGAGTTACTTTCAGACGAGCACCGTAAGGAATAGCATACGTACGAGCTTCAACTTCACCCTGTACAACTACTTCTTGGCGATCTTTAACATCGTTGATCGCTGCGATAACACCGTCAATTTCACTGATAACTGCCTGACCCTTCGGATTACGAGCTTCGAAGATCTCTTGGATACGAGGTAAACCTTGTGTGATGTCATCTCCGGCAACCCCACCTGTATGGAACGTACGCATCGTTAACTGTGTACCTGGCTCACCGATAGATTGAGCTGCGATAATACCTACCGCTTCTCCTACTTCTACGTCTGTACCAGTTGCTAAGTTACGACCGTAACACTTCTTACATACACCATGGCGAGTATTACACGTAAACGCTGAACGAATGTTTACAGTTTCAACACCCGACTTTTCAACGATATGAGCAATGTCTTCAGTAATTAATTGATTTTCAGCAATTAATACTTCACCTGTTTCAGGATGTTTTACAGTTTTTCTCGCAAAACGTCCAACAAGACGATCATATAGTGACTCAATAACTTCATTACCCTCTTTAATCGCACCAATTAGTAAACCACGATCTGTTCCACAATCATCTTGACGAACAATTACATCTTGTGCAACGTCTACAAGACGACGTGTTAAGTAACCAGAATCGGCAGTTTTAAGTGCTGTATCGGCAAGACCTTTACGCGCACCATGCGTAGAGATGAAGTATTCAAGTACTGTTAAACCTTCACGGAAACTTGATTTGATCGGAAGCTCAATGATACGACCAGATGGATTGGCCATCAGACCACGCATACCAGCAAGCTGAGTAAAGTTCGATGCATTACCACGGGCACCGGAATCACTCATCATGAAGATTGGGTTGCGTTTATTCAAGGATTTCATCAGTTTTCCTTGGATAACATCTTTTGCATTACTCCAAATAGAGATAACGCGATCGTAACGTTCTTCTTCCGTGATTAAACCGCGACGGAATTGTTTAATTACATTATCTACTTTTGCTTGTGCTTCATGGAGAATTTCATTTTTTTCGCCTAATACAAGAATGTCTGATACCCCAACTGTAATACCAGCTTTTGTAGAGTATTTAAATCCTAAGTTTTTCATACGGTCAAGCATGCGAGATGTTTCCGTAATTTGGAAACGCTTGAATACTTCCGCAATAATGTTACCAAGGATTTTCTTGCTAAATGGCGCCACTTCTTCGCGACTAGCAATAATTTCTTTAATGTTCGCACCTTTTTCAACGAAATATTCCGCTGGTGTTTCTTTTTCAAGGTTTGAGTTTGTTGGTTCATTAATATAAGGGAACGACTCTGGTAAGATTTCGTTAAATATTAATTTACCAACTGTTGTTAATAGAAGCTTACTCTTTTGCTCTTCAGTAAACGTTACATTATTTACCGAACTCGCAGCAACTGCAACACGTGTGTGCAGATGTACATATCCATTTTGGTATGCAAGTATTGCTTCGTTTGCATCTTTGAAGACCATACCTTCACCGATTGCACCCTCGCGCTCAAGTGTTAAGTAATAGTTACCTAATACCATATCCTGAGATGGAGTAACAACTGGTTTTCCGTCTTTTGGATTCAAGATGTTTTGTGCCGCTAACATAAGGATACGAGCTTCTGCTTGTGCCTCTGATGATAACGGAACGTGAACCGCCATTTGGTCACCGTCAAAGTCCGCGTTGTATGCAGTACATACAAGTGGGTGAAGACGGATTGCACGACCTTCTACTAGTGTAGGTTCAAACGCCTGGATACCAAGACGGTGAAGTGTTGGTGCGCGGTTTAGAAGTACTGGATGCTCTTTGATCACAGATTCTAAAACGTCCCAAACTTCAGGGTGTACACGCTCGATTTTACGTTTAGCACTCTTAATGTTGTGTGCTAATCCTTTTCCAACTAACTCTTTCATAACGAAAGGTTTAAACAATTCAAGTGCCATTTCTTTCGGCAATCCACATTGGTACATCTTTAAGTTCGGTCCTACAACGATTACAGAACGGCCAGAGTAGTCAACACGTTTACCTAATAAGTTTTGACGGAAACGTCCTTGTTTACCTTTAAGCATGTGAGATAGTGATTTTAATGGACGGTTACCTGGTCCAGTAACTGGACGGCCACGGCGACCATTATCGATTAATGCGTCTACAGCTTCTTGTAACATACGTTTTTCGTTTTGAACGATAATGCTTGGTGCACCTAAGTCCAATAGACGTTTTAAACGGTTGTTACGGTTAATTACACGACGATATAAGTCGTTTAAGTCAGAAGTAGCAAAACGTCCACCATCTAACTGTACCATTGGGCGTAGTTCTGGTGGGATAACTGGAAGAACCTCTAAGATCATCCAAGATGGGTGATTTCCAGAGTTACGGAATGCTTCTAATACTTCTAGACGTTTAATAGCACGAGTACGGCGTTGTCCTTGTGCTGTTTTTAATTCTTCTTTTAAGAAGTCTACTTCTTTATCTAAATCGATGTCTTGCAGTAATTTTTTAATCGCTTCTGCACCCATAGCAGCATGGAATGTACTGCCATATCGATCACGATATGCACGGTATTCTTTTTCAGAAAGTAATTGCTTCTTATCAAGTGGTGTATCTCCACTTTCTGTTACAACATAAGAAGCGAAATAAATTACTTCTTCAAGCGCGCGAGGGGACATGTCTAAGACAAGTCCCATGCGGCTCGGGATACCTTTGAAATACCAAATATGAGATACAGGAGCAGCTAATTCGATATGACCCATACGTTCACGACGAACTTTTGCACGCGTTACTTCAACGCCACATCGATCACAAACTACACCTTTATAACGTACACGTTTATATTTCCCGCAATGACATTCCCAGTCCTTTTGTGGTCCGAAAATACGCTCACAGAACAAGCCATCTTTTTCAGGCTTTAACGTACGATAGTTAATTGTTTCTGGTTTCTTAACTTCACCGTATGACCAAGAACGAATCTTGTCAGGTGAAGCAAGTCCAATCTTCATATATTCAAAGTTATTTACATCTATCAAGGGGCCTACCTCCCTTTTAGTCTACAGGTTATCCCAATTATTCCTTAGTTGTCTCAACTTCAACATTCAATTTATCTGCTGATTGATGATCATCGTCATCTTCCGTATCACGCATTTCAATTTCTGTATCGTTGATAGACATCATTTTAACGTCCATACCTAAACTTTGCAGTTCTTTAATCAATACTTTGAATGATTCAGGAACGCCTGGTTCTGGAACATTTTCACCTTTAACAATTGCTTCATACGTCTTAACACGTCCAATAACATCATCAGACTTCACTGTTAAGATTTCTTGAAGAGTATAAGCAGCACCATAAGCTTCAAGTGCCCAAACCTCCATCTCACCGAAACGCTGTCCACCGAACTGAGCTTTACCTCCAAGAGGTTGCTGCGTTACAAGTGAGTATGGTCCAGTAGAACGAGCATGAAGTTTATCGTCAACCATGTGTGCAAGTTTGATCATATACATGACACCAACAGATACACGGTTATCGAATGGCTCACCAGTACGTCCGTCATACAGGATTGTTTTCGCGTCATTTGCCATACCAGCTTCTTCAATTGTGCCCCATACATCTTCCTCACGAGCACCATCGAATACCGGTGTTGCAATGTGAATACCAAGGTATCTTGCTGCCATACCAAGATGAAGCTCTAATACCTGACCGATATTCATACGAGATGGTACCCCTAATGGGTTTAACATGATATCGATTGGCGTACCATCTGGTAAGTAAGGCATATCTTCTTCCGGTAAAATACGGGAGATAACACCTTTGTTACCATGACGACCGGCCATTTTGTCACCTTCAGAAATTTTACGCTTTTGAACGATATATGCACGTACAAGTTGATTCACGCCTGGTGGCAATTCATCGCCATCTTCACGGTTAAACACTTTTACGTCTAAGATAATACCGCCACCACCGTGTGGTACACGTAGTGATGTATCACGTACTTCACGTGCTTTTTCACCGAAGATTGCATGTAATAGACGTTCTTCTGCCGTTAATTCTGTTACACCTTTTGGCGTTACTTTACCAACAAGTAGATCTCCATCTTTTACTTCAGCACCGACGCGAATAATACCGCGCTCGTCAAGATTACGAAGTGCATCTTCTCCAACATTCGGGATATCACGTGTAATTTCTTCTGGTCCAAGCTTCGTATCACGAGCTTCTGATTCATATTCTTCAATATGGATAGAAGTGTACACATCATCTTTTACAAGGCGCTCACTCATGATGATCGCATCCTCATAGTTATAACCGTCCCATGTCATAAAGCCAACAAGCACGTTACGTCCAAGCGCCAGTTCACCTAGTTCCATAGAAGGACCATCCGCAAGGATTTCACCTTTTACAACTTGGTCTCCAACACTTACGATTGGACGTTGGTTGTAGCAAGTTCCTTGGTTAGAACGAATGAATTTTTGCATTTTGTAGCGATCTAAGTCGCCTTTTACTGTTTGACCGTCAACGTCTACATAGCGACGTACCCAAACTTCACGTGCTTCTACGCGCTCAACAACACCAGGCTGTTTACAGATTACTGCAGCACCTGAGTCTTTTGCTGATACGTACTCCATACCTGTACCTACAATCGGAGATTCCGGATTTATTAACGGAACCGCCTGACGTTGCATGTTCGCTCCCATAAGTGCGCGGTTAGAGTCATCGTTTTCTAAGAACGGAATACAAGCTGTCGCTGCCGACACTACTTGTTTTGGAGATACATCCATGTAGTCGATGCGTTCTTTATTTGTGACAATGTTTTCACCACGGAAACGAGCTACGATATCTTCATCAAGGAATTCCCCTACTTCAGATAATTTCATATTCGCTTGGGCTACAACATAGTTATCTTCTTCATCTGCTGTTAAATAATCAACCTGCCCTGTTACAAGACCAGTTTCTGGGTCAACACGACGGTATGGCGTTTCAATGAAACCAAACTCATTTACTTTCGCAAACGAAGATAATGAGTTAATCAAACCGATGTTTGGTCCCTCTGGCGTTTCAATTGGACACATACGACCATAGTGAGAGTAGTGAACGTCACGTACTTCAAAGCCTGCGCGCTCACGCGTTAAACCACCGGGTCCTAATGCAGATAGTCTTCGTTTGTGAGTTAACTCTGCTAATGGGTTTGTTTGATCCATGAACTGAGATAACTGAGAACTTCCGAAGAACTCTTTAATAGATGCAATAACCGGGCGAATGTTAATTAACGCTTGTGGTGTAATTGCATTTGTATCTTGAATCGACATTCTCTCACGAACAACACGTTCCATACGAGAAAGACCGATACGGAATTGGTTTTGTAGTAACTCTCCTACAGAACGCAGACGACGATTTCCTAAGTGGTCAATATCATCTGTATCCCCTACTTTATATAGCAAGTTAAAGAAGTAGCTAATAGAAGCAAGAATATCACCTGGTGTGATGTGTTTTATATCACGAGTAATATTTGCATTCCCAATTACGTTTATAGATCGTTCGCCTTCTGATTCTGGAGCATAAATCTTAATAGATTGCAGCTCAACATCGCCTGCTACCACTCCACCCATTGGTTTCGCTGTTTTGAATCCAATGTTTTTCTCTAAGTAAGGTAGAATGCGATCCAGTGTACGACGATCTAAGACTGTTCCTTCTGCCGCTAAAATTTCACCAGTTTCTGGATCCACCAGTGTTTCAGCTAAACGTTGGTTAAACAATCTGTTTTTAATGTGTAGCTTTTTGTTGATCTTATAGCGACCTACATTTGCTAAATCGTAGCGCTTCGGATCAAAGAAACGAGACACAAGTAAGCTCTTTGCATTTTCTACTGTTGGTGGTTCACCAGGGCGTAGACGCTCATAAATTTCAAGCAATGCTTTCTCTGTGCTATCCGTGTTGTCTTTTTCTAACGTATTGCTTAAGTATTCGTTATCACCTAAAAGCTCGGTGATTTCTTGATCAGAGCCAAACCCTAATGCGCGTAACAAAACAGTTACAGGAAGTTTACGCGTACGGTCAATACGCACATATACAACATCCTTAGCATCTGTTTCATACTCTAACCAAGCTCCGCGGTTTGGAATTACAGTAGCAGTAAAACCACGTTTTCCGTTTTTATCCACTTTGCCACTATAGTATACGCTTGGAGAGCGAACTAACTGGGAAACGATAACACGTTCTGCACCGTTAATTACGAATGTTCCAGTCTCTGTCATGAGTGGGAAATCTCCCATGAACACATCTTGTTCTTTTACTTCACCAGTTTCCTTGTTGATTAGACGCACTTTTACACGAAGTGGTGCTGCATACGTCACATCACGCTCTTTGCATTCTTCTACAGAGTATTTAGGTTCACCCAAGCTGTAGTCGATAAATTCAAGCGATAGATTTCCCGTAAAGTCTTCGATCGGAGAAATGTCTTGGAACATTTCTCGCAAACCCTCATCAAGAAACCACTGATAAGAAGAGGTTTGAATTTCGATAAGATTTGGTAACTCTAATACTTCACTAATACGGGCATAACTTCTTCGTTGGCGGTGGCGTCCGTATTGAACTAGTTGACCTGTCAACTGCTTCACCCCTCAAATCATGAGTATTATAAATGCACAAAAAAATTTGTGCAAAATCACAAATAAATACAACTACTGCTATTAGCGTAGTTTTTTTCTCTTAAAGATAGATACGTTGAGTCTTTCTACCTGCTCAAAAAAGAAAAATGGCTTCTATAAGAAAACCATCATTCTGTTTCATAATCTGCTGATTTTACTATCTTTTCCAAGAGAAGCAAAAATATACATCTTTCTCAACGCAGAAAATCATATATTGGCATTGTATAATGTTAACATAGCCAAAAATAACCGTCAACGCTTTTTTGATTTTATGATATAATATCCTTTTTTCTTTTCTACAACTTCAACTTCAGAAAATACTTCTTCTAGTTTTTTCATCGCAGATGGCGCACCTTGTTTCTTTTGAATAACAATCCACAATTCTCCACCTGAAACTAAATACTCCACAGCCTTTTCTAAAATCTCATGCACGATATCTTTACCAGCACGAATTGGAGGATTAGATAGAATAACAGCATACTTGCCATCTACATTTTCATAGACACTACTTTGCAAAATACGTATATTTTCAATTCTGTTATTAGCGGCATTTTCTTTTGCAAGTCCCAAGGCCCTTTCATTCACATCCACCATGTGAATTTCACGATTTTGAAACTCTTTCGCTAACGACAAACCGATTGGACCGTACCCACATCCTACGTCTAACACATTACCTTTAACATCTGGCATTTGAAACGCTTCAATTAAAAGACGAGAACCAAAGTCCACTTCGTTTTTCGAGAACACCCCATGGTCAGATAAAAAAGTAAATCGAGATTCACGAAGTGTAACTTCCCATCGTTTACGATCACTTTTACTAGAAGGGTCGTTAGAAAAATAATGGTCTGCCATATGGCCACCTCTTTTCTTTACAGTTAAAAAAAAAGCTCGCATAAGAGCGAGCTTTTTTTAAAGCACCAAAAGTTAATTACTTAACTTCTACAGCAGCGCCAACTTCTTCAAGTTTAGCTTTCATTTCTTCAGCTTCCTCTTTAGTAACGCCTTCTTTGATTGCTTTTGGAGTGTTGTCAACTAATTCTTTAGCTTCTTTTAAGCCAAGACCAGTGATTTCACGTACAGCTTTGATAACTTTGATTTTTTGAGCGCCAGCACTTGCAAGTACTACGTCAAATTCAGTTTGCTCAGCAGCAGCTTCACCAGCGCCACCAGCTACAGCTACAGGAGCAGCAGCAGTTACGCCGAATTCTTCCTCGATAGCTTTTACTAAGTCGTTAAGTTCTAATACAGTCATAGATTTAACTGCTTCAATGATTTGTTCTTTAGTCATTGTAAATATCCTCCCTTAAATAGGTTTGTATTGTTTTATAGATAACAAGTAATTATCTTTTAAAAAATTAAGCGCCTTGCTCTTCCTTTTGATCTGCAACTGCTTTAGTAGCAAGTGCAAGGTTACGGATTGGAGCTTGAAGAACGCTAAGAAGCATAGAAAGTAAGCCTTCACGTGATGGAAGAGTAGCGATAGCTTTAACCTCATCAAGTGTTACAAGTTTACCTTCGATTACGCCCGCTTTAATTTCTAAAGCTTCATGATTTTTAGCGAAGTCGTTTAATACTTTCGCAGGAGCAACTACATCCTCGTTACTGAACGCGATTGCGTTTGGTCCTGTTAAGAATTCGTTTAACTCAGCCATTTCAGCAGACTCTGCAGCACGACGAGTTAAAGAGTTTTTGTAAACCTTGAACTCAACGCCAGCTTCACGTAAGTTTTTACGTAATTCTGTTGCTTCAGAAACTGTTAAACCACGGTAGTCAACAACAATTGTAGATTTACTCGCGCGAAGTTTTTCAGCGATTTCAGTTACAACTTGTTGTTTAGTTTCGATTACTTTGCTCATGTTATTACACCTCCTGTAGATTATATAGAAGATGTACCGAAAGTGCACTAAAAACCTCCATGCCCAACTTGTAGACATGGAGGCATATAGTCACAGAAAAAAGATTCCGCTTCGTATATTAACACCTAGGTAGGAAATTAAGTCGAATCGACTCCTACTGTCTACGGTACACTATTAAAATTCACAACATAAATGATTATATTAAAACTTCTTTATGAAGTCAACTTCCAATTTTTACGCAAGTGTAGAAACGTCTACGCGTACGCCAGGTCCCATTGTAGAAGCAACAGTTGCGTTCTTCATGTAAGTACCTTTTGCAGCAGCTGGCTTAGCTTTTTGTAGCGTGTCAGCAATTGTTTTGAAGTTTTCTACTAATTTAGCATCTTCGAAAGATACTTTACCGATTGGAACGTGGATGTTACCAGCTTTATCAACGCGGTATTCAACTTTACCAGCTTTGATTTCGTTAACAGCTTTAGTTACATCGAAAGTAACTGTTCCAGTTTTAGGGTTTGGCATTAAACCTTTAGGTCCTAATACACGACCAAGTTTACCAACTTCACCCATCATGTCAGGAGTTGCTACTACTACATCGAAATCAAACCAACCTTTTTGGATTTTACCGATGTAATCAGCATCGCCTACGAATTCAGCGCCAGCAGCTTCAGCTTCTTTTGCTTTTTCGCCTTTAGCGAATACTAATACACGTTGTACTTTACCAGTACCGTGTGGAAGAACAACTGCACCACGAATTTGTTGGTCAGCTTTCTTAGGGTCAACACCTAAACGGAATGCAGCTTCTACAGTTGCATCAAATTTAGCTGTGTTTGTTTTCTTTACTAATTCTACTGCTTCTGTTGCAGAGTAAGCAGATGCACGATCAACAAGCTTCGCAGCTTCAACGTACTTTTTACCTCTTTTAGCCATGTTTGTTTCCTCCTTGAATGTGGTTTTAGCGGAATAACCTCCCACGTTTACGCCTTCATTCCGGGAACCCCCGAGGATGTGCGCCCATCCATTTATTTAAAAATGATGATCATTTACGATAATAAAGGTTGCGAATTGGAATTCCAGACCCGCAACCTTTTTTACAAAAAACAAATCGAATTAGTCTTCGATAACGATGCCCATACTGCGCGCAGTACCTTCAACCATACGCATTGCAGCTTCTACGCTAGCAGCGTTTAGGTCAGGCATTTTAGTTTCAGCGATTTCGCGTACTTTATCACGCTTAACAGTTGCCACTTTATTACGGTTTGGTTCACCAGAACCAGACTCAATACCAGCTACTTTCTTAAGAAGAACAGCAGCAGGAGGAGTTTTAGTAATGAAAGTGAATGAACGGTCCTCAAATACCGTAATTTCAACAGGGATGATAAGACCAGCTTGATCAGCTGTACGAGCGTTAAACTCTTTACAGAAGCCCATGATGTTAACACCTGCTTGTCCTAATGCTGGACCAACCGGCGGAGCTGGATTAGCTTTACCTGCAGGAATCTGAAGTTTTACCATTTTAATTACCTTTTTAGCCACGAGACACACCTCCTTAAGTCCGTGATGTGGTCAATTGGGCAGTGATTTGCCCTCCCACTTCATATTTTATCATAATGATAAAATCTTTTTCAAAAAACGTCTCCGTTACCGAAGACGTACTGACTTAAAAGATATTATCACTTTTTACAATTCATTTCAAGTTTCATTTTATAATTTTTCAATTTGATGGAAATCAAGTTCAACCGGAGTCTCGCGACCGAACATGTCTACAAGCACGCTAACTTTTTTCTTTTCCACATCAATTTCTTCAATCGCACCTGTATAATCCGCGAATGGCCCCTCATTTACACGCACTGTTTCATGAAGTTCAAATTCGAAATCAACCACTTCATTGTCCATTCCCATATGCTTCATGATGGTAACAACTTCCTCTTCTAATAGAGGCGATGGTTTAGATCCTGAACCAGAAGAACCGACAAAGCCTGTTACACCTGGCGTATTACGAACAACATACCAAGAATCATCAGTCATGATTAGTTCTACTAATACGTAACCTGGGAACACTTTTCTTTTCGTTATTTTTTCTTTACCATTTTTCATTTCTACTTCTACTTCTTCCGGGACAACAACACGGAAAATTTTATCTTGCATACCCATTGATTCTACACGTTTCTCTAGGTTTGCTTTTACTTTATTTTCATATCCAGAATAAGTATGGACAACATACCAACTTTTTTCCATTCATTTAGGACGAGCGTCCTTCCCTCCCTGACGTACATTTTTTTGCGCAAATGAAAAAACCCGTTCACCGGGCTTTTACACAGTTCTTATAAATAACATTATATCATGGATAAGTGCTTCTTATTCAAGAATTAACCAAGAATTAACCGAATTAAAGAAGAAATGCCCATATCAACCACTGCGAAGAAAATCGCAAAGAACACAACTGTCGCGATAACAGTCGTTGTTGATCGGAGTAATTCATCTTTTTTAGGCCAACTTACTTTTTTCATTTCGCGACCTACATCGCCGAAAAAGTTCGTTAAACGCATCTACGGGACCTCCAGTTTATTATTTCAATTATTTATTTTGTTTCTTTGTGAACTGTATGCTTATTGCATGTTTTACAAAACTTCTTTATCTCAAGTCGCTCTACTGAGCTCGTATCTTTCATCGTAGAGTAGTTTCGATTTTTACACTCTTCACATGAGAGTACAACTTTTTTCCTCATTAGTTACACCAACCTTGTAACATTGTCCCTAAAAATGTATCATACAACAAAAGACAATGTCAATGTCATGACTTTCACTCTCTTAACAAAAAGAAAACAGGTGAATTATTTTACACCTGCGGCACTTGCTATGAATTTAAAGTTGTGCTCTCTCTCATCTCCATATATCTTTCTAATTTCCTTTTTACACGCTGCAATGCGTTATCAATAGATTTCACGTGCCTGTTTAACTGTTCTGAAATTTCTTGATAGGAACGACCATCTAAGTATAAAGAGAGCACTTTTCTTTCTAAATCGCTTAATAATTCAGATATTTTAGATTCTATGTCTGTATATTCTTCCTGACTTATAATCATCTCTTCTGGATCAGTTACTTTCGATTCCGAAATAACATCTAATAATGTTCGATCAGATTCCTCATCGTAAATTGGCTTATCTAAAGACACATACGAATTTAACGGAATATGTTTTTGCCTTGTTGCTGTTTTAATAGCGGTAATAATTTGTCGAGTGATACACAGTTCAGCAAATGCTTTGAACGAAGACAGCTTGTCCCCTTTATAATCACGAATAGCTTTAAACAATCCAATCATGCCTTCTTGAACAATATCTTCTCGATCGGCACCCACCAAGAAATAAGATCTTGATTTCGCGCGAACAAAGTTCTTATATTTGTGAATTAAATATTCTAGAGCGTCAGTATTACCTTTTCGAACTAACTCAACGATTGCCTCATCCTCTAAATCACGAAATGTAACGTCGCCTACACTTACGAAGCCTGCTTCCACCCTGATCCCTCCGACCGCTATATATTTAGCAATATTATACAGTAAAAAGATAAAGAGCGTCAATGCTTCAACGCTCTCCTCTTCTTAATTTTTCTAATTTTTCTGTAATATCTTCACTAAATATCTTTCGCATGGCGGGTTGCTTTTCTTTCGTGTCTTTTGTACACCTTCTTACTTGTTGTTCCATCGCTTGCACTTCTAACTCTAATTCACGCGCAGATTTTCGAAGTGCACCTTGCGCAAATATAATCCATTGCTCCGTATAATCCGAAGTTGCAACGTATATTTGTGTATTTATATTTCTAAGCTCAATCGCAAGTTGTTCTATCTTTTCATCTGCAGTTTGATTTTTTCTCGTGAATATTACTTCCACCCGTGATTGTTTCATCTTTTTTTCAATACCATAGACTGTATAGGCATCAAAGACAATCATTACCTTTGTGCCTGTATAGCCTTGATAATCCGCCATCTTATCAATAAGTGCGTCTCTTGATGACTGTAAATCTACATCCCGCAGTTTCTTCAAGTCTCCCCAAGCACCGATAATGTTGTAACCGTCAACGATTAAAATATCGTTCATTTTTTATTTACCAATTTCGTGACGTTTACGATATACCTCATACATTAACAAACTTGCGGCTACTGAAGCATTTAAGGATGTAACTTTACCGACCATCGGTAAAGTAATTAGGAAATCACACTTTTCACCAATAATACGACTCATACCTTTTCCTTCACTACCAATTACTAGTCCGATTGGCATATTACCATCTAAATTACGGTAATCTGTTTTCCCTTTGGCATCTGTACCAGCAATCCAAAGTCCACGTTCTTTTAATTCATCAATTGTACGCGATAAATTTGTTACACGTGCAACAGGAATATATTCAATTGCCCCAGTCGACGCTTTCGCAACTGACGCTGTAAGCCCCACCGCTCTTCTTTTTGGAATAATAACCCCATGAGCCCCTGTTGCATCCGCAGTACGCATAATAGAGCCTAAGTTATGCGGGTCTTCAATTTCATCTAAAATTAAGAAGAACGGATCTTCATTGCGTTTTTCTGCTAATTTAAACAAATCCTCTAACTCAGCATATTGATATGCAGCTACTTGAGCAATTACACCTTGATGATTACCCTCAACCAATTGATCTAATTTCTTCTTTGGTGCGTGTTGCAAAATAACCTTATTCTCTTTTGCTAATGCTAGTACAATTTGCACTTGTCCTTTGGCAGCACCTTCCGCTACCAAAATTTTATTAATATCTCTCCCCGCTCTTAAAGCTTCAATTACAGGGTTACGTCCGATAATATATTCACTACTCATGATGATGTGCTCCCTTCCTTTTCTTCCAAAACGTCAATCGCCTTATATACAATCTCGTCCAATCTTTCACGATTATTCAACAAGTGATGATAACCGATTAGCGCTTCAAAGGCTGTACTGTGTCGATATGTTTGTACATCTGTATTTTTTGGAACAGTACCCGAATTCGCATTACGCCCTCTTCTTAATACCGCCTCTTCCTCTTCTGTCAAAAATGCCGTTTCTAATAAATGATAAACAACTTTCGCCTGTGCTTTTGCCGAAACAAAGCCCGTCCCTAAGCGATGTAATTGATTAGGGCGAACTGTCCCCTTTTGAAGGAGGTGATAGCGGATATATTGCTCATATACCGCATCACCCATATATGCTAAAGCTAAGCTGTTCAATTGCTTTGCATCAATCATTCTTATCCTCTTTTCCATCTTGTACCTTGAGCGGTATCTTCTAAAATAATATTACGTCCTTTTAAATCATCGCGAATTTGATCAGATAGTGCGAAGTCACGATTTTGACGAGCTTCAATACGCTTTTGGATTAGTGCTTCAATTTCTTCATCAAGCAACTCTTCTTGTGCTAATTCTAATCCTAAAATACTAAATAATGTTTCAAGTTGTTTTACATACGCTTCAATTACAACTTTAGAAGTATGTTCTTCTAACAAATATTGATTTGCGTGATTTGCTACGTTATATAATTCAGTAATCGCATTAGCCGTATTGAAATCATCATCCATCGCTTCTTCGAATGCAACCTGGAACTTTTCCATTTCAGCTAACCATTTTTCATTATGGTCCGTTAAATCCGTACTACTTTCCATACGATGCTTTAAGTTACCGTAAGCTGTTTTAATTCTTTCTAGTCCATTATTAGTACTTTGCAATAAATCCTCGCTAAAGTTAATTGGGTGACGGTAATGTACCGATAGCATAAAGAACCTGATTAACTGTGGATCATATTGTTTAATGATATCGTGAACTAAAATGAAGTTTCCAAGCGACTTAGACATCTTCTCGTTATTAATATTAATATATCCGTTATGCATCCAATAACGTGCAAATGTTTTTCCTGTCAACGCCTCAGACTGCGCAATTTCATTTTCATGATGAGGAAATGCTAAATCTTGACCACCAGCATGAATATCAATTGTATCCCCTAAATATTTACGCGCCATTGCTGAGCATTCAATATGCCACCCTGGGCGTCCTTTCCCCCAAGGGCTTTCCCAGAAGATTTCTCCTTCTTTCGCAGCTTTCCATAAAGCAAAATCAAGAGGGTCTTGTTTCTTTTCTCCTACTTCAATACGTGCACCGTGACGTAAGTCTGCAATCGGTTGATGTGATAATTTACCGTAACCTTCGAATTCTTTCGTTTTAAAGTACACATCACCTTCTGATTCATATGCATACCCTTTATTCACAAGTTCTTGAATAAATTCAATAATGATATCCATATTTTCCGTTACACGTGGATGAACCGTTGCATGTTTGCAACCTAGTGCCGTTACATCTTCAAAGTAAGCTTCAACAAAACGATCTGCAATTGTTGGCACATCTTCACCTAATTCGTTTGCCGCCTTAATTAATTTATCATCCACGTCAGTAAAGTTAGATACATACTGCACATCATATCCTTTATATTCTAAGTAACGGCGTACTGTATCAAACACCATAGGTGGTCTTGCATTCCCAATGTGAATGTAGTTATACACTGTAGGTCCGCACACATACATCTTCACCTTATTTTCTTCTAATGGCATAAACTCTTCTTTTTGACGCGTTAACGTATTATAAATGTGAATAGTCATTTTTATCCTTCCTTCCTACCTTTACTTCGAGTTGCTTTCTCAATTTATCAAGTTCTACTTCCATAACCTTTAATTTATCAAAAATCGGATCCGGAAGATCAGAATGATTTAATTCTTGACCAATTTTTACTCCATTTTGAATAACGACTCGGCCAGGTATACCTACAACTGTAGAATGCGCAGGAACTTCCTTTAACACGACAGATCCTGCTCCAATTTTAGAATTCTCTCCAATAGTAATAGAACCTAGTACTTTAGCACCTGTTGCAATTAATACATTATCCTGAATTGTAGGGTGCCTCTTTCCTTTTTCTTTACCTGTACCACCTAATGTGACACCTTGATAAATTGTTACGTTTTCGCCAATTTCACACGTTTCTCCAATCACAACCCCCATTCCATGATCAATGAAAAAACGACGACCAATAGTTGCTCCTGGATGAATCTCAATGCCAGTAAAAAAACGACTAACTTGCGAAATCCAACGTGCCATAAAGAAAAAATTCCTTTTATAAAAAGCATGTGCAATTCGATGGGCCCAAACTGCATGTAATCCAGAGTAAGTTAAAATGACTTCGAAATAACTTCTTGCCGCTGGATCCTGTTCAAAAACGACTTCAATATCTTCCCGAAGCCTCTTAAACATCGATGTTCCCTCCCCTTTATGGGCTGCTTTTTTCGAGTGAACTAACTCCCCACTTCCCCCTAAATCTTTATACAAGGGGATAAAACTTATACTCACACCATTTAGTATAAAAAAAAGACGCCTCTGTCATATAGACAGAGACGCCTTTTAAGCGCGGTTCCACTCTGTTTAGGCTAAAGAAGCCTCAAACTCATCCATGATAACGGTTTACACCGCTTCTGTTTACTTTGCGCCCTAAGACGTTCCACGAAATACTTCGCTGTTCAACAGAAGACTCGAAGGGGCATTTCAAAAATCCGCTTATAAACCACTTCCAGCCTAAGGGTGGTTCTCTCTGTAAAAAGCCTGATTTTCTACTTCTCCTTCTCGTCGCTTTTCCTTATTAGATTTTAGATATACTTATTATATTGCTAAACCTAGAAAATGTTAACCAATTACTTTTTGAATACGATTTAAAACTTTTTCTTTTCCAAGAAGAGCAATAGCGTTAGGAAGCTCTGGACCATGTGTTTGTCCAGTAGTAGCAACACGGATTGGCATAAATAGGTTTTTACCTTTATGCCCTGTTTCTTTTTGAACTGCTTTAATAGCCGCCTTAACTGCCGCTGGCTCCATTACTTCTAAAGCTTCTAATTGATCGGCAAATGCACGAAGTACTTCAGGTACTTGTTCACCTTTCAATACTTCTTGTCCCTCTTCTTCATGATCAACATGATCTTTAAAGAACATTTCAGAAAGCTCTACAATTTCAGCTCCAAAGCTCATTTGGTCATGATATAAAGCAATTACATCACGAACCCACGCTTGTTCTTGTTCGCTTAAGTTTTCACCTACGCGACCCGCTTTCACTAAATGCGGTAAGCTTAGTTCAACAACCGTATCTAAATCTTGTTTTTTCATATATTGGTTGTTCATCCATTTTAGTTTTTGGGAATCAAATAATGCAGGTGATTTTGATAAACGAGCTGCATCAAACATTTTGATAAACTCATCTTGAGAGAAGACTTCTTCTTCACCTACTGGTGACCAACCTAGTAATGCAATAAAGTTAAAGATTGCTTCTGGAAGATATCCAAGCTCTTTATATTGCTCAATAAATTGAATAATAGATTCGTCACGCTTACTTAGCTTTTTACGGCTTTCGTTTACAATTAAAGTCATATGACCGAACTTCGGGATATCCCAACCGAAAGCTTCATAAATCATCATTTGTTTTGGCGTGTTTGAAATATGATCATCACCACGAAGTACGTGTGTAATCTCCATTAAGTGATCATCTACCGCTACCGCAAAGTTATAAGTTGGAATTCCATCTTTTTTCACGATAACGAAATCACCAAAATCATTTGAATGGAATGCAACTTCATCTTTTACGAGATCTTTAAACGTGTAGTCGCTATCAGCTGGCACACGGAAGCGAATACTTGGAATACGGCCTTCAGCCTCAAATCCTTTAATTTGCTCCTCAGTTAAATCACGGTGGTTTCCTGCATAACGCGGTGTTTCACCACGAGCGATTTGACCTTCACGCTCTGCTTCTAGCTCTTCTTCTGTCATATAACATTTGTAAGCTAAATCACGCTCTAATAAATCTTTATATAATTTTTTATAAATATCTAAACGCTCTGTTTGACGATATGGTCCAAATTCACCACCAACATCAACACCTTCATCCCAGTCCATACCGAGCCATTTCAAGTATTTTAATTGGCTTTCTTCTCCACCAGCAACATTACGTTTCACATCAGTATCTTCAATACGAATAATAAACTTACCATCTTGATGACGAGCAAATAAATAATTAAATAATGCCGTACGCGCATTTCCGATATGTAAGTGTCCTGTTGGACTTGGCGCATAGCGCACTCTCACTTGCTTTTCCATAGTTGGTACACCTTCCAATCTTAATGTCAACACATTCTATAATTGTACACCAAAAAAACGTGATTATCCATCTTACGAATTAAAAACCACTATTTTTTCTGTAATAAAACAACCGCTTGAGAAGCAATCCCCTCTTCTCTACCTGTAAATCCTAATTTTTCTGTTGTTGTTGCCTTTACATTAATATTATCAATAGACGTTTCTAATAGTTCACTAATGCGTTTACGCATGCTTTCAATATACGGTGCCATTTTTGGCTTTTGGGCAATAATTGTACAATCTAGGTTCCCTAGCTCATAACCTTGTTCACGCACAAATTCCCAAACCTTTTGTAACAATACAGCTGAATCAGCATCTTTAAAGGCAGGATCTGTATCGGGAAAATGTTTTCCAATATCTCCTGCTGCAATTGCTCCTAGACATGCGTCAGCAATCGTATGTAGCAATACATCTGCATCCGAGTGACCGATTAATCCTTTTTCATGAGGAATTGTAATTCCACCGATAATTAACGGTCTACCTTCCGCAAATTCATGTACATCAAAACCTTGTCCAATTCGAAACATTCTTTACATCCTCCTCAATCTAAACTACTTTATGAATTCTATATTATATTGCTATCTCTATAAAGAAAAGCCCGGCAACTGCCGAGCTTTTCTTTACTATAATACCATCACTTCTATTTCTTCTGAACATGAAGGAAACTTTCAGCAATTAGTAAATCCTCTGGAGTCGTCACTTTAATATTATAGTAACTCCCCTCTACTACGCCTACTTTCTTCCCTACACGTTCTACGAGACTTGCGTCATCTGTACCAAGAAAACAACTTTGCTTTGCACTTCTATGAGCTTCTAATAAAAGAGGAACAGAAAATCCTTGCGGTGTTTGAACCGCTTTAAGCTGAGAACGTTCTACCGTTTCAACAACAACACCCTGTTCTACTTTCTTAATGGTATCCTTCACTGGCACCGCACAAATGGAAGCACCATATTTCTCTGCTGCAGTTAATACATCTTGCATCATCTTATTCGTTACGAACGGGCGCGCACCATCGTGTACGAGAACATATTCAACACCACTCACATATTGAAGCGCATTATACACACTATCTTGTCTTTCGGCCCCGCCTTGAATAAATTGCACCTGCTTTTCAACCGGGTACTTCTGCATTAACTCCTCAAAATAAGGGCGTTCCTCTTCGTTAATTGCCATGATAATACGTTTACATGCTTTATCTTTTTCAAAAGCACGTAATGTATGCACAATGATAGGTACTCCATTTATAAGTAAGAACAACTTGTTTTTGCCAGCACCCATCCGTTTCCCTTGACCCGCTGCTGGAATAATTAACGTATACATATTAATAATCCTCTACTTATAATGCTTTTTCTAATAATTTACGTTTTGCGAAAATCATACGACCAGCCGATGTTTGCAACACACTTGTAACTAGTACATTAAGTTGCGAACCGACATATTCTCTACCGTCTTCTACTACAATCATCGTGCCATCATCTAAATATGCCACACCTTGATTTTGTTCTTTACCATCTTTCACAACATAAACACTTAATTCTTCGCCAGGGAGTACGACTGGTTTAATTGCATTTGCTAAATCGTTAATGTTTAATACTGTTACTCCTTGTAATTCAGAAACTTTGTTTAAGTTGAAATCATTTGTTACAACAGTTCCACCAGTGATTTTAGCTAACTTTACAAGCTTGCTATCCACCTCTTGGATATCCTCAAAATCGCCTTCATAAATTTCCACCGGAATTGGTAGCTCTTTTTGAATACGATTTAAAATGTCTAATCCTCTGCGACCACGATTACGCTTTAAAGCATCAGAAGAATCGGCAATATGCTGAAGCTCTTCTAATACGAATTGTGGAATCACAATTGTTCCTTCTAAAAACTTCGTTTGGCAAATATCCGCAATACGTCCATCAATAATTACGCTTGTATCGAGAATTTTCCAATGAGTTGTAGATTTTTCTACCTCTACCTCTTCGTTCTCGCTATTGTTTTTCTTCTTACCTCCACGCTGGGGTAATGTAAATAATCCTAGCAATTCATTTCTCTTTTTAAATCCTACTTGGAATCCTAAATAACCAAGTAAAAGAGTAAAGAACACTTGTAATACTGTACTAATGACTGGAATCGTGAATTCACGAATTGGTATCAAAATTAAATATGCAACAATAAGACCAGAGATCAACCCTAATGTACCAAATAAAACATCCGCTACCGGTGCCTTTACAAGGGCTTCTTCGATATGTTTAATAAGTTGAACAATATAATCCACAAGCCAAAATGTTGTTAAAAATAAAATAATTGCACCAATAATTGCACGAACGTACGATCCCTCAAGCAAAGGAACAGCACCAACGTCCAATACATTAATAACTTTTGGGATTAGAAAAATCCCTAACGCTCCCCCGATCACTAAAAAGAAGAGCTGTACGATCCTTTTTAACATCCAACCACCTCCTACTCATTATTAACCATTGTTTTGCTAATCAAAACGCCGAATGCAAAAGCGGACGTGTTTTTTTGTAAATAGTTTTATTTACCAATATACCATATCATATAACAAAAATGTTCTAGTGTCGTTATATTATGGAATCAATGTAATATTCTTAATTGTGTCTACTCATATAGAGATGCTCTTGAATTCTTTTTAGGCCCTCTCGTATTTTCTTCGCCCTAACTTCCCCAATTCCTTCCACATCATCCAATTCATTAATAGTTGCACGACAAACACCTTGCAATGTTTTAAATCGATTAATTAAATTTTCAATGATAAGTGGTGGAACACGAGAAATTTTGCTTGCGATTCGGTATCCCCTCGGTGTCACGCTTTCTTCTAAGCTCATTTGCCCTGGATAGCCGAGCAATTTAACTAAATCGCTATCCTCTAAAAGCTGTGTATTTGCAAGATCTTGTAACTTTTTCAAAATTTGATGGTGATCCTGCGTTTTTTCTTGATAATAATCCTTAATTAATAACGCTGCCTCTGCTTCTAAGTCAGCTAGTAATTCTGTAAGTTGTAAACGAATTAACCTTCCTTCCGTTCCTAACTCATGAATGTAGCTCACTATTTCATTTTTAATACGCAGTACCATTTCAACACTATGTAAAACGTGAACTACCTCGGACATTGTAACGACCTCTTCAAATTCTAGAATGCCCAAATTCGTAATCCCATCATTCCATACAGCTTTATATTTTTCTAACGTTTGAATAGCTTGGTTTGCCTTTGTTAAAATTACACCTATATCTTTTAGTGTATAACGTAAGTTCCCTTGATATAGTGTAATTACGTTACGTCTTTGTGAAATAGCCACAACAAGGCTAGCCGTCTGCTTTGCTACACGCTCTGCCGTTCGGTGACGCATACCTGTTTCAATAGAATCAATGGATGGATCTGGAACTAATTGTGCATTTGCAATTAAAATTTTGCTCCCAGTTTCATTTAAAATAAGTGCCCCATCCATTTTTGCTAATTCATATAAACTAGCCGGTGAGAATGCACAATTAATGTGAAATCCTCCATCAACAATACTTTTAATCTGCTCATTATACCCAAGAACAATTAGCCCTCCAGTTTGCGCACGAAGTACGTTATCTATCCCTTCGCGTAGTGGTGTTCCTGGGGCAACAAGCTGTAGAATATTAATCATACTTTTGACACGTTGCTTGTTTTCCTCCATAGCCTAGCCTCCTAATGTCAAACGAAGCGCTTCTCCTAAATTAGAAACACCTACTACCTCAATCCCATCTGGAATTGTCCATCCTCCCAAATTTTTTCTAGGAATAATAGCACGTTGAAATCCTAATTTCGCTGCTTCTTGTACACGTTGTTCAATTCTTGATACTCTTCTTATTTCTCCAGTTAGGCCTACTTCTCCTATTACCGCATCGGCTGGTGCAGTAGCTTTATCTCTGAAACTTGAAGCAATACTTAAAGCGACAGCTAAATCGATTGCTGGTTCATCTAATTTCAAGCCACCCGCAACTTTTAAATATGCGTCTTGATTTTGCAACAATAAACCTGTTCTTTTTTCTAGCACTGCCATAATAAGTGAAACGCGGTTATGATCAATTCCCGTCGCCATTCTTCGAGGATTTCCAAAACTAGTAGGGGAGATTAATGCTTGTATTTCTACTAAAACCGGTCTTGTTCCTTCCATTGAAGCAACCACTGTGGATCCTGCAACTCCAACTGGACGTTCCTCAAGGAAAATTTCAGAAGGATTTAGTACTTCTGCAAGACCTAGTTCCTTCATTTCAAAGATACCCATTTCATTTGTGGAACCAAAACGGTTCTTCACAGCTCGCAAAATACGATATGTATGGTGACGATCTCCTTCAAAGTAAAGAACTGCATCAACCATATGTTCTAGCATACGTGGTCCTGCAATTGCCCCTTCTTTTGTCACATGTCCGACGATAAAAATAGGAATCCCTTTCGTCTTTGCAAGTTTCATTAATTCCGCTGTACATTCACGTACTTGCGTTACACTCCCTGGGGCTGACGTCACTTCAGGTAAATGTATCGTCTGAATGGAGTCAATAACAACAAAAGCTGGATTCATCTCTTCAATGTGCGCTGCAATTCTCTGTAAATCAGTCTCTGCTACAACAAATAGATTACTACCCTTTACATGCAAACGATCTGCACGAAGTTTGATCTGCTTTGCTGACTCCTCACCTGATATGTATAGTACATCATATGAAGAATCTGCTAATTGCGATGAAATTTGTAATAACAATGTTGATTTCCCAATCCCAGGGTCTCCACCAATAAGTACTAAAGATCCATCTACAATCCCGCCACCAAGTACACGGTTAAACTCTTGAAATTTCGTTTCAATACGCGCCTCAGACTTTGTTTCTACCTCTGTTAAGCGTCTTGGTTTTGTTACTTCTGATTGAATTGCATTGGCATAATTAAGGCGTCTTGATGATACAACTGGTTCCATCTCTTCAACAAGCGTATTCCATTGACCACATCCAGGACATTTCCCCATATATTTTGGCGACTGATAACCACATTCTTGACATGTAAATTTTGTTTTCTTTTTAGCCATATCTTTTATAGTTCACTTCACTTTCATCTACAAACGTTTATCCTTCTCGTACAAGAAAGAGGGCTATCGCGTAGCCCTCTTTGTTTGTCTATACTTATTTTACCTTTTCCGCACTATGAATGACAAATGATTCTCCTTCTATATCAAAGATAACTTTTTGTCCTTTCTCAATAGCACCTTTTAACAGTTCTTCTGATAGTCTATCTTCTACATGTTTTTGAATTGCTCTACGAAGCGGACGAGCACCGTACTCTCGATCAAATCCTTTATCAGCAATTGCTGAAATTGCTCCTTCTGTTAAGTGCAATTCAATCTCTTGTTCTTTTAAGCGTTTCACTAACTGATTCACCATAAGAGTTACAATTTCTTGAATATGTTTTTTCTCAAGCATATGGAACACGATAATTTCATCAATACGGTTTAAGAATTCTGGACGAAATGCTTTTTTCAATTCATCCATTACTTTACCTTTCATATCTGAATAATCGCGGCTCTCATCTTGTACGTTAAATCCAAGATGTTTATTACGTTTTAATGCGTCTGCACCAACATTAGACGTCATAATAACAATTGTATTACGGAAATCAACTGTACGTCCTTTAGAATCTGTTAAACGGCCATCTTCTAATACTTGTAGTAAAATATTAAACACATCAGGATGAGCTTTCTCTACTTCATCTAATAAGACAACTGAATATGGCTTACGACGAACTTTCTCTGTTAATTGTCCACCTTCTTCATATCCAACATATCCTGGAGGAGATCCAACTAAACGAGAAGTAGAATGCTTTTCCATGTACTCAGACATATCGATGCGGATCATTGCATCCTCATCACCGAACATAGATTCTGCTAATGCCCTTGCTAGTTCTGTTTTACCTACACCAGTAGGTCCTAGGAAAATAAATGAGCCAATTGGACGTTTCGGATCTTTTAATCCCGCTCTCGCACGACGAACAGCTTTTGCCACAGCTACAACTGCTTCATCCTGCCCAATTAAACGATCATGTAAAATTGATTCCAAGTTTAATAATTTATCTGTCTCTGTTTGTGCAAGTTTAGAAACTGGAATACGTGTCCATGTGGAAACGACATTTGCAATATCTTCTACTGTTACTTCTGAGTTTTCTTGTCCTTGTTTCTCTTTCCACTGACGCTTTGTATCTTCTAACTTTTCACGTAAACGTTGTTCCATATCACGTAAGGAAGCAGCTTTTTCAAATTCTTGGCTTTGTACAGCTGCATCTTTTTCTTTTCTAATTTCCTCAAGCTTCACTTCAAGCTCTTTTAAGTTTGGCGGTGTTGTATAAGAACGTAAGCGCACTTTTGATGCAGCCTCATCAATTAAATCGATTGCTTTATCAGGTAAAAAACGGTCTGTAATGTAACGATCTGAAAGTTTTACAGCCGCATCGATTGCATCATCTGTAATAGATACGCGGTGATGCGCCTCATAACGGTCACGTAAACCTTTTAAAATTTGAACTGATTCTTCTAAGTTTGGTTCATCAACATGAATTGGTTGGAAACGTCTTTCTAATGCCGCATCCTTTTCAATATATTTACGATATTCGTCTAAAGTTGTTGCACCAATACATTGTAATTCACCACGTGCTAAAGATGGTTTTAAAATATTCGATGCATCAATTGCACCTTCCGCCCCGCCTGCACCAATTAACGTATGAAGCTCATCAATAAATAGAATGATGTTACCAGCTTGGCGAATCTCATCCATCACTTTCTTTAAGCGATCCTCAAATTCACCACGATATTTTGTTCCAGCAACAACTGTACCCATATCTAATGTCATAACACGCTTATCTCTTAAAGTTTCAGGAACTTCATTATTTACAATTTGCTGTGCTAATCCTTCCGCAATTGCTGTCTTACCTACACCAGGTTCTCCAATTAATACTGGATTGTTTTTTGTTCTACGGCTTAACACTTCAATTACACGTTGAATTTCTTTACTACGTCCAATAACAGGATCTAAACGATTTTCACGTGCAACAACTGTTAAATCACGTGCTAGACTGTCAAGTGTAGGTGTATTCGCATTTGTTGATGAACCACCCTGGTGACCTGAACTAGCTTCATTACTTCCAAGGAGTTGTAACACTTGTTGTCTTGCTTTATTTAGGCTTACACCTAAATTATTTAAAACGCGTGCTGCTACACCTTCACCTTCACGGATTAAACCAAGTAAAATATGTTCTGTTCCAACGTAGGAATGGCCTAGCTTACGAGCTTCGTCCATAGACAACTCAATAACTTTTTTAGCACGAGGTGTGTAATGTACTGTTTGAGAAGCTTCTGTTCCACGTCCAATTAATGCTTCTACCTCTTTTTGAACTTTCTCTGGACTTAATCCAAGAGCAATTAACGCTTTTGCTGCAATTCCTTCACCTTCGCGTACAAGCCCAAGTAAAATATGTTCTGTTCCAATATTATTATGCCCAATGCGAATTGCTTCCTCTTGAGATAAAGCTAATACTTTCTGTGCTCGTTCTGTAAATCTTCCAAACATCATAGAAATCGCCTCCTACTTGCGCTTAATTTTGTTCAATTCGTAATCGCTCACGGATTAAGGTTGCTCTTCGATAATCTCTTTCTTCTGGTCCTAAAGGTCCTCCTGCATATTGTTGCAAAATGCCTGGCTGAGTAAGAACCATTAACTCAGTTAAAATATTTCTCGATATACCTTGTATATATCCTAAGTCAATACCAAGCCGTACATCTGATAAGCAATTGGCTGCTTCTGCAGATTGAATTAAACGACTGTTAGCTAGTATTCCGTAAGAACGATATACTTTATCTTCAAGCTCAATGCTTGAATTTTGTACAATTAATTCTCTAGCCGTTTTTTCTTGATGGATGATTTGTTGAATGACACTCTTTAAATCTGCAATAATATCTTCTTCTGATTTCCCTAGTGTCATTTGATTTGACACTTGAAATATATTACCTAACGCTTCGCTACCTTCACCGTATATTCCTCTTACAACTAACCCTAATTTTTGAATTACTTGTATAATACGGTTAATTCTTTTCGTTAAAACCAGTCCCGGCAAATGAATCATTACCGAAGCCCTTAATCCTGTACCGACGTTAGTGGGGCAACTCGTAATATATCCAAGCGATTCATCAAAAGCATATTCAACCTGCTCCTCGATCCAATTATCTATTTGATTGGCACTTTGAAGCGCCTCTGATAACTGTAAACCTGAAAATAGGCACTGAATCCTAACATGATCCTCTTCATTAAGCATGATACTTATATGTTCACTTTCTGATAGTAGGCATGCTCCGTATTCTGTTCCTGCAAGATTTGGACTAATTAAATGTTTCTCAACTAAAACTCTCCTTTGAAGAGGATTTAATTCATTCATTTTTAATAGTTCAAACTCCCCAAAAGGTTCTACAGTTTTTTTTATAAACTTCTTCTTAAATAACTCATGAATCTGCTTAGCTTCTTCCTCGTTTTGCATAGTAGAGAATTGATATTTTTTAAAATTACGAGCCAAACGAATTCGACTACTTAAAACAATATCAGAATCAGGGCCATCTCCCTTCATCCATGGACTAATCGCTTCATTCATGATTCTGTCCAGTGACATAGAACTATTCCCCCTCTCTATGCTCACTAAGCTGATTTACAAGACCTCGAATTTTATCTCGTACTTCAGCCGCTTTCTCAAATTCCTCTTTCTGTACATATTGTTTCAGATTGAGTTTTAGTTCATCTAATTCTTTCTTTAAGTAGATATTTCCTTCTATAAGTTCAGGAATTTTCCCACAATGATCCGTATGCCCACCGTGAAGACGTTTTAACAACGGTTTTAAATGCTCCTTAAATGTATCGTAACAAGAAGCACATCCAAAGCGTCCCACTTTTGTAAATTGTTCATATGTCATCTTACAATTCGGACATCTTGATATATTTGTATTTGAAAATGCATCTTGCCCTTCTTCAAACATTGCCGGTTCACTATGCAATAATCCGGCTAATAGGTCATGGAATGAAAAATTAGACTGCGGTGATTGAAAGAAAGACGTATAGCCACTTTGTTCTGCACATTGCTCGCAAAGATGAACTTCCGCCTTTTTTCCGTTGATTACTTTTGTATAATGTAAAGTTGCTGGTCTTATATTACAGTTTTGACAAGTCATCGCTATCCCCCACCTTTACAACAGGAACGATCTATCTCATTATACTTTTCATACATTACTAGATTGTTCTCTTTCCTTAATCCATTTAGTAAAAGCACATGTCATCTTTCAAAATCCCTACAATATTAAACTGCATTATCTTAGCTATCATTCTTAACAAAAGTTATATTTATTTATATTTCAGTGTTCTTAACATTGCGCATAATATTCGAGCCCTAAGTTCATCTCGAGAAGGAACATCCATTAATAATACAGAACGATCTAGTACGCTTAACATAAGTTTAGCTTCACGATTTGTTATAATACCCTCTTCTATTAAACGTATAATCATGCTTTCTGCATTTCCTTGTGCAACGCTATGATCAATCATATGAAGCATTTGATCAATAATGTCTATATCATCATGCAGTTTGACTTTTATAATGCGAATGTAACCTCCTCCACCTCGTTTACTTTCTACTACGAATCCTCTTTCTAACGTAAAACGGGTATTGATTACATAGTTGATTTGAGACGGCACACAATCGAATCGATCAGCGACCTCATTCCTCTTGATTTCAATCGCATTATTATTGCTTAAGTCAATAACTTGCTTTAGATATTTCTCAATGATATCAGATATATTTCTCATTTATCCGCCACCTTTATTGACTTTGACTATCTTTGACTTTAATTATATACGTATTAAAAAAATTTGCAACTCTTTTGCTTATTCACTATCCTAGCCACATTTCCCTGTCTTTAATCAAAAGGACGATTCTTTAAGTAAAGATTTTTTAAATTACTATGAATTGTAAAAAGAAACACGAAAAAACACAAGTCAAAAGACTTGTGTTTTTATTTTGCTTGGCGACGTCCTACTCTCACAGGGACAAGGTCCCAACTACCATCGGCGCTAGAGAGCTTAACTTCCGTGTTCGGTATGGGAACGGGTGTGACCTCTCTGCCATC
>NZ_JAKUDX010000019.1:0-48434 GCF_022662615.1 Bacillus cereus group sp. BfR-BA-01523
ATGATGGCAGAGAGGTCACACCCGTTCCCATACCGAACACGGAAGTTAAGCTCTCTAGCGCCGATGGTAGTTGGGACCTTGTCCCTGTGAGAGTAGGACGTCGCCAAGCAAGATAAAAACACAAGTCTTTTGACTTGTGTTTTTTTGTTTTTAAACAGTACATGAAAGAAGTAAAGGGAATACATAAGTAATACAAACACGTTGCCCAAGAATAAATCATATTATATAAAAAATTGATGTATATTTTCCGGAAATTTGTTAAGGAATAGAGGTATATAATATGTTTATTTAAAAAGGGAGGAAAGATTATGAAATTACCAAGTGAAATTTGCATCGTTTGTGAGACAAAAAGAGGGGAAGGAATATATGTATATAATAATTTAATATGTTACGAGTGCGAAAGAAATCTGGTGAATACTGAGACAACTGACCCGAAGTATATACATTATTTAAAACAACTGCGAAAATTAGAAGTATCATATTTTTAAATAGGCATTATGCCTATTATTTTTTTTGCCCTAATATCTGTATAATAGATACAGAATGAATAATAAGGAAGAGATATATATGAATCAAAATCGTATGCCTTTATATGAGGCGCTAATGGAATTTAAAGAAAGGCGACTACTATCTTTTCATGTTCCAGGTCATAAGAATGGTTTAAACTTCCCTCAGAAAGCTTCAGGGGGGTTTAAGGACATATTATCAATTGATGTAACAGAGTTAACAGGATTAGATGATTTACATAGCCCGTTTGAATGTATAGATGAAGCACAGCAATTATTAGCTGAAGTATATGGCGTGCACAAAAGTTATTTTTTAATTAATGGTTCAACAGTTGGAAATTTAGCAATGATTTTGTCTTGCTGCGGCGAACATGATATTGTCCTCGTACAAAGAAATTGTCATAAATCGATCATTAATGGTTTGAAATTAGTGGGGGCTAATCCGGTCTTTTTAAATCCATGGATTGATGAAGTACATAACGTACCAGTAGGTGTTCATGATGAAATTATTAAGGAGGCAATTACAAAGTATCCAAATGCAAAAGCACTTATTTTAACACATCCTAATTACTATGGTATGGGAATTGATTTAGAGGCAAGTATCGCTTACGCACATGCACATAAAATTCCTGTTCTAGTAGATGAAGCCCATGGGGCGCATTTTTGTATAGGGGACCCCTTCCCGAAGTCAGCATTAGTTTATGGTGCGGATATTGTGGTTCATTCCGCACATAAAACATTACCTGCGATGACAATGGGATCTTATTTACATATAAATAGCCGTTTGGTGAGCGAAGAAAAAGTTTCCTCCTATTTAAGTATGCTACAATCTAGTAGCCCATCGTATCCAATTATGGCTTCTCTTGATATAGCACGTTTTGCAATAGCAGTTATAAAGGAAGAGGGTCATGATGAAATCGTTGAGTTTTTACGCCGATTTAAAGAAGGATTGCGATCTATCCCACAAATAGCCATTTTGCAATATCCATCGCAAGATGAATTAAAAGTTACGGTGCAAACTCGCTGTCAGTTATCGGGGTATGAATTACAGTCTGTATTTGAAAAAGTCGGTATATATACGGAAATGGCAGATCCATATAACGTCCTATTTATATTACCGTTACAAGTAAATGAGGGGTATATGAAAGCTATAGAGATCATTCGATTAGCTATGCAGCAATATAAGGTAAAAGACAAGACAGTATCAATTCGTTATACTTATAAAGGGGAAATTTCCCCTTTACCGTATACGTATAAACAATTAGAGAGATACGAAACGAAGTTAGTATCTATAGAAGAAGCCGTTGGTATGATAGCTGCAGAAATGGTGATTCCGTATCCACCTGGAATTCCATTGATCATGTATGGAGAGAGAATTACTCAAGAACATACAAAGCAAATTACTCATTTAGAGAAAACAGGGGCTCGTTTTCAAGGTAGTACGCAATATATGAACGTGTATGATATAGAAAGTAGGTTTTAGGATGAAGGGATTATTTGTAACAATTGAAGGGCCAGAAGGTTCGGGTAAAACAACATTAATTAAAAGTTTATTACCATATTTTGAGCAAAAGGAACAAAGGGTAATGGCGACCAGAGAACCGGGTGGTATTGCAATTTCTGAAGATATTAGAACAATTTTACATAAACAAGAGTATACGATGATGGAAGCACGTACAGAGGCGCTCTTATATGCTGCTGCACGTAGACAACATTTAGTGGAAAAAGTTATGCCAGCACTTGAGGAAAACTATCTTGTACTATGTGATCGTTTTATAGATAGCTCTTTAGCATATCAAGGATATGCAAGAGGCTTAGGTATGGATAAAGTATTTGAAATTAATCGTTTCGCAACGGAAGATTGTATGCCTAGTTTAACAATCTATTTAGATATTGAGCCAGAGGTAGGTTTAGCACGAATTGGAAAAGATGCAGGACGTGAAGTAAATCGACTAGATATGGAAGATATCTCTTTCCATAAACGTGTGCGTGAAGGGTATTTACAAGTTGTAGAGCGTTTCTCTAATCGCATTGTATTAGTAAATGCTGATCAACCAATGAAAAAACTTATAGAAGAAGTTGTTCAGATTATAGAAGATAAATTGTTATAATAGAAGGAAAGAATGAAATAAGTGAGGTATGCAGTATGATAAATACGTGGGAGCAGCTTTCTGCTATACAGCCCATCGGTGTCAAAATGTTGATGAATAGCATTGCAAAAGAGCGTATATCCCACGCTTACTTGTTAGAGGGAGGGAAAGGGACTGGGAAGTTCGCCACAGCAATTCAAATGGCAAAAAGTTTTCTCTGTTCACAAAGAAATGGTGTAGAGCCTTGTCATGTATGTACGAATTGTCGCCGAATTGATTCAGGTAACTACCCAAACTTACATATTGTAAAACCAGATGGATTATCTATTAAAAAACAGCAAATTCATGATTTACAAGAAGAGTTTTCAAAAACAGGATTAGAAGCAAATAAAAAAGTATATATTATTGAGCATGCAGATCGTATGACAGCAAATGCAGCGAATACGCTCTTAAAGTTTTTAGAAGAACCAAGTAGTGATACAACAGCTATTTTACTTACTGAACAAAGTCATCAGATTTTAAATACAATCTTATCTCGTTGTCAAGTTGTTACGTTTAGGCCGTTGCCTACAGAATCTTTAATTAAGAGGTTAGAGGAAGAAGGTATTACAGTTTCTTTATCTACACTTGCTGCGCAGCTTACAAATAGTTTTGAAGAAGCTTTATTAATGTGTAATGATGAATGGTTTGCACAAGCGAGAGCTTTAGTGATAAAATTATGTGAAGCGCTCGAAAAAGATAAGGCCTCTATTTTTTTTGTACAAGAAAAATGGGGGAAGCACTTTGGAGAGAAAGAACAATTACAGCAAGGATTAGATATGTTACTCCTTATTTATAAGGATTTATTATATGTTCAACTTGGAGAAGAAGATCGTCTTGTTTTTCATGAGCAGAAAGAGATGTTTGAATCCTTTTCTTATGCTCAGAAGCGCATTGTATCAGCTCTCTTTAATATATTAGAGGCAAAAAATAGAATCAACGCTAATGTAAATGCGCAGCTTGTGTTCGAACAGTTAGTGTTGCGGTTGCAGGAGGGATGACCGTTTTGTATGATGTAGTAGGTGTTCGCTTTAAGAAGGCCGGAAAGGTATATTACTTTGATCCGAATCAGTTCGATATCTCAGAAAATGAGTTTGTAATTGTAGAAACGGTAAGAGGTATTGAGTACGGAAAAGTAGTTATTACCAAAAAGCAAGTTGATGAAAATGACGTTGTATTACCGCTAAAAAAAGTTATTCGTATTGCAAATGAAAATGATCGTACCATTGTTGAAGAGAATAGGCATGCTGCGAAAGAAGCATATCAAGTTTGTCAACAAAAGGTAGGAGAACATAATCTTGATATGAAGCTTGTAGATGTAGAGTATACATTCGATCGTAATAAGATTATTTTTTACTTTACTGCGGATGGTCGGATTGATTTCCGGGAACTAGTGAAAGACTTAGCGGCAATTTTTAGGACAAGAATTGAGCTGAGACAGATCGGCGTTCGTGACGAAGCAAAAATGCTTGGTGGTATTGGTCCATGTGGTCGTATGCTTTGTTGTTCTACTTTTTTAGGAGATTTTGAACCTGTATCCATTAAAATGGCAAAGGATCAAAATTTATCATTAAATCCTGCAAAAATCTCTGGTTTATGTGGTCGCTTAATGTGTTGCTTAAAATATGAGAATGATGAATATGAGGCAGCAAAGGAACAACTTCCTGATTTAGATCAACGTATACAAACACCGCACGGTACTGGCCGTGTTATCGGATTAAATATTTTAGAAAGATTAATTCAAGTGGAACTAGTAGACAAGGAACGGATAGTAGAATATACGTTAGATGAATTAATGAATAAAGGGGTCGTTTCGAGTCAAACCACAGATTAATGAGGTGGGTGCTTGTGGAGAAAAAGGATATTTTTGCATCGGTTTCTAGTATGGAAGAGCAAATTGGACATTTATACAAACAGTTGGGAGAATTAAAACAACATCTTGCAGAATTATTGGAAGAAAACCAACATATAAAAATGGAAAATGAAAATTTGCGACATCGTTTTGAAGAAGTGCAGAACAAGGAAAAACAAAAAACTCAAAAACGCAAAGAAATGAAGGCGAAGACAGATATTGGTGAAGGCTACGATAATCTAGCGAGACTATATCAAGAAGGTTTTCATATTTGCAATCTACATTATGGAAGTGTACGTAAAGAGGGAGATTGTTTATTCTGTCTGTCATTTTTAAATAAAAAGTGAGATTACCTTTCCAATATAATTGGAAAGGTAATTTTTTATACATGAGAGTAGAATGAAATTTATTTTTACATTAATAGAAGATGAAATAGGGTAGGTTAAGTGTAAGAAAGGGAGCAATATATGAATTTATATGAAGATGAGCGTTTAGATTACTTATTAGCGCAAGATATGAAGATTGTACAAAGTCCATCAGTATTTAATTTTTCTTTGGATGCTGTTTTACTTGCAGATTTTGCTTGGGTGCCAATTCAAAAAGGTAATTTACTTGATTTGTGTACAGGTAACGCAGTTATCCCTCTTTTATTAAGTACAAGGACAAAAGGGAAAATTACAGGTGTAGAAATTCAAGAGCGCTTATATGATATGGGAATAAGAAGCGTTCAATACAATAATTTAGCAGAAAGAATTCATTTAATCCATGGAGATTTGAAAGATATGCCGGAGAAACTTGGACGTCATCAATATGATGTTGTAACATGTAATCCTCCTTATTTTCAAACACCACAAACTTCTGAGAAGAATATGAATGAACATTTAGCGATAGCTCGTCATGAAATTATGTGCACACTAGAAGATGTTGTATACGCAAGTAGTCAGCTAGTGAAACAGGGTGGGAAAGTAGCATTTGTACATCGTCCAGGTCGTTTGCTCGACATCGTCACATTAATGCGTAAATACAAAATTGAACCGAAACGTGTGCGATTTGTTTATCCTAAGGCTGGTAAAGAAGCGAATACATTGTTAATTGAAGGAATTAAGGATGGAAATGCAGATTTAAAAATCTTACCACCTCTTTTTGTATATGAAGAAAATAATGAATATACAAAGGAGCTTCGTTCAATTTTATATGGAGAAGAATAAGCATTGTTTTTATGTGGTGGAGTGTTCTGATGGAAGTTATTATGCTGGATACACGAATCATATAGAAAAACGGATTCAGACCCATAATAGTGGAAAAGGTGCTAGATATACACGCGCTAGACTTCCAGTTGTTTTAAAATATGTAGAGGATCACGAGGATAAACGAACGGCTATGCAAGCTGAGTATCACTTTAAGCAGTTAACGAGGAAAAAAAAAGAAGAATATATGCAAAAAGGAGAACGCTATGTGGCAGCAAAAAAGCTTTCAGCAAAATGAAAAGGGAGTTTTATATTTAGTACCGACTCCAATCGGAAATTTAGAGGATATGACATTTCGTGCAATCCGAATTTTAAAAGAGGCAGACATTATTGCAGCGGAAGATACAAGGCAAACGAAGAAACTTTGTAATTACTTTGAAATTGAAACACCAGTTATGAGTTATCATGAGCATAATAAAGGAGTAAGTGGACGGAAAATTTTAGATAAGTTAGAAGAAGGTAAGACTGTAGCCATTGTGAGCGATGCTGGTATGCCATGTATTTCAGATCCTGGTTATGATATCGTTGTAGAGGCTGTAGCAGAACAATATCATGTTATCCCGCTTCCTGGGGCAAATGCAGCCCTTACAGCATTGATTGCATCAGGACTTGAGACAAAACATTTTTATTTCTATGGTTTCCTGCAAAGAAATAAAAAGGGACGTAAGCTTGAATTAGAAAAACTACGCTATATTCCAACTACAATGATGTTTTATGAGGCGCCACATCGTTTAGATGATACTTTAATCTCTATGCAAGAAGTATTAGGAAATAGGGAAATCGTATTATGTCGTGAGCTAACGAAAAAATTTGAAGAGTTTATTCGTGGAACAATTGAAGAAGCGATTGAGTGGACGAAGCAAAATGAAGTTCGTGGTGAGTTTTGTATTTTAGTAGCAGGTTCAACAGAAGAACCTACTTCAGAAGAACAATGGTGGGAATCTATTTCAGTATATAATCATATTGAACATTATATAAATGAAAAAGGTATGAATTCAAAAGAAGCGATAAAAACAGTCGCTAAAGATCGAGATTTGTCGAAACGAGACGTATATCAAATCTATCATGTGGATAAAAAATAAGCTTCTCATAATTGAGAAGCTTATTTTGCTGTTTCGATATAATCTTGAAGTTCGTTTAAGACTTGTTCAGCGCCTTCTTTACTTAAGATAATTTTACCTTCAGCTAAAGATAGGTTACCATCAGATACTTCACCAGTTACTTGGCAAGTCATGTTTGGTTTATATTTCTTTAAGATGATTTTTTCATCATCAACGTAGATTTCAAGAGCATCCTTTTCTGCAATACCTAAAGTACGGCGTAATTCGATTGGAATTACTACACGACCTAATTCATCAACTTTACGAACGATACCAGTAGATTTCATAATTCTTTTCCTCCTAAATAAATAGTTTATAAGTTTCGAGTCTATTTTTTTGATTCGTCATTTTTCGACAAAATACCCTATGGACATATGATACCAATCATTTACATTTCCGTCAATTATTAAATTCTATATTTTTAAAAAAGATTTATAGATTTTTATACTTCTTATATATGATAGAATGTAAGTCATTTCTACAATTGTTTTGTGTTATTTTTTGTAATGTTTATACTTTTCGGGAAATATATTGTATATTTTTTTTGAATATGAGTAATAGATGATAAAGATATCGAGCATTAACTCGTTTTTATCCCGCTATTTGCGAGCAGTAAGACTCCCACTTTAAAATTTAGCCGGAGCAAAGAAGTTAAGTGGGAGTCGGGCTGCTCGTAAAAGCCCGATTGGTGTGGGCTAATAATCCATGGGGGATGAACCCTCTCCACGGATTAAAGTTTCACTTTATATATGAGTTTTTGATATACTGTTTATAAATACATATGAGGTTATTCGGGAGGTCCAAAACGATGAAAGAGGAAAATAAGTCCTTTTATATTACTACCCCAATTTATTATCCAAGTGGAAAGTTACACATTGGACATGCTTATACGACAGTAGCAGGAGATGCGATGGCACGATATAAGCGTATGCAAGGATACAATGTTCATTATTTAACAGGAACTGATGAGCATGGACAGAAGATCCAAAAGAAAGCAGAAGAACTAAATGTTACACCACAGGCATATGTGGATAACATTGTATCAGGGATTAAAGAACTTTGGGAGAAGATGGATATCTCTTATGATGATTTTATTCGTACAACTGAAGATCGTCATAAAGATGTTGTTGAGAAAATCTTCAAGCAGCTAGTAGATCAAGGCGATATTTATCTTGATGAATATGAAGGTTGGTATTCTGTACAAGATGAAACATTCTATACAGCGCATCAATTAGTAGATCCAATTATGGAAGGTGACAAAGTAGTTGGTGGAAAAAGCCCAGATAGTGGTCACGCTGTAGAACTTGTTCGCGAAGAGTCTTATTTCTTTAGAATGGGTAAATATGTAGACCGACTATTAAAGTTCTATGAAGATAACCCACATTTCATTCAACCGGAGTCCCGTAAAAATGAAATGATTAATAACTTCATTAAACCAGGATTAGAAGATTTAGCTGTTTCTCGTACTTCATTTGACTGGGGAGTTCGTGTTCCAGGTAACCCAAAACACGTTATTTACGTATGGGTAGATGCGTTGTCTAATTACATTACTGCATTAGGATACGGAACAGAAAATGAAGAGAAGTATAAAAAATTCTGGCCAGCAGATGTCCATTTAGTTGGGAAAGAAATTGTTCGTTTCCACACAATTTATTGGCCAATTATTTTAATGGCTTTAGATTTACCACTTCCGAAGAAAGTCTTTGCTCATGGCTGGATTTTAATGAAGGATGGAAAAATGAGTAAGTCAAAAGGAAACGTAGTAGATCCAGTTACACTAATTAATCGTTACGGATTAGATGCATTGCGTTACTACTTACTTCGCGAAGTTCCATTTGGATCTGATGGAGTATTCACACCAGAAGGATTTGTTGAACGAATCAACTTTGATTTAGCGAATGATTTAGGTAACTTATTAAATCGTACAGTAGCTATGATTGATAAATACTTTAACGGGGAAATCCCTGCATTTAAAGCAAATGTAACTGAGTTCGATGAAACGTTAGTGACATTTGCCAAAGATACATTGAAAAAAGTAGAAGGGGCAATGGAGAATATGGAATTCTCTGTAGCGCTAAGTTCCATTTGGCAATTAGTTAGCCGTACGAACAAATATATTGATGAAACGCAGCCGTGGGTATTAGCGAAGGATGAGAATGATCGCGAAAAACTTGCGTCTGTAATGGCCCACTTAGCTGAGGTACTTCGTCAAACAGGTATTATGCTTATGCCATTCCTAACAGTAGCACCAAGTAAGATGTTTGCTCAACTTGGACTTACTGAAGAGGCGCATAAATCTTGGGAAAGCCTATCTACAATTGGATGTATTCCAGCTGGAACAAAAGTAGAAAAAGGAAACCCAATCTTCCCTCGTTTGGAAATGGAAGTAGAAGTGGGGTATATTAAAGAACAAATGCAAGGTTCTGCTCCTAAAGTAGAAGAGAAAAAAGCAGAAGAACCAAAGGCAGAAGAAATTACAATTGATGATTTCTTTAAAGTAGAATTACGAGTAGCTGAAGTAATATCCGCTGAACCTGTGAAAAAAGCAGATAAGTTGTTAAAAATTCAGCTTGATTTAGGTACAGAGAAGCGCCAAGTGGTTTCTGGGATTGCTAAATTCTATTCACCAGAAGAACTAAAAGGTAAAAAGGTTATTTGTGTAACGAATTTAAAACCTGTAAAATTACGTGGTGAATTATCACAAGGTATGATTTTAGCAGGTGAAGAGAATGGCGTATTGTCATTAGCATCAATTGACCATAATTTACCAAATGGTACAAAAATCAAGTAATTGAGACAAGAAAAGAGATGTTTCACGTGTAACATTGGTGAAGCGTCTTTTTTCTTTTTACATTCCGTTTTTTGCATTAAAATTGAAGTATTGTTATCGTTAAGTTAGAAAGAGTGTAGTTTTTCTATGAGAGAATTGATTTCAATATAAAAGGAGTTATTTATTATGTTGTTTGATACACATTCACATTTAAATGCAGAGCAATTTGAAGAAGATTTACAAGAAGTTATCGCGAGAATGAAAGAAGCGGGAGTTACATATACAGTTGTTGTTGGATTTGATGAAGTAACGATAAAGAAAGCAATTGAATTAGCAGAGGCTTATGATTTTATTTACGCTGCAGTTGGATGGCATCCTGTTGATGCAATCGATATGAAAGAAGAACATTTAGCTTGGTTAGAAGAATTAGCGGCTCATCCTAAAGTAGTTGCAATTGGGGAAATGGGATTAGATTATCACTGGGATAAGTCTCCAAAAGAAATACAGAAGGAAGTATTCCGTAAACAAATTGCATTAGCGAAAAAGGTGAAATTACCGATTATTATACATAACCGCGATGCAACTCAAGATATTGTTGATATCCTAGAGGAAGAGAATGCAGCTGAAGTAGGGGGCATTATGCATTGCTTTAGCGGGAGTGTAGAAGTAGCGCAGCGATGTGTCGATATGAACTTTTTAATTTCATTAGGTGGTCCAGTAACATTTAAAAATGCCAAGAAACCGAAAGAAGTTGCTATGGAGATTCCGTTAGAAAAATTATTGATAGAGACAGATTGCCCGTATTTAACACCACACCCATTTCGAGGGAAACGAAATGAACCTAGTTATGTAAAACTGGTAGCAGAAGAAATTGCGAAATTAAAAGGAATTTCTTATGACGAAGTAGCACAAGTAACAACAAAGAATGCCAAATCCTTATTTGGTGTTGAATAAAAAAGAATGGGGAGTCCCATTCTTTTTTTGTTTTTTGAGAAGAGAGACAGTAGAAGTGATAAGAACCCACTATTTACTCATAACATAAGTGTAGAAATATTGCGGATAAATTAAGATGGAGATAGAAGTGTTACAATAAGGATAGTGTACAAAGATTTTTCTCTTCTACTTTTTAAAATGTACGATTGGGAAAATAATAATGGAAAAGTCGTCATTTTTTTGTTTTACTAAGTAGAGATGAAAAGAGTGTGGAGGCAAGCATGAAAATTAAAGAGATTATCGTTGTAGAAGGTAAAGATGATACAGTTACGATTAAACGTGCTGTTGATGCGGATACAATCGAAACGAACGGTTCAGCAATCGGTGATCACGTTATTGAGCAAGTTAAATTAGCGCAGCAAAAACGAGGCGTTATTATTTTCACAGATCCGGATTATCCTGGAGAGCGTATTCGAAAAATTATTTCTGACAAGGTTCCTGGATGTAAGCATGCTTTTTTAACGAAGGAAGAAGCACTTGCTAAAAGGAAAAAAGGTGTTGGAATCGAACATGCTTCTAATGAGTCGATTCGCCGTGCTTTAGAGAATATACATGAAGAAATGGAAGCTTACACAAGTGAAATTAGTTGGAGTGATCTAGTCGATGCGGGCTTAGTGGGCGGAGAAATGGCAAAGAGTCGCAGAGAAAGAGTGGGTAAGCTATTAAAGATTGGTTATACAAACGCAAAACAGTTACATAAACGTTTACAAATGTTTCAGGTTTCAAAGGAATCATTTGCAGAAGCTTATAAGCAAGTAATACAGGAGGAAAAAAAATGAAGGATATCGCAACACCAAATCGTACGAAAGACATTGTTGAAAAGTATGGATTTTCATTCAAAAAAAGTTTAGGACAAAATTTTTTAATTGATACGAATGTATTAAATCGTATCGTTGATCACGCAGAAATCGGTTCAGAAAGTGGCGCAATTGAAATTGGACCAGGTATCGGTGCGTTAACAGAGCAATTGGCAAAGCGTGCTAAAAAAGTAGTGGCTTTTGAAATTGATCAGAGATTATTACCAATTTTAGACGAGACGTTAGCTCCATATAGCAACGTTACAGTTATAAATAAAGATGTACTAAAAGCAGATGTACATGAAGTGTTTAGTGAGCAATTTGAAGAAGGGCAAGATGTAATGGTAGTAGCTAACTTACCATACTATATTACAACGCCAATTTTATTTAAATTGCTTGAAGAAAAATTACCGGTTCGTGGATTTGTTGTTATGATGCAAAAAGAAGTTGGGGATCGTTTAGCTGCTAAACCAGGAACGAAAGAGTATGGTTCTTTATCAATTGCCATTCAGTATTATACAGAGGTAGAAACAGTTATGACTGTACCGCGTACAGTGTTTGTGCCACAACCAAATGTTGATTCTGCGATTATCCGTCTTCTAAAGCGTCCTAAACCAGTTGTAGAAGTGACAGATGAAACTTTCTTCTTTGAAGTAGTACGAGCGAGTTTCGCACAGCGTCGTAAAACTTTAATGAATAATTTATCAAATAATTTAAATGGTTTCCCGAAAGATAAAGAGCTGTTGGATCGAATTTTGACAGAAGTAGGAATTGATCCGAAGCGAAGAGGCGAAACGCTATCTATCGAAGAGTTTGCAACATTAAGTAATGCATTAATTCTTCATAAATTGTCATAAGAATATGAAAGGGACAGTTCAACTTGAGCTGTCCCTTTTGTCACCTTTCCTTTCCTAAATTCATACTTTAAAAACAGGTAAGATGGCCTAACGAGTTTGGAGGTAGGAGAATGGATTTACATGTTGGAGAATTAGTTGAACGATATTCTCATAATAGGGATATTCTTTTTCGTATTATAGAAATAAAAGGCGATATGGCAATATTATTTGGAGAGGAAATTAGACTTGTGGCGGATGCACCACTTGCAGATTTAGTTAGTATAGATCAACGAGAACATAAAAATAGAGTGAAGCGTGAAAAAGAAACGATGGAGCGTACTTACCGGTTGTTTCAGCAAGATTACGTGTTGATGAAACAAAGACATGAACATAATTCAACTGGTGGATATACAAGTGAAGTGAATTATTTTCAAATGCCAGGACGTGTATTGCATATAGATGGAGATCCTTTATATTTACGCAAGTGCTTAGATTTATATAATAAAATAGGCGTTCCTGTTCAAGGTATTCATTGTAAGGAAACGGAGATGCATGAAAAGGTAGTAGACTTAATAGATCATTTTCGCCCAGACATTTTAGTTATTACAGGACATGATGCATATACAAAATCAAAAGGAGTTATGGGAGATTTAGCAGCATATAGACATTCTAGACATTTTGTACAGGCCGTTCGAGAAGTGCGGAAAAAGTATCCATCGTTAGATCAACTCGTTATTTTTGCTGGGGCTTGTCAATCACACTTTGAGGCGTTGATTCGGGCAGGTGCTAATTTTGCTAGTTCACCGTCTAGAATTAATATTCATGCTCTAGATCCTGTATATGTAGTTGGCAAAATTAGTTTCACTTCATTTATGGAAAGAGTAAATGTATGGGACGTTGTGCGTAATACAATTACTGGCGAAAAGGGACTAGGCGGAATTGAAACAAGAGGGATTTTACGAACAGGATTGCCCTTTCAACATTATGACGAATGAGCAAGGTACATACGTATCTTGCTTTTTTATGTGGAAATGATTTAAATGAGTCTGGATAAAAAGCGGCAAGAACGTGCAGACTATACAATGATACTTTTAGAATATAGTATTTCTTCTATCTATTTGAACGCATGATGCTTTTATAATGATATTGTCTGTGAATTGCGGTTAATAATTGGGATAGATATATCGTGTTTTAAGTGTTCAATCTAAATTACAGCGAGGTGTAGCAAAGTATATGTCAAAACGTTTAGATGAAATTAAAAGCGAATTAGATCACCATCTTGGACAGCGACTTATGTTAAAGGCAAATAGTGGGAGAAGAAAAACTGTGGAGCAATCAGGTGTACTTGCAGAAACGTATCGTTCTGTGTTTGTTGTACAATTAGACCAGCAAGAAGATGCATTGCAACGTGTATCTTATAGTTATGCAGATGTTTTAACAGAGACAGTAGAGCTAACATTTTACGATGAATCTCAAAATGAAGTATTTTATAATTAATGTATTTTTTGTTACATATATTCCCATAAATGAAAAGCTATATTATTTTGCATACTAATTATACCGTAGCAAAATAAGGAGGGACTCTGCATTGAGTAGACGAAGAGGAGTCATGTCAAATCAATTTAAAGAAGAGCTTGCAAAAGAGCTTGGATTTTATGATGTTGTTCAGAAAGAAGGATGGGGCGGAATTCGTGCGAAAGATGCTGGTAATATGGTGAAACGTGCTATAGAAATTGCAGAACAGCAATTAATGAAACGAAACCAGTAGTTGTAAGATACTTTCTATGCTACGGTAGCCGAGGAGAGATTCCTCGGCTTTTTGCACGCTAAAAGGTGCCATCATTTGACATAAGTAGTTTCATTCTGAATGCTTTTCGATATAATTAGGGAAGTGTCATCGTCTTACTATAAATTTATGGTAAAATAAACGATAAAAGATTGAGTACATAGAGTGGGTGAATAGATTGAAGCTACTAGTGAAAGCACCAGCAAAGATTAATCTGTCGTTAGATGTACTGGGAAAAAGACAAGATGGATATCATGAAGTGAAAATGATTATGACAACAATCGACTTGGCAGATCGTTTAGAGCTAACGGAATTAGCAGAAGACCGTATTGAAATTTTGTCCCATAATCGGTATGTCCCAGACGACCAACGCAATTTAGCTTATCAAGCAGCGAAATTATTAAAAGTGAAGTTTAATGTAAAAAAAGGTGTGTCTATTACTATTGAAAAAACGATTCCAGTAGCCGCTGGATTAGCAGGTGGAAGTAGTGATGCAGCAGCGACATTACGTGGCCTTAATAAGTTATGGAATTTAGGGCTAACAATCGATGAATTAGCAAAGCTTGGCGCAGAAATTGGATCAGATGTATCGTTCTGTGTATATGGTGGAACTGCTATTGCCACTGGAAGAGGAGAAGAAATTGAACATATAAAGACTCCGCCTTCTTGTTGGGTTGTTTTAGCAAAGCCCCACATTGGTGTATCTACTGCTGACGTGTACGGAAATTTAAAATTAAATCGTGTTACTCATCCAAATGTAGATAAAATGGTTGAAGTCATTAACCATGGCGATTATAAAGGAATTTGTGATACTGTTGGTAACGTTTTAGAAGATGTGACGTTTGCGATGCATCCCGAGGTTGCACGTATTAAATCACAGATGAAACGCTTTGGGGCAGATGCCGTATTAATGAGTGGAAGTGGCCCAACTGTATTTGGTCTTGTACACCATGATTCGCGAATGCACCGCATATATAACGGGTTAAAAGGATTTTGCGAGCAAGTATATGCAGTGCGTTTATTAGGAGAGCGAGAAACGCTTGAATAAAGACGTATAATACGTTATGATTTGTTTAGAATATTCGTGATTTGAGGTGAGAGTATGAAAATTAGACGAAGTACAAGATTGGTCGATCTGACGTATTACTTGTTACAAAATCCTCGTCAGCTAGTTTCTCTCACTTTTTTTGCTGAAAGGTATCAATCGGCTAAATCTTCCATTAGTGAAGATTTAGTTATTATTAAGCAAACGTTTGAACAACAAGGTGTCGGCACATTGCAAACGGTACCAGGAGCAGCAGGAGGAGTGAAATATATTCCTTATATAAGTGAAGAAGAGGCAAATCTGATTATTAACGAGCTTTGTAGCTTATTTGAAAACCCAGACCGTATTTTGCCTGGCGGTTACTTATATATGACGGATCTTTTAAGTAATCCTCGCCAGATTAATGGCGCAGGTCGTTTATTTGCTTCTGTTTTTGCTAGGCAACCAATTGATGCGGTTATGACGGTAGCGACAAAAGGAATTCCGCTTGCTTATGCAGTAGCGAACTACTTAGATGTACCGGTAGTAATTGCGAGAAAAGATAATAAGGTAACAGAAGGACCCACTGTTAGTATTAACTATGTATCAGGTTCCTCTAAGCGAATCCAAACGATGACTTTAGCAAAGCGTAGCCTTCCAGAAGGGTCCAATGTTTTAATTATTGATGACTTTATGAAAGCTGGCGGAACCATTCAAGGTATGATGAGCATGCTAGAAGAGTTTAAAGCTAATGTTGTTGGGATTGGCGTATTAGTAGAGTCTACGGATATTGAAGAAAGACTTATTAATAACTTTGTATCATTAATTCGTCTGTCAGAAGTTGATGTGAAAGAAAAAGCGATTCAAGTGGAAAAGGGGAATTATGCACTTGCACCATTTGATAAAGGGCTTGTAGAGGCTGAGTAAAAAGGTAAAGCAGATAGCTTTACCTTTTTTTATTCCTATTTATAAATTACAAAATAGATGGACAAACTGCCTTTGGTACACTATTTTTAAAGAGTAAAAATAAATAATAAAAGGGTGAAAAGTATGAAAGTTGTTCAAACAAGCAAAGCACCACAGGCAATCGGACCATATTCACAAGGGATTATTGTAAATAATATGTTCTATAGTTCAGGACAAATTCCGTTAACGGCAAGTGGAGAACTTGTAACAGGAGATGTAACAGTACAAACAGAGCAAGTATTTGAAAATTTACAAGCGGTATTAGCAGAAGCAGGTGCTTCATTTGATACAGTGGTAAAAACAACAGTATTCTTGAAGGATATGGATGATTTTAATGCTGTTAATGAAGTATACGGTTCTTATTTCTCTACTCATAAACCAGCGCGTTCTTGTGTACAAGTAGCAAAATTACCGAAAGATGTTTCTGTTGAAATCGAAGTAATTGCCCTAGTTAAGTAACCCTTTGTAAGCGATAACCTCTACTAATCCTTATATTCAACTACAATAAAAATTTTTATCTTAAAAATTTTTAAAAAATTAAAGGAAAAATAGAAATTTTGTGGAATTTATACAAATATATCGCTTATTTAGAAAAGGGTGGTGAACACAAGATGGAAGTGACTGACGTAAGATTACGCCGCGTAAACACAGAAGGCCGCATGAGAGCAATTGCCTCTATTACTCTAGACCATGAATTTGTTGTTCATGATATTCGTGTAATTGATGGTAATAATGGATTATTTGTAGCAATGCCAAGTAAACGTACTCCAGATGGAGAATTCCGTGACATTGCACATCCAATTAATTCTAATACACGCTCTAAAATCCAAGATGCGGTTTTAACAGAGTATCATCGTTTAGGCGAGTTAGAAGAGGTTGAGTTTGAAGAAGCAGGCGCTTCGTAAAATTCGAATGAAAAGGGCTTTTGAAAGAAAGTCTTATAATTTTGTAGCAAACTCCTGTAAGCATTTACAGGAGTTTGTTTTTTTTTTTGAATAATACACGTTTCTAATTATAAAAATTCATATTTTGAAAAAATAAAGATGAAAAACTTCTAATTTTTTCAAAATCATTTAAAATAGTATAGCTTATTCCTTAAAAAAGATACTAAAGAGTAAAACATCTTATAAGAATTATGGTAAAATTTAATAGTTATAATGTGTTTCTTGAAATATATGATGATTTAGGATAATATCGTTAATGGATAAATAGGTTGCGATGGAGGGTCTATATGTCAAACAGATTTGCAGTGATTCTAGCTGCAGGTAAAGGCACACGTATGAAGTCCAAGCTATACAAGGTGCTGCATCCTGTATGTGGAAAACCAATGGTACAACATGTAGTCAATGAAGTATCTCAATTAGGATTGCAGAAACTTGTAACAGTCGTTGGACATGGTGCTGAAAAGGTACAAGAACAGCTAGGAAACGTAAGTGAGTTTGCATTACAAGCAGAGCAACTTGGTACAGCTCATGCTGTTGATCAAGCTGCAAGTGTACTTGCAAATGAAGAGGGAACAACTTTAGTTATTTGTGGTGATACACCTCTAATAACTGCTGAAACGATGGAAGCATTGCTTCAGCAACACGAAGAAGCGGGAGCAATGGCGACGGTACTAACAGCGTACATAGAAGAGCCTGCTGGATATGGCCGTATCGTTCGTAATGAGAATGGTCATGTTGAAAAGATTGTTGAGCATAAGGATGCAAATGAAAAAGAATTAGCTATTAAAGAAATCAATACAGGTACGTATTGTTTTGATAATAAAGCTTTATTTGCTTCACTTTCTAAAGTTTCAAATGATAATGTACAGGGCGAATATTACCTTCCGGACGTTATTGAAATTTTAAAAACTGAAGGTCATATTGTATCAGCTTATCAAACAGAGCACTTCGATGAAACGTTAGGTGTTAACGACAGAGTCGCTCTATCGCAAGCGGAAATTATTATGAAAAATCGTATCAACAGAAAGAACATGGTAAATGGTGTTACAATTATTGATCCAAGTAACACATACATTTCTGCGGATGCAGTTATTGGTAGTGATACAGTTCTTCACCCAGGAACGGTTATTGAGGGGAACACTGTAATTGGTTCTGATTGTGAAATTGGACCGCATACAGTAATTCGCGATAGTGAAATTGGAGATCGTACGGTAATTCGTCAATCTACTGTACATGACAGCAAACTTGGTACAGAAGTATCAGTTGGTCCATTTGCACATATTCGCCCAGATTCAGTTATTGGAGATGAAGTGCGCGTTGGAAACTTCGTAGAAATCAAAAAAACTGTTTTTGGTAATAGAAGTAAAGCTTCACACTTAAGTTATATCGGGGATGCACAAGTTGGAGAAGACGTGAATCTTGGTTGTGGTTCAATTACGGTGAACTACGACGGCAAGAATAAATTTAAAACTGTAATTGGTAACGGGGTATTTATTGGATGTAATTCAAACCTTGTTGCGCCTGTAACAGTTGAAGATGGTGCTTATGTGGCAGCAGGCTCTACAATAACAGAGAATGTTCCATCAAAAGCATTATCAGTAGCACGTGCACGTCAAGTTAACAAAGAAGACTATGTTGATCAATTGCTGAATAAGAAAAAATCATAATGTGGAGGGTTAATCTAGATGTCGACTCAATATCTAAATTCTAATTTGAAAGTATTCTCTTTAAACTCTAATAAGGAACTTGCTGAGCAAATCGCAAAGCATATTGGAGTAGGACTAGGAAAATGTTCTGTTGATCGTTTTAGTGATGGAGAAGTTCAAATTAACATTGAAGAAAGTATCCGTGGTTGCGATGTATTCATTATTCAATCTACAAGCTTCCCAGTAAACGAACATATCATGGAATTACTTATTATGATTGATGCATTAAAACGTGCATCTGCAAAAACAATTAATATTGTTATTCCTTACTATGGTTATGCGCGTCAAGACCGTAAAGCGCGTTCTCGTGAACCAATTACATCGAAACTTGTAGCAAACTTGCTTGAAACAGCAGGTGCAACTCGTGTAATCACTCTAGATTTACATGCTCCGCAAATTCAAGGATTCTTTGATATCCCGATCGACCACTTAATGGGTGTACCGATTCTTTCAGACTACTTTGAAGCAAAAGGCCTTAAAGATATCGTAATCGTATCTCCTGATCACGGTGGTGTAACTCGTGCTAGAAAAATGGCAGATCGCCTAAAAGCGCCAATCGCTATTATTGATAAGCGTCGTCCTCGTCCGAATGTATCTGAGGTAATGAACATTATCGGTAACATCGAAGGCAAAACAGCAATTTTAATTGATGACATCATTGATACAGCTGGTACAATTACATTAGCGGCAAACGCTCTTGTTGAGAACGGTGCTTCTGAAGTATATGCTTGCTGTACACACCCAGTATTATCTGGTCCAGCAATTGAGCGTATTCAAAATTCGAATATTAAAGAGTTAGTTGTAACGAACTCTATCGTATTACCAGAAGAGAAGAAAATTGATAAAGTACATGAACTTTCAGTTGCTCCATTAATCGGAGAAGCAATCATTCGTGTATACGAAGAAGAATCTGTAAGTGTATTATTCAATTAATTGGATAGAATGAGACGTAACCAAGCTTGGTTACGTCTTTTCGTATCGAAAAAAGAAAGTAGTGGTACAAGAATGAAATTAATAGTAGGACTTGGGAACCCAGGTAGAGAATATGAATTAACAAGGCATAATATTGGATTTATGGCAATCGATGAACTTGCAAAACGTTGGAGTATTTCTTTGAATGAACAAAAGTTTAAAGGGGTATTTGGCGCAGGTTTTGTTAATGGGGAAAAAGTAATCTTACTAAAGCCACTTACATATATGAATTTATCTGGGGAAAGTATCCGTCCACTCATGGATTATTATAAAATTGATGTCGAGGACTTCATTGTTATGTACGATGATTTAGATATTCCTGTAGGTAAATTACGCCTTCGCATGAAAGGTAGTGCGGGTGGACATAATGGTGTGAAATCAACAATTTCACATTTAGGAACACAAGAATTTCAACGTATCCGCATGGGAATCGATCGTCCGAAAAATGGGATGAAAGTAGTGGATTACGTATTAGGACGTTTTACATCTGAAGAAATATCTGGCGTTAATCAATCCATTGAAAATGCAGCAGATGCATGTGAGGAATGGTTAAATAAACCTTTTCTCCAAATCATGAATACTTTTAATAGTTAAGCGCACAATCTGGAATATTTTATTTTGTTTTATCCCATACTAGTAGCAATTGGATATTTAGGAGGCTAGTATGGAAGGTTATTATTACTGTAGACATTGTGGAAGTAATGTGGGCTCCATTATCGCAGAAAAAGTATATAGCGACGTTTTGTTTCAACTAACAGAGCAAGAAGTAGTGGATATGATTCATTTTCATGAGAATGGAAATATATATATAAAAACGATTTGTGAATCGTGTCAAGAAACGCTCGCATCTTATCCTGAGTATTATGAATATGAAAAATTTCTGCAATAAAATGTTGTCGCTTTGGCATGTCCAAAGCATTTTTCTGTTTTCTTTTTCCAAAATATTTGCATAAAATATAGTAACTTGCTCTTTATGTTGAGAGGAGTTTTGAAAATGATAGGTTTATTAGAGCAATTTTATAAAAATGAAGAAATACAATCGGTTATTAATGGGCTAGAAGATGGGTTGAAAGAACAACTTGTATCGGGTATGGCAACATCCTCTCGTTCATTATTAATGGCAGCTTTATATAAAAAGACAAAGCAATCACAACTTATCGTGACGCACAATTTATACCAAGCACAAAAAGTACATGAAGATTTAGTGGCGTTACTTGGTGAAAAAGATGTTTGGCTATATCCGGTAAATGAATTGATAGCATCGGAGGTTGGTGTTGCAAGTCCAGAATTGAAGGCACAGCGTATTGAAGTGTTAAATCGCTTAGCTGCAGGAGAGAATGGGATTATTGTAGCGCCAGTTGCAGGGCTGCGTAGGTTTTTACCAATAAAAGAATTATGGAAGCAAAGGCAAATTGAAATCAATCTAGGGCAAGAGATTGATTTAGATGCACTCTTGCATACTTTACATCATATTGGCTACGAGCGTAAGTCAATGGTAGAAGCTCCAGGAGAGTTCAGTTTACGCGGGGGAATATTAGATATTTACCCATTAACGGAAGAATTACCGTTTCGTATTGAATTCTTCGATACAGAAGTCGATTCTATTCGATTGTTTGATGTGGATGAACAGCGTTCTCAAGATAAAAAGGAAAGTGTTAAGTTCGGTCCAGCAACAGAGTTTTTATTTTCACAGGAAGAATTGAAATCGGGAATTAAGCATCTTGAAGAAGGTTTGACTAAGACGATGCAAAAGCTTTCCGATGATAAATTAAAGACTACTGTGCTTGAGACGGTTAGTCATGAAATTGAAATGTTGAAAAACGGGCAGAGTATAGAACAAATGTTTAAATATTTATCTATTTTCTATAAAGAACCTGCTAGTCTGATAGATTATTTACCAGAAAATGGTGTTGTAATTTTAGATGAGATTTCCCGTATTCAAGAAACAGCATCACATCTTGAAACAGAAGAAGCGGAATGGTATATCTCACTTCTTGGCGAAGGAACAATTATTCAGGATTTATCTTTCTCCCACTCGTTTGAGGAGTTTCTTCATAATAAAAAAAGAAGTTTTGTATATTTAACGTTATTCTTACGCCATATAGCACACACGCATCCTCAAAATATTGTAAATGTGACATGTAAAACGATGCAAGATTTCCACGGACAGATGCATTTGTTAAAAACTGAAATTGATAGATGGAATGAAGGTAATTTTACGACCGTTGTGCTTGGAACAGATGATGAACGTGTAAAAAAACTACAACATATTTTAAGTGATTATGATATTGATGCAGACATTGTAGAGGCGACAGATATCTTATTGCCTGGAAGGTTACAAATTGCTGTAGGTGATTTACATGCAGGCTTTGAAATGCCGATGCAAAAGTTTGTTGTCATTACTGAAAAGGAGCTTTTTCATAAGAAGGTTAAAAAATCACAACGTAAGCAAAAGTTATCTAACGCTGAACGTATTAAAAGTTATTCGGAATTAAAAGTTGGAGACCATGTAGTTCATGTAAATCATGGTATAGGTAAATTTTTAGGTATTGAGACATTAGAGATTAATGGTGTTCATAAAGATTATTTAAATATTAAATATCAAGGTAATGATAAGTTATACGTTCCAATTGAACAAATTGATCAAGTGCAAAAATACGTAGGGTCTGAAGGTAAGGAACCAAAAGTTTATAAATTAGGCGGAAATGATTGGAAGAAGGTCAAAACGAAAGTTGAAAAATCTGTACAAGACATTGCAGATGACCTAATTAAATTATATGCCGAGCGTGAAGCTTCGAAAGGTTATGCATATACACCAGATACGGCAGAGCAACAAGAGTTTGAATCTTTATTCCCGTATCAAGAGACAGAGGATCAATTACGTTCTATTGAAGAGATTAAGAAAGATATGGAACGCGGACGTCCGATGGATAGGCTTCTTTGTGGTGACGTAGGATATGGAAAGACTGAAGTAGCTATTCGTGCGGCATTTAAAGCAATTATGGATGAAAAACAAGTTGCGATTTTAGTACCAACAACAATCCTTGCACAACAACACTATGAAACAATTCGAGAGCGTTTTCAAGATTATCCGATTAATATAGGGTTACTAAGTAGATTCCGTACACGAAAACAACAAAATGAAACGATTAAAGGTTTAAAAGATGGAACGGTGGATATTGTAATCGGAACGCATCGTATTTTATCTAAAGATGTTACTTATAAAGATTTAGGACTTCTTATTATTGATGAAGAACAAAGATTCGGCGTTACACATAAAGAAAAAATTAAACAATTGAAAGCAAATGTTGACGTGTTAACATTAACGGCAACTCCGATTCCACGTACACTTCATATGTCTATGCTTGGTGTGCGCGATTTATCTGTTATTGAGACACCACCAGAGAATCGTTTCCCAGTACAAACATATGTAGTAGAGTATAATCCAGCGTTAATGCGAGAAGCGATAGAGCGAGAGTTAGCAAGAGGCGGTCAAATTTACTTCCTATATAACCGTGTGGAGGATATTGAAAGAAAAGCAGATGAAATTTCGATGTTAGTTCCAGATGCTCGTGTAACATACGCACATGGGAAAATGAATGAAGGTGAATTAGAGTCTGTTATGCTATCGTTTTTAGAAGGGCAGCATGATGTTCTTGTAAGTACGACAATTATTGAGACGGGTGTAGATATTCCGAATGTAAATACATTAATTGTATTTGATGCAGATCGTATGGGATTATCGCAGTTGTATCAGCTTCGTGGTCGTGTTGGGCGTTCTAATCGCGTCGCGTATGCATACTTTGCATACAAACGTGATAAAGTGTTATCGGAAGTTGCAGAGAGGCGTCTGCAAGCAATTAAAGAGTTTACGGAGCTTGGATCTGGTTTCAAAATTGCGATGAGAGACTTATCAATTCGTGGTGCGGGTAATTTGTTAGGGGCAGAACAACATGGATTTATTGATTCTGTCGGATTTGATCTATATTCTCAAATGTTAAAAGATGCAATTGAGCAACGTAGAGGAACAGACGGAGTTGAAAATACCGTTAATGTTGAAATTGATTTAGAAGTAGATGCATATTTACCGGATGCGTACATTTCAGATAGTAAACAAAAAATTATGATGTATAAACAATTTAGAGGTATTTCTGCAATTGAGGATATTGAAGAGCTGCAGGAAGAGATGATCGACAGATTTGGTGATTATCCACAAGAAGTTGGTTATTTATTACAAATTGCAAACATTAAAGTGTTGGCAATGAAAGAACAAATTGAGTTAATTAAGCAAAATAAATTTGAAGTAACATTCCTGTTTTCTGAACAAGCGAGCCAAAATATAGATGGTGGAAAATTATTCATGCTAGGAAGTAGTTTTGGCCGTATGATCGGTCTTGGTATGGAGGGGTCACAATTGAAAATTGTGATGAAAACGAATGGATTAGAGACGTCGAAATGGTTAACAATTGCTGAAAATTTATTAAAAGGCTTGCCAGATGTAAAAAAAGAAGTAATAAATGCCTAATATAAGATAAAAAATACAATTCGACGTGCATAGAAGAACTAATGTGTAAAATACTATGTTTAATAGTTGGTGATTTTTACATGAACAGGTAAATTCACCACTTTGATCATCAGTAGAAAGTGAGGCAGCATTAGAATGAAAGCAACTGGAATCGTACGTCGAATTGATGATTTAGGCAGGGTAGTAATTCCGAAGGAAATTCGTAGAACTTTACGTATTCGTGAGGGAGATCCACTAGAAATATTTGTTGATCGCGATGGAGAAGTGATTTTGAAAAAATATTCTCCAATTAGTGAACTAGGTAATTTTGCAAAGGAATATACGGAAGCTTTATACGATAGCTTAGGACATAATGTGCTTGTATGCGATCGTGATTCTATTATCGCAGTAGCAGGCGCATCTAAAAAAGAATACTTAAATAAAAGTGTTGGCGATTTAATTGAGAAGACAATGGAAGAGCGTAAGTCTGTAATTATGACAGATGAAAGCGAAATTTCAATTATTGATGGAGTAACAGAAAAAGTGAGCTCTTATACAATTGGCTCGATTATTGCAAATGGAGATCCAATCGGAGCTGTCGTTATCTTCTCTAAAGAGGCTATTATAAGTGAAGTAGAGCATAAATCAGTAAATACAGCTGCAAGCTTTTTAGCGAAACAAATGGAGCAGTAGCAAAGTGTAATTTCTATAAGTAGCAATCTTTCCTAATTATGATATTTCTATTTGAGAAATTAACTATTTGGAGATATAAGTATATTGAACGAAGGTAGCGCTTTGCTACCTTTTTTCATTGAATATTTTTGCTGTTGAAAGAAGTCAGTGAATGTAAGGAATATGAAGGAGAGCCAGTTTTTCTTTGTGATATAATACGAGGGGTGAGAATAGAAAAAGGAGTTTTCTTGTATGGAAGCGAAGAAGTACCAAGCCTTTTGGCGTGGGGCTATTATATTAACAATCGCAAGTTTTGTTACGAAGGTATTAAGCGCTTTTTACCGTATTCCATATCAAAATATAGCGGGTGATGTTGGTTTTTATATTTACCAACAAATTTATCCGTTTTATGGATTTTGTTTGATTTTAGCTACTTATGGGTTTCCCATTATTATTTCAAAAATGGTCGCAGAAAGATTAGAACGAGGAAAACAAAAAGAAGCAGAAGAAATTATTTGTGTATCTTTTTGGTTTTTATTAGGAATTGGATTTATAGGGTTTTTCACGTTATTCTTTGGGGCCGAAACAATTGCATCGGCTATGGGCGATATACATTTAGATAAATTATTACGTGTTATTTCGTTTTCATTCCTACTAATGCCATTTTTATCTGTAGCGAGAGGATATTTTCAAGGTTTCAATAATATGATGCCGACGGCTGTTTCGCAAGTAATTGAACAAACGATTCGTGTTTCTATTATTGTATTTTTATCACTATTCCTTATTGCTCATGGATTTGATTTATATACAGTTGGTGCGGGTGCCATGCTAGGTTCAATTGCAGGCGGGCTTATTGGGATTATCGTACTTTTACTTTATATGCGTCATGATTTCCATGCTATTTTCTTCAAAGGATGGAAGGGAATTAGAAATAAAAAAGGGATTGTTCGAATCCTTTTTTGGCAGGGATTAGCGATTTGTGTTAGTAATTTAGTCCTTATTTTTATACAAATGGCGGATTCTATTTCCTTGTATACTTTGCTTATTCGTGCGGGAGAGCAAGTTGAAAATGCAAAGGTACTAAAAGGTGTTTATGATAGAAGTATCCCGCTTATGCAATTAGGTACTGTTGTGACAACTTCTTTCTCATTGTCACTTATTCCTATTATTACAGCGGCGAAAGAAAGAGGAGATCTTTCATTTATTCAAGAAAAGGTAAAGTTAGCAATGAAAATAACATTTGTTATTGGATCTGCAGCTGCTATTGGATTAACTTGTATTATTCAACCTACAAATATTATGTTGTTTGAAAATAGTGATGGATCAGATGTGTTATCGATTTTATCTTTATCTATTTTATTTAGTTCATTGTCAATTACAACTGCTTCCATTTTGCAAGGAGTGGGACAAACATTAAAACCAGCAATATTCGTTGTATTTGGAGGTTGTTTGAAGTTAGTTTTAAACTATATATTAATGCCGTATTTTGGTGTAAAGGGAGCTGCAATTGCAACTTTAGTTGCGCTTATTGTAATTGCCTTGCTAAATAGTGTGTTACTTATGCGAGCTGTATCGGAGCCGCTTATTGATAGGCGGAATATGTTAGGTGTAGCTATTAGTGGTATCGGTATGGGGTTTGTATTAATAATCTTTATGCGTATGTTGCGAATGTCCGGATTAGTAATTGATACAGGACATAGAGGAATTGCGACGCTTGAAGCGCTGTTAGGTGTAGCTATCGGTGGATTAGCATATATGTTTTTAATTTTAAAATTTCGTGTATTTACAAAAGAAGAATTAGGAACCGTTATGAAACAAGAGAAAAAAGAAGGTTCATTGAAGAAGAGTGGATAGAGGTGACTGGTTGTGAGTGGAATCATTACTATTTTAGGATTAGGTGCTGGTGAGTTAGATCAGTTAACGATGGGTGTATATCGAAAGATAAAAGAAGCAGACCATATGTTTGTTAGAACGAAGGAGCACCCAGTTATAGAAGAATTGGAGAAAGAAGCTATAAAGTATACGGCCTTTGATAATGTATATGAGGCACATGATACATTTGAAATCGTATATGAAGCAATTGGGAATACATTGTTAGAACAAGCTAAAGGCGCAGAAATTATTTATGCCGTTCCAGGTCATCCGCTTGTAGCAGAAAGAACAGTTCAGCTACTTTTGGAAAAAGGAGAAGCAGCAAATATTGAAGTGCGAATTGAAGGTGGACAAAGTTTCCTTGATCCGATGTTTGCAAGTCTAAAAATTGATCCGATTGAAGGGTTCCAATTAATTGATGCTACATCATTTGAAAGAGGACAATTAGAATTACGTCAACATTTAATCTTTTGCCAAGTGTATGATGCATTCGTTGCTTCAGATGTGAAGCTAACGTTAATGGAGATTTTGCCAGATGATTACGAAGTGTATATCGTAACAGCTGCAGGGACTTCATTCGAGCAAGTGAAAAAGGTATCGTTGTACATGTTAGATCACGAAACAGAATTAAATAATTTAACGAGTGTGTATGTACCGCCGGTTAAGGAACGTGCGTCCTTATATCAGCAGTTTGATGTGCTTAGAGCAATTATTGCTGATCTTCGTGGACCGAATGGTTGCCCATGGGATAAAAAGCAAACTCATCAATCTTTAAAGAAATACTTAATTGAAGAAGCGTATGAAGTGCTAGAAGCAATTGATGAAGAGGATGATGATCATTTAGTAGAAGAACTAGGTGATATATTATTACAAGTTATGCTTCATGCCCAAATTGGAGAGGATGAAGGTTGGTTCTCTATAGATGATATTATTCGGACTTTAGCTGAGAAAATGGTTCGTCGTCATCCGCATGTGTTTGGGGATACGGATGTAAATAATGCTGATGAAGTGATTGCAAATTGGGAAGAAATTAAAAAACAAGAAAAGGGATTCGTGAAAGAATCTGTTTTAGCGGGTATTCCAAAAAGCTTGCCACAACTAATGCGTGCTTATGAAATTCAGAAGAAAGCTGGAAAGGTTGGATTTGATTGGGTTGATGTGCAGCCGATGATAGAGAAGGCCTTAGAAGAATGGCAAGAATTCCAACAAGAAGTTGTAAACATGGATGAGAAAAAGATGCTAGGTGAATTTGGTGATTTACTATTTGCATTTGTGAATATAGCTCGTCATTATAAATTAGATCCAGAAGAAGCGTTACGTTCAACTAATGAGAAATTTATGGATCGCTTTTTATACATGGAAGCAAAAGTAGCTGAAATGAATAAGGAAATGCAAGATTTATCATTAGAACAGTTAGATATTTTATGGGAAGAGGCAAAACAAACAGAGCGTTAATAGGGGGATTTGATATGCGTCTAGATAAATTTTTGAAAGTATCACGTTTAATTAAAAGAAGAACATTAGCAAAAGAAGTGTCTGACCAAGGAAGAATTTCGATTAATGGCCAAGTGGCAAAAGCGAGTTCAGATGTGAAGGTAGAGGATGAATTAACAATTCGTTTCGGGCAAAAAATAGTAACTGTGAAAGTAAATGAATTGAAAGAAACAACTAAAAAAGAAGATGCAGCAAACATGTATAGTCTCGTTCGTGAGGAAAAAGTGAAAGCGGAAGAAGGCTTGTTCTAAAATAGGTTAGCCCTTCATACATTACTATTAGCTAGTATAAAGCTATGGGGGGATTTTCGTGAATAATGGTTACTCACCTATGTCTTCTAATCAACAAAATGTTTCTGTAGAGCATGATATTATCATGCGTGGCAGGCGTGTAATCGACATTACTGGTGTAAAGCAAGTAGAGAGTTTTGATAGCGAAGAGTTTTTACTCGAGACTGTAATGGGTTTTTTAACAATTCGTGGTCAAAATTTGCAAATGAAGAATTTAGATGTAGAAAAGGGTGTTGTATCAATTAAAGGGAAAGTTCATGAAATGCTGTATATTGATGAGAACCAAGGGGAGAAAACTAAAGGCTTCTTTAGTAAGTTGTTTAAATGAGCCTAACAATTCAGTTGTATACAATGCTTTCGATGATTGGAATGGGTGCTTGGATTGGTGCTTCTTTAGATACATACCAACGGTTTTTAAAGCGCCAAGAGCGTAAACGTTGGCTTGTATTTATACATGATATACTATTTTGGATTGTCCAAGCATTATTCGTTTTTTATGTATTACTGCGTGTAAATGAAGCCGAACTACGTATATATGTATTTTTGGCGTTACTATGTGGTTTTGCAGCATATCAAAGCTTATTGAAAGCACTATACATGAAGATGTTAAATTTTCTCATCTATATTTTTGTACAAACAACACAATTTTTTGTTCGAATTATACAGCTACTCATGATAAAACCTGTTATTATTATAGCACAGCTATTTATTGCATTTATATTATTCTTATTTCGTATACTGCTTTCAATTGGACATGTGTTATGGAAAATGGTGATTTGGATATTACTTTTCATATGGAAAGTTTTTTTCTCGCCTGTTCGGTTTATTGCTTCGCTCATATGGAAACTTCTCCCTAATCGTGTTAAACTTTTTATAATGAAGCATGTAGGGTTCCTGCAATATGTAGCAAAATTGAAGGGACATATCTTCCAATTATGGGTGCGTATAAAAAAGAAGTTAGGGGGACCTCGGAAATGAGGGAACTGAGACAAAGAACAATCGACAAACAGAGTCCAAATCCTGTTAAAGAACATATAATACAAACGGATGAGAACAGGAAGCGACTTTATCGCCGTTTAGCGGTTTTTCTTGTCTTTGCTTTTACAATTATTGCTAGTATTAGTGTGACGTTTTATCAACAAAACAGTTCCATTAAAGCAAAAGAAGCAAAAGTTAAGGACATGAAAAAAGAACTGGATTCATTAACGAAAAAAGAAAAGAATCTAAAAGATGAAGTTCAAAAGTTGAATGATGAAGAGTACGTTTTAAAGATTGCTAGAAGGGATTATTTCTTCTCCGGAAAAGGGGAGATAATTTTTCCTGTTTCTAAGTAGAGTATGTCTTATTGACACTGTATTTTAGGATTATATATAATAAAGTAAAATTTGACTTTTTAACCACTAAGGAGGAGCATTTTTTTTATGTCAATCGAGGTAGGCAGCAAGTTACAGGGTAAAGTAACAGGTATTACAAATTTTGGGGCTTTTGTGGAGCTGCCAGAAGGCTTAACAGGTCTTGTTCATATTAGTGAAGTTGCTGATAATTATGTGAAAGATATTAACGATCACTTAAAAGTAGGCGACCAAGTAGAAGTAAAAGTTATCAATGTTGAAAAAGATGGCAAAATTGGCCTATCTATTAAGAAAGCGAAAGAACGTGAAAAAACAGAAGGAGATCGTCCACGCGGTGAATACCAACGTGGTGGTGATCAACAACGTTCTGGACGTCCACAACGTAATAATCGTTCTTCCAACAGAGATAACCGCGGTGGCGGTAACGAACGAGCTCCAAAAGAAACATTTGAGCAAAAGATGGCACGCTTTTTAAAAGATAGTGAAGATCGTTTAACTTCTTTAAAGCGTAACACAGAATCTAAACGTGGTGGCCGTGGCGCACGTCGCGGATAATAAGTCCGTTTAATTCTTAACATATAGAGAGGTACCCAGAGTAATTACTCGGGTACTTTTTTATGTGAGAGAATATATTTTTAAAAAAGTTTTTGAGATGTATTGACTTTAAAATATATCTGATGTAATATACTAATTGTCCGTTAAATACGACGACATGGCGGTGTAGCTCAGCTGGCTAGAGCGTACGGTTCATACCCGTGAGGTCGGGGGTTCGATCCCCTCCGCCGCTATATTTAATTTAACGGCCCGTTGGTCAAGTGGTTAAGACACCGCCCTTTCACGGCGGTAACACGGGTTCGAATCCCGTACGGGTCATCTAAAAAGATCATGCAAATTTGCATGGTCTTTTTTTGTTAAATATAAATTAAGACGTACAATACTTCTACAAAATCACCCTATATTTTCTGAACATTCTTTCAACTAACTTTAAATAAATTAAATACTATGTATATATGTAGATTTATTTCGAATAAAAAGTCGAACGATTATAAAAGTCAAAACTGTTGTTTTGACAAAAAAACCAATAATCATCTTTTATAATAACAGTAATTAAACTATGCAGGTGGTGTTAAAAATATGCCTAAAGCAGGAAGGAATACTATGAATACAAGTGCATTGGCGATGAATGAAAGTCAGCTTGGAACAATAAAGTGGACGAGTAAGTTGCGAATGAAGTTTGAAAAAGTTTTCTTTAGATGGGGATTCATTATTGCTGTTATTGGTTTTCTTTTGGGACGAGCATATATATTAACAAACATTTTACCGTTTGCATTGCCGTTTTTTGCTGCTGTTTATGTTATGAAGCGAGATAAAATGCCGCTCGCGTTCTTAGCCCTAATGGGGGGAGCACTTTCAGTTTCAATAGATAATTTATTTTTTACTTTTGCATCTATCTTTACCTTCTTTATTTATAATATCTTCTTTAGTCGGTTTACACGTAAAACTGTTGGACTTGTACCATTCCAAGTATTTATCTCCGCATTAACCGCACATTTAGTTGTTGTATATTTTGCACAGCAAACCGTCACCATGTATGATCTGCTCGTCAGTACGATCGAAGCGGGGCTTAGCTTCGTATTAACGATGATATTTTTACAAAGTGTTCCGCTTTTAGTGGAAAGGAAAGGGAAGCAACAAGCGTTAGAAACAGAAGAAATTGTTTGTTTAATTATATTACTAGCATCTGTTTTAACGGGCACAACGGATTGGTTTGTTTATGATGCTTCTATTCAACATATTTTCACTAGATATTTAGTATTAGTATTTGCCTTTATTGCAGGGGCAGCTACAGGGTCCACGGTAGGAGTTGTCACTGGGTTAATATTAAGTTTAGCAAATGTGGCGAGCTTGTCTCAACTTAGTCTCCTTGCCTTTTCAGGATTGCTTGGGGGATTGTTAAAAGAAGGGAAGCGTATAGGAGTTAGTTTAGGTTTATTAATTGGTACAAGCTTAATTACATTATATGTAGACAAGCAAACAAGTATTGTAACAACTTTAATTGAATCTGGTGTAGCGATTGTTTTCTTCTTATTAACACCGAAGCTTGTCATGGATCGTATTGCTAAATTTATGCCGGGTACACAGGAACATTCACAGGATCAACAACAATATTTAAGAAGAGTGCGCGATGTTACAGCAAACAAAATCAATCAATTTGCTAATGTATTTGCTGCTTTGTCTAATAGCTTTTCTGTATACGGGTATGTGGAGGAGGAAGATAAAGAAACAGAAGCTGATTTATTTTTAAGTACAATTACTGCAAAAACATGTCAAACATGCTTTAAGAAGGATCAATGTTGGGTAGTTAATTTTGATAAAACATACGATTATATGAAACAAATAATGAGTGAAACAGAAGAAGGAACGCTGCAGCATAATCGGAAGTTAGTTCGTGAATGGGACAAGCATTGTGTGAGAGGGAAGAAAGTAACGGATTTAGTAGCGGGTGAATTAGATCACTTCTATGAGGGGCAGAAATTAAGAAAACAAATGAAGGAAAATCGTAGAATTGTAGCGGAGCAATTACTAGGTGTATCAAAAGTGATGGAGGATTTCGCTAAGGAGATACAACGAGAAAGAGAGAACCATCAAGCGCAGGAGGAGCAAATTTTACAAGCGTTTCGTGATTTTGGTGTCGAAGTGGAGCATGTTGATATTTATTGTTTAGATAGAGGAAGTATTGATATTGAAATGTTGATTCCGGCTGCATCTAATGAACATGGGGAATGTGAGAAGTTGGTTGCTCCAATGCTTTCAGATATTTTAAAAGAGAATATCGTCGTTAAGCATGAAGAGAAATCCTCATATCCAAATGGGTACAGTTTAATATCATTTGGTTCAGCGAAGACATATTCTCTTGATACAGGATTGGCCACTGCTGCAAAAGGTGGTGGGTTTATTTCAGGTGATTCCTACGCGATGATGGATTTGAGCGTTGGTAAATATGCACTTGCGATTAGTGATGGTATGGGAAATGGACAAAGGGCTCATATGGAGAGTAGGGAAACGGTAAAATTATTACAAAAGATACTTCAATCAGGAATTGATGAAGAAATAGCGATTAAGTCCATCAATTCGATTCTTTCTTTAAGGACGACAGAGGAGATGTATACAACGCTTGACTTAGCTATGGTAGATTTGCGGGATGCGAGTGCGAAGTTTTTAAAGATTGGATCGACGCCGAGTTTTGTTAAACGCGGAAATAATATTTTGAAAATTGAGGCAAGTAATTTGCCGATGGGAATTATTGAAGATGTTGAAGTTGATGTGGTTGGTGAGCAATTAAAAACGGGTGATCTTCTTATCATGATGAGTGACGGCATCTTTGAGGGAGCGCAACATGTGGAGAATCACGAATTATGGATAAAACGTAAAATTAAAGAACTACAAACAGAGGACCCACAGGAAATCGCTGATATCATTATGGAAGAAGTAATTCGCTCTGGTGATGGTTATATAAATGATGATATGACTATTGTGGTGGCGAAAGTAAAGAAAAATATGCCGAAGTGGGCTACGATTCCAATAGTAGGAATGCAGGCGCAATAAAATAATCAAAAAACCTAGGTAGATGCCTAGGTTTTTTTGATTAAAAAGGTAATGTGATTACTTTTTTAAATATACAGGAGGGATGTAAGATAAAAATATGGATTTTGTACATCTTTTTTTTGCACAATGTTTGTAAAAGTTGTACCATTATATACAAGGTAACTAATGTTGTTGTTCTTGTTTAATGAAAGGTGATTGCGAAGTTGAAAGATGCATTTGTTGAAAAAGTAGATGACTTTGTAAAGAAGCATGATGTATTAAAGAAACATTCAACAATTGTTGTAGGGGTTTCTGGTGGTCCTGACTCTTTGGCTCTTTTATATTATTTGTTAGAAAAAAGGGCAGAAAAACAGCTAGAAATTGTAGTAGCACATGTGGACCATATGTTTAGAGGTAATGAATCTTATGAGGATTTACAGTTTGTACAGGGTCTTTGCAAAGAGCTAGGAGTTATTTGTGAAACGCTAAGGATTAATGTGTCGCAATATCAACAGCAATATGGAATGAATGCACAAGTTGCAGCTAGAGAATGCAGATATGCATTTTTGGAAAGAATAATGAAGAAATATGATGCGAGATATGTAGCTCTTGGTCACCATGGAGATGATCAAGTAGAGACGATTTTAATGCGCCTTGTACGAGGGAGTACTCCGAAAGGATACGCAGGAATTGCAGTGAAGCGATCTTTTCATAATGGATATTTAATTAGGCCGTTACTTGGGGTAACTAAGGAAGAAATTGTTGATTACTGTAATAAATTAAAAGTTATTCCGCGTATAGATCCGAGTAATAAAAAAGAAGTATATACAAGGAATCGATTACGTAAATATGTCCTTCCTTATTTGAAAGAAGAAAATCCACAAATGCATGAGAAATTTCAAAAATTTAGCGTGCAGATGCAAGAGGATGAGGCTTATTTGCAGGAATTAGCTTTTGAGAAAATGAATAAAGTAATTACAAAAAAAAGCGATAAACAAATTAGCTTATCAATTCCTGCCTTTGAATCCATGTCTATGCCTTTACAAAGAAGAGGGATTCAACTAATATTAAACTATCTTTATGAATATAAGATTCCATCTTCGCTTTCTTCTATACATATTGACAAGGTGATTGAATTTTTTAAGCGGGCACAACCTTCAGGTTCACTAGATTTTCCAGGTGGTTTGAAAATTGTTCGCACATACGAAGAATGTGGTTTTGGATTTAAACAAGAAATTGTTTCTCCTTTTTCGCAAGATTTATCAGTACCTGGGACAATTATATTGCCGAATGGGGATAAACTTGTAACAGAGGTGAGCGAAGATATACCGAGTAACATGAATGAAACAGTATTTGTTGCTAAGTATAATGATATATCGTATCCACTTCGTATTCGGTCTAGAGAAAATGGAGATCGCATGTCAATGCAAGGTATGGATGGTACAAAAAAGATAAAAGCTGTTTTTATCGAAGCAAAAGTACCAAAAGAAAAAAGAGAAGAATGGCCGATCGTTTGTGACGCAAGTGGAAATATTATTTGGGTACCCTTGTTGAAACGATCTGCGTTTGCTACTTCGAAAGAGCTAGCAAAGAAGGGTAAATACATGATTATTCACTACAAAAGCAAGGAGTCTTCCGGGAGGATAATGAAATGATGAATCAAGATATCGAAAAAGTATTAATTTCTGAAGAACAAATACAAGAAAAGGTGCACGAACTAGGTGCAGTTATTGCAGAGGATTACAAAAATACAGTACCTCTTGCGATTGGTGTACTAAAGGGTGCAATGCCATTTATGGCAGATTTATTAAAGAGAACAGATACATATCTTGAAATGGATTTTATGGCTGTATCTAGCTACGGTCACTCTACAGTTTCGACAGGCGAAGTAAAAATCTTAAAAGATCTTGATACTTCGGTAGAAGGTCGCGATATTTTAATCGTTGAAGATATTATTGATAGCGGTCTTACACTAAGCTATTTAGTGGATCTGTTTAAATATCGTAAAGCGAAATCTGTAAAAATTGTTACTTTATTAGATAAGCCAACAGGCCGTAAGGTTGATCTGAAAGCAGATTATGTTGGATTTACTGTTCCTCATGAATTTGTTGTAGGATATGGATTAGATTATAAAGAGCAGTACCGTAATCTTCCTTATGTAGGAGTATTAAAACCAAGTGTTTACTCAAATTAATTAAATATAGGCGTTACAATTGTATAGGAAATTTTTTTTGTGTTACGATTTACTATAGTGTTTATGCCGTGAGAGGAGGTTAGGAATGAATCGTATCTTCCGTAATACCATCTTTTATTTACTGATATTCTTAGTAGTAATTGGAATCGTGAGCTATTTTAATGGTTCGACGCAAAAAACGACATCAGTTAGCTACGATAAATTCATTACTCAACTTGAAAAAGGTGAAGTGCGTAATGTGCAGCTTCAACCGAAAAATGGTGTGTTTGAGGTAAAGGGACAATTCAAGACTTCTAGCCAAGGAGAACAATTTGTTACTTATGCACCAAATACTGAGGAATTACAAAAGAAAATTAATGATAAAGCGCAAGGGGCTGAAGTTAAGTATCAACCAGCAGAAGAAACAAGTGCTTGGGTAACGTTCTTTACTTCTATCATTCCGTTTGTCATTATCTTCATTTTATTCTTCTTCTTATTAAACCAAGCTCAGGGCGGCGGTAGCCGTGTTATGAACTTCGGGAAAAGTAAGGCGAAGCTATACAATGATGAAAAGAAAAAAATTCGTTTCAGAGATGTTGCTGGAGCGGATGAAGAGAAACAAGAACTTGTTGAGGTAGTTGAATTCTTGAAAGACCCTCGTAAGTTCGCTGAAGTTGGTGCCCGTATTCCGAAGGGTGTTCTATTAGTGGGACCTCCAGGTACAGGTAAAACTTTACTAGCACGTGCTGTTGCAGGTGAAGCAGGCGTTCCGTTCTTCTCTATTAGTGGTTCTGACTTCGTAGAGATGTTCGTCGGTGTCGGTGCATCCCGTGTACGTGATTTATTTGAAAATGCAAAGAAAAATGCTCCTTGTATCATTTTCATTGATGAAATTGATGCAGTAGGACGTCAACGTGGCGCGGGTCTTGGCGGTGGTCATGATGAGCGTGAACAAACGTTGAACCAATTGCTTGTTGAAATGGATGGATTCGGTGCAAATGAAGGTATTATTATCATCGCTGCGACAAACCGTCCTGATATTCTTGATCCAGCGTTATTACGTCCAGGTCGTTTTGACCGTCAAATTACAGTAGATCGTCCAGATGTAAATGGTCGTGAAGCTGTACTTAAGGTACACGCTCGTAATAAACCGCTTGATGAGAATGTCAACTTAAGAGCAATTGCAACTCGTACACCAGGATTCTCTGGTGCCGATCTTGAAAACTTATTAAACGAAGCTGCTTTAGTAGCTGCGCGTCAAGATAAGAAGAAAATTGATATGAGTGACATCGATGAAGCGACGGATCGTGTTATTGCAGGTCCAGCTAAGAAAAGTCGCGTTATCTCTGAAAAAGAACGTAATATCGTTGCATTCCATGAGGCTGGCCATACTGTAATTGGTGTTGTCCTTGATGAAGCAGATATCGTTCATAAAGTAACAATTGTCCCTCGTGGTCAAGCTGGTGGATATGCGGTAATGCTTCCGAAGGAAGATCGTTACTTCATGACAAAACCAGAGTTACTTGATAAAATCACTGGTTTACTTGGTGGTCGAGTAGCTGAGGAGATTGTATTTGGTGAAGCAAGTACAGGTGCTCACAACGACTTCCAACGTGCGACTGGTATTGCAAGACGTATGGTTACAGAATTCGGGATGAGTGATAAGCTTGGACCGATGCAATTTGGTAGCTCACAAGGTGGTCAGGTATTCTTAGGAAGAGACTTCCATTCAGAACAAAACTACAGTGATGCAATCGCGCATGAAATTGATGTGGAAATGCAAATAATTATTAAAGACTGTTATGCTCGTGCGAAACAAATTCTTACTGAAAAACGAGATAAGCTTGATATTATCGCGAAAACGTTACTTGAAGTAGAAACATTAGATGCAGAGCAAATTAATCATTTATATGATTATGGCAGATTACCTGAGCGTCCAACATCTTCAGATGATGTGAAAGTAAACATCAATATGAAGAAAGACGATGAAGATACAGAAGATAAGTAAGAAAAAAAGGAGTGACAATAGTCACTCCTTTTTTTTGTGGAATGAATTTAAGTGGCAAAAAAAATTGAATGAAACTAGTATTAAAAATTGAAATAGAGAGTAATCTTTTTGTACAATGATGAGTATAGAAAAACTGATTATATAAGTATGTGTGATATGATGTTTTTATAAGTTTTATACATACTGCGCAAATATAGATTAAATAAGATAAGTGGTGAGAATATGATTTTTGTATTGGATGTAGGGAACACAAATGCGGTACTAGGTGTGTTTGAAGAGGGAGAACTTCGTCAACATTGGCGCATGGAAACAGATCGTCATAAAACAGAAGATGAGTATGGGATGCTTGTAAAGCAGTTACTTGAGCATGAAGGTCTTTCTTTTGAAGATGTGAAAGGTATTATTGTGTCTTCAGTCGTACCGCCAATTATGTTCGCTTTAGAGCGTATGTGTGAAAAGTATTTTAAAATTAAACCGCTTGTAGTGGGGCCTGGGATAAAAACTGGTTTGAATATTAAATATGAAAATCCACGTGAAGTAGGCGCGGACCGAATTGTAAATGCAGTAGCAGGAATCCACTTATATGGAAGTCCGCTTATTATTGTTGATTTTGGTACGGCTACTACATATTGTTATATTAACGAAGAGAAGCATTATATGGGTGGCGTCATTACGCCAGGAATTATGATTTCGGCAGAGGCTTTATATAGCAGGGCAGCAAAGCTTCCTCGTATTGAAATTACAAAACCGGGTAGTGTTATCGGGAAGAATACAGTAAGTGCAATGCAATCAGGTATTCTTTATGGATACGTTGGACAAGTGGAAGGTATTGTTAAGCGTATGAAGGAAGAAGCTAAGCAAGAACCGAAAGTTATTGCAACAGGTGGATTAGCAAAATTGATTTCAGAAGAATCAAATGTAATTGATATTGTAGATCCGTTTTTAACGTTAAAAGGTTTGTATATGTTATATGAGCGTAATGCAAATTTACAACATGAGAAGGGTGAATAAATAAGTATGAAAGATTATTTAGTAAAAGCGTTAGCGTTTAATGGAGAGGTTCGTGCTTATAGTGTACGTACAACAAATACAGTAAGTGAGGCGCAAAAGCGTCATGATACATGGAGAACAGCTTCAGCGGCACTTGGTCGTTCTTTAACTGCGGGTACAATGATGGGTGCTATGTTAAAAGGCGAGCAGAAGTTAACGATTAAAGTAGAGGGTAACGGCCCGATTGGTCCTATTTTAGTCGATGCTCATGCAAATGGGGATGTACGTGGTTATGTAACGAATCCGCATGTTGATTTTGAAGGAACGGAACAAGGAAAATTACGTGTATATCAAGCGGTAGGTACAGAAGGATTTGTAACGGTAATTAAAGATATCGGTATGCGTGAACCGTTTATTGGTCAATCTCCCATTGTTTCAGGAGAACTAGGGGAAGATTTCACATATTATTTCGCGGTTTCTGAGCAGACACCTTCTTCTGTAGGTGTTGGTGTTCTTGTAAATGGAGATGATAGCGTATTAGCGGCGGGTGGATTCATTCTTCAAATTATGCCAGGTGCGCAGGAAGAAACAATTTCATTTATTGAAGAGCGTCTTCAACAAATCCCACCGGTATCACAATTAATCGAACAAGGTCTTTCTCCAGAAGAATTACTGTATGAAGTGCTTGGAGAAGATAAAGTGAAAGTGCTAGAAACAATGGATGTTCAATTTAATTGTACATGTTCACGTGAGCGTATTGAAAGTGTGCTAATTAGTTTAGGTAAAGCGGAGTTAGAACAAATTCGTGCAGAAGAAGAAGAGACGGAAGTTCACTGTCACTTCTGTAATGAACGACATAAATTCGCTAAAGAAGATATTACAAGTCTAATTGAGAAGCTGTAATAAAGAAGTTTAGGTGGAGAATCAGCCGCCCAAATAGATTGACAAATAGGGAATTTTCTGACAAAATCTAAATATAGATAAAACCAATAAAAATACTCGGTGTTAGGAGTGACAGGAATGCGAGTGGCACAATCAGTTTCAGAATTAATCGGGAAAACGCCGATCGTTAAGTTGAACCGCATCGTAGAATCAGACAGCGCAGATGTATACTTAAAATTAGAATTTATGAATCCGGGGAGCAGTGTTAAAGATCGTATCGCGTTAGCTATGATTGAAGATGCTGAAAATAAAGGATTATTAAAAGAGGGCGATACAATCATTGAGCCGACAAGTGGTAACACAGGTATTGGCTTAGCGATGGTAGCAGCTGCTAAAGGATATAAGGCAATTTTAGTAATGCCAGAAACAATGAGTATTGAGCGTCGTAATTTATTACGCGCTTACGGTGCTGAATTAGTATTGACTCCAGGACCTGAAGGAATGGGCGGAGCAATTCGAAAGGCAACTGAATTAGCAGAAGAACATGGGTACTTTATACCACAACAGTTCCAAAATCAAGCGAATCCAGAAATCCATCGTATAACAACAGGTCCAGAAATTGTTGAACAGATGGGGGATCAATTAGATGCGTTTATCGCAGGTATTGGTACAGGTGGAACAATTACAGGTGCCGGTGAAGTGCTGAAAGAGGCTTATAAAGATATCAAAATTTACGCGGTAGAACCTGCGGATTCACCAGTATTATCTGGTGGAAAGCCAGGCCCACATAAGATTCAAGGAATTGGAGCGGGGTTTGTTCCGGAGACATTGGATGTAGAGGTATATGATGAAATTATTCAAGTGAAAACGGAGCAAGCGTTCGAATATGCGAGAAGAGTGGCTAAAGAAGAAGGTATTTTAGTTGGTATCTCTTCGGGAGCAGTCGTTTATGCAGCGACAGAAGTTGCGAAGAAATTAGGTAAAGGGAAAAAGGTACTTGTTATTATCCCAAGTAACGGTGAACGTTATTTAAGTACACCACTTTATCAATTTGAGTCATAAGTGAATGTGATTTGAAAAGCATCCTTAAAAAAGGATGCTTTTTCTTTTTTGATTGGAAAAAGGAAAAGAGTGAATGACTAGAAAACTTCATGTAAAATAAGAAGTAGTATAATTAATTTATTTTCACTAGCCCTCAAGTATAATCATTCTCTATATAAATAATTTTATGTAGTTTGATTTGATTGGCTTAAGAGGGTGGGATAACAGAAGACGGGGTGTTGATATGCAACGAAGAAAATCTTTAGCGCTTTCTATTCCATATCAGTTAGATTTCTTTAAGCAATATAAATTTCTTTCTCAGGATAAGCCGCAACATATTTTGTTAGAAAGTGGACGTGGTGGTCGTTATAATATTGTTGGGCTGGATCCAGTAGCGGTAATTCAGGGTAAGAATGAGACGCTACATATAAGTGAAAGTGGTAAGGAAACAATAAAGCGAGGGAATCCGTTAGATTTAATGCAAGCGTATATGGAGAAATGGAAAACGGATTATAATCCGGAGTACCCACCTTTTCAAGGTGGGGCAATTGGATACTTTAGTTATGATTGTATCCGTTATATTGAAAAACTTTCTTCTCTTGCGAAGGATGATATTAATATACCTGACATATTCTTTTTGTTATTTGATGACGTGTTTGTGTATGATCAACAGGAGAGAGTATTATGGATTATTACGCATTATGTAGATGAGTGTGAAGAGGCAGAAGAACGATTAAATGAATGGAAGGGTCTTTGGATGAAAGAAGCCCCCGAAGTGACTATGCCGTTTGAATCTCCTGAAAAGAAAAATGAAGCAGTCGCTTTTACGGAAGAGGGCTTTATGAAGGCCGTTGAACGTATTCAAGAATATATTGGAGCGGGTGATGTGTTTCAAGTAAACTTGTCGACAAGACAAGAAAGAACATTACAAACACATCCACTAGAAATATATACAAGTCTTCGTGAAATTAATCCATCTCCATATATGGGTTACTTGGAGTTTGGAGATTTTCAAATTGTTAGTGCTTCGCCTGAATTGCTAATTAAAAAGCAAGGAAAAGAAGTGAGTACAAGACCGATTGCTGGTACGCGCTCTCGAGGAGCAAGTGAGCAAGAGGATGAAGAATTAGCGAAAGAATTAATTGAAAATGAAAAGGAAAGAGCAGAGCATGTAATGCTTGTGGATTTAGAACGAAATGACTTGGGCCGGGTTTGTAAATATGGCACTGTTGAAGTAGATGAATTTATGGTGATTGAAAAATACTCACACGTTATGCATATTGTTTCTAATGTGCGTGGTGAGGTGGAAGCAGATAAAGATGCTTTCGATTTGGTGAAGGCTGTATTTCCTGGTGGGACAATTACCGGTGCCCCGAAAATACGTACGATGGAAATTATTGAAGAATTAGAACCTGTTCGCCGAGGAATTTATACAGGGTCAATTGGTTGGATTGGTTATTCTGGAGATACGGAATTGAATATTGTAATCCGAACACTACTTGCTAAAGATGGACAAGCGCATGTGCAAGCTGGAGCGGGTATTGTAATTGATTCAAATCCAAAAAATGAATATAAAGAGTCGTTAAAAAAAGCAATCGCTTTATGGCGTGCAAAAGAAAGTAGCGAAGAAACGGTTAGGTGAGAGAAATGATATTAATGATTGATAATTATGATTCTTTTACATTTAATTTAGTGCAGTTTCTTGGAGAACTTGGACAAGAGCTTGTTGTTAGGCGTAATGATGAAGTGACTATTTCGGATATTGAGAATATGAAACCGGATTTTTTAATGATTTCGCCAGGTCCATGTAGTCCTAATGAGGCGGGAATCAGTATGGATGTTATTAAATATTTTGCAGGTAAGCTTCCGATTTTTGGGGTCTGTCTTGGACATCAATCAATTGCACAAGTATTTGGAGGGGATGTTGTCAGGGCAGAGCGTTTGATGCATGGAAAAACATCTTTAATGCATCATGATGGGCAGACGATTTTTTCTGATATCCCAAATCCATTTACCGCGACACGGTATCACTCTCTTATCGTTAAAAAAGAGACGTTACCGAATTGTTTAGAGATAACATCTTGGACTGAAGAAGGTGAAATTATGGCGCTTCGTCATAAAACGTTGCCGATTGAAGGGGTACAATTCCATCCGGAATCTATTATGACTTCTCACGGGAAAGAATTGCTACAGAATTTCATTCGCAAATATAGCCCAAGTGTGACATCGTGTTAATTTACGTAAATGGCGCGTATGTAGAAGCGAGTGAAGCGAAAATTTCTCCTTATGACCACGGTTACCTATATGGACTTGGGGTTTTTGAGACATTTCGTATTTATAATGGTCATCTCTTTTTATTGGATGATCATTATGAACGCTTAATGGATGCGCTCGATATATTGCAAATCAAATGGACAATGACAAAAGATGAAGTGATGCTTATTTTAAAGAATCTACTTGTTAAGAATGGGTTAAAGCATGCATATGTGCGCTTAAATGTATCGGCGGGTATAGATGAAATAGGATTACAAACGGAAGTATATGAAGAACCGTCTGTTATTGTTTTTATAAAACCTTTAGCAGCTCCAGGGAATGTAGTGGAAAAAGAAGGAGTTATTTTAAAGCAAGTGAGAAATACACCAGAGGGTGCATTTCGCTTGAAGTCCCATCATTATTTAAATAATATTTTAGGGAAACGCGAAATTGGAAATGTTGTGAATAAGGAAGGTATTTTTCTTACCGAAACAGGTTATGTTGCAGAGGGTATTGTTTCGAATCTCTTTTTTGTTAAAGGAGATATTTTATATACTCCTTCATTAGAAACAGGGATTTTAAACGGAATCACTCGTGCGTTTATTATAAAGGCTGCTGAAGAGCTAGATATAGAAGTAAAGGAAGGTTTCTTTACAAAAGATGAATTGCTTTCAGCGGATGAAGTGTTCGTAACGAACTCTATTCAAGAGATTGTCCCCCTTTATCGTATAGAGGAGAAAGATTTCCCGGGTAAAGTGGGAGTGGTTACAAAAAGACTTATGGATCTTTATGGAGTGCAGAGAGAGAAATTGTGGAGCAGAAATGAATTGCGAAGAGGAGATGTGTAGTTTGAAGTGGGATTATGATTTGCGCTGCGGCGAATATACATTGAACTTAAATGAAAAGACATTAATTATGGGGATTTTAAATGTAACGCCAGATTCATTTTCTGATGGTGGGAGTTACAACGAAGTAGATGCTGCGGTGCGACATGCGAAAGAAATGAAAAGTGAAGGTGTCCATATTATTGATATTGGCGGCGAATCTACCCGTCCGGGTTTCGCTAAAGTTTCAGTAGAAGAGGAAATAAAGCGAGTTGTTCCAATGATTCAGGCAGTGTCAAAAGAAGTAAAGCTACCTATTTCTATTGATACGTATAAAGCTGAGGTTGCGAAACAAGCGATTGAAGCTGGTGCTCATATTATTAATGATATTTGGGGAGCGAAGGCGGAACCGAGGATTGCTGAAGTTGCAGCCTATTATGATGTGCCTATTATCTTAATGCATAACCGAGATAATATGAATTACCGCAATTTAATGGCCGATATGATTGCTGATTTGTATGAAAGTATTAAAATTGCTAAAGATGCTGGTGTGCGAGATGAGAATATTATTTTAGACCCAGGTATCGGTTTTGCGAAAACACCTGAGCAAAATTTAGAAGCGATGCGCAATTTAGAACAGTTAAATGTACTGGGTTACCCAGTTCTCTTAGGTACTTCAAGAAAGTCCTTTATTGGCCATGTGTTAGATTTACCAGTGGAGGAACGTCTTGAAGGAACGGGAGCTACCGTTTGTCTTGGTATTGAAAAGGGCTGTGAGTTTATCCGTGTTCATGATGTGAAAGAAATGGCGCGTATGGCTAAGATGATGGACGCGATGATTGGTAAGGGGGTAAAGTAATTGGATAAAATTTATATCCATGATATGGAGTTTTACGGTTATCATGGTGTATTCCCAGAAGAGAATAAATTAGGTCAGAGATTTAAAGTAGATTTAACGGTGGAGTTGGATTTAAAACGCGCAGGAGAAAGTGACGACTTAGAGCATTCTGTCAATTACGGGGAACTTTTTGAGCTGTGTAGAAAAGTTGTTGAAGATAGAACGTATAAGCTTGTAGAGAGTATCGCTGAAAATATCGCTACAGATATATTGAAACAATATGAGGGTATTTCACGGTGTACAATTAAGGTAATTAAACCGGATCCGCCGATACCAGGACATTATCGTGCTGTAGCGGTAGAAATTACGAGAGAGCGTCCATGAATAATATAGCGTACATTGCATTAGGTTCCAATATTGGGGGGCGTTATACTTATTTAACTGAAGCAATTCAGTTTTTAAATAAAAACCAGCATATCCAAGTTGATGATGTTTCGTCTGTATATGAAACTGATCCGGTTGGCTATACTGACCAAAATTGCTTTTTAAATTTAGTTATAAAAATTTCTACCAATTTATCACCGCAAGAATTATTGAAAGTAACACAAAGGGTAGAGAATGACCTAGGAAGAAAAAGGGAAATTAGATGGGGCCCGAGGACCATCGACCTTGACATTTTACTATATAATCAAGAAAATATTGAAGCAGAGAATCTTATTGTTCCGCATCCGCGGATGTTCGAAAGAGCTTTTGTTATCGTTCCGTTGTTAGAAATCAATCAAGATATAAAACAAGACATTTCACGTTCACAAGTAGAAGAAATGAAAAGGCGAGAGGGAGTAACGGTATGGAAGCAGAAAAATGGGGAAGACGCATTCGTGCTTTTCGAAAGCTAAAAGGCTATACGCAAGAAGGTTTTGCGAAAGAATTAGGGGTATCTGTATCGGTTTTAGGTGAAGTTGAGAGGGGCAATAGATCACCTTCCCAAGATTTTGTAGTAGAAGTCGCTAAAACATTAAACGTTTCAATAGACGAATTGATGCCAAAGTGACCGTAAAGGAAGGAGTAAGTCGGGTGTTAAAGATTGCAAATATTGAGATGAAAAATCCAGTTGTACTAGCACCGATGGCGGGAGTGTGTAACTCTGCATTCCGTTTGACGGTAAAAGAATTTGGTGCAGGTTTAGTTTGTGCTGAAATGGTAAGTGATAAGGCAATATTACTTAATAACAAAAGAACATTAGATATGTTATATATCGATGAGAGAGAAAAGCCATTAAGTTTACAAATTTTTGGTGGAGAGAAAGAAACTCTTGTAGATGCTGCGAAATACGTAGATAAATATACGACAGCAGACATTATTGATATTAATATGGGGTGCCCAGTACCGAAAATCACTAAGTGTGATGCAGGAGCAAAGTGGCTTTTAGACCCAAATAAAATATATGAGATGGTAGCGGCGGTTGTAGATGCTGTTGAAAAGCCAGTTACAGTTAAAATGCGTATTGGTTGGGATGAAGAACATATTTTCGCAATAGAAAATGCTAGAGCTGTTGAGCGTGCTGGTGGACAAGCGATAGCTGTTCATGGGCGTACACGAGTGCAAATGTATGAAGGTAAAGCGGATTGGAATATTATTAAACAAGTAAAGCAGGCTGTAAATATTCCGGTTATCGGAAATGGTGATGTCGAAACACCACAAGATGCAAAGCGTATGCTTGATGAAATTGGTGTAGATGGTGTTATGATTGGTCGCGCTGCTCTTGGAGATCCGTGGATGATTTATCGTACGGTAAAGTATTTAGAGACAGGTGAGTTAATGCCGGAACCAACAGTGCGTGAGAAAATTGATGTATGTATGTTGCATCTAGATCGTCTTATCGATTTAAAGAACGAAAATGTTGCTGTAAGAGAGATGAGAAAGCATGCAGCTTGGTATTTAAAAGGTGTTCGTGGTAATGCGAGTGTGCGTAATGGTATCAATACTTGCGACACACGTGAAGACCTTGCGAATGTATTAGGTGCATTTGTAGAAGAAGTAGAAGCGAAACAACAAACAATTTATGTTGGTTAATACGGGGGCATAGGAGATTGACATTCTTCTATACACTTCCTATAATTACGTGAAAGAAAGAAGAACTGCCAGTTAGTTGCTGGCAGTTTTTCTAGTTGAGTAGAAAATGCTATACTGTATATATTGTAAAAATTAATAGAGCTGGAGTGATATTAATATCATGGATAACATGAACCACGAAGAATTAAACGACCAATTGCTTGTTCGTCGTGAAAAGCTACATAATTTACGTGAGCAAGGAATCGATCCGTTCGGTAAACGATTTGAACGCACAAATTCAACAACTGACTTAGTAAGTCTATATGGAGAATTCTCTAAAGAAGAATTAGAAGAGAAAGAAATCACTGTTTCTATCGCTGGTCGTATTATGACAAAACGCGGTAAAGGAAAAGCGGGATTTGCGCATATTCAAGATTTACAGGGGCAAGTTCAAATTTATGTTCGTAAAGATACTGTTGGAGATGAAGAGTACGAGTTATTTACGACAGCAGATTTAGGTGACTTAGTAGGTATTGAAGGTAAAGTGTTCAAAACAAACGTTGGAGAACTTTCAGTAAAAGCAATAGGATTTACACTTTTAACGAAATCCCTTCGTCCATTACCGGATAAATACCATGGATTAAAAGATGTTGAACAACGCTATCGTCAACGTTACTTGGACTTAATTACAAGTATGGAAAGCCGTGAAACGTTCGTTACCCGTAGTAAAATCATTCGTGAAATGAGAAGATACTTAGATGACAACGGTTATCTTGAAGTGGAAACGCCTATGATGCACGCGATTGCAGGTGGAGCGTCTGCTCGTCCTTTCACTACACACCATAATGCGTTAGATATGGAATTATATATGCGTATCGCAATTGAACTTCATTTAAAACGTCTTATTGTGGGTGGATTAGAAAAGGTTTATGAGATCGGCCGTGTATTCCGTAATGAGGGTGTATCAACTCGTCATAACCCTGAGTTTACGATGATTGAATTATATGAAGCGTACGCTGATTATAATGATATTATGAAACTAACAGAAAATATGGTTGCTCATATCGCGAAAAAAGTATTGGGTACAACAACAATCCAATATGGTGATTATGAAATTAATCTAGATCCAGAATGGACACGTCTTCATATGGTAGATGCAATTAAGCAACACTCTGGAGCAGATTTCTGGAATCCAATGAGTGTAGAAGAAGCGCGTGAACTTGCAAAAGAACATAATGTGGAAATTAAGAATACAATGGAAGTTGGTCATATTATTAATGAGTTCTTCGAACAAAAAGTAGAAGATAAATTAATCCAACCAACATTTATTTACGGTCATCCGGTAGAAATTTCGCCACTTGCGAAAAAGAATGACGAAGATCCACGATTCACAGATCGTTTCGAGTTATTTATCGTTGCGCGTGAACATGCAAATGCATTCACTGAGTTAAATGATCCAATCGATCAAAAAGAACGTTTTGAAGCTCAACTAAAAGAGCGCGAGCAAGGTAATGACGAAGCTCACATGATGGATGATGATTATATCGAAGCTCTTGAGTACGGTATGCCTCCTACGGGTGGGTTAGGAATCGGTATTGATCGTCTTGTTATGTTATTAACAAACGCACCATCTATTCGTGACGTACTATTATTCCCAGCTATGCGCCATAAACAAGACTAAGCTTTGGAGATTTCTCCAAAGCTTTTTTTATTTCTTTATTTGAGGGGAGAGAAACCTTCTATTAAAAGGAAAGCGAGATTATTGCTCGTTAAGTGGATGCCAGATTAAAAAACTATACTTATATAGAAGAAAGTTGCTGTTTTTATGCTTTTTTACTAAGTTAAAAATTTTATTAGAAAAACTATTGCATTTCATTTTTCTACATGATATATTAATAACCGTCGCTGATGCGGAAACGCAGAAAACGACAAAAAAGAAATTGAAAAACTTAGTTGACATCGAAAAATGAAGATGT
>NZ_JAKUDX010000020.1:0-48379 GCF_022662615.1 Bacillus cereus group sp. BfR-BA-01523
TCACACCCAAAAACAGGGGTGAATAGCATGATAAAACATTTTTACACTTTAGAATCATGCTATTATAAAGAAATTTGGTAGTCTTTAATTAGCCTTTAACTTAACCTCAAACTTAAGGGAGATGTATAGATGAACATTGGTAGACAAATACAATATTTTCGTAAACGGGATAATATGTCCCAAGAGAAGTTAGCAGAAAAAATTCATGTTTCCAGACAATCTATTTCTAACTGGGAAAATGAAAGAAACTATCCAGATATTCATAATTTATTAATGATGAGTATTCTCTTTAACGTCTCCCTGGATGATTTAGTTAAAGGAGATGTAAAGATCATGAAAGAAGAACTTCAAAAATCAACTTTCTTTAAGTGGAGTTATATCATGTTAGCATCAATGATTATACTTCCTATTTCTATTGCACCTGTATTTTACTTTTTTGGTTATTATGGTCTTATAATACCTTTGGTACTTACGATTTTGCTTATGTTTTCATCACAGCAAGTTGAAAACATAAAAAAAGAGCATAATTTAAAAACTTATCGTCAAATAGTTGATTTTATAGAGGGAAAACCTATAAGTGAAGTAAAGCCGAATATAAAAGACAAATTAATAAAAATAGGTTTGATGCTTGCAAGTGCTTTAATTAGTTATAGTTTGATTTATTTAGGATTGAGTGTATTTGGAAGATAACTTAGAAAACTATTAAAAGTCCTCCGGGTTGTTTAACTGGAGGACTTTTATGTTTACATAATTCTCGTTATTGGAAGTTATTTTAAACTTCTCCTGATTGGAGAGATTCAATTCTCCTCTAAAAAGGCATCCACTTATTCGTTATGTGTTTTATACTTGTTTTGTTTTCTTTGCTCTTGTAAACTTCCAAAAAGCTAAAAGTAGTATGAGGAGCGGTATTCCCTGAATGAAGAGAAATCCTCCTAAAAAATAAAGCACATGACTAACTAAAGGAGGAGCTGTTGCCGAATCACCCGCAACATAAGCTCCATAATTAGCCACCACACCTGCATAATCAGCTATCCCGCCTATAAAAAAAGCCACTGGACTTATGAGTAGGTTTATCCCTAAACAGACGATTATCAATGATAGGTTTTTAGCCTTAATTTTTGATGAACTAGACAAGAAAAATAAGAATATTGCAGTGCCGAATATAAGAAACAGTAATACATAATAAATTCCCATAATATCCCTCCGAGACTTTAATTGTACCATTAATAAGGGCAATTTTGGATGAATATGATATTCGTATATAGTTAACATAACGTCCTACTATCGGTAGCAAGGACAAGGAGGAATACCTACTTTCACAAGGGAACCTCCTTTTATTGTTCTATGGGTCTGTTTATTTATATATATATTCCTATCCTGGCACAGTTTTAGAGTTCTCGTTTGTTACTGTGTTCGTCGAAAAACTGTATAAAACCTTGCATACTCTTAGCTTGTTTTTTCTATGTAATGCTGTCGATACCTTTTTAATGCATAAAGAAAAGACACCCTAAGGTGCCTTCTTGCGATTTGAACCATCGTAATATGGTATCGGATGCCAATCCAATTATTATTTTACCACGTTAAGTAATGTCGGTTATTGAGAAATAAGAAAAGCACTCGAAAGAGTGCTTCTAACTATTGATAAAATGTAAGATTTCTCATCCAAGCATAACAAATCCAGTTACAACTCTTTTGTTGTATCATGTCGACGAAAATAAAAAAAGAGAGCAATAGCTCTCACTCTCAATTAATAGCAACCAAAGATGCTTCAATGATGTATCGCTCAGGTGCATCCCCAATATAGTTAAATGGATAACATGTAGTTAGTGTTAATGTTGGTTTATCTTTTTCGATAATTACATTACGATCATTTGCATCTGTAATCCAGTGTTTTTGAATTTGATAAATGTATACTCTTTTATCATACTCAACTAATATATAATCATTTTCTTGTAAATCTCCTAATTTAGTAAATACCGTATCACGATGTCCACTTAAAACAGTATGTCCATTTCCAGAAGGAGTGGTTGTAATATCACTAACAAACATTCCTACCCCTTTTTTTAAAGTTTTAGCATCAGCACCCCAGTAAACTTGATATTTCTGCTTAGTTTTCGGTATAACCATGTAAGCGATTTGTTCTCCCATTTTATGTTGAACTTGAGAAGCTGGGATCTGTTTTGGTGATTCTGTTAATGGTTCACTAGTATTTTTAAGATTAGGTTCTTGATTTGGTAGAATATGTTGGGATTGTTCTTTGTTTGATTCATTTTTGACATCTTTTTTATCATTAGTGACAGGTTGTATACTTTTATATTGTTGAATTTCAGTACTTGTTAAGGCTTCAACAGTTTTTCTTGCGTCATACCAATCTATAAAGTAATAAACAAAAGCAAAGGAGCCTATAGTAATTAATAAAACTCCCAACCAATCAAGTTTCTTCAAACTTATCACTCCACATTAAAAACGACAGGAATATTCCTGCCGTTTTTAGGTATTAGTTTAGGCATTCGTTTTTTTACGACGGAATACAAGAACTGAACCTGCTAATACTAAAGCAGCGCTTGCAAGCATCATTGTAACACCGTTTGATGCTGTATTAGGTAATTTTTCACCTTGTTTTTTTGTTTCAGCCTTTACAGCTGTTTGCTCTTGTTTATTGTTTGTTGCTTGGTTGTTTTGTTGTGTATTTTCTTGTTTTACAGGCTCTTGTTTCGTATTTTCCTGCTTAGTTTGTTCTTGAGGCTTAATAGTCTCTTTATTGTCTATTGTAGTATTTGTGCTTGTTGGATACTTATAATCTTCACATGGAATACCATCTTTATCATTGTCTAAGCGATGTGGATCATTTCCGACACCATATCCATTTTGATCCCAGAATGCTTGAGCCTCTTGTTGACTTTTAAAGTGTTCGCAGTTTTTTGTGTCATTAGGACTCTTGGCTGCAAATGCAGCAGAGCTGTACCCAACTGTTAATAGTGTGAATGCTGTTGCTGAAGCTAATAATTTTTTCATAACTTTCTTCATCTCCCTAAATGGTATGTATTTACATTGAAAAATTTTACATTCTAAAAAGTGAAAATACAATAATAATTTGTTGATAAATGTAAGATTTCCACACAATGATAGCAAATTATTAATTTTTATATTGTTATATTTTGTCGAAAATAAATAAAAATAGAGAGTTGAATCTCTCTTTTTATCTATTAATTCCAAATACCATCATTGGCTGAAGTTTTAGCGTTATGAATTAAAAATAATATATTATTAGAAAAATATTTAAATAATACATATCTTTAAGAACGTACGTTCTTATTCGTGGTATAATATGGACATAAAAATAGGTGGCGTTGGTGTTTGTGCTTTCTGAGGAAACTCGCTTTTTCTTAATTTAAGTGAAAATTGATATATCGTGAAAAATTCATAAACTACAAAGAAGATACAGGGAGAATTTATGATGACGAAAGAACAATTAGCTAGGGAAACAGTAAAATTAAGTTTGAAATTGGGGACTTCAGTAAAAGCAGAGGAAATTTTAAAGGTATGCCTTGATGAGTCATATAAAGAAAAAGCAAGTACATAAAAAGAAGACTGCCATTGTGGGGCTGTCTTCTTTGATTAATCATTCTTTTTATTTTGCATATAAGTAACATACATCTCTAATTGTTCCCAAGCTTTCTTTCGTTCCTCTTCTGGAAGACTTTCGATTAAAGACATTATATTCTTACCTTCTTCAGTAACAATCTTATTTTCTTCTTCCTTCAGTTCAGGATCATCAGAAAGTCCTAATAAGAAATCAGTAGTACAATTTAAAACTGTAGCAATTTTTGTAATAGCTTTTCTGCCAGCATCTTTCTTATTGTTCTCTATCTCTGATATTGTTGATTTTTTTAAATCAACACGATTACCTAATTCTTCTTGTGTCCACTTCATTTCTTTCCTTAATTGTTTTACCCTATCCCCACGCATAATTAATCCACCTTTTTTTATTAAATTCAAACTTATATCTGATTAGTTAATAAATAACTTCATTAGTACCGCAGTAATACTATAGTAGTGTTACAGTAATTAAGTTCATTTTATTATAAAAGTTCGCTCAGAGCAAACTATAGTAGTGTTAATATTCTGGAAATTAAGATTAATGCATTTTAAGAAAATGAAAAGTTTTTTTAGAAAATAGTTCCCTTTTTTCGAACTTTTTGATATAGTATTACTTGTAAGCGAGGTGAACAGGAAAATGATTTTTGACAACAAAAAATTGTCGAGTTTGCTTGATGAAAATGAAATGAGGCAAATACAGCTAGCTAAAGAGATAAAACGCTCTAAAATTACGGTTTGTGAATATATTAAGGGTACTAAATCACCAGGTAAAGAGGCAGCTTTCGCTATTTCTAGAGTATTTTCAATACCTGTGGAAGACCTTTTTAAAAGGGTTGAATAAATAGAACTGGATAACTTTAAAATCAATATTTTTTTAAATATCAAGTTCGATTTTTTCGAACTATAAATAAGGAGTGAAAATATGAATCAATTAACAAAATTTAAAAATGAAATTTTTGAGGTATCAGCAAAATTCGAAAATGGCGAAGTGTTGTTTGATCTAGAACAAGTTGCTAAGAGCTTAGGGATAGTTGATATCAAAAATGGAAGGAAGTATGTGAGATGGAACAGAGTTAATTCTTATCTTCCTAAGAATTCGCCACAAGTGGCGAAAGGAGATTTAATTCCAGAGCCTTTAGTGTACAAGTTAGCCTTCAAAGCAAGTAACGAAGTAGCAGAAGCTTTTCAAGATTGGTTAGCGATTGAAGTGCTTCCTTCTATTAGAAAACACGGAGCATACATGACAGATCAAGTCCTGGAACAAGCGGTAACTAACCCAGACTTTGCAATCGGCCTTCTCACTAAATTAAAAGAAGAGAAAGAAAAGCTTGCAGCAACACAACAACAAATCGTGCAGCAACAACCACTCGTAACATTCGCTGAAGCGTGTATGCAGTCAGATCAAACATTAAAAGTCGGAGAAGTTGCAAAGTTAGCAATGAAGCAAGGTATCAAAATTGGTCAGAAACGATTATTCGATAAATTGCGTGAGTGGGGCCTAATGTTTAAGAACTCAACAGAGCCTACGCAAAAAGGTTGCGAAAGAGAATTATTTGAGGTTTCACAAGGCGTCAAGAAAAAGCCAAATGGGGAAGCATTCACATGGACAACAACATACGTAACACCAAAGGGACAAGCTTACATCATAGACCGACTGAAGAAAGAAAACGAACAGAAGGCGGTGTAAACAATGGAAGAAAGCACATTCTCACATTTAATGATATTGGTGGCAGTTATCGGGCTTGCAGGATTCATCTATCTGATGGAACGCATAGACAAACGGATTATGAAGGATGAAAAGTGATGGATAAACAGCAACGAGATGAATACGAACAAAAGAAAATCTTGTGGATCATAAAGGATTTAAGAGCTAGAGGGGTACATAACAGCGCAGATAAGGTTGAGGAAACATACAAGTATATCACTCTAGCTAAATAAGAAAAAACCCTACAGGGGATGCAGGGTAATAACTAAGGGTATTGAGTTGTCGACTCCATAAGGACTTCTTGGAATGTACAAAGTGTAACACATAATTTATAAGAACTTTATATATAGATGTTACGAAATCATGAACATAGACAAGCCTTCGCTTGTCGGAATATTCAGTAATCTAACGGTATCCCCCACCTAGCAAATGGGTTCCTGGATATTCCGATGCGTGAAAGCATCATAAAAAGCCCGTACAGAAGTACAGGCCGGTTGTTACACATATCGGTAATTAAATATTAACAGAATCATTCGTTAATTAATATTGAGAAAATAAAAAAACGCCCTACGCCTAGGACGGTTTGGAGAAACTATAAGACATAACGCACCTCTATTATACCAAATGGTTTCTCCTCAAAACAAGGAGGAAAAATAATGAAAATCAACTTTAAAGAATTACGTATTACTAATTTTAAAAATCATGACAGCCTTAATGTGGCATTTGGTGAAATAACAACGATTAGTGGCCCGAATGGCGCGGGTAAATCATCAATAGGTGAAGCAATTACATGGGTTTTATACGGTATTGATCCATACGGAACTAAAAACGAACCGAAACCAATCGGTAATGAAGATGCAGAAACGAAAGTTGAACTTTTTATCCAAGTAGACGACAAAGATATTTTAATCGGTAAAGCTCAAAAGAAAACAGCGAAATATTTTATTAATGAGGTTCCAAAGAAAGCTAAGGAGTTCGAATCATTTGTAGACGAGTTGTTTGATAAGCAAGCATTCCTATCACTATTCAATCCTGGTTACTTCAGCTCACAACACTGGCAAACGCAACGTGAACAACTACTTACATATGTGAGTGAGCCATTAAAGAAAGAAGTATTCGTTGAGTTACCAAAAATACAAGTTGAGTTATTAGAAGAAAACTTAAAGAAACTTTCAATAGAAGACTTACAGAAAGTTCATATAGAGCGCAAGAAAACACATGAGAAATCATATGAGCGTGCAAGCGAACGAGTTATCACATTAAAAGAACAGTATGAGAAGCAAAAAGTGGAAAGTACAGATGTTAATAAAGAAGAAATTGAATCACAACTATCTGAATTACAAATAAAACGTTCAGAAATCGATAAAACAATTAAGGACTCACAGAAAAAACAACAACAGTACAACCAAGCGCAGTATCAAATTGATGGCATAAAGCAGCAAGTATTAAAGCAAAGAGAATTGGTTCTTGGTATACGTGACGAGGAATTACAAGACACCTGCCACACATGTGGACAAGCCTTGCAAGATGAAGCAGTTGAACAGGTTAAACAGAACAAAATTAACCGCTTTGAAGAAGCGAAACAGATCGGTTCAAACATGGTTAAGAAACTAAAGGAACTAGAAGCTTCTATAGAAGAGATGTCACTTGAAGAAGTTGATCTCACTCAAACAGGAGAAATCGATAAAAAGATTTACGAGTTAAACGGATTACTTAGACAGTCACAACAGTTACAGCTACTACAAAAAGAAATTGATGAAGCAGCAAGTACACAAGAGAAGATTCGCAAAGAAAAGAATGAATCATTAGCAATCATTGATGCGATTAAAGATTTCCGTACGAAGCGTTCTGAGTTGATGGTAAGCAAGATTCAAAGTTTATTTACAAACATTGATGTACAGCTCTATGAAACTCTTAAAAACGGCGAAGAAAGAGCTGCATTTGAAATTTTAATGGATGGTAAGCCATACAGCAGACTTTCTACAGCAGAAAAGATTAAAGCGGGGTTAGAACTTGTTGAAGTGTTAAGCAAGCAATCTCAATTAGTAGTCCCTACTTTCGTTGACAACGCTGAAAGTATACTACATTTCACGAAGCCAGCAGGACAGCTAATCATAGCGAAGGTTGAAGATACAGAGTTCACGATAAAAGCAGAAGGAATTCAAAAGGAGGAAAAAAACAATGCATAAATACAGAGTTACTTTTTACACAGATATCGTTGTAGGTGATGATCAGCCACACTATGAAGTCGAAATGGAAGCGAAAGATGTAAATGTTATAAAGAAGATTATCAAATCGATGTTAGAAAAAGAATTCTTTGAAATCGAAAGTAAACATGCGGAATTAATTCTATTAGCAAAGAAAAACATTTCAGAAGTAATTGTGAAAATCAAGGAGGAAAAATAGATGACTAATCAAGTAACAGCAGCACCTAATACAGATAAGGTAATCGGTAACTTTACAAAATTGGAGTTAGACACAATAAAAAACACAATTGCAACTGGAACAACAAATGAACAATTTTCTTTATTCGTACAAACTTGCGTTAACTCAGAGCTTAATCCTTTCTAAAATCACATTTATTGCATCGTATACGGCGGGAAAATGAGCATTCAAGTCTCAGTAGAAGGCGTGCTACACCTTGCACGACAAAAGAATGGATATAAAGGTATTGATGTTCAAACAGTTCATGAAAATGACGAATTTGAAGCTGATCGTTCTCAAGAAGGTGAATGGATTATTAGAAAGCATCAAGTCAAATTCCCTCGTGGGAAAGTAATTGGTTGTTATGCAGTAGCTCAACGTGACGGCTTTAAAGATGTTGTGGTCATGATGGAAACAGATGAAGTAATTCACATGAAGAACGGCACAAACAAACATATGTGGAACAACTGGTTCAACGATATGTTCAAGAAACATGCAATAAAACGTGCAGCGAAATTACAGTACGGAATTGAAATTAATGAGGATGAAGCAGTTTCATCTAGTCCAGTAGATAGTGTTCCATCTTATGAACGTGAGAAACGTGTAGATATCACGCCTAACAAGCCAAGTCAGATTCAAGTAGAAGAAGGCGAGACAGTAGATCCAGAAGCTGAGTTAAAGAAAAAGCAAAGCGAAGTAATGAACAAACTTCAAGAGTACAACATGACAAATGATGACTTGCAAGAAATCGCGGTTAAACATTTCAAAGTACCAGCAGCAGAGTTGAATCTTCAACAGCTTACGGGACTTGTTAAGTTCTTGGATTTAGAGCACAAGAAACGTGTGAAAGAACAAGAGAAAAAAGAAGAAGAACCACAAACAGAAATTGACTTTGAAAACATGGAACTTAAATTCGCATGATTAACACACAAACAAGAGTTGTTCTTCCTGGCTGGTGCTTTAAAGGCACTGACCGGGAAGAAATCAAACAAAACGTACTGAAATATATAAATCCAAAACGCTACCCAGGTTATAGGGTCCTGAAAGTATCGAAAGGATTTGCGATATGCGAGAGGGCGATGTAAATGGAAACGGTATACAGAGCAAAACGATATAAGTTTTTAATTCCAAGTAAGAAGAAAGAAAATAAGTATTTATGTAATCCGAATAAAACAGCAATCGGAAAAAGAATATATCAAATGGCTAAAGATGGATATGAGTGCGTGTATCCGGTTCGTAGGGTTATTAATACAGACAGTGTTTATAGAACTGGTGAAATCGATGAATCAGATTGCTTCTATGAAACGGAAATGAAGAAGGTGAACTAAGTGAATTTTATTGATAAAAGACGCGGGTTTTTCATGATAGAGAATGACGCAATAGACAACTGTGATTTGGATGTTTACGAGTTTAAAGCTTACGCGGTAATTGTAAGGCATGCAAATCGAGATACACAATCAGCGTTCCCTTCACTAACAACATTAACTGAAAAAGTTGGATGTGGAAGAAAGAAAATTGTCCAATGTATCAAGTCGTTAGAAGAAAAAGGGTACATTCAAAAAGTTAACAGGAAAGATGAACAAGGGAATAACTTATCAAATATCTATTATGTTCTCCCTACCCCTAGTGTCTCACAGAAACTAGTAGTGTCTGACGGAAACCAGGGTAGTGTCCCAGAGAAACTGGGGGTAGTGTCTGAGGGAAACACTAACAATACTAATCTTAACAATACTAATTTAACAACAAGTAATAGTAGTAAGAATCCCTTCTCATTCTATGAAAGTAACATCGGAATATTAAATCCATACATGGCAGAGAATGTAGACCAGTGGATTAAAGATACAAGCGAAGAATTGGTTATAGCAGCTATGGAACACGCATTAAAAAAGCAAGCTAAATGGAACTATGCTGAGGGAATCTTGAAACAGTGGGCTAACAATAACATTCGTACTTTAGCAGATGTTGAAGCATCAGAAACAGAGTTTAAAAACAAAGGGGCGAAAGGTAATGGAAAAACTGGGGGATATAATGAAGGATTTAATGAAGCGGGCGGAAGTTATGCACAAAAAGGCACTGGCAGAGGAATCCAACCGACCAGTGGGAGAGGATTCGCTCAAACCATCGGTTGATTGTGAGATATGTGGTGATAAAGGGTACACATTCATTAAAGAACCATCTGAATTTCTAAAAGGAAAATATGTTGATGTTGCTATCGAATGCGAATGCTTAGAACGAAAAAGCCTAAAATCTCGTTTTAAGTACGCAATGATCGAGTATTTGAAAGTCTTTAACGAAATTAGAGATTCGAAGATGAATAGTATCGGTTTTATCGCGTCAGTGGGTGAAACGAGATTAAAAAGTTTACCTCCAGGAGAACGGAATAAAATGCGCCAGGAAAACAATTCGTACGGATTAGGGAAGACTCATTTGCAAATAGCAGCAGCTAAATATGCATTGAATAAATTTAAGGTCGTAGATGAGCGCACAGGGCGTTTACGTGGAGCTAGAGTACTATGTGTGCAGGATGTAAATATCATGGCTGAAATACAAAATGCAGCGTTCCTAAACGATAATAAAAAACGGTTGAAAGAATTACTTCATGATTTATGTACTTGCGACATTCTTGTATGGGATGACATAGCAAAATCAAAGTACAGCGAGTTCAAAGAGGACATGTATTACAAGATTATTAATGAACGTTACTTACGGAATTTACCGATTTGGTACACAAGTAATGAAGATTTAGACACATTGGAAGACAAAATCGGATTCGCGGCAGCTGATCGTTTGTACGGAATGAGCAAAAAATACTTGTACCAAGTTAAGGGAGTTAGTTATAGAACGGCATAAAAGCTGAAGCGATTGTATTTAAGGAAACATCAGATAAACGTATTGAACATTTAGGATTCTAAGGGGGAAATAAGATGTGTGCATGTAACGGAACGGGAGTAATTAGAAACGATATGGGAACGGGTATGTATCAATTCGCACCATGTATTTGCGCGGCAGGGAATCAAACACCTGAAGAAGTGGATAGAAAGCGTCATGTCGTTATGGCGAGGTTAATGGAAATTCATCGTATGCAGCAGGAAGAGAAACAAGGCGTTGTGGCATGAGAAGCGGTCAACTCTCTTTTGAGGATGTTATAGGAAGATTTGACTATACAGCAACCAGTACTTCCGAACAATTTCTGCGTAGTAATAGCCATAACGCTATAACGCCTACATTTGAAGTTCATTTTTACGATCAAGATGAGAAACAAAAAATAGATTGGTTTGAAGCGGAAAATGAAGAAGCTGCAAAGAGCGATTCCATAGCAAAGCATGGAAGAATCCAAATTATAAAAACGGTGATAAGTACAAGGACGTTAGCGGAGATCATGGATTTGGATTAGGAGGCATAGCGTTATGACGCGTAACACAAGGTTAAGGATCGTTCTTGGAACTGTGGAAAGAGCACACAGTAAATGTGTACTCATACCAATCTAAATTATTTTAAGGACCATGATATATCATCAAGAGCTTTATAAATATAACTATACATGCGGTAAAAGAGATACTTTGGATTGTATTTTTGTTTCCATTTCATAAAAATCACCTCTCATACAAATAGTTTAATTATATTATACAGTTATTAATTTGAATGTTAAGAAAACTAGATGCGAATTAAGGTAAATTTAAACAAAATATCTATAAAAAAAAAGACCTCTTACGGAAAGATAAGGGGTCATCAAAAAATGTTGTATTTGAAACTGTTCATGAAAAAAGAGCATTATCGAAAGTGCCCTTAGAAAATACATTTTATATTCTGTTTTGAGCTACTATTTTAATATTCTCTGGTGGAATGATATCTTGAATTTTTTCTTTTAAATCTACTTGGACCATTTCTTCAAGATGTTCAAGTGAAACTTCAAAGTTTATGCATTCCGCAGTTGCGATGTTTAATAAAGAATAATTTTCATTCTTTTTAACAACAAGATATTGTGATTGATCTGTTATTACTATACATCCTTGTTGAATTCCTAATTTACGATTATCTTCAAAAGTCATAAATAAATCTCCTAACATTTTTCTGATAGGAATTGTACTACATAAAAATGTTAGTGTCTAGTCGGTCTTATGTAAGAACTAAAGTCAAACAAAATCGTTATTTTAAAAACAAGAAGCCCTAGGGTTAGGGCTCTAGGGCTTCCTGTTTTGGTATATCTCACACGGTTTTATAAAAAGAAAAGAACGTACTGAAGATAACATATGAATGTTTCATAAATGTATCGAAAAAGTGAACAAAATTGCTATTGCAGAAGAAGCAGAAATGAAGTTTCTAATACGTAAGTGCGTAAAAGGTATTATTTCCAGTGAATAAAAGGCGCGTGGGGCACCTAATCATTATTTTATGGGAAGAAAAGAATGTGTTATGAACTTGGTTGAATGAAAAAATGAAAATTTTACTTTTAGAGTGAAACTGAACAAAATTCTTATTTCATAACAAGCGAAAAAGAGCACACATATAAGTATGCTCTTTGACAAGAAAGGTAGATTTCTATGATCGGAGAGTCTCCATACGATAACATATGCTTGTCCAGTTAAAAGGTGAAAAATTTTTAACAAAATCGTTATTTTGCTGAATAAAAAATAGAATCTCTCAAAGAGAGATTCCTGGGAATATTTATATTTTTAACTACTCTAAAAATCTTTTTTTGATATCCGGAGTAGGGATAAGACATTGTTTTTGTTTGCCAAACCAGTTGTATCTATTTTCTGCAATTTTTTTGTAATAAAGGTTCCGAATAGGTTTTGGGATTATTAAAAGGATGAAAAATAATTTGCAACTTCCTTTTAAGTGCCTACAAATATTCAGTATGGCATCTGATTCTGTATAAGCCTTATTATTATCAATTAATACCACGCTATCTATTGTTTCGCTAATGTTGTATTGATTTAATAACTGAATACCTATGTTACTTTGGCGTGATGCAAATTTAAAATATCCTTTAGGATCTCTTTTAATAATAAATTGAACACTTTGGTTACATAAGTTGCAGTCTCCATCAAAAAGTATAATTCGTGTCATTTATATTCCTTTCTCAAACGTTTATTTGAATGCTTTTTATTTTAACTGAAAAGAGAATATAAATACACTCATTGTGAATTATTGAATTACGAAGAGTTTTTAATAAAAACGCTATTTTAGATGAGGGAGGAATTACACACTAAAAAATAAATATGCCCTAGTACGTAAGGCTAGGGCAAAAAAGTTAGTCGGTAAATATCTTCATAATAATATTATCACATTTAATGTTTTATATGTTTGGAATTATAGATATTTAGATGGCTTTTTAAAAACTTTATAAAAATTTCATTTTGTAGTAATTTGAAACACCCAAAAGAGCACTAAATAAAGTGCTCTTTAAGGGAAAAGTGAGATATTGAAAAGTAAATTAGGGTTTTTGCCTCGAGATAATATATGAACATTTCATCATAATGTGACGATGAATCACAAAAGAGCAGCTAGCAAAAGCTAACTGCTCATGTAAGGAAAACGGAGAAAGATAACCATGTGTCTACAGTATTTACGGAATATTGAGTTTTATTCAAGGGAGGAAGAGAAAATGGGAGGAAAAATAGAGCCGAAAATGGTTCCGATGGCATCTTATGGGTGGAACAGAGAAAAACAATGTGTAGAGTTCCAACTGTTAATAAACGAAGAGATATATGTAATGCCAATTTATGAGAAGGACGTAAAAGGCATGGAGACTTGGTTTCGGTTGAAGAAACACAACTTAATAAAATAATCCTTTGAATAGAAAGTGAGGTTGGGAGAATGAAAGGTAATGTAAAGCTATTAGGTGCAGATGGAATGTGCGGAATGGAGTTTACAGGGAATAAGGTCAATGTTTATAACGATGGAGGATACGTAATGGAGAGTATGACGACAAGGGAGCATGTTCAGGAAGTTATTGGTTTTCTTGAAGAGTGCAAGAAAGAAATGGAGGAATAAAAATGGGACAAGGTAACCGTGGTATGGCTTTTGAGAAGCTTATTAATCTATCGAATGAAATGTATCAAAGAGAGGGAGTGGCGCTTATAAACAAGCGCCCGACTCCTGTGAAGGTATTAAAAATGGTTTATGGTCGTGTGAAAGATGGATATTACGAATCTAAAAGTACAGTAGACTATGACGGTGTGTATAAAGGACGAGCTATAGCGTTTGAAGCAAAGTCTACAAATGAGATAAATCGATTCGATCTAAAGAACATCGCGCAGCATCAATTGGATTATCTAGATACAGCGGAGAAGATGGGAGCGATTTGTTTCTTCCTTGTTGGGTTTAGTAAAGACCAGTCAGTATTTGCAGTACCACTATCAGTCATTCAATCTTACGTAAGAATGTCGCAACAACCAAAAGGTAAGAAGTCGATACCACGAGCAGACTTTGATATTTATGGGTACTTAGTAGAACAGACAGAACGAGCGCCAGTGGATTATTTGCAATACGTTGATGAAGCAGTAGCACCAGTTATGTTTGATGGCATGATTCAATTTGATCAGGACTATCAAAAGGTAACTAATAATATTGAAGCAGCGAAAGAGAAGATGGCCAGCAAGACACGTAAATTATTAAAGGCTTAATGGATAACGGAATAATGCGCAATAGTGTGGTGGGGGCTATGTTAATGCGCGATATTCCCTTATTCAACAATGAGATGGTAAAATTTCACGTACCTTATGTGATGTTAAAATTACAAATTCGAAATAGGGGGATTCCTTCATGGAACAATTAACTTTATTACCAGCAATCGATGACAAGAAAGTGCAAAAGGAAGTAGTCAGCATCTTAAAGGAATACCGTGCATTAAAGATGAGATTCAATAATGAAGTGGAACAAGAAGGAATCAGTTTGTTTCCAGAGATACGAAATTCAAGAAGAATAAGCGAATTAAAGGTGAAACAGATAGAGAAGACTTTGGACTATATCTTAGATAAGGAAGAAAGAGACATTATTACAATGAAGTTCTTAACGAATGAAAGAGTAAAAGATTCAGATGTTTATCATGATCTACTACTCAAAAAGACTTACTTCTATGAGAAGAAGCAAAGTGCCGTGAAATTGATTGCTACATCGTTAGGGATTATCTAAAAAACGCGAACAAACCGCGAACTTTTTGGGGGACTAAATAAAATGCGGAAAATTATAAGCTATTCCTATAAACAGTTCTTTGAAAAGAGAATACGTTTTGGGGATAGCGTTCCCATTATAATAACGTTACTCGGTGACGCGGAGGCTAGAGGGGATAAGAGCTTCCCGAAATTATTTATATTTTACTTCTCATTGAGTGTATAAACGTACCGCCTTTCGTTTGTAGGCTCATAGGTAGTAAAATCACACCTGTCATGTGAATTCTTGATTTCTATGTTAAAACTGGATCGTTTACCAAGTGGGATGATGGTTCGTTCGATTGAATGGGCCACGTTCCCGGATAGAAGGAATAACTTAATTTATTAGTAATTACTCACAATATTTACTAATGTAACGTAAGCTAGGTTCTTCTTAAACGATTAAACGAGCAGAGAGCTTCCGCTCTTTGTTTGAGCCAATACAGCTGAACCTTCCCCTCAGTCTTGTGTATTGGTTCAAACAAGGCGTAGGAAGAAACATATGCGTCTGGATATAATCACGTTGTGTAAACGTAATTGGCGAAAATGACATTAAGTAGCCGACTCTATGGAGTATAAACGAGAAGATTCTTAGTCTTCTCCCAGTCACCGAATTAACCAAATGTGAAGCGTGTAGCTAATATATAGTGTTGCGGTGACTTGGAGAAGGTTGAGAGTTATCTTGACCTTGGAAGAGGAACTTTTGCCATTTGTTTTTCTATTTCTCTCTATTAAATATGTGAACTATGGGGAGTTTTGTAAAACATAACTTTTGAATTGTGTAATAAAAGTATATATAATTATACTGATATTAATATATTAACTAGTTAAAAATGGGGAAAGAAAAATGAAGATTAAATTTGATGTAGTTAAAGATGAAAATTTTGATTTTACTTTATTAGAAACAAAATTGCTGAAAACTTTTAAAGAAGTAGATAATGTAGCAATAATTGAAAAGGTTGAAGATAAAATTTTTGAAAAAGATGATGTGCAAACCCATTTAGCGGAGATTACTATTAATGTTACAGGAAAGAATATTGGATATAGATCAGCTTCAGCTAGTATATTCATTGTTCTAGAAAGTCTATCAATAGAGCTATTCAATATTAATATTAGTATACATTAAGCATCCAAAACGGGTGCTTTTTTCTTTGTTATATAGAAATTACACATTAAAAAAGTAAAACTTTGAATGAGACAAGCATATACTAATAACTGAACACGACGTATTCATTCTTTATAATCGTATCGGACGAGCACCTTATAGGGCTCTTTTTTTATTGCACATAAGGAATTCCCAAACATACAATATCGAGTCAATGCCAACCAACTTATTCCTTTTCCGAGAGCTATATATATTCCGCTATAAAGCTCTTTTATGTTGCGCCATTAGAACGGGCTGGGCATTGTCGTATATTTAATACTCAGAAGCTTAGGGCACTTTATAGTGTTCTTTTTTTATTGAACAAAATGGATATTTGAATAGATAATGTCTTCCTTAAAATAACCTTAATTAAAACATAGTTTTGATAATATATGGAAAATAAATGGTGCAATTTTCTGGTATAACCTAAATGAAATTTATTTTAGAAAAGGGGTAGAAGGGAAATGTTCCAGAAGTTCAAGTTTTATTTAATGAGCATTTTAATTAGTTCAATGTTAGGCGGAATTATTATAGGTGCTAATTTCTTGGTCCATAACATATATAATTTAGTTGCAGGTAAAGAATATCATTTTAATATGTGGTCTTCTATTATTATATTTAGTGTTGTATTTATTTCGGGTTTCTCGTACGCGTTGAAGAAGGGGCCAGATATATTTGTTAATGATTAAACCAATAGCAATTATCGTAGGCGCTGCCGTGATCTTGGTGGCGTCTTATTTCATTTTAAAGAGGAAGTGATGGCATGACGTGGTTAATCTTCTTTATTGGATACTGTGTAGGAATGACAATTTGTTTGCTCATTATGATTCAGTCTATTAAGGCGAAGGAAGAGAATGAGTTGGATTATGACATCGACGAGTCAGTAGAGAAGGAAATGGAGCAGTTGAAGGCGTTAAGGGATGATAAGGGGTGAGAGGTTTTAGTATTTTTTTGAAAATAAAGACTTTTAACCTTTAAAATGGTATAATTTTCATAATATTGAAATTAAAAAGAAAATATATACAAATAAAGGGATGAGTTGATTTGAATGAGGGGTTCTGATCATAAAGAAACAAAGGCAATATTAAAGATATGGTTCATATATATACCACTTGCGTTTGGGGAACTCATTTTTTCGAATATTATAGGTTACTTCAGAAAAATAAAAATTAAGACGTTGCATAGGAAAAACAATTAATTTAGTTAATTGTTTTTTATTTTTTCCTAACAAAACAAACGAACACAACGAACGAAAATAGAGGAGGAGAATCATGAACTCTAACGTTACGTTTTCTATGCAAATGAATGGTGAAAGTAAGGATGCAACAGCTTATGTTAGCGGTATCGCAAATATTGCTGTTTTTCTGTTGACTAATACAGATAGACATATAGTTGATAAGTTGTTAACTCAGGTTGGTGAAGAAGAGAAGATATTTATTAAAGCTACTTTAGCTGGATTAAAACATAATTCTCAATAAGTGTAATGTCTCAAAAATATTTGATTGTGAGACGCACTTACACTTAACCAAATATCAATGATTGTAACGTATCAAAACTATGTATCAAAAACAATTGAATTTGAGACAGGTAATTGATACAATTAACCTATCAAACATAGAGGATGATGGAGAATGATATTTGGTTATGCGAGGGTATCAACTAAAAAACAAAGTTTGGATATGCAATTAGATGAGTTGAAGCGATACGGTTGTGAGGAAATCATAACTGAAAAAGAAAGTGGTGCGAAGAAGGATAGAAAAGAACTTCAACTGCTTCTTAGTAAACTTCGCAAGGACGATACTTTAGTTGTTTATAAACTTGATCGTCTAGGAAGAACAATGCATCAGCTTGTTAATTTACTTCAAGAGTTCAATGAGAAAGGCATTCACTTTGTTTCTATTAAAGATGGAATTGATACATCTACAACAATGGGAAGATTCCTATTTCATATATTTGGTGCAATGGCTGAAATGGAACGTGAAGTAATTAATGAACGTGTTATCAGTGGTGTAGCTGCTGCTAAGGCAAGAGGAAGAGAAGGCGGGAGAAAGAAAGCTCATACTCCTCAACAAATACAAGGCATGATGGAAATGCTTGCTTCTGGTAAAACAAAAGTAGAAGTATGTGAGATGTTCGATGTAGCTCGTGCAACCCTTTATAGGTATATAAAAGAACATGATTCTAAACAATCAGCTTTAAATGCTGAGGAGAGTAAAAATGAATAGTAGAGAGGAATTCGAACAGAATCGCACATATTACTTAAAGGTTTTACCTAAAGAGTGTGCAAATTGTGGAGAAACAAATAATTTAGATATACACCACATTGTTCCTTTAGCGAAAGGTGGAACAAATCGAATTAGTAATTTGGTAATGTTATGCCTTGAATGCCATGGGAAGATACATGGCGTGAATAGGGTTAAACATAAGGAATTACAAAGAATAGGGATTGAAAAAGCAAAAGAGCGCGGTGTGTATAAAGGGAAGCCTAAAAAATACATTGAGACAAATGAAAGTATGAAACAAGCTTTGGAATTATTTAAAGAGCGTAAGAATAATGGTTATACCGTAAAGAAAATATGCAATGAAACTGGAGTTAGTCGTACTGTTTTGTACGAAATAGCAAAAGAAAAAGGAATAGTTTAATTTACTTTAAAGTAGTGAATCCGCTGCTTTTTTATTTTGTATAGAAAAAGGGAACCCATAAGGATTCCTTTTTTATCATGCTGTTCTATAATCTTTGTTTTTAAGCTTCTTTCTAATATCCATAAATCCTATAATCATTATTACCATGCATATTAACTTGAGCCAACGAAACTCCTGGTAGAACATTAGCTCAGAGAAGAATTCATAAGTGTATAACAAACCGACAAGTGGGAATAGCCAAGTCATAAATTTCAAATCTTTTAGATGAAACTTATAATTATTAATCTTTTTCCACATATGTATCAACTCCTATTGTTCTGAGGTTCTGTAGTTTTTCTTGATGATATCTCGCATGTTTGAGATAAAGAATAGAAGAAAAACCGCGGCTATGATACCGTTAACCCAGTAGTATGTATGTCCCGTTGTGAATCCAGTATAGAAAGAAAGTGAACTCCAAATTAAAAGGATTGCTGAACAGATAGTAGAGATTAATAATGAACCAAAACTTCTCATGATTGTCACCTCAATCCAAAATGTTAGAACTTATTTATAATTTTACATTTAAATAATAGGATTTACAAGAAGAGGAATGAAAAAAGAACCCGCTGGAGTTCGGGTCCTTTCAGAAGTGATGATGTTTTCTCGGCTTAGGAACTGAGAAAAAATATAATACATCGAGATTTAGAGAATTTCAATACTAAATTAGGGATTACCACGAGGTGGTGAATATGGCTAGGAAACGAAGCTTAAATTGTGAAGTGAATAATTTGTTACTACATTTTAAATTTTACAAAAAATAACCATTTTCTTCAGATTTCAAGAAGGTTTTACAAAAAAATACATATAAGTATTAATATATGGTAATGAAATGAGTCGAATTTTCATCATGACTGATATCCATAATATGTTCATTTCAATTAACATGAAATACACATAGAGGAGAGCGATTATGAAAAGAAAAATCGGTACAGCAGTCGTAGGTTTATCTGTTTTAGGATTTGGAATTTTTGGTTTTACTCATGGAAATGGCGGAGGCATTGTTCAAGCGGCTTCAGTAGGGGATGGAGGAGGAGCACCATCTTATACTCATGGAGAGGGCTGGTCTCCGAGTTATGCACATGGAAATCATGGAGGCGCTCCTGCTTATAATGGAGGAGATACACCTGCACCTAAGTTAGAAGCTGATGGAGATCATGGAGGAGCACCATCTTATACTCATGGGCATTTCCCTGCACCGAAGTTAGAATCACATGGAAATACTGGGGGATCTCCAGCATATGGTCATGAACACTTCCCTGCTCCAAAGCTAGAAGCACATGGGCACACTGGAGGAGGAATTTAACTAATACTAATATGAAAGTTATAAGTTTATATATAAGAAAAAAGACTTTGTAAGTTACAAGGTCTTTTTTCTTTGTAAAAAAGTTATTCGAAGGGAGAAATGAACGAGTTACTTCCTATTATATAGAAGGTGGTGGGTGATATGGAGTGAAACAAAAACACGAGTTAGCTCAAGAAGATTACATGCAAGGTATGAAGTACAAGGAGCTGGCTGAGAAATATGAGGTCAGTATTAATACAATTAAGTCCTGGAGAAAAAGGCATGGTTGGAATCGAAAAGAGGGAACCCACTCTCCTGCCTATAATACAAATGGGTGATAACTTCGGGAGGTTATCGATGTGGAGATGAAAGTTTGTAGTAAATGTAAAATAGAGAAACCACTTACAGAAGAATTTTTTCATCGTTCAAAAACAGAAACAAAAGCAGGATTTAAAACTGCATGCAAAGAATGTCGTAATGCAGAAAAAAGAGAATGGCGAAATAAAAACAAAGATAGAGTTAATCAACAGGCTAAAGAATATCACATAAATAATCGTGAGCAAAGGTTGCAAAAAAACCGTGAATATTATTTAGAAAATCGTGATGAAATTAGAAAAAAAGGAGAAAAACATTATAGGGAAAATAAAGATAAAATCTTAAAATATCACAGGGAACATTACAATCAAAATATTGAGTATTATAGAGAAAAGGACAAGAAGTGGAAGGAAGCGAATCCTGAAAAGGTTAAAGAATACGCTAAAAAATCTCGCAAGAAAAACATTGAAGTGATTAAGATAAGAGAGAAAAAGTATAGAGAAGAAAATAGGGATAAAATTTTAGAACGAAATCGTGAAAGAAGGAAGCGACCAGAAGTACAAGCGAAAAATAGGAATTATAAACAATCTGAGCAAGGTAGACAAGTTAATAAGCGCTCTAAACACAAACGGAGAATGTTAGAAAAATCAGCAATTGCCACATTAACATTAGAACAATGGAACGCATGTTTAAATTATTTTGATAACAAATGTGCTTATTGTGGTCAAAAAGATGAAAATGAGTTGACACAAGAACATTTTATTCCGGTTATGAAAGGTGGAGAATATACAGTAAAAAACATGATTCCTGCATGTGGAAGTTGTAACTTCAGTAAATGCGATCGTGATTTTTTTGATTGGTATCCACAACAAAAATCTTATTCGTCGCAACGCAAACAAAAAATACTAAGATATTTAGAGATCGAAGATAACACTCAACAAATGGCTTTGTTCTAAAGAATCCAATTAAGGGTTCTTTTTTATTTTACTGTCATAAACGAGTGGAAGGGTGTGGTAAAATGTAAGAAAACAGTCTAAGGGGATATGGGGATGAAGAAACGACTTTCACTAATTTTAGCAGTTGCTTTAGGAATTGGTAGTCTAACAGCGTGTGGGGATGCTGAGAAAACTACAAAAAATGAAGCTAAACAAGCTAGTACGAATGAAAAGAAAACGACAGAAAACAAAGAAACACCTACAAAAAGAACAGTGGATATAACTCCAGAAAGATATCCTTGGCGGTTTGCTTCTATAGATATCATTAAAGATTGGCAATCAAAAGGCGAAACAGTTTATCTGTGGTATGATGCAAATGCGTTAGAAGAATACATTGCTAATGAAATAACAAGGGATAATAAACATAAACAAGAAGATCTGCCGAAGTCAGCTGAATATGTACAATTGTTTGTTGATGAAGTGAAGAAAACAAACCCAGAACAAAAAGAATACTTTAATAAACTTACAGAAGTGGTAAGTGATATGAAGGCAGTTAATTTAGACGGTGCAAAAACAAAAATTGAAGAAGCAAAAAAACTAAGAGAAGCTAAATAGCTTCTCTTTTTTCTATGGAGGAATGACAATATGAAGACAATTGAAGTGCATACGCAAAGTGGATTGAAGCATACCGTAAAAACTGAAGTGTACGATGCGAAAGTATTAAATGACCAATTAAACAACAACGATCTAATCACGGTACTTATCGGCGATGTGATTTGCCAGCGCATCGATATTAAACGAGTTCTTCCTCAAAATGAACCTGCAGCGGAAGGAACAACGAAAGTCATTGTGCACACGAATGGAGGAAAAACAGTAGAAATCGTAACGAATGATTACGATCCATTATTCCTAAACGAGCAGCTGAATAACAATTCCACAGTAACAGTGGTAATCGGCGACTACATCTTTTCTCGAATCGATGTAAAACAAGTTGTCCCTGTTAAAGAAGAACCGAAAGAACCGGAGGTAAAACCAGAAGAACCAAAAGAACCAGAAAAACCACCTGTAACGGAACCAGAGCAACCGACCGAACCTGTTACTCCACCGACAACTGAGGAACCAGATCCAGGAGAAATGGGTGAAGGTGGTACAACTACTGAACCTCCTACACCACCGACTGATGGAGAAGGAACACCAGAAACGCCAACTGAAAATCCAACAAAACCTACAGAGCAGCAATAAGCTGGTCTTTTTTTATTATCAAAAAGGAGATGATAGTTATGTCAGAAATAACATTAAGCATGACAGTCGGTATTAGTGAATGGGCTAAACCAGTAATTGAAGAGGTCCATAAAGTTATTCAAAAACATGAAGGTAAACACCTTGTGGATGAAGATTACAACCAATTGATGAATGAAATTATTGAAGGTATTGTTCAACACGCTGTATATGTGAAAGGAAATCATTTAGGAATTCAAATACCAAAACATAATAACAATGTCGAACTACCACCAGAAGGGGTAACTATTAAGAAACCAATCGAAGTCGATATACCATCTATGGGTAGTGGTTCAGTAAGTAGTACTCCTGCGTATTCAGGGAAAATATATTCTAGGGCATAAATAATAGATTAATCAAATGGTATTTAACAAAGAGGGACAATCGTCTCTCTTTTTATTTTGAAAGGAGCTGAACCAATGCAAGAAATTCAAGATTTAAAGCAAGAGATCCTCCAAATTAAGTCAGACCAAAAGGATATGCAGCGAGATATCCGCAATTTAGAAACGCGTACTACTGTCAATGAAAAGGACATTGTAAATATAAATAAGCTTCTTGATAAGATTAGTGCCAATACTACATGGATTCTCCGAATCATCATTGGGGCTATTGTAGCTGGATTATTAGGATTACTAATGAAAGGTGGTATGTAACATGTCAAAAGATAATATCAAAAAACGATTCCGCAACTGGAAAACATGGGTTGCGGTTTTTTCATTGCTTGGTTTTTTATTTACAAAGTTTGGTGTGCCTGAAGCGAAGAGTTTCTTAGATGAATTGGCGCCTTATTTATTGTCAGTCGGTATCGCTTTAGGGATTTGGTCAGATCATGAAGGAAATGAAAAAGGAGATGTTGAATAATGGAAATCAAAAAAATGTTAGTACCAGAAAGTCGTTATTCAGTTTTATGCCCGAATGCAATGAACCCAACGGAAATTACCTTCCACAACACTTATAATGATGCTACAGCATTAAACGAACGTAACAACGTTGCTAATAATAGTACAGGCACTTCGTTCCATATCGCTGTAGACGATAAAGAAGCTATTCAATTAATTCCGTTAAATAGAAACGTTTGGCATGCAGGTGATGGGAATAGACAAGGTAATCGTAATAGTATCGGCATAGAGATTTGTTATTCTATGTCAGGTGGGGAAAGATATCGTAAAGCCGAATTGAATGCCGTTCAAGTAATTCGTCAGTTAATGGATATGTTCAACATTCCAATTTCTAAAGTCAAAACACACCAAGAGCGAAACGGAAAGTATTGCCCTCATAGAATGATTAATGAAGGACGTGTACAATGGTTTAAACAACAATTAGTTTCTGGTTCTGGTGAAACAATTCAAATTCCAGAAACACCGCAGATTCCACAGCCGCCGATTACAAGCGGTACAGGTATTGCTTATATTACTGGTAAAAAGGTGAATTTACGTAAAGGACCGGGTACTCAATATGATTCAATTAGAAAGTTAAATGCACCTGAAAATTATAAAGTATGGGGACGTTCTGGCGGATGGCTTAATTTAGGTGGCGATCAGTGGGTTTATGAAAACTCAGAGTGGTTACATTTCGAAGCGGATGGACAACCATCAACAACTCCGCAACCTTCAAATGATGGTGTAGGGGTAGTTACTATTACAGCAGATGTATTACGCGTTCGTACTGGCCCAGGAACAAACTACGGTATTGTAAAAAACGTGTACCAAAGTGAAAAGTATCAAACGTGGGGATGTAAAGATGGTTGGTATAATGTTGGTGGCGACCAATGGGTTTCAGGTGAATACGTAAGGTTTGAAAAGTAAAACATATTACAAAATATCATGGTTAAATGCCAATGGATTTAATACAAAAGAATAGTTTGGTTAGCAAAAATAAGAGCCGTCCTGTTGGACGGCTTTTTTCAGTTTATACTCACTAATTCATTAAATCTAAACTCAGTGTTTAATCCAAAAACATTTAAGTGCACGATGGTAAGGATTAAATATGTCACGTAACAGCAAATGAAGCCTAGGTGAGCTTGCATTAATATAAAGAAAAAGAGAACTATTCATTAGAATTAGTCCTCTTTTATATAGTAATATATACTTGATATATGTGACTATCACTTCTTTAAGTTCTTAAATAAAGTTGTTAACATGAGCTTTCCAAAGCATTTGCATGATTTCGCCTCTTGTTGCAAAGTCGTTTCCACGTGTTCCATCGTAAACGCCTGATCCTCTTCCCCAATCAGTGGAATTTTGCCAGCCAGATTGGTATGCACCATTGTATTTAGTTTGAAAGATCATTGCAACAGCTTCATTTCGAGTGATCCAGTTACTTCCACGTAAACCATCAGAAATCCCGTAGCTCATAACATAACGTCGCGCTGAGTTATAGTCATACCCACGACTTTTATTCTTTATGCGAGTAATAATTAACCACATATCTTGTCGAGTGGCTAGACTGTCTCGCATATCAACTGTGATATAGCCTTTAGATAGCCCCCAGTCTATTCCTGGATCAGACCAAGATCTTGCTTGAGCTTCAGTTGGTGCAGCTGTCGCAAACCCTGCAGATAACATAATAGCTGCGGCAGCAACGACGATAAACTTCTTAAGTTTTTTTAACATCTTATCCATTCCTTCCCCTATGTTGTTTTTAACTTCTATTATTTTACATATAATTCCGTAAAGTGTATATATATTAATGCGATAAACAAATATGCAATTATGCATATTTGTTAACATCGTAAAATGGAAAGGGGTAAAACATACTATGTAACAGCAAATGAAGCCTATGTGTATGTGAAATAATAAGAAAAAGGGAGCTACTCATAGAGTAGCCCCCTTTTTAATAATTGAAATGTATTATCCATATTGGAATAGTTTATTAGTGAGTCCACTTTGCTCTAAATAGCATAGATATAACCTCAGCTCTTGTAGCGAAGTCATTTCCGCGAGTGCCATCAAAGAAGCCAAAAAACTTTGCATATCTATCAGTATCATAGAAACCTACTTCAGGGTCCCACTTAATATTTTGATATCGCATATTTAATACCATTGCAGCAGCTTCACTACGAGTGATCCAATTTGTTCCGCGGGATCCATCAGAGATACCTTGATTAATAACATAATTACGTGCGGTGTTATAGCTGTACCCGCTACTTCTTGTATCTACACGGGTAATAATTAACCACATATCTTGTCGAGTAGCTAAACTATCACGTAAATCTGCTGTGATATAACCTCTATTCATAGCCCAATTCATTTCTGGATCTGCCCAATGAGCAGAAGCCTCCTGTGGTGCGACTGTTGCGAAACCTACAGATAACATAACAGCTGCAGCAGCAACAATCATAAACTTTTTGAGTTTCTTTAACATATTTTCCATCCCTTCCCTTATGTAAAATTATTACAACCTTATTTTACAGATAATTCTACAAAATGTAAATATTTAGTTTTATAAAAGTTACATAACAGAAGGGGAATCGTATGTATACGTGAGAGAAAATAAGTTCAGTCTTGTTGGGCGGCTTTTTTCAGTTTATACTCACTAATTCATTAAATCTAAACTCAGCGTTTAATCCAAAAACATTTAAGTGCACGATGGTAAGGATTAAATATGTCACGTAACAGCAAATGAAGCCTAGGTGCGCTTACATTAATATAAAGAAAAAGAGGACTACTCGAAATAAGGAGTCCTCTTTTGTATTATTTAACGATTACCCATTACTCTATGTAGTATAGATATAACTTCAGCTCTTGTCGCAAAATCATTTCCGCGAGAGCCATCATAGTAATCCCAGCGGATTCCCCAGTTTCTTGAGTTTTTAAATCCGTTTGTTGAACTCCAGGAATTTCCATTACCGAGTCCTTGATAAAACATCCCTACTAATTCATCACGAGTTATCCAGTTAGTTCCACGAGAGCCATCGCTATAACCTTTAGAAATAACCCAGTTGCGTGCTTCATTATAGCCTTTTCCTGCTGTACGTCCTTCGTTATTTGCACGGAAAATCATTAGCCATGCATCTTGACGCGTAGCTAAATTATCTCTTAAATCAGCTGTAACAATACCATGATAGAAGGCCCATCTCATTTCTTGATCTGCCCAATGAGCAGCATGCGCTTCTTTTGGTGCAGCTGTTGCAAAGCCAGCAGATAACATAACGGCTGCAGCAGTAATAACCATAAACTTTTTAAGCTTATTTAACATATTATTCATCTCCATACATTTTTTGTTTTTTCACTCTTAGAATCTTACATTATATTCAAATATAAATCAATAATTTTATATATTAATAATTTATTAATTTTTAAATGTATATGTATGCATAAAAAACATGTATATATGGGGTGAAAAAAAACGCCCTTAATTGGACGGTTTTTTTATTTCTATACATCTCCTTTTTTTGTAAAATCACAATATTGTTTTACATATCCCAAAAGTCATCAGCTTTAACTCTTGAATCAAATTCCCTCAATACCTTCAATATCTTCTGCATGGTTTTCCTTGTTGGTGACCTATCAGGATTATTAGCCAAATCACTTACTGTATTTCTTCCGAGACCTGATTTCCTTATTAACCATTCTTGTTCTATTCCGTGTTTATCTAAATACTTCCCAAACTTTGTGCGTTTTTTTCCGAGTCCCCACACAACATTCACTCCTTTAGTTACCTGTTGTCTTCAGTAATGTCCTAGTTTCACTAAAAATAAACCCCTAAAAATGGTGAATATTGTCTAAGCTGTACACCATATGCTGTATCAAGGTCGCTACCAAAGTACCTATCAAACTTATTATCAAAGTAGCTACCAAGGTAAATAGCTTAATTGCTATCAAGGTAACTAGTATTTGTACTATCAAAGTAGTTATCAAGTTAGCTATCAAAGTAACACTACCAAGGTATTGGGCCTATAAATCTATATGTAATCGGCATTTCAAATTCTGTTTATAAAGGGGAGTTTTATATGTTAACTACATTTATTTCATTAGGAGCTTTGGGAGTAACTACAATTGGCGGGGCGATTTTAGAAAAGCATCTTGTAAAAAATGATCATGTTGCAGCAGCTAAATTTGTAAGCGATGGAATGTATCACGGAATGCGAATAGGTGGAGTTTGTTTTATCGGTTATGTATTTATTCGAATTGTAATGATGTTTTAAGGAGGAAAGCACATGGGAATTGTGAAGGATTGGCTTCATAAACAAAGTTTGAAGAATCGACTTATAGAGGTATTTGGAAAAGTAGGTTTATATGTGGACCATCAAACGAGAGGTGGGAAAGTACCAATTTATCCGAAGATACATGACATTTCCTCCACAAAAGAGAATGTTAGATATATATTTACTATTCCAAACGGATTGGATCCAAAGACTATTGAAAAGAAATGGTTTTGCTTTCAACAAATATTAGGACGGAATGTAGCAATTGAGGGCGATATTAAAAAGTTTGTACTTAATGTGTTTCATTCGGATGCAGGACTACAAACATACAAGTACGCCTTTAAACAATGGCAGCCATTATTAAAAAAACATCGTCTTCCTGTTGTGGTAGGTCGTGACCAATTCGGAAATATGATTGTGTACGATATGGTAGATTCAAATACACCACATTTGTTAATTGCAGGAGAAACAGGAAGCGGTAAAAGTAGTATGGTTCGCGTTGTTCTGTCTACACTCATTCAACAAATGTCCCCTGATAAATTACATTTGTACCTGGGCGATCTAAAGAACTCTGAATTTCATTTCTTGAGAAGAGTAAAACACGTAAAAGAGGTTTGCATGGAAGAGGTTGAAATGAAGATAATGCTACAGAAAGTGTGGAAGGAAATACGGGAACGTAGAAAACTGATGGAAGAGTATGAAGTTGATCATATTGATGAATACAACAAATTGAATCCTGATAATCAGAAGCCGTACATTTTATTAGCAATCGATGAAGTAGCCATGTTACAGGATGAAAAGGAATGTATGAAAACACTCGAAAAAATATCAGCGGTCGCTAGGGCACTCGGTGTCTTTCTTATGCTCAGTATGCAACGTCCTGATGCAAAAGTGTTAGATGGTAAGTTAAAGCTCAATATGACAGTAAGAATGGGCTTTAAATGTGATAGTACGATTAATAGTAATATTATGGGTACACCTGGATCAGAACATCTAGAGCGATCGGGCCAAATGATTCTAAAACTAAATGGATTAAAGAAAGTGCAAGCTCCCTATTTAGAATTAAACAAAGCAAAACAAATTGTTGAACCTTACCGTATTCCAAAAGAGGATATGACGCTCCAGAATCCTCCACAAGAAGAGAATCAATTATTTGGGGTGTTAGATTATGATGAATAGAGACAAAACCATTTTGAAGGATTTGAAACGTTTTAGATGTATGTCTAGGGATGATATTATTGATTTGCATTTTCAAGGACTTAAAAACGCGGTTACTTGCTGTAATACAGTTATGAAACGGTTAAGGAGAGATGGTCATGTGGATGCCAATATCTCGCAGCAGCCATTTATATATTTCCCTCAACCTAGCACACTTCGAAAAACTAGCCAAAAGATTCCCCACTTCCTCGGAATTGTTGACGTATATAAACAGCTTATCCATTATGAAAAACCGAAACTATTCAAAGTTGAACCAAAGTATGGAAAAGATTATATGGAGCCCGATGCATTTACAATTTGGCGTAGATCTCCATTCTTCATTGAAGTCCAAAAATCAGTTTACAGTAAAAAGATTATGCAAGATAAAATCAACAGGTATGAATTATACTTTCACAGCCAGGAATGGCACAACGAATCATGGCAACCAAAAGGTTCTAAATTCTTCCCATCAATCCTCATAATTACTGATAAGCAGTATGATATTAACTCTTCTAATTTACGTATCTTTCAATTTTCTTCAATTAGCAATTTCATGGATAGCCTTACTGTGAAAGCGTAATAAGAAGCCCTAAACAGGGCTTTTTTATTTTTAGGAATCTTTTAATAATCAATACAATTGCATCCGTTGTAGCGTTATGCGGTGGGCTATTCATTATGGTAGGTAGCCAAGAACGGGGATTCTCGCTAATAAGTCGTGCAGGGATTGGGTATATCGTAGTCCAAATGATTCCATTGTTTATGAGATTACTTGTGGAGATCGCTAAAGCTATTTAATTCTACACATGTAGGGCTTTTTCTTTGCAGGAAATTTTTAACGATCATCGTATAGGTGATTTAAGATTCTAAATAATATGATTTCCTCTTGATTTTTTTGGAAAAAACAGTAATTATATGAATGTGTAACTCTAATATTATATTAGAAACCATAGAAATAAGAGGGGGATATAAATGGGAGATATTAAAGTTACTCCAGAGGAATTAAGGAATAGGGCAAAAACTTTTAAATATGCTAGTGCCGAAGCAACTGATCGTCATAACAGAATTCTTTCAGAATTGTTTAATCTTCAAATGAGATGGGTAGGAGCTTCTAGTTTATCTTTTTATAATGACTTGCCTCGATTTATTAAGTCTTATGAAGATTATGTTAAAAGTTTGAGCCATATTGAAAGTGAATTGGAACGTATAGCAGAAAAATTTGAACAAGCAGATAATCATTATACATTTAAAGATTCAGGTGCAGTAATTGGCGATCCAATAAAAGATAATAGTCCATTTGCGCAAGTTTTAAATTATAATACAGATATAACACTTCCTAAGAATTTAAGGACTCTACTTAGTGATGTAAATGGATATGATAAGATAGGTGGAGAGGCTAAAGGAGCAGTTATAGATGCTGGGTTTAAAGTTGGAGATTTTACTATACATGAACAACTGCTTAGAGGTGAGGTTAAGGCCCAATTTGGCGGAGGAATAGGTGGAGAAGCTAAGGCTGGGGTAACTTTTAATGATTTTGGGGTAGATCATGAAGATGGAAAAGTCCATGTGAAAGTTGGAAATGCTGAAGCTGGTGTTGAGGCTAAAGATGGTCATGTTGGCATTGGAGCTAAAGCAGATTTAATTAAAGGAGAAGCTGAAGTTAAAATTCCTATTCCTTTTATTGATGATTGGAAGATAGTGGTTGGTGGAGAGGCAGCTTATGGTAGTATAGGCGGGGAAGCCAAACTGGGATTAATGAACGAGCTTGATGTTGGTTTTGGAATAGGATTAGGAGTAAAATTTGGAGTTGAAAAAGACTAAATAGTTTGTTTTTTTATAGGGGGGATAAGATGCTTTCTTTAGATGTATTTAGGAAGATTTTAACGATTTTTTGTGCTATTGCTGTTCCAGCTAGTCTACTAGCTATATGGTTTGGAGCAGATGCTACATTGAAGGAAAAGTTTATTTTATCAGTGGTATTTTGTGTAGTAATGCCATTATTTATTTTCATATTTTATAAAATTGTTTCATTTTTTTTTAAGAAATCTTATTCTTCAAAGAAATATTAATTTTATAATTTAACAGGAGGGGTTTTTAATTATGGAAAATACATATGTACCAAACTTATTAATTGGAGAAGAGTTATTACCAATTGGTTCTGTAGTTCTTGTTGATGGTATTAATCAACCTCTTATGGTTTATGGTAGAAAGCAACAACAAGCAAATGAAGACAAAATGTGGGATTATGTATCTTGTCCATATCCACATGGTAATTTATCTAAAGAATATAATGTATTTTTTAATCATAATCAGATTGCAAGCTTATTTTTTAAGGGTTTTGAAACAGTTGAAGAGTTAGAATTAAGGAATAAGTTATCGGAATTTCAGTGAAAGGACAGACTAATTTTATGTTTTTAGGATTTGAATGGCTTCCAAAGAGATGGGGAAAAAGAAAAATTTCAGAAAAGTTTATGCAAGCAAAATTTGCTGATGAAGGAAAAGGGATGTTAATTATTACTTATGCTATAGACCTATATGTAATATCTATCCCTTTGAAAATAAAGAAACATAATTCACTTTAATTTCTATTGAATATAGAAGTGATTATGCTACGAAAGTCATGTGTATACATGGCTTTTTTTCTTTGCAGGAATTTCTAAACCATCAGTTCAATCGCATCCGTTGTGGCGTTATGCGGCGGCTTGTTTATTATGGTTGGTAGTCAGGAACGGGGATTCTCTCTTATTTCAAGGGCCGGGATCGGCTATATAGTAGTTCAAATGATTCCATTGTTTATGAGATTACTTGTTGAAATTGCAAAGGCTATTTAGTCCTGCTTATTGCGGGGCTTTTTTATTTGCAGGAATTCCCTAACCCTCATGGAATACTGTCAATAGGATATGTAAATATACATATTGTATTTATTTGGTTTTTTTGTGTGTTAAAATCAAATATAGAGATTTATGTATATGATGAACCGAAATCAGGAATATCCAATGAATTTTGAGAGGTGCTACATGTTTACAAATAAGAAATTTATTCGATTTGGTCTAATATTATTTGTATGTTTATCTTTAATTAATTTTACAATCAGTTATTTTCAAACGTATCTTGAAAGAGCAGCAGATATTATATGGGTAATACCGGAAATTTGGCAAACTATTTTGATAGATGTTCCTCAAGGTATACTTGTTCTTTTAGGTGCAATTGCTTTATATGATTTCACAAAAGAAACATCGCAAAAAGACGCATCAATCTAGATGCGTCTTTTTTAGTTTTCTTCAATTAACAATTTCATAGATAGTCCTGTAAGAATCCCTAATCGGAGCTTTTTTACTTGCAGGAATTTCTAAACCATCATTGAATACTCTCACTAGGAGGTGTCGTGACGTTATGACGGACGAAATTGTTTATTCTGCTAGTGAAGTATATAAACGACTAGGAATAAGTGATAGTACCCTTAGAAAGTACATGGAAGTATTGCAGCGAGAAGGATTCGCAGTAAAGAAGGATAAGCGCGGCAGACGGGAATACTCAGAAGGCGACATTATAGTTATTGAGAGATTAATTGAACTGAGTAAGCATGACGGCATGACGCTAGAGAAGGCAGCGAAGATGATTGCGCAGCAAATAGAAAAAGTTAATCCGGATTTGATTAGAGAAGAACAAAAAGAAACAGACCTAATTCCATTCCACATTCAAGAACAACTCCAGCAACAGTACAGCGTTATGGCGCAAGAAATGAATCAGAGTATAGCATCAATGGAAAAGCGATTAAGTGAGCAGACAAAGCAAAGTAACGAAGAAATTAAAGCAAGCGTAGAAGCACATAATGAACGAGTGGAAAAACGATTAGAAGCGCGGGATGAGACGCTTATGAAAACACTACGGGAGATGCAGGAAACGAAGAGAATGATGCAGGAGTTTCGGGATGAGGTTGCTGCATCGAAAGAGAAGAAAAAGCCGTGGTGGCAGTTTTGGTGAGAACAAGGAGAGGAACGTATAAAAATAGAATTGTAGAAATAGAAAGGGTGGATTCCTTATGAGAGTTGGGATCCGCTTTTTTATTACAACTGATAAAGAGACACTATATCTGACTTATATAAATATCCCATTTGTTCAAATTTGTCCTAGCTGATGGTACAATTAAAGTCTTGGAGGGATATTATGGGAATTTTTTATGTAATACCACTTTTTCTTATATTTGGCACTGCAACATTTTTATTTATCCAGTCTGGTTCACCAAAAATTAAAGATAAAAACCTATCATTGATAATGGTCTTTCTAGGGATAAATCTAATCACAATTCCAATGGCTTATTTGGTAGGTTCGTTTGTTTCTTATACACATGAGGCGTCAACAGAATTTACATATAATAATCCACTTTATTTTTGGAAAGGATTTTTCTTCATTCAGGCAATACCGCTTTTCATACTATTTGTAGCTTTGATATGGTGGTTTCTCCGCAAGAGCAAAGAAAAAATTGACACATAGAATTTTAAAATGACTTCCGCTAACAATAATTATGTAAATGAGCTAGTGGTGGAAGTTCTGGTGAGGACCTAATTACTTAAAACGATAAGCCCTACAGAAAGCAGGGCTTATTTTCGTATAGACATTATGTCGTTTAGGTTATCTTGATCATTTGAATTCAACTTATTAGCGATATAGTAATCTAACATTTCATCAATAAGTTCATAATTTTTCATGTCTTTCATTGTGCAAATGGCCTTTATTTTATTAAGCGTTTCAGGTGATACTTTTATATTTTTCCTGTCTGTTGCTGACAATGAATTCTTGTTCTTTATTGCAGGATTATCTTGAACAGGTGTCACAGTCACCAGGTATTTTTTATCCAAATTAAACACTCCTAGTTATAAATGCGTATATGTAGAAAGGTATAAAAAAATATACCTATTCTCGACTCTTCTTCACTTCAAGCACTTGTTTTACAGCGTTTTTCACTAACTGTTGTTTTGGCGCAGGTAATGAAGCAACTTTTTCTTCAATTAACATATTTATAACTTCATAAATTTTCATATCTTCAATTGTAGCTAGTGTTGAAATTGCTGTATGTGTTTCTAATGAGACACGGAAAGATTTCGGCAACTCTTTCGTAGTAAGTTTTCTCTTAGGCTTTTCAAAGAGCTTGTCCTCCTCTTGGAAAGTTCGGTCTTGCTTTTCCTTTTCCATGTCAGTATGATCGCTTTGAATAGTTAAATCTGAACTTTCGGTAATAGGCGTCAAAGTCACTACAAAAGAATTACTCTTATTTTCCACAGGTACCACTCCTATTTAGTTTTTTATCTTAAACTGATAAAACTATTTTGCTTGTTATATAGAGGGGAAGACGGAAATATAGAAATATCCCTATTTCCAAATAGGGATATTTCTATATTTTTTAAATCTCAGTTAAGAGCTTGAATTTCCTTTTCTGGTCAGGTGTCAGCTCGTTTTCTACATAACGATCTATAAGTAGGTCGATGATTTCATAATTGAATTTTGTGTTTGTAAGTTTCATTAATACTTCAAGTTCCTCTTTTGATTGATTAGAAATTTTAATACTGCCTTGCTGATTTTTAAATTTCTTTTGCGGTTCAGTTTTCTCGATTCTTTTTTCTTTTCGACTCACTTGTTTTTCTTCTGTCTTAGGTTGAGAAGGAATAGCTGCTACCTCATTAGTATCAACTGTAGCTTGTCCTTGTTCTGGTACATAAGGTTCAGTAGGTTCAAAGTTACTTTTCTTTCTACCTAATAAACCAGGAGTTTTCGCCATATTACACACCAACCTTCATTTTTTCAAACATATCAATACGAGATAACAATTCATCACTAATCGTTTCGTATAATTCAATTACATTCATATCATGTCTATCTTTTTCAGTAATACCATTCACATCAAATCTTTTAATACGTTCCATTTGAGGGACGATGTTTTTAAATAGGTTTTCTTCCCCGAAAATTTCACGAGCATTTTCCATGATATATTCGTCAACCTTACCGTTGTTTTTTAGTAGGACAGGAAGAACACCAACTACTTCAATATCAAGATCATATAGTTCCTTTAACTTGATAAGTTCATTAATGTAATTCTCTGCACCAGTAAGAGAACGTTCTTGTGTTTGTAGAGCAATAAGAACATAATCAGAAGCTACAACTGCGTTCTTCGTAACTTCTAGTGACATTGGAGGAACGTCGATAAATATGTAGTCATATTTATGTTTTATTTTTTCTAGCAATCCTTTAAAGTAATGATCTTCTTCAGCTTCCGAAGAACAATTTTTATAAAGGAATTTTGCGAAGTCCTGAAAATCAACGTAAGAAGGAAGTAAATGTAAATTTTCCATAATTTCCACTTCTAGGCCGTCCAGGTTCCCCTCTTGTATTCCTTTCATTAATGTTTTTTCAACTGTAACAATCTCATCAGGGTTAAGGATTGATTTTGTTAACATTAAAGACTTTGTTGCGTTACTTTGTGGATCAAGGTCAACAAGTAATGTACGCTTGCCTTTTTTAGCAAATTCATAAGAGTTCAATACAGCATTTGTGGTTTTACCGACTCCACCTTTGTAATTACCCACCGTAATTGTAATAGCCATTTTTAACACTCCAGTTATATTATTTAAAATTTCCCTATATCCCTTTATAGAAATAGGGAAAAATAGAAATAGGGAAATAGGGATATTTCTAACTATAGAAATAGGGATATTTCTATATCTTTAAAGAAATTATAACAATGATGTTTTGGTTATGCAATAGAATCATAGAGTTAGTAATTAATAACCAAAACGTTGGTATCAAAAGATTCTCTTGATGTATGAAGTAGAGAGAGTTAAGAAATAAATATGTAATTTCGTAGAGAAGTTAGTAGAGAAAAAAATAGTGGAAATAGGGATATATAGATATAGGGAAAAAGGGAAATATCCCTATATCTATAAGTGGAAATAGGGAAATAGGGAAATAGGGATATTATTCGAAAAGTGCGTGAATTCGCTGTTTACAAAGGATAAAGCTTGTTGTAACGTAGTACACAACAAGCAACATTCTACAAAACAAAACATATTTTGATATTTTACATAAATGAAGATTCATACAACAATTGAATATGAACAGAAAACAAAAAGCCACTCCCATATGTTAACGGCTACCAACCTTTAACGAGAGTGACTCAGTTCTAGCAAGTGTACCACCACTTGTCTAGATATAAACTGTATTAACCGACAGTGTTAACGTTTAAGTAGTGTACCACCACTAACCTTAAACAACTATGCCTTTTCACGAGGCTTCTTTGATATACCCATTTTATCTATTGTTTGGATAAATATCAACTAGTAAATACTAGTTTTGATTATTTTGTAGTCCAAAAGATATATAACGGGCATCTCTAATCCTAGAAGTCTTGTGAATGTACAGGTCATTTAGGAATTGGAGATGTCCTTTTTGTTTTTTGTTCGCGTGGAATTGCCTGATACCACGTAAATAAAAACTGATAAGCCGTGATTCCGTGCTTCTATATAGAGGGAACGTGTTACGGCGTGGCTAGCTGTTGGTCGTGCAGGGGGTACAGAGTATACGCCTACAAAAACAGCACCCCTCATTGGAATCCTGTTCTTCTGATGAGGGAGGGCGAGAACTTGCCCAGGGACGATTCTCTAAAAGGTTCGGGTGGTTATCGTTAGCATTACGGTGCTAGGGAGTGCATTCAGTTTGTCGTGTAGGGACGATATTACAAGGACAAGCCATAGAAAAAGGATGTATGCGATGAAGATCGCTGAGTGAACAGGGTCTATACATACGGATACCTTATAAGTGACCGCATGGCGAAAACAAAGACGCTTATCCTCTATTTTGACTGATTATTTTTTTATGATCTTTCAAAGTAGGGGATAAATCTGCCTTCCAGCCGTGTTCCATAATCGTCCCCACATGATAAAAACCATCCAGACCTTCAGTCAATACTTAATTCGAAGAAATGATGAAAAATATGAGATTGTATAAGTCCTGGGGGAATGAATCACTAAGATAGAGGAATAAATATAGGATTTACTACTTTCTTGGTTAGAGGAAAAGGGGACAGATGGTAGAATAGGCCTTATTACTGAATTAGGTTTTACACATCTGATATAGTACGTGAAATTTAACTTAAATTTTAATTTATAAAAGGGAGAGAACATTGATGTTTTTTCGTAAAACTAAATTAAATGAGTTACAGAGAGAACTTTCTTTTTATAAAAAAAGAGATGTACAACAAAGAAGAAGTAATATACGTTGTAAAGAATATCCTCATATTTTGTTAAAAGATATTAATAATTATATAATCATTGACTTATTAGATGACATTCATAGTACTGCAATCTATATTTATAAGTTAGATCGCCCTGCTGAGCAATGGATGTTTGATTTAGGATTTGAGCTTCGATTTAAAAGTTTTGCTAAACTTATTGGAGAATTAGAATTCGGAACAATTGCTGAAGGTAAGGCAGAGATAAAAAGGCTTTATGTAAATGAGGAATACAGAAATCAAGGATTTGCTACATATATGATGAAAAAAGTAATAGCTTGGGGGGAATCTCAGGATTTTTTAGAACTATATTTAACTGCTTGTACTTCTGTATACAAATTAGGAAATGCGCTAAATCAAGATGAATTAGTTTCCTTTTATTGCAAATTAGGGTTTGAGAATATTTCTCCTAAATCAAATCGAATGACGTATAAATATTGTGATTCTGGTGTCAAAACTTAATAGGGGAGGTTCAAAACATACTCTAAGAGAGTTATTGATGCTCCCCTATTAAAGTCATAATACAAAAAGAAAAGACACCTACAGGCGCCTTCCTCCGTCTTGGACTATCCTGTATTAATGCCCTATCGATTAATAAATTAAATTATAAAAATAATTTGTTATACTTCCGTGTAACCTAGCTGATATAATGTATAAGGAAATTATTGGTTATTAAAGGTACATATATATTAGGAGGTACATAAACCATGATAGAGTTAGTTACGGCATTTTTCTTACTAATTATCCATTCCATTGTTTATCTCTTTTCAAGTGGAGAAACTAAGCAAATAGCAAAAAAACATATAAAAGAAATTCTTAATAGTCCTGATGGAATAATAATATTAGTCTTTGCTGCAGCACTTTTAATCGGGGGGATATATTTATTATCAGTATGATTTCAGATATCTTAGCTTAAAACGTATAAGGAAATTAATAGTACACATATAGTAGGGGGACATAAGTAATGGTATTTATAATTGTGCTATTTTTCATATTTATCATATCTATTATTTTTTCATTATTCTCAAAAGGTGAAACTCAGCAAGAAGCAAAAGAAGTTGTAAACGATATTGTTACTGGTCCTAATGGGAAAATACTCTTAATTGCTGCTGTGGTATTTGTAATTGGAGGGGTATTTATTGTTGGTAGTATTGTAAATAATGACTATGAACCGCCTAAAAATCCAAGTATGCGAGATGATGGCGATCCTTTAGGATGTGCTCATTATGGTGGCGAATGGGACACAGGTGGTCTTTTTGGAGAAGCCAAATGTGTTTATAATAAAACTGATGAATCGGATAATAAGTAGTATATAAAGGCCTCATCATTTCCATAGGATGGTGAGTTTTTTTATGCATAAAGAAAAGGCACCTTTATGTAGGTGCCTTTTCGAATATTTTTTTAGCAGAAGCAACTGCATCCGATAATGATTAATAGAATAAATAATACAACTAGTAAAGCAAATCCTCCAGCAAAACCGCAACCTTCGCCGCAACTACCACTATATCCCATAACAATAGTGCCTCCTTTAAATCAGAGGGGAAAACTAGGGGGCATTCCATGGGTTTTAATAGGTCCACTTTACCTTATGTATTTAAGTCTTATCGTGTATCACCTAGAAATCATAAATGCTATAGAGAACTTTTTTTGATTAGATAATTTTCAAATTCTGTTGGTCCACTATGCCATTCAAACGTTTGTTTGTAATCTTCTGCGGCAATTAACGCTTCCAAGCTTTCTTTTTCATCGTTTAACCCTACCAAATGAACTATCACAGCTTCGTTACATATACGTAAAGATTCTTTTACGGCAAATTCATGTTTAAAAAGATCATTGTTAAAAAATCCCATAATAGTTTTCGTACTAATGTATTTTTTGTGATCTGCTTCAAAATAATTATCTACACAATCAGCTATAGCATTTACGCCATCTTCGAGCATAAGTATAGTTTTTCTGTATTTTTCATATTCATCTTCATTATATAAACAATAGTCATTACAAAAGAATACCTCGTCATATTGTAGTTTCTTCAGTTGTTCATGAGGTAATTCAAATACGATACTAAAGTTCGAATTATGTTTATATGCTCTACCTAATAAGAAATATATATAATTATCTCTACCAATTTTTTTGTCTTTATCTAACGTACCCCCAAGGGCTGCTTCGTAATCATTATTTAATTCCTTTAATGCCTTCAATGATTTTAAAGTCCCACTAGAAAGGATTTCTTTAAGCCGTTCAATTGATTTTTCCCTATCTGTTCGATCAAGCGCATGAAAGAAAGACATATTCGAAAACTTTTTTCTTAAGATAGGCGCATTTTTGTACTTATAATTTTCGTAATTTTCCTTTGCCTCTTCTATATTCGGCATCTTAAACATTCTAATCACTCTTAAAGAGAATTAAATACTAACTAATTATAACTTTATTAATATAGAAAAGTGAAAAAATTTCATATGGATCCGGTGTAAAAACTTTAAAATGCCTGCGTTTTTAACCATAGCAATCGCCATAATTATAATTTGCTTCCATAAGTAATATCAATAGTTTAGCAAATAATGTATTAATAGGAGTTCCGCTATAAAAACACAACTGACTAAAACACTATAAAAGTCAATTGTTCTAATGAAACCTCCGTTAATATCATACCAATAAATTACATAAAATGATAGAATTGTATTAGAAAATATTTCCATGTAAAGTAGAGATATGGTAATCATGTAAGGGAATTACCAACATAATATTGGGGAGGTTTTTTTTATGAATTTTAAAAAGGTTTCAGTTTTAGCACTATCTGGTGCACTTTTAACAAGTGCTGTATTACCTAGTATTTCACATGCACAAACTCCAAGTAAAACAGAATCTAGTGAATTAAAAACTTCAAATGAATTAACCCAATTTACTGAATTAGATAAAGTATTGAAAGAAGAAAACATTTCACAACAAGAATTAATTGATTATGGTAGATATGTAAATGAAGAATCTTCTAAAAATGGTATGCAAGAAATAAAAATATCTGCTGCTAAAAAAGCTATTAAATTTATGGTTAAAAATGCCGATACTATTCCAAGTAAAACAGTTCGCGATGCTGTAAAAAAATATGGAGGGAAAATTGTTAGTGCCCTTGATACTATTGAAACATATTCATGGTGGGGAATAGCTAATGGTTTAAATAAAGTAGGCGTACCAGATAGATATGCTACTTTAATCGCTGATTTTATTGTTACATTTATACTTTAATAAAAAAAGAGAGCAAATTGCTCTCTTTTTTATTGAAATCTATTGTTTATTTTTTTAAATTCTTCACTGTCGAAGTCTGGTGGTTCTGGTTCGTTATCTCTAAGCAGCATATCAATCAATCCACTTGTAATAGAAAATAATATAATTCCTCTTAAAGGAATATAAATACTTACCATAAAATAATCTAAAAATGAAATTAAAAAGAAAGTTATTCCCATATTTAAGATAAAAGGGATTAGCCCTTTACTAGATTTAATTATTCTTACTGTTTTAAAAGCTTTTATAAAACTGTTTATAATAAGTGAGATAGGCATTTCCAATACTAGAAAAATAAAAAAGAAGAGTAATAAGGAAGCCAATGAATCATATTTCATTCCAAATAAATTTAATAATATAAACTCGAAAAACAATATAAAGAACAAAATAGGAAGTATTAATAATGCACATATCAATACTGTTTTTAATTTTTTCATTATGAATCCCCCTAGCATAAAAACAATCGAATTGTTAAACTACGCTGAAATTTTTCGAAGAATACTTTCGGTTTAATAGTTAAATTTTACCACAAATGTATATATAATTAAAATTCTATTTTTTTTTATGCTTTCCTTCTTGTTTTTTATTTATCTCAAATTTGGCTGGCCAGCCATTTATAAGAAAAAGTAAATAAATCCAGTAAAATCAATGGTTTATAAGAAACAATGTGTTGGAAAGTTTACACTTAATCAATCGAAAATTATACATAAAAAAAACACCCTAAGGTGCCTTTTCCAATAGTTTTTTAGCAGAAGCAGCTAGCTCCAACTATGATTAATAGAATAAATAATACAACTAGTAAAGCAAATCCTCCAGCGAAACCGCCGCCGCCACAACTACCGCAACTACCACCAAATCCCATTTTAATCTCTCCTTTGAATAGGAGGGGAAATTCAAGGTCACTCATGTATTTTAATGGATTCAATTTACTTTATGGTTTTACGCATTAATTGAGCAGGTCCTTTTGAAAATAAAGAAAGGACGTCTTTAAGTGCCTTTTTACTCTGTAATAAATTTAAATACATAGTACATAAAAAATAATAAAGATAGACTAGCTAATCTGCCAGCAATCGATTCTTTCATAAATTTCATAAGTACCACTTTGACAATCAACGCTAAGAATAATGGTATAAATATTATTATAGCAAGTTTGATCGCTATGTCATTTATAGTGGGGTTAAATGGTTCAAAATTAATTATTATATTCACTTACCTTTCTTTTTATCCTTTTATTTTTATAATAAAATTTATATTGTTTTGTCCACTAAAAAATGCCACTTTAAGGTGCCTTCCGCTAACTTAAGCCACCAAAATTGAAATTTTTACATTTTTATAGAAAATATTAGGAGGTTAATTCTCATTTTTATGTTAAAATACTCAATATTCATATTGATATTAGGGAGATGAATAGTATGTCTGGCGATTTCAACATGGATTCTAATTATTATGTAAGTGCTGCTGAAATCTTAGAGTTATTAGGTAGTTTAAGTCGTTTATTAATTGTACGTGAATTGGTTGTAAGTGGGACTTTAACAGTTTCTCAGTTGAGTGCTGCGACGCATATTTCGGAACCTATGATTTTACAACATTTACGCAAACTAACTATAGGTAATATTGTAATTAGCGAACGTAAGGGTACAAGGCTTTATTGTAGGGTAGAAGATAAGAAAATTATTGATATTATCGATTTATTAGGATTATTATATTAAGTTTTATTTGATGTCTTTTTTTGAATTTAAGCACTTTATAATTGAAACAATAACAAATAAAAAAGACACCCAAAGGTGCCTTCCTCGGCTTAATAACCGCATTTTATTTTCCTCGTAGACTCTGTTCATATGCTTTAACTTCATCAGTTGATCCAAATGTTTTCAGGTCAAATATTTTGTTACCATCAACACATACTACTAATAATCCATCTTTAGCTTTAATAACACTTCCGACATTTCCCTTTTTTAGAGAAATACTAAAAGGATGATCTACATTCATAGTTTTTTTCTTCTCTACATATTGATTAAATTCCATTCCAACTGGGAAAGCCTCTTTTAATTGTTGAAGAGTATACTCATTTGTAGTTGTTGATTCACTTTTAGGCTTTTCTTGTTCTGGTTGTTCTTGCGGTTTAGGTGCTTCTTGACTCGGCTGTGTAGTTTTTTGAAGTGACCTAGTTTGCTCTTTTTCATAGGAGGTTACTTTAGATTTCAATTCTTTGATTTGTGTTTTTAATTCTTGCTGTTCATTAAAGTGTTGATCAATAACTTTATCCATATCTTTTTGTGAATACTTAGGTTTCATATCTTCTGATTTGGAATCCTTAAAAATAGCTACGGAAGCAATGATAGCTACTATTACAGCGATAATTCCAATGATTAGTTTTTTGTTCATTTATGTTCCTACTAAAATACAATGTTATTATTATATAACAATTAAACAGTTATAGGTAGAAAAAAAGACACCCTAAGGTGCCTTCTTGCGATTTGAACCATCGTAATATGGTATCGGATGCCAATCCAATTATTATTTTACCACGTTAAGTAGTTTTGGTTATTGAGAAAAAAATACAACTCATTATTTGAATGCAAAAAGTCCTAGGGGGACTAGGACTTTTTGACAGAATGAATATGATTCAAAAAAAGGACTTGTATAATGTAACATATGAATGTTTCATAAATTTCCAATAAATTATAATACAAAATTTAGAAATACAGTTATAATATACTATGTTCTTATATATTTTTGGGGAGGATTTATAGTGAATAAAGTATATGAATTTAAAAGTGCTGGAAAGTCTACGATTACTATCGATGGGAACTTTATCCGTATAAAGAGAAAAGGTTTTGTAAACCTTATGAATCATGGTTTAGATGGCGAAAAGACAATTGATATCAATACGTTAACTGGGGTACAAATGAAACAGGCCGGATTTACTAGTGGATATATCCAATTTATATTTATGGGGAGTAAAGAAAGCAAAGGTGGAGTGTTTGCAGCTACAAAAGATGAAAATACAGTTATGTTTGTAAAAAAAGAGCAAAAGATGGCTGAAGAAATTAAAACATACATAGAAGGAATATTGTCAAATAAGGGGCAAACACAAGTTGCTGCAACAACAAGTGGGGCTGACGAAATATTAAAGTATAAAGAGTTGTTAGATCAAGGAATTATTACTGAAGAAGAGTTCCAAGCGAAGAAAAAGCAATTATTGGGTATATAGAGGGGACGCTCATTTTAGCGTTTTTTATTTTATAATCAGGTGATTTAATTTCATAAGTATCTCTGTAAAAACGTATTCCTTACTTTAAAAAAAAGGACACCCTAAGGTGCCTTCCTCCGACTTGAACCATCTTAATTTTATTGTGTTGTTATCATATAAGAAGGTATTGTATTGCTTAAAAAACATAAGAAAATATAACAATCATCGAGTAAGCTTATTATAGCATCGATAAATAGGATTTCCAATATGTAATATTGCATATATATAGATTTATTTATGTTTTATCTATATAGTTTAATTGTCTGTTATTTGTTTTAATTCATTTACTTATATTATTTTTTGAGCGCTCCAGCAATGGGGCCTTTTTTTATGCAATAAAACATTTTCTTTACATTATTTAGTCGATCTATATTAGCTTTTCCTTCTTAAAATACACCTATATTTTACCAAATCATTGTATAGACGACCAGTCTTTTTATGAGAATTTAGTGAGTTAATAGTATTAAATTTGAAAATAGTTTTTATATCAAAAGTAGTGGATGGATTATTCTGTATGTCAATCGATATGTTAAATTGCATATCGAAAAAAGTATAATTTGTTAACATTTTCAAAATAAGGAATATTATTATAAATTTCTGTTAATATCAAACTTGTACTTATTATAAAACAAGGGGATGTTTATATGTTTAAAAAAGTTACATTAGGGATATCATCATTAGCGGTGGCAGCGGTAGTTGGGTTAGGAATGGCATCGGAGGCATCAGCAGGACCAGCAGCACCTCTAACTTCTTTAAGTGTAGTAAAAGTGGAATCACAATTGGGTGGAGTTGAATACATTAATCCTAATAGTTTTAGTACCACTAAAGATCATGGGGGAAGTTACTTATATGTTTACACAAAAGAAATAGGATATGGCCAGTTTCCTTTTGCCAAAATGAATGGATTTGATGTAAAAAGTATTGGTTCACAAATAATTGGTGGTAATCCTATTGTAGGTTGGGAATATAAATGGGACGCATCAAATCATCAAGAAGGGACTTTTGAATATCAAAAGACTTCAATAAATTATCCAAGAGATACGTGGCGCACTTCGTTATATATTAAATAATCAGTTTTATATATTTGTAGCATGAAAATCCCTGCACTTTGTGTAGGGATTTTTCCATAAAGAAAAGACACCCTAAGGTGCCTTCCTCCGACTTGAACCACTTTAATTTTAATAATATGTATTGGACTCCCATCCAAATATTATTTTACCATGTTAAGTAATGTTGGTCATTGAGAAAAAAGAACAAGCCCTATATAGGGGGACCGCCACATGCCCATCAAGCTAAGATTTTAAAGTACCCCCTAAATGGAAATTTTGTGTTTTTATAGCACCGAAGTTTATTTTTATCGTTTTGGAGAACAATAGATTTTTTTAACTTGATAGCGATGTGATCATGCCCTTTTTTAGAGTCATACTATTAGTATATCCAAGATTAGGAGATTACTTGCAAGAGTCTTGGAAGTATTGCAACCGTGCTGTGTTATACTTCTAAAGTACTAACATTTCATGTAGGACTTATAGATGTCGGTATGACATATGAAATGTAAAATCAATCTGTTATTTTGAAGGTTCAGGCTATCGTTATTTAAACTAACATTCACACTAAAAGAAGTACAAGGAGGAAGGTATATCTATTAAAATAGTGAGGTATACCAAATTAGAAATGAACATTAGATTTAATAAAAAAGTAGTAGCATTCACGGCAGGATTAACGGTATTATCTTCACCATTGGTATCGTTTGCAGAGGAACAACAATTAGTAAACAATAAGCAACCTACAAACGTTCAGGAACAAAGTAAAACAACATCAGATGAACAGGCTTTAAAAAGTATTGAAGCTAGTTTTGAAGAGGTAGACGGACGTGGTGGAGGTACTGTCGACAATAAGAAAGTAGATAGTCTTCAACGTTCAGAAGGTATTCATGAAGAAACAGGTACACTAACTGTTCCTAACAATTCAAACAGAACAAAACGTAGTCTGTCTCCCATATCACCTAGCACCTCTAGTACAATAAATGGTGTTCCATTCACTGAATGGATTGTTCCAGCAGGTAACGATAATATTCGTCCTCAAAACTATATGAGTCCAAAGTACATTACAATTCATGAGACTGATAATACAAGTGTAGGAGCAGGTGCTAGAAACCACGCCCAATACCTATATAACCAAGCAGTAGGCAACACAGACCGAGCTGCATCGTGGCATTTTACAGTAGACGATAAAGAGATTTATCAACATCTACCATTAAACGAGAACGGATGGCACGCAGGAGACGGTGATGGTCCAGGTAATAGAGAATCTATTGCAATTGAAATCGCAGTTAACAGTGACGGTAATTATAGTAAAGCGGTAGATAATGCTAAGAAACTTGTAGCTTATTTAATGAAAGAAACTGGTGTACCGTTAAATAACATTGTAAAACACCAAAGATGGAGTGGTAAAATATGTCCTGCTAATATGATTAATAATGGACAATGGGATGCATTCGTAAATGGTGTTGGTGGGTATTATAATAATCTTTATCAACCAAAAGATGACATTACTGGAGGTTGGTATGAAGAAGCTATACGAGAGTTAAATAGAAGGGGTATTATGATAGGGGAAGGAAACGGAGTTTTCGCACCTAATAGAGCGATAACAAGAGCCGAATTTGCTCAATTAATCTCTAAATCTCTAAACCTGCCAGCTGGAGATGCTTCATTTAAAGACCTAAACGATGCAAACTCAACTTTACGAGATGGTATTAAACGTGCTGCAAGTGCAGGTATTATTCTAGGTAGAGGTGATGGTTATTTTGACCCAAACACACCTATTACAAGAGAAGAATCAGCAATTATTGTAAACAAGGCTTTACAGTATAAAGGTATATGGGGACCAGTTGTAAACCTACCATTCTCAGACAAAGACCAAATTAGCTATAAAGAAGACGTACAAAGATTGTATGGCCTAGGTATTGTAAGAGGTAAGGGTGACAATCAATACGACCCTAAAGGAACAACAACTCGTGGTGAAACAGCAACATTCATTCTAAATATGCTACAAGTAATTGAAAATGGTAGTGTTGAAAAGGTAATTGGAACGGCTCAAATTAATGGTATTGGGGTAAATGTTCGAAGCGGATCAGGTACAAACTATTCTATTGTTAGAAAGACAAGTAAAGGCGAAAAAGTTACAGTATATGAAGAAAAGAATGGTTGGCTAAGAATTGGAACAGGTCAGTGGATTTATTATGACTCTAGTTATATCGACTATAAAAGATTATAAAAGACTAAATAGTTAAAAGAACAGGTCATATTTGGATATATAACTTAATCTCAGGTTGTGGAGAAAGTCTTCTTCACAATCTGTTTTTGTGTCTGTCCCCCTCTTTACCTACCAATACTGATAAAAAGAGGAAAAGGAGAGATTCATTATGATGGGTGCATCGAAAAATCACCGTGTATACAATTTAAACACCAATGTTTTTCTAATAATTAAGTAGGGATCACCGTACATGCCTATCCAACTCATATTTTGAAATACCTCAAAACGAAAAAATGGGCTTTTTTGTTACAAGTTAGCACAAAATTTCGTTCTGGGGGTACTATAAAATTTTAGCTTGATAGCGATGGGGGACCGCCACATGCCCATCAACCTATATTTGTACCATCTGAGGAACAAGGCACCATACAGGGTAATCCGAAAATCTTGAGAGGTATTGTGTATAGTATATTTACCTCAGGTACAACAAAAGAGCCTTACCTCTGTAGGAAAGGCTCCACTAGTTTAGTTGTATAGTATTTATATAACAACTAAGAAACTGAAAACATATAACACCAAGTAGCAGAACCCTAACATTCCGCCTACAGCTAGTAACTGTTTACCCCAGCTCTTGAGTTTCAGATTATTGTCAATCTCTTGCACTCTTTCCATATATCGTTTCCTCCTATTAAGGAGAACCCTTGAAGACTCTCACCTCGCTATGATACCATTAAGAGATGACTAATAGAGGTCTAAATGTATAAATATGCAATATTTCATATCAAAATGCATTATTATTATATGTATATAAGCGCTTACTGTAATGAGGGTGTAAAGATTCACCACATCTTATAATTGAAGTGTTCTTTAGATAATTTAATATTTTTTGTAGGAACTTTAACTCCAAAAGAAAATTCTTTTATTACATAAACATCTTCTCCCCAAAGAAATCCACCAACTACATCCTCTATTGGTAGTGAAAACACAGAATCTAGTTTTATATATGGACATTCTCTTATAATACCAGCCTCTTCAAACGCTTCCCGTTTTGCTGATTCAATAGGAGTCTCACCATCTTCTCCACCCTCACAATAAAAAAAGTCGGTTCGTTTATCCTCACCTAAAAGGTAATGCTTTTTCTTTTTTTATTGTGCCCTTGCACAACTTTTTTCGGCTCGATATGCTTTTTTCGCTAAGCCGCCAACAAAACGCAAGATAATGGTTATCGACTTGGATTAACAAGTATACGAGCCGAACCGCTTATATCAATCGCTCGAAAATTATTCTTATTCAATATGTTGATACGTTTAATATGTGGGGGGTCGCCCCCACACGACGAGCCAGCACTCACACCCAAAAACAGGGGTGAATAGCATGATAAAACATTTTTACACTTTAGAATCATGCTATTATAAAGAAATTTGGTAGTCTTTAATTAGCCTTTAACTTAACCTCAAA
>NZ_JAKUDX010000021.1:0-47397 GCF_022662615.1 Bacillus cereus group sp. BfR-BA-01523
CAAAATTCTAAGCAAGATGATACTTCTCAAGACAAACAGCAAAATTCTAAGCAAGATGATACTTCTCAAGACAAACAGCAAAATTCTAAGCAAGATGATACTTCTCAAAACAAGCATCAAAATTCTAAGCAAGATGATAATTCTCAAGACAAACAGCAAAATTCTAAACAAGATGATAATTCTCAAAGCAAACAGCAAAATTCTAAACAAGATGATAATTCTCAAGACAAACAGCAAAATTCTAAACAAGATGATAATTCTCAAAGCAAACAGCAAAATTCTAAGCAAGATGATACTTCTCAAAACAAACAGCAAAATCCTAAGCAAGAGGATAATTCTCAAAGCAAACAGCAAAATTCTAAGCAAGATGATACTTCTCAAAACAAACAGCAAAGCCAAAGCTCAGGAAGTAACAGCATTTATGACTTTAGCAAACCAGAAAATGACCATATTCATTCTCTACAAGATTTAATAGAGAAGCTTAAAAAGTCTAGTGATTTTATTAATTATCATACATCTGATGATGAAACGATGCCTTATTGGATTTCTTACTATCGTCCTTCACTTGATGGAGAGAAATTACAAAAATATTTAATGCCTACTCTAATGGAACGTCCTTCCGCTCCATTAGAAGAATTAAAAGAACATATTCCAATGAGTGGTATAACGATTACGAACGATTTACAAAAAATTGAGGACATGGTTTTGAAGGGACATGCGATTATTCAATTGAACCAGCAAGATCAAAAGTGCATGCTTGCAAACATTGCAATTGATAATTATCGTGCGCCAACCCCTCCTTTAAACGAATCGACTGTTATCGGTCCTCAAGAAGGTTTCGTAGAAGATATTGATACAAATATTAATTTAGTTCGAAAACGTCTTCCTGTTTTAGATTTACAAACAAAAGAAATGATTATCGGCGAGTTTTCCAAAACAAAAGTTGTCATGATGTATTTAGACAACCTCGCTGAAAAAGATAATGTAGATTTTCTCGAGGAGTCATTACGTGCTCTTGAATATGATCAAATTAATGATAGTGCTTATATACAAGAACTAATGGGTGAAAAGTCGATTTTCCCTCTCTATATCAATACAGAACGTACTGATAGAGTTACAAAAGCACTTATTGATGGAAAAATTGCTATTTTTGTGGATGGTTCTCCAAGTGTTCTACTAACACCTGTATCCTATTTCGATTTTTTCATTTCACCAGAAGACTATAACGTCTCTTGGCTATACGCTACATTTTCTCGCATTTTACGCCTTATCGCTGTTCTATTTTCAATCTGTGCTACGCCTTTATATGTTGCAGTTTTAAATTATCATTATGAACTTATTCCAAGTGATTTACTTGAAACTTTGATTTTATCAAGGGCACAAGTACCTTTCCCACCTTTAATTGAAGCACTCTTTTTAGAACTCGCAATCGATTTATTGAGAGAGGCTGGCGCGAGGTTACCAATGAAAGTCGGTCAAACGCTCGGTATTGTAGGCGGTATCGTAATCGGACAAGCATCTGTACAAGCTGGTTTAACAAGTAACATTTTATTAATTATCGTTGCCTTATCAGCACTTGCTTCCTTTATTACACCTATTTATAAAATGGGTAATGCTGTTCGTTTACTACGCTTCCCGTTTCTCATATTTGCAGAAATAGGAGGACTCTTCGGTATTTCTCTTGGATTTATGTTTTTATTTACTCATCTATTTAGACTTACTTCTTTACGTAAGCCATACGCTTTGTTTTACCCGACAAGACAACAATCTGTTAAAGATTCTTGGATTCGTTTTCCCTTAACAATGATTGATACAAGGGATGTACAAGCAAGACCACAACATGTAAAAAAAGCATCAAAAGGGATTTCAACAAAACATAGATCGGATTTTGATGATTAAGGAATGAGGTACATTGATGAGTAAAGTTCAAGAAAAATATCAAATATCTCCTGTCTTTGTTTTCTTCTTAATTCACGGTGCACAGTTTGGAGCTGGCGTTCTCGGATTCGCTCGAATTATTGCGAAAGCTGCTGGATACGACGGCTGGATAGGGGTTCTACTCACAGGAATATGTATCCATATCCTTATATGGATGATGTATTTTTTATTAAAAGAAACAAACGGGAATTTAATTGACTTACATCGGCAAACATTTGGAAAGTGGCTAGGGAATGGCTTTAATATCATCTTTACAGCCTATTTTTTAATCGTCAGTATTTCCGTCATTCGAACATATGTTGAAATTATTCAAGTGTGGATGTTCCCTACCGCTTCCACCTTTATGTTAACACTCTTTTTATGCTTAGTTAGTTATTACATTATTTCTTCTGGCTTCCGTGTCATTACTGGTATTTGCGTCATCTCTGTTGGTGGTACACTAGGATATTTAATTCTTAGCCTATTCGTTTTGAAATACTCACATTGGACGAATTTACTACCTATTTTCACACATTCTTTTTCAGATATTTTAAAATCCGCCCATGTGTCAATCTACAGTATGACAGGATTTGAAGTTTATCTCATGATTTATCCGTTTGTAAAAAATCCTAAGCAGTCTCATAAATACGCTCAATACGGGGCACTATTTTCAAACCTTCTATATTTATTTAGCACCCTTTTAGCCTTTGCATTTTTTAGCGAGAAACAATTGTTAAAAACGATATGGTCGCAACTTTCTATGACCCAAGTCATTCAATTACCCTTCATAGAAAGACTAGAATATATTGCAATCTCAGGCTATGCACTTGTTATTATTACAAGCTTTATCCTTCCCTTATGGGCGTCAATGAGAGCAACGCATGAAATATTCCGTGTAAAACAAAGAGGTGTTTTAATCGCTTTTATCATTATCACTCTCATTGTTTCACAACTTTTAACAAACAGACACGGTATTAATAATTTTATTAGTAATGCATCAAAAATTAGTTTTTGGCTCATTTATGTATACATCCCAATCCTATTTATTATTGTGTGGGTGAAAAGAAAATGGAAAAAATCAAAAGCAAATTAATACTTATTTCTTGTATAGCACTTTTTAGTTTAACTGGATGTTTACAAAAAAATATTATCGATGATGTACAACTTATTCAAGGAACCGTTTTTGATACAGCAAAGAATAATAAAGTAAAAGTAACATTCGTTTGTCCCATTCAGAAAAAAGGAAATAAAGTTCAAGTTTTTGAAGGCAGCGCAAATGCGGTAAAACAAGTAAAAGCAGACACATCTTTAGAATCTTCTCAACCATTTGCTAGCGGACAAATGCGTGTTGCTCTATATACTATACGACTTGCAAAAAAAGGAATGTCTACTTCATTCGATACATTACTTCGAGATGTGAATATAGGGAACGCTTTATATGTTGCTTTACTTGAAGGTAATGGTACTGAACTTTTAAAAGGGAAATATACGACTTCATACAACGTTGCAATTTATATGAAAAAATTGTTAGAGCATAACATGGAAACTGGTCCTTTACCAACGGATAATCTGCATGTAGGAGCATTCCGTTATTATCAAGAAGGGCAAGACTACTATATTCCAATTTTAAAGAAACATGGTGATAAAATAAAAATCACCGGAATTGGTCTTTTTAAAAAGGATAAATATATCGATAAAATTGCGGAAAAAGATATGTTCATATTTAAAGGACTATTAGAGAAACATAAATTAGATTCACATGAATTTAAAACAGATTCTGCGTACGTAATGATTAATAATATTCGTTCTGTTCCAACTTACGATATAAAGATTAAAAACGGAAAGCCTTCTTTTTTCATTCACGTTCATCTTGATGCACGTATTCAAGAACTATCGAAGCAAATTAACTTAGAAAATAACAAGAACACAAAAAACATTGAAAAAAATGTACAAAAACAATTAGATACACAAGCTGCTAAATTAATTAAGCAGTTTAAATCTTTAGGCGTTGATCCCCTCGGACTAGGAGCAAAATATAAACAACATTATCGCCCATTCAAATTAGAAGAGTGGAAAAAAATGTACAAAGATGTCCCTGTTAACGTAAAATACACCGTAAATATTACAAATTCTGGTGTAATTGAATAAGTTAACGATTGAACTCCCCTCTCTGGCATGGTACAACGGAGAGGGGAGTTTTTATTTTTAAATAGAGAAAAGGGATATTTACGGGGGAGCTTATGTCTAAAAAATTAGTAAAACCTATTTTAAATGGTATTTTATTTCTCGGCGTCTTTTTATTTGCTCATACATACTTAAAAAATGTTTCTTTCACACGTTATTTACTTGTAGTTATACCAATGCTACTCATCGGAATGTTTGGCATCGATCTTATTTTATCCGTTTTAATTAAGAAAGAAGAATAACGAGCGAACATCTTATTTCTCATAAGATGTTCTTTTTATTTAATAACTACCTTATGTTACAATAAAGTGAAACTTTAATCAGTGGGGATTTTGTCCATTACCCACTGATTATTAGCCTTCACCAATCGGGCTTTTACGGGCAGTTATCTCCCACCTCACTTCCTCGCATTTGCGACTTTTGAGGTGGGAGTCTTACTGCCCGTTAATGCGGGATAAAATTCGGCATAACGTAAGAAAGGATGAAACAACATGACAAACGAAAAAGGTTTAGATAAAGGATACGAACTTGTTGCAAAAATGCATGAAGAATTCGGACATCCTGTAACAAGTACTCCAACAAAACTAACAGAAGAGCGTGCAAAAATTCGTGCTAGCTTTATGCAAGAAGAGCTAGAAGAATTTCTAGAAGCAACAACTGTTGAAGATCAATATGATGCACTTATTGACCTTATTTACTTTGCATTCGGAACGTTTGCAGAAATGGGCGTACGTCCAGATAAAGGATTCGAAATTGTAAACAATGCTAACATGGCAAAACTATTCCCTGATGGAAAGCCTCGATTCCGCGAGGGCGACGGCAAAATTATGAAACCAGAAGGATGGCAAGCACCGGAACCACAACTTCGTGCGGAAATCGAACGCCAACGTCAAGAGGCAGAAAAAAACTGCTAGGATCTCCTAGCAGTTTTTTATTATGTCTTTTTTCCTTTGGCCTATTAATGACCCACGTGTCCCGCGTGTCCTGCTGCTCCTGCAGTACCAGCTGCTGCTCCTGCTGCCGTCCCTGCTCCAATTCCACCTGCCCAAGGCTGTTGTTGCTGCTGATACTGTTGGTATTGTTGTTGACCTTGATGTTGTTGTTGACCTTGATGATGCTGTTGACCTTGATGATGCTGTTGGCCTTGATGATGCTGTTGGCCTTGGTGATGGTGTTGGCCTTGATGATGGTGTTGACCTTGGTGATGGTGTTGACCTTGGTGATGATGTTGGCCTTGGTGATGGTGTTGGCCTTGGTGATGATGTTGACCTTGATGAGTTTGATAAAGGACAGCCTGCGGGTGAATTTGATGATGACCTTGGTGATGTACTTGTTGCTGATGGTGGCCGTGATGTTGATGATGACCATGATGACCGTGGTGTTGATGCTGGCCTTGGTGACCATGATGACCATGGTGTTGATGCTGGCCTTGGTGACCATGATGATGAGTTTGATAAAGGACAGCCTGCGGATGAATTTGATGATGACCATGATGATGTACTTGTTGTTGATGATGGCCATGATGCTGATGATGGCCGTGGTGTTGATGATGACCGTGATGGCCGTGATGCTCATGATGTACATGCTGACCGTGATGGCCGTGATGCTCATGATGTACATGCTGACCGTGATGACCGTGATGCTCATGATGCACATGATGACCGTGAACACCTTGAGGGAAGCCGCCGATTCCACCAGCTACAACACCAACGCCAGGTACAGGAAATCCGGTTTGTACGCCTCCAACGAAAGATGGGAATGTAGTTGGCATACCTACAGGCACTCCTCCTTGTGTACCTCCTACTAGTGCCGGAAATCCGGTTTGCGCTCCAGCTACTGACGTTGGAAATCCTGTTTGTACACCCGCCACTGACGTCGGAAATCCTCCAGCTGCTCCTCCCATCCAACTTGGAATTCCGCCATATCCGTGTTGACCATCTCCTCCCATGAACATCATTTGTCCATAACTATCCGATCCACCTCCGAAGAAGCCATGTGGTGCATTATTGTCCATCCCTTTCATTCCTTTCACCTCTTCTGTTCAATTTAACCTACCTTTTTTATCATATTTTCTATAGAAGAATAGGTGTTTGTCTATATGGGAATTCCGCGCCTTTTTCTTCGTTCTTCATTCATGATAAACTAAATTAGCTAATTATTTTTTCAAAGGAGGCGTTTTCGTTGGAGAACGTAGCAAAAGCTTCCATCGACGATTTAGATTCAATCTTACATATAGATGTTGATGTAATCGGAGACGATAGTAGACGAGATTATATTAAACACGCTATTGATGAAGGAACCTGCATCATTGCAAAAGAGGACAATTCCATTTCTGGTTTTCTAACATACGATACAAATTTCTTTGGTTATACTTTCCTCTCATTAATCATTGTTTCGCCAACGAAAAGAAGACAAGGTCATGCAAGCTCATTAATCTCATATATGTTAAGACATTCTCCTACTCAAAAAATATTTTCTTCAGCGAACAAATCGAATACAAATATGCAAAAAGTTTTTAAAGCAAATGGATTTATGCGTAGTGGAATAATCGAAAACTTAGATGAAGGTGATCCTGAGCTTATTTTTCACGCAAAAAAGCTCAGAGCATAGACGCTCTGAGCTTTTATTAATAATTAATTAGTTTGCAACAACGTTAACAAGTTTTCCAGGAACAACAATTACTTTACGAACTGTTTTCCCTTCAATTTGTTCTTTGATTGCCTCAAGTGCAAGTTGTTCCATTTCTTCTTTTGATGCGTCTTTACTCATTGTTAGTTTTGTACGAACTTTGCCCATAATTTGAACAACGATTTCAACTTCATCTTCTACAAGTTTAGACTCATCAAATGTTGGCCAGCTTGCATATGTGATTGTTTCACTGTATCCAAGTTTGCTCCATAGTTCTTCCCCAATGTGAGGTGCAACTGGTGCAATCATTTTTACGAAACCTTCTACATATTCTTTCGGAAGTGTTTCAGCTTTGTATGCATCGTTGATGAATACCATCATTTGAGAAATCGCTGTGTTGAAGCGAAGCTCTGCATAGTCTTCTGTTACTTTCTTCACTGTTTGGTGGTAAGCTTTTTCAAGATCTTTGTTTGGTGCATCAGTAATTTTCTCACTCAATTCACCGTTCTCTTGAATGAATAGGCGCCATACGCGGTCTAGGAAGCGACGAGCTCCGTCAAGACCATTTTCAGACCAAGCGATTGAAGCATCTAATGGTCCCATGAACATTTCGTATAGACGAAGTGTATCTGCACCGTGGCTTGCTACGATATCATCAGGATTTACAACGTTACCTTTTGATTTACTCATTTTCTCGTTGTTTTCACCTAAGATCATACCTTGGTTGAATAATTGTTGGAACGGTTCTTTCGTTGGAACTACACCGATATCATATAATACTTTATGCCAGAAACGAGCATATAGTAAGTGAAGTACAGCGTGCTCTGCTCCACCGATATAAATATCAACTGGAAGCCATTGTTTTACTTTTTCAGGGTCTACAAGTGCTTCGCTGTTGTTTGGATCGATGTAGCGTAGGTAGTACCAGCAGCTACCAGCCCATTGTGGCATTGTATTTGTTTCACGACGACCTTTTTTACCAGTTTCAGGATCAACAACATTTACCCACTCTTCAATGTTTGCAAGTGGTGATTCACCTGTACCTGAAGGACGAATATTCTCTGTTTTCGGAAGAACTAATGGTAATTCTTCTTCTTTCACAGCTGTCATTGTACCATCTTCCCAATGGATTACTGGAATTGGCTCACCCCAGTAACGTTGGCGACTAAATAACCAGTCACGTAGACGGTACGTTACTTTTTGATTTCCTGCGCTTGTTACTTCAAGCCACTCAATCATTTTTACAATTGCTTCTTCTTTATTTAAACCATCAAGGAATGCTGAGTTTACGTGCGCACCATCACCTGTATATGCCTCTTTCGAAATGTCTCCGCCTTTTACAACTTCCTTCATTGGAAGATTGAACGTTGATGCGAATTCATAGTCACGCTCATCGTGAGCTGGAACTGCCATTACAGCACCTGTTCCGTAAGTTGCAAGAACATAATCAGCGATCCAGATTGGTAATTTCTCACCGTTTACTGGGTTAACTGCGTAAGCACCAGTGAATACACCAGTTTTTTCTTTCGCAAGTTCTGTACGCTCTAAATCGCTCTTCATTTTAACAGAGTTAATGTAAGCTTCTACAGCTTCTTTTTGTTCTGGTGTTGTAATGTTAGCAACAAGTGCGTGCTCTGGAGCCAGTACACAGTAGCTTGCTCCAAATAGTGTATCAGGACGCGTTGTGAAAACTGTGAACTTCTCATCTGTACCGTCGATGTTGAAGTGTACTTCTGCACCTTCAGAACGGCCGATCCAGTTACGTTGCATGTCTTTTAAGCTTTCTGGCCAATTAAGCTCATCTAGATCTTCTAATAGACGATCTCCGTAAGCTGTAATTTTTAACATCCACTGTCTCATCGGACGACGCTCAACTGGATGTCCACCGCGCTCACTCTTACCGTCAATGATTTCTTCGTTTGCAAGTACTGTACCAAGTGCTGGGCACCAGTTTACAGGTACTTCATCAACGTAAGCTAAACCTTTTTCAAATAGTTTTAGGAAGATCCATTGTGTCCACTTGTAGTAGGTTGGATCTGTTGTATTTACTTCACGATCCCAATCGTAAGAGAAGCCTAATGCTTTAATTTGATTACGGAACGTATTAATATTAAGCTCTGTAAATTCAGCCGGGCTGTTCCCAGTATCAAGTGCATATTGCTCTGCTGGAAGACCGAATGCATCCCATCCCATTGGATGAAGAACGTTATATCCTTGCATACGCTTCATACGAGATAAAATATCTGTCGCTGTATAACCTTCTGGATGACCTACGTGTAAGCCTGCACCTGATGGATATGGGAACATATCTAGTGCATAAAATTTTGGTTTTTCTGTTTCATCTGGCGTACGGAATGTTTTATTCTCTTCCCAATGCCCTTGCCACTTCTTCTCAATTTCTTGATGATTAAAGCTCATGAGATACCCTCCTTGAAATTCTATTTATTTTCACCGCCCAAAATACAAAAAACCTCTCATCCCTAGAAAGGGACGAGAGGTTATAGATTCCCGCGGTACCACCCTAAATTAATGTAATAAATACATTCGCTTAGATCCGTAACGTGGATTAACGGCAATTGCTACTAATGATTTCACAACTGCAACTCAAAGGCGAGTTCATAACGAAACGTGGATTGACTTGCACCGACCGTCAACTCTCTAAACCAGCTTCTATTACTACTACTCCTTCTCACTGTTATTACAAATATGAGTTAATGTGAACTACCCACCACTTAGTATCTCTTAAGAGCTTACTTGAAGCGAGGGCTTCTCGGTTAATCGTTACTCTTGCTAACTAACGAATTTGTCTTTGGACAGCCGAGCTAACTCCCTTGTTCCAAAGGATATTTTATTACTATTTATTTAAATATATTCTAAAACATGTTGCATGTTCCGTCAAACTAAACTGCAATTTTTTCTTCAACTGTTTCTTCTACTTTTACTCGTCTATCATAAATACTCGTTGCTATAAGCGCTACTACAAGCATTACCATGATCGCAATAAACAATACTTCCATATTGTATAAGTCAACAATCGCTCCGCCAACGACCGGTCCGAACATTTTCCCTACAGTCGCTGCGCTATTTACAACACCTTGATAAAATCCTAGCTTATCTTTCGGTGCAAGTATATTTGCGATGGTCGGAACTGCCGGCCATACGAATAATTCACCAATTGTTAATGTCACCATCGCAACGAGAAACATCGTAAATTGCTGCGCTTGGCTTAAAACAATAAACGACGCCGCAAAAATGATGATTCCAATCATAATTTGTTGTTTTAAAGAACGCTTCATCCAGCGAATTAACATACTAACAAGTGGCTGCGCACAAACAATCATCGCTCCGTTTATCGTCCATAATAAACTATAATGGCGGAGGCTAATATCTAATTCTCGCATATGAGTCGCAATTGCCCCTTGCCACTGTACGTATGTAACCCAGCATAAAGCATATGCTACACATACGATTAGAAGCGCTTTGAAGCCAGGTGTAAGTGACCAACCTTTTTTCGTTTCGGCTTCTTTTTGTACCTCTTGCTCTTTTTTTGCTTCCATACCACGAAATCCAATAAACGCAATTAAGAAGAAAATAAAATATAAAATAAAGTTCGCTAAGAAAATATAATCAAAACGATAAGACGCAACTAATCCACCGCACGCTGTTCCAATCGCAATCCCAACGTTTTGTCCAACATACATTGCATTGAACGCTCGTCTCCCGCCTTCTGGCCAAACCGTACCGACCATCGCATACATCGATGGAAACACCATTCCTGAACCGAATCCGATTAATGCTAGCCACACAACATATAATGGCCAACCATGGAAAAATACAAGACCTAAAATCGATACAAGTGTAATGATAATCCCTACTAAAATTGATTTATAACCGCCCCATTTATCAAATAAAACACCGCCGAGCAAGTTTCCGATTACACCAGTAAGCGAGTTGATCATTAATACCATTCCGGCTACTGATAAAGATTTCCCTAAACTATCATGTAAGTAAATTGTATTAAAAGGCCATAAAAAAGAAGCACCCGTGACATTAATAATCATCCCAGCTACTAATAGCCATACTTTCCTTGGCATAGTCTCCCCTCCTATTCTCTTTTTTTCGTTCATATATATAACAGTAAAATTGTAGTCGTTTTTAAATAGGAAGGCAACTGATTAATAGTTGATGAAATTCAGATAATAGCACAAAGACGATTAGAATGTATTCTAATCGTCTTTGTAAAAGATTAATCTATAAATAATGGAATTGTTCCCTCGCGAAAGGTTATCCAACTTCCTTTTTACGTTTTGCACTTTCTTTCGCACTCCATTTAAATATTTTGTCTAGTAGAGAGTATATTCTCCCAGACTCCTTCGTTAATAATGGCCCTAGCGACGCCAATATTAAAACATATAAAGCTGAGAATGGTTTAATCGTTGCCATTAAGCCACCCGCTATTCCGAGATTCGCGACAATAATGGAGAATTCCCCACGTGATATAAGTGTTAAACCGATATTCGTAGAAGCCTTATGGGATAACCCAGCTTTACGCCCTGCAATCATTCCAGCTGTAAAATTACCGATGAGAGTAATGAAAACTGCTCCTAATGCCAACCATACTGCTCCTCCAAGCGAAAACGGATCTATACTTAAACCGAAGCTGAAGAAAAATATAGCTCCAAAGAAATCACGAAACGGGACGACGAGATGCTCGATTCGATCACTATGCTCTGTTTCTGAAAAGACGAGTCCTAACAATAAAGCCCCAATCGCTTCCGCAACATGAATTGTTTCTGAAAATCCTGCTACAAAGAATAAAATAGCGAATATTACGATAATAAAAATTTCGTTTGACGAAATATCTAATACTTTATTTAGGAACGGCGTAGCTTTTCTAGCGATTACAAAGAATAGTAGCATATATCCTACTGCGATTAGTACGGATGTAAGAGCACCTACAAATGATGTTGCACCTCCGAGTACTAATCCTGAAACAACTGATAAATATACAGCTAAAAAGATATCATCAAACATAATGATTCCTAAAATTAGCTCTGTCTCTTTATTACCAGATCTTCTTAAATCAACGATTACTTTCGCTACAATTGCACTCGATGAGATTGTAATAATTCCAGCAATAATTAATGTTTCTAGTAAGGGGAAGCCCATTATATATCCATAAAGTAAACCTAATATGAAATTAAGCGATATATGAACACTACCCCCAAAAGCAATCGACTTTCCTGATTTAATTAATTTTTTTATTGAGAATTCTAAGCCTAAATAGAATAGGAGGAATATGACGCCTACACGGCCGAGGAAGGAAATAACTTCTCCGCTTTCAATAAACCTTAAATCGATAAGTCCTAAATCTGGGGCATGAGGCCCCACTAGCATACCGAGTATAATGAGAAACGGAATAATCGAAAACTTTAACTTTGCAGCGAGGATAGCTGCAAAAGCTACTAATACTAACGCAGTTCCAACTTCCAAAATTAAAGTATCCATCGATTAGGAATCACCTCCTGCCGAAAGTAATTCCTTAATGATTCTTTTCACTTCATGTCTTTCGCCCGATAATACGAGCATATCGCCAGCTTCAATGATAGAATCTGGGCCTGGATTAAAGAACTTCTTCATATTCTTTTTCAAAATAGCAATAATCGTTACGTTATACGTTTTTCTGACATGTAAGCTACCAATTGTTTGTTGTACTACTGGTGCATTATTCTCCACCTTAAACCATTCAATTGATAATCCTTCAAAAGCCATCTCAATTGTGTCTAGCGCTTGCGGCCTATATACCATTCCGCCTAATATAGCCGCAATTTGTCTCGCTTCAGAATCACAAAGAGAAATGCTTGAAATACTCTCATCGTGATCCGCATCAAAATGATACATTTCTCTTCGGCCATCATCATGAATAACGATAACCATTTTTTCATTACCTTTTGTTATCACTTCGAATTTACATCCAATACCCGGTAGTTCACTCTCTCTAATATTCATATTTTCCGCCTCCTAAAGTTTTTAGTTACGGGTTTTACAAATCTACATCAATCTCTGTTTTAAACTTCTCATCTTTTGAGATTCCTAAATACTTGAGCGTTTCTGATGGAGTTGCGTGATGAAAATGCTTTTGCAATAGCGCAATCGCTATTCCTCTTTTGTACGCATGAAATCCAAATGTTTTTCGCATTGAATTCGTTCCAATCTTTCCAACAATCCCAACCGCTTCAGCTGCGCTATGGATAACACGATATGCTTGTTGGCGTGAGATTGAATTTGTCGTTTTATTAGATTGAAATACGTAGTTTTCTCTTTGAGCATCAATAGATTGTACGTAATCTAAAAGGGCTTCTTTTACTTTTGTATTTAAATAAATATCTTGTTTAAATTTTTCATCTTTCACAGGAAGAGAATAAAACTCTTTAACAGTCTTATCTTCATTTAATACCTCTTCAAATTTCATACTAAGTAGCTCAGTGATCTTTAATCCGGTGTTAATTCCAATAACAAATAAAAGATAATCTCGCTGCGAGTGCTCTTTTAAGTACTTTTTCATAGCCTCAATTTGGCTTATATCTTTTAATGCCTCTACAACTTCCATACATGTATCTCCTCATCTTATGAACGGTAATTTTCTCATTATCCTGTCCATTTTACCTTATCATACTATGAGATTTCCATGTATTATCCATTATTTTCACAATATACTCTTACGACAATTTTTCATTTGGAAATTTATGATTGTACAAATACGGTGTGGGTAGAAAAAATAGGGGGAGTACAAGTTCAGCTTCTTTCTACAGATCGGATTCCTCCTTTCATTTTTCGGTTGCTGATACTTTCATATTACGTTACTTATTTACATTATATTATATATTTCAGTAACATTAAAGTGTTTTTTCTGAAAATATAAAAAGCCGAGCACTTTCACTCGGCTTTTTACCTATTAATCTTCTTTTGGAAGAACAATTCCTTTATACAATTGAACTGTAATGAAGTAATAAATCGCATAAATAACTACGAAAATTACGATTGGTACCCAAATACGGAAGTAAGGATCCATTAAAATAAATCCGAAAATATTCATACCAACTAATACGTGAGCGATCCCCACAATTGCTGGGAATAAGAATACTAAGAATAATTCTTTATAAATCGATTTCGTTAATAACTCACGACGCACACCGATTTTGCGAAGCATTTGATAACGCGTAATATCTTTTGATGCACCAGAAAGAATTTTAAACATTAAACAACTTGCCATCATTGCTAAGAACGCAATTCCAAGGAAGAATCCCATAAATACTGTTCCACTCGCAATGCCGTAGAATCCATTGTAAGATTGATATTTACTATCTAATCTTTCAGCTTTTACATTTTTATATTTAACTAGCTGCAACTCGTCAAGTTTTTTCCATTCTTTTGTGTATGCTACAAAATCGTCTGTTTTTCCAGTAACTACGATTCCTTCTTTACCATTTACAGTATCGTACATTTTCTGATCTACAATTTTAATTGCATGATCTTCATATAGATAAAATGGCTGAATTGTTCTGAAAGCCTCGTTCCATTCTTCTGGAAGTTCTTTAGCACTCGCATCTTTTTCATTCATTTCTCTAGAAACTGCACCTACTGGTAGTTCCTCTGAAACTTTCTTTGTTTTTCCTAAATCCTTCATACTTTCCATCTGTTTTGTATCTTGTACGAAAGGAGGGTTGTTCTCTAAATCTTCTTTTACATAATAAACGTATTTATTATCAACTTTGTAACGATATTCATTTTTCTCTTTAAATGTAATACCATCTAAAATTTTCTTTTCTTCAGCTGTTGGGTTATGAATAACTGAATCATATATTACTAAACCATCAACCATTTTTATAACGTTATTTTTAAACGCCATACCACCTGAAATTGCACCCGCTCCAAGAGCAACTAACATCGCTACCGTTGCAAGTACTTTCGTTAAGCTATTAATACGGAAATTTAATTGTGCAAACGTAAAAGCATTAAGTCCTTTTTCACTACGCTTTTTATTACTCTTTAACTTTCTAATGATAACTGGGAGAAGTGATCCAAATAGCATGTAAGTACCAGTTGTTGTTGTAATTAATGCAATAAGGATTCCCATTTCTCTTAGTTTTTCCATGTAAATCATTGATGCATAGCCAATTCCTAATAAAATAACAGCAAGGATTGCAACGACACCTGTCATTTTTCCTTTTACCGCAACACGCTCTGTTTGTGCATCCGCATGTACAAGTTGCAGTACAGAAATACGTGATAATTTAATACTATTCATAATTGCCGATAATACAAATAGTGCAAAGAAGAAAATGCAAGTAACAGTCATAGATGGTAGATAAAATGCTTTATAACCTTCACCAGCAAATTCTAATTGTTTCATTAATAACTGTCCGATACCTTCTGCAAGTCCTACACCAACTGTAAGTCCAATCGCAAGAGACGCAGCACCTAATACAATCGTTTCAATAAACATAAGTAATGTAACTTTATGCTTTTTTGCACCTAACATCATGTACATACCAAACTCTTTTTGACGAAGAGATAATAAGAAAGAGTTTGCATATAAAATGTAGAAGAACGTTATAATTGCTAATAAAAATGAACCTGCTTGGAATACGAATCCAATTGATTGAATAACTGAGTTAGATTCGATAAACGCTTTATTCAGCGCTAACGTTTGGAACATATAAAAAATTGAGATAGACATGACAAGACCAACAAGTAAGACGATATAATCTTTCAGCTTACTCTTCAGCCCCGACATGGAAAGTTTAAATAACATACTGGAACCTCCTTTCTTACGCTTTTTGTGTACCTAAATCTGCAAGTACATCTAAAATTTCTTTGTAGAACTCTTCACGCGTACCACCGCGATGAATTTCTTTATATAGCTCACCATCTTGAATGAATAAAATACGCTGACAGTAACTTGCACTATATGGATCATGCGTAACCATCATAATAGATACGCCTTGTTCTTCATTTAAGTTTGTCATCGCATCAAGTAAACTTGCTGCATTTTTCGAATCAAGGGCTCCTGTTGGCTCGTCTCCTAAAATAATTGCCGGCTCATGCACTAGTGCGCGTGCTGCTGCTGAACGCTGTTTCTGTCCACCGGATACTTCAGTTGGATACTTTTGAAGAATTTCTGTAATCCCTAACATATCCGCTACTTTCTCTACTTTCGGTCCAATATTACGTGATGAAACACCTTGAAGTGAAAGTGGAAGTGCAATGTTCTCATAAATAGATAAGTTCTCTAATAAGTTGAAGTCTTGGAAAATGAATCCTAACTTTTGCGAACGGAAATCAGAAAGCTCACCTTGCTTCATTTTCGTAATGTCCGTACCCGCAATTTCAACAACGCCACCCGTTGCTTTATCAAGCGTTGAAATTACATTTAATAATGTCGTTTTACCAGAACCAGATGGTCCCATAATACCAACAAATTCACCCTCTTGAATTGAGAATGATACACCTTTTAACGCGTGTGATTGGTTCTCACCTTTTTTACCGTACACTTTTTGAACGTTTTTCACGTCTACAACTGGTTTCGTCATATATATCCTCCTACGCTTGTTTTTCCATTACCTATTTTGCGCCTTTTGGAGGTGAACTGCTATTTATTAACATTACAATTACCTTACACTTTTGTAATATAAAAAAGGTGAGTGTGTAAGCTTAGCTTTTATCCTTTTAAAACAAATTCATTTTCTTCATTAGTAGATAAAATTTCATTAGCGATTTACCGCAAAAAGCTGACAAAAAAATAGACTGTTCCACAAGCGGAACAGCCCATTTCTGTCTTTATTTCTTTAAAGGCGTTACCGTCCAATACGTAATAACACGCCAAATCCATTCTAATGGACCCATTTTAAAGATTTTCATCCAAATCACACTGAAAATAATTTGAATTGCATAAATTGCGATACACACATATAGCGTCTGCATGTACGTTAAGTTTCCTGCAAAATTAAATACACTGCCTGCAATTAAAATCATTGCAGTTTGTCCAATATAATTTGTTAAAGCCATACGACCGTAATATTTCAGTGGTGCTAACAATGCTTGAACTGGTTTTAACTGAAGTAATAAAATTAATGCTCCTACATAGAAAGCTGAAATAATTGGTCCAACTGTAACACCAATTTTTAAAAACTGACCTGCGGCATCCATTGTTCCATCCTCAGTCATAAGTATCATATTTACAAATGGATTAGCAGGAACGTGCCCATATTGATACCATAAAGCTATCACACTTAAAACAAACATAGCTCCTGTAAAAATAGCGACTTGCTTTATTTTCGCTGAAAGATTTTCAAATACTTTGTACTGTCCTGCAGCAAGACCTAATAAAATTAAACCTAATGGTAATAATTCCTTAGCTGCCATAATACTAAAAACTATCGTAAGAATAAGACCGATTACTAAATTTATTTGCTTCTTCACTTTATAAAATGGTAAAGTGACTAATCCACAAATTGCGTATAACGCTAGTGCTTCCCCAGGCTGAAACATTTGATGAATCAAACCAAAAATAAATAGTGCAACTAAGCGGCGTAGAAATAGAACATATCCATTCTTCCCTTTCGCAATTGCTCTTGTAATGAAGATATAGAATCCTACTCCAAATAAGAATGAAAAGATTGAGAAGAAACGACCTTCTACAAATAAGTATAGAAACCTTTGATAACTTGCATCCACTGTATTAGGGTCTGGAACTTTAATATTAAGTAACGCCAAAATATTTACTAAAATAATCCCCAGTAATGCGAAGCCACGAATGTAATCTAACTCATCAATTCGTTTGTTTGTAATATTGTTCCCCATAATGCAACTCCTTGTCCTAAATTAAATCCTCCCTTACTCTACTGGAAAAATAAGCTTACAACTATCGACAAACCTTACAGGAATCTTACATTATTGTCATATAGCAAAATAAAACCAGGTCATATTGCGACCTGGTTTACTCTGATTGTTTTGATCTTTGCGGTTGTCCTTTTTTACTATTACGCTGTTTCACTTGCACAACCGGATCAAGCTCATTTGAAAACTCAGCGTTATGTCCATTTTGCGTTTTTTGCTCTGGATTATTTTGATCTGAACGTTTCGCCATTACATTCACTCCTTCTTAGTGCGGTGTAATAATCATTTGATGTTGCAATTGGCTAATTGCCATACGTGCTCTATTTAACTGCTCACGCTGCTCATCATTCGCATGTTGTTGCATCGTTTGTAAATCATTATATGCTTGTTCTAATTGTAACTGAGCATCCGAATACTCCATCGTATTGTAATGCTCTTGTCTCATGCCTTGGTCTAATTGTTCTTTCGCATATTCCACCGCTTGTTCTGCCTGTGTAATATACTCTTCAAGTGATTGACGCTCTGCCATAATTGTCCCTCCTTGCTTCAATTCCCCTTTAGTGTGTCCCTTCCATATGAACCTTATGAGTATGTTATAATGGATTTTGTTTCATCCCGCTATTTGTGGGCAGTAAGACCTCTACCTCAAAATTTGGATGAAACAAAAAAAGGTAGGTGGGAGCTCAACTGCCCGTAAACGCCCGATTCGTGAGGGCTGATAATCAGTGGGGGGAACATCCTCCACTGATTAAAGTTTCACTTTATTTTGACTCGTCTTAGGAGGGAAAGTAATGAAGGTTCAAAACCCTTTTCCATATACAAACGACAATAAACGTTATCATACATGGAATTACCACTTACGAAATGAATTTGGTGAAAAAATCTTTAAAGTTTCATTAGATGCTGGCTTCGATTGCCCGAACCGTGACGGTACAGTTGCTTACGGTGGTTGCACGTTTTGTAGTGCTGCTGGATCTGGTGACTTCGCTGGTGATCGCCGCGATGATGTTATAACGCAGTATCATGAAATGAAAGAAAAAATGCGCTCAAAGTGGAAAGACGGAAAATGTATCGCTTATTTTCAGGCTTACACAAATACACATGCACCACTTGAAGTGTTAAAAGAAAAATTCGAACCGCTTCTAGCAGAAAAAGACGTTGTCGGTCTTTCTATCGCAACTCGTCCAGATTGTTTACCAGACGATGTCGTTGAATATTTAGCGGATTTAAATAAACGTACGTACCTTTGGGTTGAACTCGGACTACAAACTGTTCATGAACGTACTGCAAATCTTATTAACCGTGCTCACGATTATCCATCTTATGTGGAAGGCGTAAATAAATTACGCAAACATGGCATTAGAGTTTGCTCTCATATTATTAACGGTCTTCCCCTTGAAGATTACGACATGATGATGGAAACAACTCGTGAAGTAGCAAAACTTGACGTACAAGGAATTAAAATTCATTTACTTCATTTATTAAAAGGTACGCCAATGGTGAAGCAATATGAAAAAGGTCAATTAGAATTCCTTTCTCTTGAAGATTACGTAAGTCTCGTTGTTGACCAACTTGAAATTATTCCTGAAGACGTAATTGTGCACCGCATCACAGGTGACGGTCCACCTGATTTAATGATTGGTCCAATGTGGAGCTTAAATAAATGGGAAGTATTAAATTCCATCGATGCAGAATTTGTACGCCGCGGAAGCTGGCAAGGAAAATATGCAAATGAGGAGAAACAAAAATGAAATTAGAACGTGTATTACCGTTTGCTCGCTCGCTGCTGCAAACGGCTGTTAAAGAAGGCGATTACGCAGTAGATGCAACGCTTGGCAATGGACATGACACTTGCTTCCTAGCTGAAATCGTTGGGGATAACGGAAAAGTATTTGGATTTGATATTCAAAAAGAAGCAATCGAAAGCTCTACTATCCGCCTAAAAGAAAAAGAACTTTTCGAACGCACTGTTTTAGTTCACGACAGTCACGACACACTCTTATCCGTATTACCAGAAGATGCAAAAGGAAAAGTAACAGGCGCAATTTTCAACTTAGGTTACCTTCCAGGCGGTGACAAGCATATCGTCACAAAACCGAACTCAACTCTCTCGGCTATCGAACAATTACTAGGCGTAATGGCACCAGAAGGTATCATCATCCTTGTTATTTATCACGGTCATCCAGAAGGACAAGTAGAACGCGACGCTGTTCTCAAATTTGCAGAAGAACTAGATCAAAAACAAGCTCACGTTTTGCGATACGGCTTCATTAACCAGCAAAATAACCCGCCATTTATTGTGGCGATTGAGAAACGATAATATATCAACGATTTTTTCGATATATCGACGATTCGACAAAACATAACAAAAAAAGACATGCACTCATTGCACGTCTTTTTCTTATTCTCCTATATAATGGATATATACACTATTTGAAGAAAGAAGGATAGAACTTTGCTAGTAGAACTAAGGGGAATTCAAAAGAAGTATGGCAAATCACTTATACTAGACAACATTGATTTATCCATTCCAGAAGGAGAAGCGCTCGCTATTATTGGCGGGAACGGGACTGGAAAAAGTACTCTACTCAAAATAATTGCAGGATTTATTTCACCTACAACAGGGACACTTCAAAGAAAAGAACATATACAAATTGGCTATGTACCTGAACATTTTCCTGAAGGGATTCGTTTTACATTAGAGGATTATTTATATCATCTTGGCCACATCCACGGTTTATCAACAAAATATTTAAAAGATAAAATTCCGATGCTTCTTGAATCTTTTCATTTACATCATGCAAGGCATTCCGTTGTACGAAACTTTTCAAAAGGTATGAAACAAAAAACAGGCATCTTGCAAGCATTACTTACAGATGTCCATTTATTAATTTTAGATGAACCACTTTCTGGGCTAGATCCTAACTCTCAGCAAGAACTAGAACATATTTTACTCTCATTAAAACAACACGGCATATCTATACTCTTCACATGTCACGAAAAACAACTACTAGAAAACTTCGCCGATAGAATTGTGACGTTAGCAAATCATACAATCACGGAAGATATCTCTGTGCAAAAAGGAGCAGAACAAGTCTATATTGAAGCAATCGTTCACGAAACATTTTCTACGATAGAACTACGGAAACAATTAGGATTTATACACGTTGCACACAATTCAAATCAAAACCTTATTCAATTACAAATCGAAAAAGAATATACAAACGAAATGCTTCAGTTTTTATTACATAAAAAAGCATCTATCACACTGCTACAACCTAACTTTTAAATCGAAAGAAGGTTTATTATGTTCGCGCTTATTCGGTACCATTTTCTCGACTATACAAAATCATATAAGTACGTCCCTCCTATTGCGATGTACTTTGCGAGCTTACTTTTTGTATATACATATAAACCGACTCCTATTGTACCGACATACTTAGAAACAGCTCTCGCCCTTTATTTATTATCTGCCTGGATTACAGTCACAATTTTTCATACTGAAGATCCTGTACAAGAACAAATCACTATTTCACATACAAATAATATTTCGGCATTATACGTTGGTAAATATATTACGGCTCTTCTTATTTGTACTGTTTTATCTTTTATATCCGTAATCTATCCAATTATTTTGCAAATGTTTAATGAAAAAATGACAGCTTCTTTATTTCTAGTCGGATTTCTCGCTCACATGTCTTTATCTATACTAGGAATTTCAATCGCAACATTATTTACTAGAAATATTATTCAAAAAGCAAGCACCGCTTGGCTTAGTCTTACATTTATATTACTTATGACGATTGCCTCAATCCGGTTAAAAAAAGAGTTACTATGTTTTTTACCACCTGTCGAAAGCTTTATAATGCTTGGACAATACAAATATAATATACTTACTCATACTCTATGGCTTACAGCTTGGGCTATCGTATATTCATTTTTATTACTTACTTTATTTCTGTTTCTCGTTCGCAGAAAACGTTTTTGATTACATATTAAAGGGGACTAAACAATGATTGGAATACTAGCAGGAATGGGTCCAAAATCAACCGGACCATTCGTCGATACAGTTGTAGCAGAGTGCCAAACAATATATGGAGCAAAGCATGATATGGACTTTCCTCATATGATGATTTATTCGTGCCCAACACCGTTTTATATGGATCGCCCTATTGATCATGCGGCGATGAAAAAAGCGATTATTGAAGGAGCGCAAAAACTTGAAAGTACTGGTGTAGATTTCATCGCAATGCCATGTAATACAGCGCATCTTTATTTCCAGGAATTACAGCGTTCTATTACCATTCCTATTTTGAATATAGTCGATGAGACGTTAAAAGCAATTCCTGAAAATACAAAAAGAGTCGCTCTTCTTGCAACAGAAGCGACTGTTCAAGCAGGTATTTACCAAGACGGGATTACAAAACGTAATATAGAGTACATTCATAATGAACACTGGCAAGAAATGATTAATCAAATTATTACTTGTATTAAAGGCGGAGAAATTGAGGAAGCTCGTAAATTATGGAGTCTGCTCGTTTTACAGTTAAAAGACGAAGTAGATACCGCTATTATCGCATGTACCGATTTGAATGTGGTGGTGAGTGAGGACTTTGTTGATTCCGCTCAATGTCTTGCGAAAGCAGTTGTTAGGATCTATGCATCAAATATAAAAAAGTCTTCATAAACATAGAACACATCCTTTTTAAAATGTGTTTTATGCTTGATAAAAACAACCAAAACTTTTAACTTTTTTCACAATTCTTTCAAAGTAATCACACTTAATCTCGCTATATTAAATAAGTAGTTTATTCATATAGGGAAGGTTAGGGGAACTGTCGTATGAAACAAAATCGTTCGCTTCATTATATTTTTTGGCGTTGGCATTTTTATGCCGGGCTTTTTATTACGCCGCTTCTTATTACTTTGTCACTGAGCGGAATTGGGTATTTATTTCGGGAAGAAGTTGAAGATTTCATCTATAAAGATTTATATTTCGGGAAGAGCGCCCAAACAGAATCTATTTCGATGTCTGATTCGCTTTTCTTAACAGAGAAAAAATATCCGCATTATAGCGTGACGAAAATTAGTGAGTTTAATGGGGATTATAATACGAGACTTACCATTGCTAATGAATATACAGGAAAGCAAAAATTTGTGTATTTAGATAGCAATAATCAAATTGTTGGGGATCAAAATGCAGCTGAAACGTTTGCCAATATAATGCGTGAATTACATAGTTCCCTTTTAGTCGGTGGCACTGTCGTCAATTATATTGTAGAACTTGCAGCGTGCTGGACAATCTTTTTAATTGTAACCGGGTTGTATATGAGTATACGCCAATTCAAAAACACACCAGCATCCAATAAGCGAGAAAAGGCAAAACGACGTCATTCTATTATCGGTATTATATTTACAATTCCTCTCGTTCTTTTAGTTGCATCAGGTTTACCTTGGTCAGGATTTATGGGTAACCAAATTTATAAAATCGCAGCGTCGAATGAATCAATCGGATATCCGAAATTGTATATGGCACCACCTGAATCAAAGGTAAAAGAATTACCCTGGGCAACAAGAAAAGAAGCTCCTCCGGAATCAAACTCAAATGAACCAAAAGCAATTTCAGTTGATGAATTACAAAAAGGAATTGAAATAAAGAAGCCATACGTTATCTCACTACCGACCGATCCGAAAGGTGTATTCACTGTTTCGAAATCAAGCGGTTCCGGTATTACGGGTATGGATGTGGCACCAAATGAAGAAATAACAGCTTACTTTGATCAATATAGCGGAGAACTCATTTCGAAAACGGACTATCGTGATTATGGATTATTTGCACAATGGTTCACTTACGGTATCCCGCTTCACGAAGGACATTTATTCGGATGGCCAAATAAAATATTATGCTTACTAACGACGTTATCTTTATTACTTCTTATTTATTACGGAGTAAAAATGTGGTTAGCGAGAAAACCGAAAGGAAAATTAGCAGCACCTCCTAAGCAAAGAGATAAGAAAAGCACATTCGTTTTCTTTATCATGATGGTTATACTAGGCGCTGTCATGCCTTTATTCGGACTATCTGTTTTAGTTATTTTCGCGATTGAACTTCTCATATATGTATTTTCAAAAATACGATCATAGTAAAAAGGGACAGTCCAAAAAATCTAATTTTGGACTGTCCCTTTTTCATTATTGAGCAAAATTGCAACAGCACATGAAATTATATCGACTTAACTACAAAATACGATAATAGGAGCAACCTATTAATAGGAAAAAACCATCCCAAAATACCTTTTGAGATGGTCTCTTCATCACTGCGCCATTTTCTTTCGGTACATCTTCCCGTTCCAATAGAAGAATCGTGAAGTAAGCCCTCCGTATTTTACAATGCGCCGTGCCATTTTGTTCATATTCTTTTGCGCTGATACTTTTTGGTCTGATAAGTAAATACCAAGTAATCCTCGGCTTATGAGACGATGAAACTTCGCATGAGGCAAATCACCAATGCTCTTCTCTGCTTCTTCTACAAAATGTTTCATACGATCTAATATAGCTTGCTCGTTTTCATAATAACTACAGAAATTCAAATCTCCTCCGATACGGTCTTCTTCTTGATCGATGAAATAATCAAGTAAAATGTGAAGTCCTTGTACGTAAGGAAAGTATCCTTGTCTAATTTTCACAATATCTTCTTCATGTAACTCATCATGAAATGCATATGCTACAAGACAGAAAATTCCAAGCGTAGAACCTGCACATGCTGAAAACTCAAACCAACTCATCGGTGGTAAATTTTCTTTATGCGCTTCAAACCATGTTTTTAAGCGTGGTTCTCTTTCTTCTAACTTCACGTGTTTATGAATTTGCAAATCACAATAATAACAAGCAAGTTCATGAAGAATTGGAGCAATTTTATCATAATGCTTCGTTTTCTTTAAAACATCCTGACATGTTTCAACAAGCTCATCTAAATAACCACCATCATCTTGATCATCACGATAACGATAATAGTTACCGCCCCCTTCAACTTCAGGGCTTAATGCCATTACCATCGACTCATGAAGAGCCGCAAAGTCTTTCGGGTCAAGTGATGTACTACGATCACATAAATTATCTAAATAGTCGCTAATCGTTTGATAAGCTACGATAAAACGAATACATTCCTCACGATGTTCATTTGCTAGTAGCGCTAAAATACCACCGCCCTCGCAATGAAACGTTTTATTTTCAATACTTGCGATCGCTTGACTATGAAGCTCGTCATTCGGAATATGGTAGGCACGCTCTTTCCACATCGCTAGCTCATGGTGTACAACCGGAAACACATCACGGTATACTTTGGCCATGAGCGTTATGGGATTACTCGGTACGTTCACTTCTTCCTTCATCTCCTCTATTAAATGTACAAATAATAATTTATTTGTTTGTTTCTACTATATTATTGACACGTATTTCAGTAAATGACTGAATATAATTCAAAATTTCATCACGCTCATACTCATTTAATAACTCATGATAACAATTAGGCCACTCCTTATATGCCTTATCACTAATTTTAACATTATCAAACCATGTACGGACACGTGTTTTATCTACAAGTTTATCCTCACACGCCTGCATTAGCAAGAGCGGAACATCTGGAAAATCATCTATTTTCTCATGAGCAATCTCGATAGACTTAATCAATTCACTATACCAACGTACTGATACTTTACGCAAGAACAATGAATCATTCTCCATCGCATCCCTCACTTCATGATTACGAGTTGACATTTCTACAGTGAGATTTGTTGCAAATTGCAATTTTGGAGCAACGACATTTAATATTTTTGAAGCAGCACGAAGCGAAGCGGAAGGTGCAGCTAATACTCCTAAACAAGGTGAGCTTAGTACAATCCCATCTATGTCCTCTCTTTTCGTTTCTTGCATCATACGAATAACGACAAGTCCTCCCATACTATGACCAAATAAAAAAATAGGCAATCTATATTTCCTTGCTTCTTTCACCCATAACTTTATTTCCTTTATGTATTCATCAAATGAGTCGATATGTCCTCTATTTCTTGAAGTGGTTCCGTGTGCTGGAAGATCGCCCATAACGACGTGATAACCGATATGATTCCACATTTCTGCAACTGCTTCATAACGCCCGTGATATTCCATGGCACCATGCACGATAATAATGACGGCTTTCGCTTCCTCCGCTTCATAGTTCCACATACGAAACTCCCCCATTTCACTCTTTTTCATAATTTGATACACTAAAACTAGTCTCTAGGAAAGGAAGGCTTTACATGATATATCCTTACAAAGAAAAAAATCCGAAAATTGCGAGTAGTGCTTTTATCGCTGACTATGTTACCATTACAGGCGATGTGACAATTGGCGAAGAATCTAGCATTTGGTTTAATACAGTCATCCGCGGTGATGTATCACCAACGATAATTGGAAATAGAGTAAATGTACAAGATCAATGTACACTTCACCAAAGCCCCCAGTATCCTCTTATTTTAGAAGATGACGTTACCGTTGGGCATCAAGTTATTTTACATAGCTGCAAAATTGAAAAAGATGCTTTAATCGGAATGGGATCTATCATATTAGATGGCGCTGAAATTGGTGAAGGAGCTTTCATCGGTGCTGGTAGTCTCGTTTCACAAGGAAAGAAAATCCCTCCTAATACGTTAGCTTTCGGTCGCCCTGCGAAGGTCATTCGCGAATTAACAGAAGAAGACCGTAAAGATATGGAACGTATCCGCACACAATACGTTGAAAAAGGACAATATTATAAATCGTTACAAAAGTGATTTTATCGCTGCCATAAGACTGGCAGCTTTTTTTATGAAAAAATCTAACTTTTTCTTTACAAAACCTTATTATCCCCTCAATAAAATCTTATTAAAATAGAAGTTAATAACTCCATATATATGTAAATGAGGGAGGAAAAATCTCATGAAGGTCAGTGGACTATATAAAATAGAATGTTACATCTTCAAAGGAATTAATCGCTACTTTGATCAAAAAACATTAAACATCTTTTTCAGCAATATTACCCATATCGGTGGTGCAAGTTTTTCCATTGCACTTACCCTATTCTTTTTAATTTTCGCAACAGGGAATTTGCATCAAGCTGCAATTGCAACTGCTATTTCTTTAACAATTAGCCATATTCCTGTGCAAATATTAAAAAGATGGTATCCACGAAAACGCCCTTATTTAACAATTCAAGATGCGAAATATCCAGTACAGCCTTTAAAAGATCATTCTTTTCCATCCGGACATACAACGGCTGTTTTCTCTGTCCTCATTCCATTTATTTGCTATAATCCAAACTTGCTTGCTTTTCTATTACCGTTAGCATTATGCGTCGGTATTTCCCGTATTTATTTAGGGCTTCATTATCCGTCAGATGTATTTGTAGGCATGTGCCTTGGCACTTGCTCTGGCATCATCTCTTTTTATCAACTCATTCCACTCATGTAAAGGAGCGATATGATGAGAGTCGCCATATTTACCGATACATTTACACCACAAGTCAACGGTGTGGCGAAAACTTTGGAACGTTTAACTAAATATTTTCAAAAAGAAAATATCGCCTATTCTGTTTTCGCCCCTCAGCATACGGCAGAAGATAATTTCGTAGCGAATGTGAACAAAATGAGAAGTATCCCGTTAACAATATTATATCCAGAATGTCGCTTTGCCTTTCCTACTCCGCGCATTAAGCGGGAACTTCTTGCCTTTAAACCTGATATCATTCACATCGCTACGCCTTTCAATATGGGACTTTGTGGGTTATATTATGCCAAAAAGCTAAATATCCCAGTTGTCGGTTCTTATCATACTGATTTTGACGCCTATTTACGTTATTACAAAATCGAATTTCTCTCCAATATGCTATGGAACTATTTAAGCTGGTTTCATAGTCATATGCAAAAAAACTTTGTTCCTTCTCCTGAAACATTACATCAATTAAAGAAAAAAGGATTTCAACAGCTCTATATTTGGGGACGTGGTGTAGATTGTACTCTCTTTCATCCAACTTACAATAAAGACCTATTCCGAAAAAAATATAATATTACAGCGAAATATATTCTTTCCTACGTCGGGCGCCTTGCTCCTGAAAAAGATATCGATACTCTTCAAACACTTATTCAAACGACAAACAAAGAACGTGACGATATTCATTGGCTCATCGCTGGAGATGGACCTCTTGCCAAGGGCCTGCATGAAAATGTTCCAAAAACAAATGTAACCTTTACTGGATATTTACAAGGTAAAGATTTAGCTGAAGTCTATGCTTCCTCCGATCTAATGGTATTTCCATCTACTACTGAAACATTTGGGAACGTCGTGCTGGAGTCACTCGCATGTGGTACACCTGTTATTGGTGCGAATAGTGGCGGGGTTAAAAATATTATTACAGATGGAAAAACGGGAATTCTTTGTCCACCAAAAGATATAGATTCCTTTCTATCCTCCATCAATTCTTTATTGCAAAATGAAGATCAACTTATGCAAATGGGCATAGCAGCTTCGTCTTATGCTAAAACACAAAGCTGGGATGAGATCTTTCTTGGCTTACTTGACCAATATGAAGTAGTCCTTCAGAACACTGCATCAGAATTACTCGCTTAAACAGAAAAACCCTCTTCATAACATGAAGAGGGTTTTTTACATAACTGGAAATTTTAGTTTAATAAATGATACATAAGGTGAAGTATCATATTATTCTTATATTCATTATAACAAAAAAACACATAACTAAACAGACTTGTAATAAAAACCCATAAAAATTAATATATGGTTATACAGTATTTTTACTGTATGATGATTTTAAGAGATTCCCCTTAAAATCAACTTACTCACATACCTTTATACAGTAATTGTTCCCCAATTTCTGTATATCAAAAAAACCTTTCATTCATTTGAAAGGTCTTTTTGAGCCTGTACATATTCTTCTTTCGTATTCACATTTATAAACCAATCTACATTCGCTTGTACATCTTCACCAGCAATATATTTCACATTACATTGTGATAAAAGCTGGCCCATACTTCTTTTTTCTTCTTGAAGCAAAGCATAAATCTTTTCTTTCAAGCGGTTATTATACGCTGCAAGTAACGGTTGTTTTCTTCCATTAATAATAGGTACAACCGCATCATATTCATTGCTCGTTTGCTCTAATAAAATGGTAATCCATTCATTTGAAACGTTCGGTGCATCACAAGGCATGATAATATACCAATCTGAATCTATGTATTCCATTCCTGACACTATTCCAGCAAGTGGCCCATTTCCTTTATAGTGCGACATATCTTCTATAACTGGAACTTGTACTAATTGCTCTACTCTCTCTTTTATATCAGTATGACTAATAACAACAACATCTTGCAAAATACTTTCCATTACTTGCACAATATGCTCAACAAAAGTAGTTCCCTTCCAAATCGCCAATGCTTTCGGTTCTCCGAAACGACTAGACTGTCCGCCAGCTAATACAATTCCTGCAATTTTCATTGACGATGCAACTCAAATGTAATATGACCTAATTCCGGTAAAATTAACTTGTTCATCGCAAGACGAACCGCTCCGCTAGACCCTGGCATCGAAAAGACAACTTTACGCCCGATTGTACCGCCGATTGCTCTACTTAACATCGCAGCGCTTCCGATATCTTCTAAGTAACTTATCATACGGAACAACTCACCAAATCCAACAATTTCTTTATCTAATAACACTGACACTGCCTCAATCGTTACATCACGTTTCGTAATACCAGTTCCGCCATTCGTTAACACGACATCAACATCTTCCCTATGATAACCTGCTAACACTGCTTGCTGGATACTTTCTTTATCATCTTTCACAATTTCATAAGAGGTCACTTTATGTCCTGCTTCTTTTAATAATTCATGTAATAGTTGTCCGCTCTTATCCGTCTCTTCCGTACGTGTATCGGAAATCGTCACGATTTTGCAGCGCACTTCTTTTGGAGCTTGTTTTTTATGTTCAGTTACACTCATTTTTCATCTTTCCTTTCCTAAAGACTTTTCTTCATTTTATCATACATATCTTTACACAATTATGTATGAAGCCAATGATGCACCGTGATACAATATAAGTATATACGACCACAAAAAGGAAAATATACTTTCTTATACGCCTGGACTACACACCATTAGCTACTCTTTAAATCCCCTTATATTTTCTACATAGTAGATTTCATTTTAAATTACAAAATAATTTGGAGGTTCACTCACTATGGAACTATACAAAAAATTAACAACAACATTCATCCTCTTATTTGTTGCTTCCATCACTGTCGGTTTTTCTCTAAAAGGAGCAATTCCATACGCTACATTAGTGAGTATTATATTCGCAACGCTATTTTTACTGAGCAGTGCTTTTTGCGCAGGAAAAGCACGCCAACTGAAAGGGTGACCGTCTATGTTCCGTAAGAAACCAATCCTTTGTAAATCATGTGAAAAGGAAATACAAACGTATGAAAAAGCGTGGATTCATATGCCATTTCCGGCAAGTGGTATGACAAATATGAAGAAGTATATTGAGCTAGACGGGGAAGTTTATTGTAGTTCTTGCATTCAAGTAGTAAATAAAGTGAAACTTTAATCAGTGGGGATTTTGTTCTTCCCCACTGATTATTAGTTAAACTAATCGGGCTTTTACGGGATAAAACCAAATAAAAAAAGCTTTGCACACACAGCGCAAAGCTTTTTTTCATATATTATAGACCAGCTTGCTCTTTTAAAGTAGCTGCTTTGTCTGTACGTTCCCATGTAAGATCTACATCAGTACGTCCGAAGTGGCCGTAAGCTGCTGTTTGTTTGTAAATTGGGCGACGTAAGTCTAGCATTTTAATAATACCAGCTGGGCGAAGATCGAAGTTGTTACGAACTAGTTCTACTAATACGTCTTCAGATACTTTACCAGTGCCTAATGTATCAACTGAAATTGATACTGGTTGTGCTACGCCAATTGCGTATGCAAGTTGTACTTCTGCTTTGTCAGCAAGACCAGCTGCTACGATGTTTTTCGCAACATAACGAGCTGCATATGCTGCAGAACGGTCAACTTTCGTTGCATCTTTACCAGAGAATGCACCACCGCCATGGCGAGCGTATCCACCGTAAGTATCAACGATGATTTTACGTCCTGTTAAACCAGCATCACCTTGTGGTCCACCAATTACGAAGCGGCCAGTTGGGTTAATGAAGAATTTCGTTTCTCCATCCATTAATTCTGCTGGAACTACAGCTTTAATTACGTGCTCTTTTAAATCGCGATCGATTTCTTCCCACGTAACATCTGGATGATGTTGTGTAGAAATTACAATTGTATCCACACGTACAGGTTTACCATTTTCATCATACTCAACTGTAACTTGCGTTTTTCCATCCGGACGTAAGTATGATAATGTGTCATCTTTACGTACTTCAGTTAAACGACGAGCTAATTTGTGAGCAAGCGAGATTGGAAGTGGCATTAATTCTTGTGTTTCATTACATGCGAAGCCAAACATTAAACCTTGGTCTCCCGCACCAATTGCCTCAATCTCAGCGTCAGTCATTTGACCTTCGCGTGCTTCTAGTGCTTGGTCAACACCCATAGCGATGTCAGCAGATTGCTCATCGATAGATGTTAAAACTGCACAAGTTTCTGCATCGAATCCGTATTTTGCGCGTGTGTAACCAATGCCTTGAATTGTTTCACGAACGATTTTTGGAATATCTACGTAAGTAGAAGTCGTAATTTCCCCCGCTACCAATACTAAACCAGTTGTTACAGTTGTTTCACAAGCTACACGTGCATTTGCGTCCTTTGCTAAGATCGCATCTAAAATTGAATCAGAAATTTGGTCACAAATTTTATCTGGATGTCCTTCAGTTACAGACTCAGATGTGAACAGATGACGTTTTTTTGTCATGTGGTAAACCTCCCTACAGTAATTGTATATATTGTACGGAACTCATCCTTAATTTGCCACAAACTGCGACATACATTTATTCTCCCACACAAGCATACAGAAAAACCTTTCCTACTTAACATAGAGGAAAGGTTTAATTTGCTACTTGCATACTGCTTTTTGCCCTTTGCTCTTATCGTTCGAGACCGTTAGCCTCGCACAGGTTTTAGCACCTATTCACCTGTATTTACCACTACAAATGAGGTTGCTGGGCTTCATCGGGCCTGTCCCTCCGCCAGCTCGGGATAAGAGAGTATCCGTCCCAACCTATACTAAAGAAATGATATTCATTTGTCAATTAATATTCACATTTTCCTGAAAGTTTTTCTCAATACCCATAGAATGAAATATTAATAGGGAAATGATACATTCACACAAACAAAAATAAATAAATAGTATACATTATTTATATAATTGTGTTATACTATTGATGGGGATTACGAGAAATATTTCATTAAATGAAAAGGATGGTATATAAATATGAGTACTGTGAATGTCCAAATTGGTTTACATGAATTATTGAACGGAAGCAATGCACAGATTCAATTAAGTGTTCCGCAATTAGTGGAAAAAGTATTAATGCGAAACGAAGGGAAATTAACTTCTACTGGTGCCGTTTCTGCTTCAACAGGAAAATACACAGGACGTTCTCCTAAGGATAAATTTATTGTGAAGGAAGCATCGGTTGCTGACAAAATTGCTTGGGGAGCCGTGAACCAACCGATCTCTGAAGAACATTTTAATAAATTATATATAAAAGTTTTAGAATACTTAAAAGAAAAAGAAGAGTTATTCATCTTCAAAGGATTTGCTGGCGCTGATCGCAACTATCGCCTACCAATTCAAGTTGTTAACGAATATGCATGGCATAATTTGTTCGTACATCAATTATTTATTCGTCCAAATGAAGAAGAATTAGCAACTCACGAATCAGAGTTCACAATTGTTTCTGCACCAAACTTCAAAGCAGATCCAGCAATTGACGGTACAAATTCTGAAGCATTTATTATGGTTTCATTCGAAAAACGTATCGTACTAATCGGTGGTACAGAATACGCTGGAGAGATGAAAAAATCAATCTTCTCTATTATGAACTTCTTACTACCTGAACAAGACATTCTTTCTATGCACTGCTCTTCAAACGTAGGCGAAGAAGGCGACGTAGCACTATTCTTCGGTTTATCTGGAACAGGCAAAACAACATTATCTGCTGATCCAAACCGTAAATTAATCGGTGACGATGAGCACGGTTGGTCTGATAACGGCGTATTCAATATTGAAGGCGGTTGCTATGCAAAATGTGTAAACCTTTCTCATGAGAAAGAACCACAAATCTTCGATGCAATCAAATTTGGTTCAGTTTTAGAAAACGTTGTCATTGATGGTCAAACACGCATCGCTGACTATAACGATACTACTTTAACAGAAAATACACGTGCTGCATACCCTATGCATGCGATTGACAATATCGTACTGCCAAGTGTTGCAGGACATCCAAATACAATTATTTTCTTAACTGCTGATGCATCTGGCGTATTGCCTCCAATCAGTAAGTTATCAAAAGAACAAGCTATGTACCATTTCTTAAGCGGTTACACTAGTAAGCTAGCAGGAACAGAGCGCGGTGTTACATCTCCGCAAGCTACATTCTCTACTTGCTTCGGTTCACCGTTCTTACCGCTTGATGCATCTCGTTATGCTGAAATGCTTGGTGAAAAAATCGAGAAACATGATGCGAAAGTATTCTTAGTAAACACTGGCTGGACTGGTGGCGAATACGGCGTTGGTAAACGTATGAACTTAGGTTACACTCGTGCAATGATTCAAGCAGCACTAAGCGGTGAACTTGCTAAAGCTGAAACTGCAAAACACGACATCTTTGGCCTTGAAGTACCTCGTCATGTTCCAGGTGTACCTGATGAAGTATTAATGCCTGAACAAACTTGGGCTGATAAAGATGCTTACAAAGTGAAAGCAATTGAGCTTGCAAACGAATTTAAAGAAAACTTCAAAAAATTCGATAGCGTTTCTGAAGCTATTATTAACTTAGGCGGTCCAATCGCTTAATTACAAATTTTCTGTTGGAATAACCCTTTTACTCATATGAATAAGTGTCGTGTAACCGTAAAGTTCCGCGTACTCACCGACAAAACCCAATGCGGCTTAACGGTTACACACACTTACATAAAAAAGAAGCTTACGTTAAAAACATAAGCTTCTTTCTATATCTTATATAAAGTGAAACTTTAATCTCTTCATCTATTGCATACCAACACCTATAAATTTACAGAAAATCCATTTTATAATCATTCGTTTGTAGTTTCCTATGATATAATTTACATATAAAGGAAAGGGTGAGGCCCATGAAAAATTTTTCTCGTACAGGAAAAATTTTATTCAGTTATGGAGCGATTCAAATGTTTTGGGGACTTGTGATGCTTAACGTTAATTTATTTGAGCATACAAGTGAAACGATAAAATACATTATTCTAATTACCGGAATAGTTTGTTGTATTGTATCCAACTTTTTTAAAGAACCTAAGAGTCATACTACTAAGTGATTTCATATTAACTTATTGGAAGCGGAAACCTATATTTTATACAAAGTTACGCTTCCTGTTGTACTATCCATCGCCGGATCCTCTATTCCATCTAAAAAGAGGCTTTTCATCTTTTTATCTTTTTCAGCCCTTCGTTAATTCTTCCTCATCCTTCATACTATAATACCCTAAATTAATAACGATTAAGAAATAACCACCCAGAATACCTACTGCAAATGCCCACATTACCATATGATGCTCAATTTCGTACATGATAATAGCACCCAAAATTGCAGCTGCAAAGCGATTAAACATACCAAGCGTCGGCGCTTTCGTCTTCTTTACTATACTATCTCCAAGCTTTTCGATACGCCTTCCTAAAATCCAAACACAATACATGCTTACAATAAGTCCAATTCCTGCACCTAGAAAATGTGCTGAAAACGGTGTTAACATCCAGCCTAATAACAGAATACCTAGTAGATAATACGATTGAATTTTAAACGATTTTAATGACAAACTAATCATGCTGTACTCCCCTTCAATGTTTTTTCTATTTATCCAACAAAAGCTGTATAACTCATTTCTTTTGAGTCCATACTACTTAAAATCTATTTCATTCAAATTAAAAACAACATAAACGGTATGTTTATGTTGTTAAAATGCTTTTAGGAAATAATATTATACAAGATTTCTAATATAGAATCCCTCATAAATGTGACGTTTTTCAAAACATTTTCGTCCAATTATGAAAAAATTGATATCAATCTATGAACATACGGATATGATGTAATAAGCACATAAATAAAGGGGGCGTCTAATGATTTATTTTTTAATGGCTCTCATTCATCTCATTGTTCCTGCACTTATTGGACTTTCCTTGTATTGGTACACGAAAAAACATAGTATTTTCTATGCTGTCCTCGGTGTTCTTCTTCCAGGTATTATTCTAATTACACTCTTCCGCATTCCTTTTCTTAATTTAATCCCACTTATTACTGCCATTTTATTCCTCGTATTTTTACCAAAAATAAAAAAATAGGAAAGCAGATCATAGGTGATCTGTTTTCCTATTTTGATATAGGTTCTTGCACGATAGAATTAGCTTCTACTTTCTCTGATTTCACAAACCATAGACCGAAGAAAATGATGATTCCACCGATTATTTGTTGAAACGATACATATTCATTTGCCCATACAGCTGCAAATAAAACAGCTACAAGCGGCGTAATATACATATATACCATCGTATGTGACGCACCAATTTTTTGAACACCAACATACCACATGACTAAACCGAATACTGTTACAAAGAAAATAGAATATAATAAAGCAAATAGTGTCATTCCGTGTGTAATGTGAAATGGCATGACAAATACATGTGGACCACTTAACAATAAGAGCGGAATCGCTCCAACTAATGTCGACCATGCAGTAACACGTAATGCTGAGTATTTTTTAATAAGCGGCCCTGCTAAAACGGGATAAAGTCCCCAACATATTGATGTAATAAGTCCAATCCCATTTCCGTAGAAAGAACTAGCGAGTGAATGCCCCGCTACTAAAACTAATGTAGCACCAATAAAGGCAATCATGGAACCAACTAACTTTCGAGAAGAAAATTTTTCTTGTTTCAAGAAAATCGCAAATACAGTTGTAAAAATAGGTGAAATAGATATGAGTAAAGAAGCATTTGTAGCGGATGTGTATTTTACAGTTTCCATAAATAACGTTTGATACAGTACAATACCTACAACGCTAACGATGATTAATCTTGGTATATCTTTTCGCTCCATATAAAGTGACTTTTCGATAAAGAACGTAAGTAATAACAGTAGTGGTGCTGCTGTCATCATTCGAACTGCAGTAAACTCTATTGCTGTAAATTCTAAAAGTCCATATTTCGCAATCGTATAGTTAATCCCCCAAATAATAACGACACTTAAAATTAATAACTCAATTCCCCATCTTTTCATGCGCAACCCCCTCCGCAAAGAGAATTATACAGAAAATTCAACTATATGTACATTTCATTATGTGAAAAAATCCATAAGAAAAAGGAGCATATTATATACTCCTTCTCTCTTCATTATAATCGAACATGTAACTTCATATTCGGATTATAAAACTGGCTTGGGCTCTTCAACTGGAAAGTCCCTCCAACTTCATGCCAATCAACTGTTAATTTATCATCCATAAATACAAGCTTTGTGCGATCTGCAATAAAGTTTAGTACGCTTGATTCGATATCTACATCGCGCTCATCTTTCTCTGAAACGGCTACTAAATCAATAATCCCGCTCATAACACAACCGCAACCTTCATTATCATAAAATAACTTTATATATTTCGTTTCACTTGGAATCGTATTCATAATCTTTTTATATGCTGCCTCTGTTACAGTAACGTACATGTGTTAACCTACATCCTCTCTTCTCGTATCATTTATATATTGTACCACCATTTTTCTTGAATCTTATATACAGAAAATTAAGACTACCATAAAATATATGTGATAAAGTGAAACTTTAATCAGGGAGGTATCCATCCCCCTCTGATTATTAGCCCTCGCCAATCAGGCTTTTACGAGTAGTTAATGCGTGATAAAGGAGGTTGTATCACTGATGTTCAAACTACAGCGATATCTCATTTTCTTAGGTCTATTAGGTAGCTTTTTTATTTCTAGCGGAATGGTATTACAACATATACTTCCCTATTCTCCTTCTATTGGCTGGATTCTAGGTTTTATTTGTTTCCTATCCGCTTCTTATTTTTCCATAAAAAAACAAAAACAACTAACAAAGTAAGAACTATCTTAAGGAGGATTACCAACCATGCCAGCCTTAAAAGAAATAGAACAATAACTTAATCATTTATTACAGGAGAAATCCATTGCCATATCGACAATGATTATGGTAGGCATAAATACTCACTCATTATGGATTATGCGAAAAAAACAAATATGTCACTCATCGGTGTGTCACACTCTGCCTCTGAATATTTAGTGAAAGAGACATTGATGTATGATTGGTTTAAAGAGAATTTTGATGTAGATGTTACTTTGATTCCGCAGGAGACCTGGTGGTTATAAAACTAATAATACCTCCCCTATTTTTAAAATCTATATACACAATACGATCGACCACACAAAAATATAGAATCTACAATATATATATAGTAGTTCTACTTTTAAAACTATATTTTCAAAAATATAGAAAGGAGATAATATATGTACCAACGCAATTGCTTTAATTGTGACGGTAGACGCAACAGCGGTTCTATCGGCAGTACTGGACCTACTGGCGCTACAGGACCCACTGGTGCTACTGGACCTACTGGCAATGCCGGGCCTACCGGGTCCGGTTTGCAAAGTACTACCGCTTTTAGTCTAGCAGCCGCTCCTAACTATAAAACGGGACAAGTTGTCACTTACACGAGTAGCGGCTATGTTGTAAAAAAAGATGCACCTCAAGGATTTCCGAATGTGTCTCAAGATTATATCTTATTGGTAGAAGGTGGTCCTACCGGATCTACTGGTTCTACCGGACCTACCGGGGCTACTGGCTCTACCGGGGCTACCGGATCTACCGGACCTACCGGGGCTACTGGTTCTACCGGACCTACCGGGGCTACTGGTTCTACCGGACCTACCGGACCTACCGGGGCTACTGGAGCTACTGGTTCTATCGGAGCTACTGGTCCTACTGGTTCTATCGGACCTATTGGTTCTACCGGAAACACCGGTTCTACTGGAGCTACTGGTTCTACCGGAGCTACTGGTTCTACCGGTTCTACTGGAGCTACTGGTTCTACCGGTTCTACTGGTTCTACCGGTTCTACTGGTTCTATCGGACCTATTGGACCTATTGGTTCTACCGGAAACACGGGGCCTACTGGCAGCATTGGACCCACTGGTATTACTGGACCTACCGGAATCACTGGGCACACCGGTAGCAGTTCAGCAAAAAGCATCCTTTTCCAAGGAACTAACGCTGAGTTTCAACGTATAGCAGGTGCTCCAGCAGTTGATTCCAATATTATTCCTTATGTAATTGCTGGATCTGGAAATATAGCTGGTTTTTCTGCATCTATAAATGTAAATAATTTGCCTATAGAAGTTTATACAATTCAAATCTGCACTAATGTCCCAACAAACCTTTCCTCCCCTACCTCTAATCACGTTATATCTACTATTACTTTTACCACTGCGGCTAAAATCACTGGAACAATCACATTTACTATTACTCCTTCAGACGTTGGATCACAGCTAGTTCAAGTGTATGACCCTACCCCTTTACCAGGACCTGCCACTGTTATTTGGACTAGTACAACAACTGGAAATCCAGTTTCAAGAGGAGACGCATTATGCCTTTATATTAGCCCTGGGATTACTGACAGTGCTATATACTCTATTTTTCTAATTACCTCTATTTAAACTGTACTCTATAGAAAAAGCTTTAATCAGTAGGGGGATCCCTTCCCTACTGATTATTGGTTGAACCAATTGGATCTTAACGCAAAATAAATTAAAAAACATCACTTTTGATTAAGTGATGTTTTCTATTTATCTCTTACACTATAATTAAATCGGTAACATAATCTCAACAGTCGTTCCAACTCCAACTTCACTTTCAAAGTTCAATTTACCGTGGTGATCTTTAATAATTTTTTCCGTAACTACTAATCCTAAGCCTGTTCCAGTTTCTTTCGTTGTGTAAAAAGCTTCATTTAGCTTCGGAATTTTATCTTTCGGAATGCCGCATCCCTCATCTATAATTTGAACAATGATCACATCTTCCACTATAACTTTTACAGTAATAGTTCCGCCAACTGACATTGCTTCAATCGCATTTTTTATTAAATTAAAAAATACTTGTTTCAATCGTTTTTCCTCACATGTAATTGATGGTATATCTTTACTATAAATAGCATGCATTTTTATCCCTTGTTCTAAAGCTGGCTTTTCCATAACCCTGATAACATAAGAGATGATTTCTTTAATATTATGAGTTTCGGATTCTACCGATTTAGATTTCTCAAACCCATTTAGTTCTGTAGCAATTGTATAAATTCGCTCTACTTCCTGTCTCATAATTTCACTATAAATCTTATCTTCTGGATATTTTTTCGCTTGCTTATTCACAAGTTTTTTCAATTTTTCTAACGGTCGTCTAATCTTATCACCAATTACTGTCGCCATTTTTCCAACCATCGCTAATTTTTCTACATTTTGTATTTCTTTATCCATCATTTCAAGTGTACGAACGTAAGATTGGAATCTTAAAAATATAATCCAACATATAATAACAAACACGCTATATAATGCTATTGGGATAAGAACGATAAAGGATTGAACAACGAATCCCATAAGTGCATATTTTCCAACAATAGTTCCGGCAACTAACCAAAAGTACCTCTTATTCACAAATATCGGTGCAAATAAAATAAAGAATCCTTCTACTATATTCCCGCCATCAAATTCCGCATCACTTCCGTAATAAATAATGAAGTTATTAATAAAATCCAATATATTATAGCCAATTAAAATAATATACTTCACAATATACGGCTTTTTCCATTTCATAAAATAAAGTCCTATAAAGAATAATCCAACCATCAAACTATATAGCCATAAACCTAATCCTTCTCCAAAAGCATCTGCTAGTTTTTGATTTTTATCTGATAAAAGGACAATAACTTTTTCAGCAAAATCATACGCAAAAAATATAACGAAGAATAAGCTTAAAAATATTATTAATGCCTTTATCTCTTCTTTTTCAAATATATTTCCTTTTTCCATATGATAACTCCTTTAACAACACCTCTTAATCTTGTGTCACATTGTGCTCACATTTTTTCGGGAGCAGTATTTCTACTCTCGTTCCTTTCTTTACTTCACTAGAAATGTGTAATTCTCCAAGATGCTCTGTCATAATTCGCTCTGCTACCGTAAGACCTAACCCAATTCTATCTTGCTTCGTTGTATAAAAAGCATCCTTAACTCGTCCTAAATTATCCTTTTTTATCCCAAAACCACTATCTACTATACTTACTATTACATAATCTCTTTTTTTATTTTCAACTTGTATTTTTAATGTTCCGCCATGTTCCATTGCCTCTAAAGCATTTTTAATAACATACAAAAATACTCCTTTTAATTTGCGTTTATCACATTCAATTTCACTTCTATTTTGTTCTTCATTAAAGGTGCAATTTATATTTAACTCGTTCATTTTTCCGCGCATGTTTTCTACCGCTTGTACTAAAACATCACTTACAATGTGTTTTTCATAAACAGAAGGTTTACATGTAGCAACCTCCATTAATTCACTAATCATATTATTCATATTTTCGATTTCGAGAATCATTTGTTCATATGTTGCATCTTTTTCGTGTTTCTCTTTTTGTAATTGCGTAAACCCTTTTAATGAAGCAAGTGGGTTTTTAATTTCATGTCCGACTGTCGCTGCCATTTTTCCGATAACCGCCAATTTTTGTGACTGACTTGCCTCTGCAATACGTCCCTTTACTGCTGAAAGATATTGTAAAAATCGATTTAAAATAATAAATGACACGAAAAGTAACACCATATTTATAACAAGAGACATAAACAGGTTAAGTTCTCCAAATACAAATAGGTATATCATATATTTCCCTATAAGGAATGGCGCTAAGACAAATAAATATCTTTTACTCAAAAAGATCGGTACGAAGAAAATAAAAATATATTCAATTACATTCCCTTCATCAAATGCTATTCTATTATGAAAAGCATACCATCCAATATTAAAAGTCTCTGCGATCATGTATGCAAATAAATATGTATATTTAACTAAATATGCTTTTTCTCTCTCAAATAAGTAAACACTAATACCTAATATAGCCATAATATATGCAAGCTTCCATATCCCTTTATGCCAATTTCCTAAAGGCATTGTATCTTCTAATATAATCGCGTATGCAACCTCGTATACAATTAAAATAACATGTATTACCCATAAGAAAATCTTAGCGTTTTTCTTTTCTTCTTTAGCTGATAGAAAACTCTCTTCCACTTCAACACCCCTTCAAAAGAATACCATTTATTATAATAAATGATTTTCATAGACAAACAAAGATAAATTGAACAAATGAGGAAAATCAATCCATAGATAATATACTTCCCCACACCATATGTAAGCATAAAAACCATGAACAATAATACGTATAATATGGGAGGTGCTTTATATGGACGGTCGTGAAAATAAGAAGATAGAACAGTTACAATCCTTTACGAAAAGCAATGAAGGAAAAGAGATGACAACGAATACGGGTGTCAAAATTTCAAATGATGAAAACTCTTTAACCGCCGGCGATCGTGGTCCTACACTTTTAGAAGATTTCCTGATGCGAGAAAAACTCGCTCATTTTGACCGTGAACGAATTCCTGAAAGAGTCGTTCATGCCCGCGGTTACGGAGCACATGGTGTTTTTGAGCTATATGATTCTTTAGAAGACTTAACAATGGCTCATTTTTTACAAGACCCATCTAAAAAGACACCTATTTTTATTCGTTTTTCTGAAGTTGCTGGATCAAAAGGTGCAAATGAAACGAACCGAGATGTACGAGGATTCGCTGTTAAGTTTTATACAGAGGAAGGAAATTTCGATTTAGTGGGTAATAACATTCCGATTTTCTTCATTCAAGATGGTATTAAATTTCCGGATCTTATTCATGCTCTTAAACCAGAGCCACATAATGAGATTCCCCAAGGACAAACAGCACACGATACTTTTTGGGACTTTATCGCCAATAATCAAGAATCAGCTGCGATGATGATGTGGATTATGTCGGATCGCGCAATTCCGAGAAGTTTTCGAATGATGCAAGGGTTCGGCGTTCATACATTTCGTTTAGTTAATAAACATGGGAAGTCACGATTCGTAAAATTCCACTGGAAGCCAAAGCTTGGCGTTCACTCGTTAATTTGGGATGAAGCTCAAAAACTAGGCGGCGCTGATCCAGATTATCATCGCCGTGATTTATGGGAAAATATTAATGCCGGAAACTACCCTGAGTACGAACTTGGCGTTCAAATTTTAGAAGAAGAGGATGAATTTAAATACGATTTCGATATATTAGATGCAACAAAAATTTGGCCGGAAGAAGACTTCCCTGTTAAAATCATCGGAAAAATGACGTTAAACCGAAACGTTGATAACGTATTTGCGGAAACAGAACAAGTCGCACTGCACCCTGGAAGCATCGTCCGCGGTATCGATTTTACAAATGATCCTCTCTTACAAGGTAGACTATTTTCTTATACAGATACACAATTAGCACGCGTCGGTACAAACTATCAAGAGTTACCGATTAATCGTCCGGTATGTCCTTTTCATAACAATCAAAGAGATGGTGCGTCTAAATATATAATTGATAAAGGAAAAGTCGCTTACCATAATAACTCTTTAGCTAATAACTCTCCCTTTACTGTACCTGGTACGAAAGGCGGTTTCGTTACATATCCTTCTACTGTTTCTGGACATAAAACAAGAGAAACAGCCGCTAGTTTTAAAGACCATTTCTCACAAGCCCGTTTATTTTGGAATAGTATGAGCCACGTCGAAAAAATCCATATTATGCAGGCCTTTTCCTTTGAATTAGGAAAAGTAAAAAGTAAATCAGTTCGCCAACAAGTCGTAGGTATGATTGGTCATATAAGTACAGAATTAGCTACTTTAGTAGCTGAAGCAGTCGGGGCAACAGTGCCAAATGTTCAAGAATCAAATGTTACAAAATCCTCACCAGCACTAAGTATGGAACATACAACATTCAGCCCAAATACATTACGAGTAGGCGTCATTGTCGCAAACGGATATGACGGTCAAAACGCACAATATATTATAAATCAATTCAAACAAGCCGGTCTTCAGCCCGTTATTATTTCCGAACGATTAGGTTTTGTGCAAGGCTCTCAAAATGGACAGTGGGAAGTGAATGATACTTTCTTAACAGGATCACCACTTCTTTATGATGGGCTACTTCTTATTGGCGGAAATATTAATGATCATTTTCTTAACAAGGCAAGTTCATTCGTCGTAGAATCGTATAATCACTTTAAGCCAATTGGCGCTTTCCAAAATGGAACTACTATTGTTCAATCTTTAAACATCGAAGGAAAACCTGGCGTTATAACAGAACAAAATCCTACCTTACTTGCGAATGAATTTATTCAGGCAATGACAAAACAGCGATTTTGGGAAAGAGCCTATTAAAATACATGAGGAGGATACGTCATGTTCGTTACAGTGGAAAAAGATGTACACATTTTTGTTGAGGATATTAACCCAGGCCCTGGAAGTAAACCTGTCTTCTTCGTTCATGGCTGGCCTTTAAATCATCAAATGTACCAATATCAATTTAATATCTTACCACAACATGGTTTCCGCTGCATCGCCATGGATATACGAGGAAACGGACAGTCTGATAAACCATGGACTGGTTACACTTATGATCGTTTAGCTGATGATATCGCAATTGTATTAGATGCACTTCAAATAGAAAATGCTACGTTAGTCGGCTTCTCAGTCGGTGGCGCTCTCTCTATTCGGTATATGTCACGATATAATGGGCGTCGTATTTCCAAACTTGCATTAGTGGATGCTGTCTCTCCTTCTTTCGTGAAAAACCAAGAATCCCCTTACGGCGTACCGAAAGAACAAGCAGATGCTCTGATTGCTCAAATGTATGTAAATTTACCTAAGTTTCTAAGTGATGTATCTTTATCATTTTTTAATAGAAACTTAGGAGCTGCCACGTTAGAATGGTTTTCTTATCTCGGTATGCAGTCCGCTTCTTATGCTCTCATCAAAATTTTGCAAGCTGCTGCAAACGAAGACGTAACGAAAGACTTAAGTAAAATTAACGTCCCAACAAAAATATTCCACGGTGTTCACGACCAACTCATCCCTTATAAAAGTGCTGAGCTAACAAAAGAGCGAATTAAAAACTCTGAACTATATCCTCTTACAAATAGTGGCCACGGCTCTCCAATCGATCAAGCGGATGAATTAAATAAGGAACTGATAAAATTTTTAAATTCATAGTTCCTTTACGGCAAATTCTTTTTTCTTAACTACCTTTTGCACGAGCAAATTCCACATATGGCTTATTCTTCTCTTCCATTAAAAATAAAACGATAATGCGGAAAAAATGAAGAGTTGGAACAATCGTCATACAAAGAATCGGTAAGACATATGCACGTTCATCATTAAACGCATAAATAGTAACGAAGCGATATCCTGTCTGTTTATAAATCCATACAACAAATAATTGCAAACTAAAAATTAATAACAAATCTGGAACTGATTCTATTAAAATTAAACAAATTGTCCAATTATATACTAGATAAAAAATTCACACACTTCTCACAAATCAATTATTAAAACGACTCTATTTTAATTTATACTAAATGTACAAGTAATACTCCCTAAACCTAGCTTGTCTGGTTATCCCGTTAAATACTATGAAAAAAGAACTTGTATCGTATACAAGTTCTTTTTTGTCGCCTATTTAAATAATATATCCTTACTATATTGCTTTCCGATGAGTAAGTCATATTGAATAAACTCATATTGCTTTAACATTTCTTTTTGTTTTTCTGTTAAACTTTTTATTGCTTCTCCGTCTTTTCCTATCTTCAATTCATCACGAAGTACGGGAATTTCTCCATATAAATTCGATAAAAATTGATAGAACGGTACCTTATTTAATCCAGCATAATCAAAGACAAGATTTGAAAAATAGATTGGACTTACTAAACCTAAATTGTCATTTGGCATATCAAAATTTGCATACATTAATAACGGCGTTTGCGCCATCGCTAATCGTTCACTTGGCGTTTTTTCATTCGTTATATAACCAGTCTCTTTATAAAGAGACTTATTTGTTCCTAGTGATGGGAGATGGTCCCCAAAGAATACTAATAATGTAGGTCTATCTAAATTATCTAGCTCCTCTATTAAATATTGAAGAGCTTCATCTGAACGTCTTAAACCTTCTGTATAAGTCTCTAATTCAGCCTTCGATTCTTCATTCTCTAAACCACTAATCTCTATTTGATTTTCGCCAAATCTTCCTTCTGTAAATGGAAAATGATTTTGCATTGTAACCGCATGAATAAAAGTAGGTTTCTTTTGCTTCTCTAATTCAGCTATTATCTCTTTACTCATAGATAAATCGCTAATATACTCTCCATCAACTTCTACATTTTCCATCGTATCTTGTGCATTAAACTTATCAAATCCTAGCACTCTATATACATCATCACGTTTATAGAATGAGCGGCCGAACGAATGAATTGCACTTGTGTAATACCCTTCTTTCTTTAATGCTCGCGAAATTGATGGGATTTCCTTCTTACTTGTAACGACCTGCTGATATGGTATAGAGCCTGGCTTTAACAAACTCATTGAATAACTCGTTAACGCCTCAAATTCAACGTTCGCAGTACCTCCTCCAAACGAAGGAGAAATAGTTTGTCCACCCGGAAAACTTTCTATATAATGATGTAAATTCGGTAAAGGATCTTCACTAAAGGACAGGTTCGTTAACTTCGTTGGATCCCAAAACGATTCACTCATTACAAAAATAATATTCGGTTTCTCTTTTTGCTTCTGCGTCCCTATATTGCTACTATATTGTTTCTTTATATCGTTTGCTATTTGAAGCATATTTTCTTTTGAATAATCTTTCGGCTTTTCAATGACTGTCGTATCTAAATTACTTATAAATCCTAATACAAAACCATTTGAAGCATAATTTTCATTTTGATCCCACAAAACGAACTCTATACCCGACTTTTGAAACCATTTATTCATAAACGTATTCGTAAAATTACCATACACATATAAAATAACAACGGATCCTATTATAAATAGAACTCGTACGCCTGCATGAACTTTTACATTTTGAATATACTTCCTCACATACATACCCGCCAAAATACAGACAACAACACTTACAATAACGAGAAGAATATAACCCCAACTAAAATAATCCATCACCATTGGTATAACAGATTGCATATGTCCAATCTGTGTAAAATCAGAAGGATATAGTGGGTCTCCCCTAAAAACAATTTTGAAGTGATTTACAATAGCCAAAATGATTAGCAAAATGCTTGTCAAAATAGTACTCAAAAAAACTTTCCCAAGTACGTTATACACCAAAACATATATCGCATAAATTACAATTAAACTAAATATAAACTGTGCGTTATAATTGTAAATCCAATTCAGTGTATTTACGAGATTCATATTATTTTGCATAAAAATAAAAAGCAAAGTAACCACATGCGCTACTAAAAACATTCTAATATAAATCCTAATAATCCGTTTAAATTTATTAACAATATCTTTATTCAAATGCGCAACATACAATAGTACAATCCACATCAAAATTGTCATTATACTTAAGACAATTTTTTGATTTAACATATCTTTCATCGTATCTAAACTAAAATATTTTAAAATCAAGAAAATTGTGGGTATTACATATAGGGTTACTAGGCCACTTAACATCGCTGAAATTAATATACTTCTTCTTGGCTGATGAAATGAAAAATTACACCTCAATTCATTCCCTCTTTTCTGTTTATTAATTTCACCCCGCACCGTAATAAAATATTACTTATATAAACATAACATATTATGTACACAACGTCTTCTCATGTACACCCTCCGTATAATGTCATCCGTTACCTCTTGTACATACCGAATAGAAAAAAGAGATTTCCTAAGAAAGGAAATCTCTTTTTCACTACCCAACACTTTGAACACGGCCAATTTGTCCATCTTGTAATCGAACTTTAATTCCGTACGTGTGTGTTTCTGTGTTTGTTAAAATATCTTTCACAATACCACTCACTGTTTTACTATAATCTTTATCCAATTGAATAACTACATGTGAACCAACCGAAATTTGTGATCTTGTCGGTTTCCCACCTGTTGCTTGTGTTGTTTTTTCTTGTTTTGCAGACTGTTGTTGCTGTGCTTTCTGTTGCTCTTGTATCTTTCTTTGTTCCTCTTGCTTATGCTTCTCTTCTTCTATTCTTTGTTGCTCTTCTTGCTTACGTTTTTCTTCCTCTACTTTTTGCTGCTCTTCTTGCTTACGTTTTTCTTCCTCTACTTTTTGCTGCTCTTCTTGCTTACGTTTTTCTTCCTCTGCTTTTTGCTGCTCTTCTACCTTCTTATCTTCTT
>NZ_JAKUDX010000022.1:0-45975 GCF_022662615.1 Bacillus cereus group sp. BfR-BA-01523
CACCGTGCGGGTTCGACCCCCGCCCTCGGCACCATATGCGCCCGTAGCTCAATTGGATAGAGCGTTTGACTACGGATCAAGAGGTTAGGGGTTCGACTCCTCTCGGGCGCGCTTTTATTAACGGGAAGTGGCTCAGCTTGGTAGAGCACCTGGTTTGGGACCAGGGGGTCGCAGGTTCAAATCCTGTCTTCCCGATTTTCCCAAAAACATGGGGCCTTAGCTCAGCTGGGAGAGCGCCTGCCTTGCACGCAGGAGGTCAGCGGTTCGATCCCGCTAGGCTCCACTTTATTTTTTATATGTCGGAGGTATACCCAAGTTCGGCTGAAGGGATCGGTCTTGAAAACCGACAGGCGGCGAGAGTCGCGCGGGGGTTCGAATCCCTCTACCTCCTCCATTTTTTTAAAAAGTGGTTTAGTTACATATAAAAATGAATAAGATATTAATTTTTCCTTCATGGAGGTATACCCAAGTTCGGCTGAAGGGATCGGTCTTGAAAACCGACAGGCGGCGAGAGTCGCGCGGGGGTTCGAATCCCTCTACCTCCTCCATTTATTTTTAAAACATAATATCGTCGCGGGGTGGAGCAGTACGGTAGCTCGTCGGGCTCATAATCCGAAGGTCGCAGGTTCAAATCCTGTCCCCGCAACCAATGGTCCCGTGGTGTAGTGGTTAACATGCCTGCCTGTCACGCAGGAGATCGCCGGTTCGACCCCGGTCGGGACCGCCATTTTATGTTGGCTCGGTAGCTCAGTCGGTAGAGCAGAGGACTGAAAATCCTCGTGTCGGCGGTTCGATTCCGTCCCGAGCCACCATTTTTTTGTTTTTTTTTATGCCGGCTTAGCTCAATTGGTAGAGCAACTGACTTGTAATCAGTAGGTTGGGGGTTCAAGTCCTCTAGCCGGCACCATTTAGGGGCATAGTTTAAAGGTAGAACTGAGGTCTCCAAAACCTCCAGTGTGGGTTCAATTCCTACTGCCCCTGTAAAGTATATGGGCCTATAGCTCAGCTGGTTAGAGCGCACGCCTGATAAGCGTGAGGTCGATGGTTCGAGTCCATTTAGGCCCACCATATATATTCCGCAGTAGCTCAGTGGTAGAGCTATCGGCTGTTAACCGATCGGTCGTAGGTTCGAGTCCTACCTGCGGAGCCATGGCCCGTTGGTCAAGTGGTTAAGACACCGCCCTTTCACGGCGGTAACACGGGTTCGAATCCCGTACGGGTCATAAAAAAAGAGTCAGCATATTGCTGACTCTTTTTTATTATGTATAAGCCTCTTTTTATCACCTTATTTTCCTGAAATAAATAAAGGGATTTAGGAAAAGCTATGGTATGTATTAAAAGGAGGAGATGAAAAATGACGCAAGTTAGAGAACTTATGAGTACTCATATCGTACATTGTACACCATTAGACAATGTATATGAGGCAGCTGTAAAAATGAAGGAAGAATCGGTTGGATTGATTCCTGTTATTGAAAATAAACAAGTTGTTGGGCTTGTTACTGATCGAGACTTAGTTGTTCGTGGGATTGCTGAAAAACATCCTGGATCTAATCAAATTACAAATGTAATGACAACAAACATTGTTTCAGTTTCTCCAGACGATTCTATTGAAAAAGCTACAGAATTAATGGCACAATATCAAATTAGACGGTTACCGGTTGTTGAGAGCGGTCAACTTGTTGGGATGCTAGCACTAGGTGATTTAGCTATAAGAAAATCAGCAGATGATCAAGCAGGGTTTGCTTTAAGTGAAATCTCAGAGCATATGGAATAAATTATGTATAAAGATCAGATACATTATTCTAGTATATACGGATTAAACTAATATGTTAGCGTGATGTATCTGAGACATTATATAATAAGTATAGAGTCAATATTTTTGACAGTTTTTTTAAATTTGTCATTCCTAATTTTTAATAAGAGAAAAAATGATATACTGAGAGATATAAGTGTTATTATAGATTTTGAATATAACAATATTCGTTGTTAATGATGTAATAATGAATTAATATTTCCTACGTAGATAAAGTGAAACTTTAATTATTGGGGGGTGTCCATCCCCCAATAATTATTAGTTGAACCAATCGGGCTTTTATGGGCAGTTTTATCTCCCACCTAACTTCCTCGCATTCGCAGAATTTTGAGGTGGGAGTCTTACTGCCCGCAAATAGCGGGATAAAAAGGGAAGGGGAATTATATGAGGGCTGTACAGGGCGATCCAAATTGGAATTTGGTTACAGATACATATATAGAACCAAATGATTTCGCTGAGTTATTTTCTTTGCTTGTACCTTGTCATCCAAAAGGTGAAGGGAAAGAGCGAACTATATTAGCATGGAAAGAAAAAGAATTTTATAAAGAAGAAAATTTAGCGCCATTTATCGTATATGGCATGAATAAAGTAAAGAATTTACCGCAGTTTCATAAAGATGAAATTCCAACTCTAGTACGTATTCTTCGTTTATGTCAAGAGATTGGTTGGTATGAAGAGGCAAATGCTTTTATGATAACCCAAGGGCTAGATGAATTTGTCCGAACTTCATTGGAGTATGAAGCATGGGATCTTTTGACGAAAGCAGTTGCTTTAAACTATTTAATTATTAAATATCGTATTGGTGAATTAACAGCTGAGGATGTAGAAATTTGGGAGCGAGTTAAATTTAGTGAGAAATGTATAACAGATTGCAAACATCTATTATCTCATAAAGAAGTATTGGAATTTACATTTTTTTATATGTGTAAGCGAGCTAAAACACTGTCAAAAGAGCAATTAAATAGTGATATGATGAGTCTGGCAATGTATTGTAATACTTTTGTATATGATTTATATACACATGACTTATTACGAAAGTATCGTAAGTGTACAGACTTCCTATCATATTATGGACCTAGTCAAGCAGTTTTAGCTTGTCAAAGAGCTGTACTTTCACAAATTTCCGATCGATTAGACCCTTTAAAGACAACTCATGTAGATGATTATTTATATGTGATGAAAGAAATGATGGAGCATATGACGATAGGGGTAATGGATCGGTATGGTCATTTTATTGGAAAGCTACTATCATATGTACCATTTTTCGAAATGATCCAGGTTCCACAGCATGCATATTATTGTGAAGAATTACTGTATATTTGTAAGGGAATTGAATACAAAGAAGAAATACTACGCAATTATATATTTATACAATTACATGATTGTTTACCATCATTCTTTAAACTATTTCTTAAAAATAAGCGTTATGCAACGATTCATGATATTCTTTTCTATTGGTGCGACGATGAACAAAGAATGAGCTTAGAGAAAAAATATAATCTTAGTTTCATTTATGAAAAATATGCTTGTGGATAAACCAGATTTTACATATTAAAAATTAATATAAATTAAAAAGGATCTCAAGTTTATGTGAGATCCTTTTTTTTGTTAGTAAAGCAAGGAGAAAGTAACTAAGATAAGAAATAACATTCCATAAAGGAGAAATTGTGCAGTATAACTTCCTTGTATACCAAAAAAAGTATTCATTTTTTCATATAAATTCAATATATATTTCATTGGATTATCTTTGAAAGATTGGTACACAGTGTCTCCTCTTTCTAAGCTTCTTGTTCATGTTTTTGGTTATTAGGAACATGAACGTATCTAGCTATGAATAATAAAACACCTATAAAGAATACAGGAAGTACGGTAGATAAATAAAAACCATTACTAATTATATTTGTTATAAGAGCACTTAAAAGAAAAATTACATTATAAATATGGGCAATTTTTTGTTTTAGCCGCATTTGTAATGCTTCCATAATGATTTCTAAAGCAACAAAAGCAATAATAATAGATAAAAATACAGTGTTCGTATTATAAATGATTAAACAACAGATTAAACCTAAAAAGGCCAGGTATTCAATAAAGAGAGGTATATTGCGTGGCATATAATTTACCTAACTAAATATGGCAGTGGGTTTACTGCATTTGTTTTTTCAAAATTCCATTCCCCATTATGTAATTCAAAATGGAGATGTTGCCCGTATGAATGACCTGTGTTTCCCATATGACCTACTAATTGTCCAGTTTGTACTTGATCACCAGCTTGTACAGTGCGATCCTTCATATGAGCATAAACTGTTGTATATAATTTCCCATTTATTTGATGGGCGATGAACACGACATTGCCGTAGCTAGCCGAATAATAAGATTTCACAACCTTACCTGCAGCAGCAGCTTGAATAGAGACATTTCCTTGTGCTGCTATATCTATACCATAATGCATTTGCTCCCAGCGCATATCAAAAGTGGAGCTGATTTTCCCTTGAGTAGGGAATTTGAAAACTGCTGGAATTGATGCAGGTTGAGCTGTTTTAGCTTGTGCTTGATTTTGATTTTGCACTACATAGTGTTTTGCTACATATCCGTATCCTGTGCCAAAACGAATTTTATACCAAGTACCTACCGTTTCTACTACTTGTACTTGTGTACCATTTTGTAATGAGCCAAGTAGAGTGCCACTTGTGCTAGCATTGCTACGTACATTTAATTTTGGTGTTGCAACAGTATAAGAAGGAGAACCTTGTACTGTTACACCTTTTACTAGAGGTGTGGATCCATTAGATACAAATGTTTTTTGTACGTAACCAATTTGACCGTTATGTAATATTTTGTACCAATCTCCTTGTTCACCTTGAATGGTAATGAATTGACCATTTGGTAATATATCTAGAATAGAAGACTCTGTATTAGGTTCAGAACGAACGTTTAATGCGTTTGCATTTACGATATATTGAGACTTTGGTTGAACATTTTTTTTGAATAGAATTGCATCTTTTTTCATATAGCCTGTTTTGTTGTTAACAGATACTTTATACCAATCTTGAACTGTTTCAAGAATAGTAACCGGGCTATTAAATCGAATGGTATCAACTATTGCACTGTCTGTATGGCTATTTTGATGTAGTGCAACGTTGTCAATTTTTACATATCCAGTTTTTACTGTAGATGGTTGCTTAGCAGCCGCTGTTTGTATATCGGATTCTCCCATAGAAGGAAGTAAAGAAGCAATTGCGATAGTAGTTGCTGTTAAAGCTGTGGCTTTCATATTCATGTAATAAAGACCTCCTCTAGTTGTATAGTTGTAATTTTATTATAGTATAAAGATATAATATATTGGTCGTATTCACATAAATGTAATATGAAATCAATAAAAATAATGTCAGAAGAGAGATTCGTATATAAATATTGTATATATCATTTGTGAGGTCGCATTTATATTTGTTTAACACGTTAAGATTTAATTTGCAATTAAGAAAATTAAAACAGTTGATGATGTCTTATGGCGATGTTATACTGACAGTGATAATTTTATAGTTTGCTAGGAGGGCTGGTGTTGCCAGCTGAGAGTAGGGCCATAAGCCTTTGATCCTTTTTATTACCTGATCTAGATTATGCTAGCGTAGGGAAGCAATTCGGACATTAACAATGAGTCCCCGTTTCTTTGCGTATAGAAACGGGGATTTTTTATTTGAAAATTTCATATTAACACCACTAGGGGTGCTTTTCGTGCTGAGAGAGGAATAATCCTTAACCCTTACAACACCTGATCTAGATAATACTAGCGAAGGGAAGTGGAACAACGAATAAATTATAATTTTATTTGCTGTAACCACTTCTTATATACAGAAGTGGTTTTTTTATTGAGATAAATAGATATATAGGAAGGGGAATTATTAATGAAATTTTGTGAGAGATTATTTGATACGGTGCAGCCTGTTTGGGAGAAAAGTCATAATCATCCGTTTGTAGTAGGTATGGGGGATGGTACGTTGGAAAAAGACAAATTCCAGTACTATATTATTCAAGATTATTTATATTTGCTAGATTATGCAAAGCTATATGCAATTGGGGTTGTAAAGGCAACGAATCCACAAGTTATGGCAAAATTTGCAGAGCAAATTGATGGGATTTTAAATGGAGAAATGACGATCCATAAACAGTATGCAAACAAACTTGGCATTACTGTAGAGGAGATCGAATCTGCGAAACCATCTGCTAAAAATTTAGCCTATACAAATTACATGATGTCTGTATCTCAAAATGGCACACTTGCAGAATTAATATCAGCTTTACTTCCATGTATGTGGAGCTATTGGGAGATTGGAAAGCGTTTAAATGATATTCCTGGAGCAAGAGATCATGAGTTCTTTGGAGAGTGGATTCAAGGATATTGTTCTGAAGAATACGGTAACCTTTGTATTTGGTTAATAGATTTATTAAATGAAATGGCAGTTGGAAAGTCAGAGAAAGAGCTAGACCGATTAGAGGAGATTTTCTTATATTCCAGCCGATTTGAATATTTATTCTGGGATATGGCTTATCGTAAGGAGATGTGGGGTTTTGAGGAGCAAGAACATACTACAGTTTCATAATGTTACCTTTCATTATGATGAGAAACCAATCATCAATGAATTAAATGCTTCTATACAAGATAAAGAATTTGTAAGTATTATCGGGCCGAGTGGATGCGGGAAAAGTACTTTATTTCGCCTTATTACAGGCTTAGAAGAGGCAAGTACTGGACAGATAGAGCTGACAAAAACAAAGAGTCATCCTGTAGGGTATATGCCCCAAAAAGATATGCTCTTGCCGTGGAGGACGATTATTGAGAATGCTGCCCTGCCACTAGAGTGCCAAGGTGTGCAGAAGAAAGAAGCGCAAGTAAAAGCGAAAGAACTGTTACATAAATTTGGTTTACAAGGGTACGAGAAAAAATATCCGAAAGATTTATCTGGTGGTATGAGGCAACGCGTATCTTTTATCCGAACTTTATTAACAGGCGGGGAGATATTATTGTTAGATGAACCGTTTAGCGCATTGGACGCTTTAACGAAGGCATCTTTGCAAGAATGGTTGTTTGAACAATGGAAAGAGTGGGAAAAAACAATTTTATTTATCACTCATGATGTTGAAGAAGCATTGTTTCTTTCTAATCGAATTTTGGTTGTAGAAAATCAACCGATAGCAACTTTAACTGAGCGAATTGTGCCGCTTGATCGTAACCGAACAAGAAAAGATTTATATAAGCCTGAAGTGTTAGCGCTTAAAGAAGAGCTCCTTAGTATGTTACAAAGGCAGGTACTCGTATGATGAATCGCTTGAAGGAGTTATTACCTGCCCTAATATTAAGTGGAATTTTACTTGCTCTGTGGGAAGTAGGAGCAAGAATTGTAGATGAGATGTACATTTTGCCATCACCTTCTGCAATTGTAATGAAGATATGGGCGCTGAAAGATATATTATTTACGGTTCATTTACCTGCAACGTTATACGTCGTTTTAATAGGCGTTGTTATTTCTATCGTACTGGGCGTAGGGCTAGCAATGTTAATGAATGCGAGTACGTGGATGGAAAGAGCATTTTATCCGTTATTAGTTGCTTCACAAACAATCCCGATCACTGCGCTTGCACCGCTCTTCGTTTTATGGTTTGGATATACCATCTGGAGTAAGGTTGTTGTTACCGTTTTAATTACGTTTTTCCCAATTGCGGTCAATACGTATGATGGACTGCGCAGTACGAAAAAAGAATGGGAGGAGCTATTAGTTACATATGGTGCAACGAAAAAAGATGTTTTTCTAAAGCTAAAGTTGCCATCTGCTCTTCCTTATTTTTTTTCAGCGTTAAAAATTGCGATGCCACTTAGCGTTATTGGGGCAGCGATTGGTGAATGGCTCGGTGCACAAGCTGGGCTTGGATATTTCAGTAAAAGAATGATGACGCAGTTAGACGGAGCTGGTGTATTTGCACCAATTGTATTGTTATCATTATTAGCTATTTTCTTCGTCATACTTGTTTCGATATTAGAAAAGAAATTTATTAGTTGGAGGAAACATTCATGAAATTATTAAAACGCATCTTTGTGTTTACATTATTAGTTGCAATGATTGCAGGATGTTCGAGTAACTCGGCATCAGATAAGAATAAATCAGAAAAAGAAATAACAGTAATGCTTGATTGGTACCCGAATGCGGTACATAGCTTTATTTATACGGCAATTGAAAAAGGATACTTTAAAGAAGAAGGAGTCAAGGTGAATATTAAATTCCCTTCTAATCCGACTGATCCATTAACGCTAGCGGCAGCAGGGAAAGTGACAGTTGGTTTGTATTATCAACCAGATGTTGTCATGGCAAAAGCAAATGAACAAATTCCAGTGAAATCAATTGGAGCTGTCGTACGTTCACCGTTAAATCATGTTGTATCACTGAAGTCAGCAGGCATTCAATCGCCAAAAGATTTAGAGGGGAAAACAGTTGGATATTCTGGAACACCTTTAAGTGAGATGTATTTAAAAACGATGGTAAAAGAAGCTGGTGGTAATCCAGATACAGTGAAAGTAGTCGATGTTGGCTTTGATTTAGTACCAGCATTAATTACGAAAAAAGTGGATGCGGTAACAGGGGCATACATTAACCATGAAGTACCTGTTATGCGTCATGAAGGTCATGAACCAGCATACTTTAATCCAGCAGATTATGGTGTACCGAACTATCATGAGCTTGTGTTTGTAACGGGTGATAAAACGTTGAAAAAAGATAAAGAAGCATTGCAAGCCTTTTTACGTGGGGCACAAAAAGGGTATGACTTTATGAAGAAAAAACCCGATGAAGCATTAAATATTTTATTAGATCATCAAGAAAAAGAAAACTTCCCGCTTGTACCAGAAGTTGAAAAAGAAAGTATGAAAATTTTATTAGAGAAGATGGAAACGAAAGATGAGCCATTCTTATCGGATTCAAAAGAGTCATGGGAGAAACAAAACAAATGGTTGAAAGACAAAGGAATGACGAAAGAAATCGTTCCAGCCGATGAATTATTTGAAAACATTTTAAAGTAGGCGAATGAATATGAAAAATGAGCTCCATGTAATCTCAAATGGCCATATGCCATTCGAAGAGTTAGTGAATGTAGCGATGCAAATTGAGAGTGAGATCGATTATTTGCATATTCGTGAGCGTGAGAAAAGTACGAAGGAATTGTATGAAGGTGTGGAAAGTCTTTTGGGGAAAGGCTTTCCAGCATCGAAGATAGTGATAAATGATCGAATTGATATTGCTATTCTATTAAATATTCCGCGTGTTCAGCTAGGATATCGAAGCGCAGATGTAAGGTTAGTAAAAGAAAAGTTTTCTTATTTGCATGTCGGTTATTCAGTACATTCGCTAGATGAAGCGATAGTAGCATTTAAAAATGGAGCAGATTCACTCGTTTATGGTCATGTATTTCCGACAGATTGTAAAAAAGGTGTGCCAGCGAGAGGGTTAGAAGAAATTGCTCATATGGCAAGTTGTTTATCCATACCAATAACTGCAATTGGTGGGATTACCCCTGAAAATACAGGTGATGTTCTTGCAAATGGTGTAAGTGGCATTGCTGTTATGTCCGGGATTATAAGCAGTAGTAATCCGTATAGCAAGGCGAAATCTTATAAGGAATCAATAAGAAAGTGGGCGGGAAAACATGTGTAAGAAGTATGATGTAGCGATTATTGGCGGAGGTGTAATTGGTAGTTCAGTTGCACACTTTCTAGCAGAAAGAGGGCATAAAGTAGCGATTGTAGAGAAGCAAAGAATCGCATCTGAAGCTTCGAAAGCAGCTGCTGGCTTGCTCGGTGTTCAGGCAGAATGGGATGCATATGATCCGTTGTTTGAGCTTGCTAGAGAAAGCCGTGCTATATTTCCACAACTTGCAGCAGTTTTACGTGAAAAAACAGGCATCGATATTGGGTATGAAGAAAAGGGCATTTATCGCATCGCTCAAAATGAAGATGAGAAGAAAAGAATTCTTCATATTATGGATTGGCAGCAGAAAACAGGTGAAGATTCCCGATTTCTAACGGGGGACCATTTACGGGAAAAAGAGCCGTTTCTTTCCGAGTCAATTATAGGGGCGGTATATTATCCGAAAGATGGTCAAGTTATTGCACCAGAGCTTACGAAAGCATTCGCACATTCTGCAGCAATTTCCGGAGCTGATATATATGAACAAACAGAAGTGTTTGATATTCGTATTGAAAATAATAAAGTGACTGGAATTGTGACAAACGAAGGTGTAATCACATGTGAAAAAGTCGTTATCGCTGGAGGCTCATGGAGTACGAAATTACTACATTATTTCCATAGTGATTGGGGCACGTATCCTGTGAAGGGTGAAGTTGTTGCAGTAAGAAGCAAGAAACCGCTCTTGAAAGCTCCTATTTTCCAAGAACGTTTTTATATTACACCGAAACGTGGTGGCCGTTACGTAATTGGGGCAACAATGAAGCCTCATACGTTTAATAAGTCTGTACAACCAGAAAGTATTACTTCCATATTAGAGCGTGCCTACACAATATTGCCTGCTTTAAAAGAAGCAGAATGGGAAAGTACGTGGGCTGGGTTAAGACCGCAGTCTAATCATGAAGCTCCTTATATGGGAGAGCATGAAGAAATAAAAGGTTTATATGCTTGTACGGGCCATTATCGAAACGGCATTTTATTAAGTCCTGTTTCTGGTCAGTATATGGCTGATTTAATAGAAGGAAAGCAGGAGAATCACTTGCTAGATTCATTGCTTTCTAAAACGGTTTAGAAAGGGGATGGAAGTTTGAATTTAAAAATTAATGGTAACCAAATTGAAGTACCAGAGAGTGTGAAAACAGTAGCTGGGCTACTTACACATTTAGAGTTAGATAACAGAATTGTTGTAGTAGAACGTAATAAAGATATTTTACAAAAAGATGATCATAACGATACATCTGTTTTTGATGGGGACCAAATTGAGATTGTAACTTTCGTAGGAGGCGGTTGATTATGTTAAACATTGGACAATTTTCATTTCATTCTAGACTTTTATTAGGAACAGGGAAATTCCCTGATTTTGATGTGCAGCAAAAGGCAATTGATGTTTCTGAGGCTGAGATTTTAACATTCGCAGTACGTCGTATGGATATATTTGATGCGAAGCAGCCTAATTTATTAGAGAAACTTGATGTGAAAAAATATACGTTATTACCGAATACAGCAGGAGCAAAAAATGCTGAAGAAGCTGTTCGTATTGCAAAATTAGCAAAAGCTTCTGGACTTTGTGACATGATAAAAGTAGAAGTTATTGGTGATGATAGAACGTTATTACCTGATCCAGTAGAAACGTTAAAGGCATCTGAAATGTTACTAGAAGAAGGATTTATCGTTCTACCATACACATCTGATGATGTTGTATTAGCTCGTAAATTACAAGAACTTGGTGTACACGCGATTATGCCAGGAGCATCACCGATTGGTTCAGGGCTTGGTATTGTAAATCCATTAAATTTAAGTTTCATTATTGAACAAGCGACAGTACCAGTTATCGTTGACGCTGGTATTGGTAGTCCAGCTGACGCAGCATTTGCAATGGAATTAGGAGCAGATGGTGTGTTATTAAATACTGCAGTATCTGGAGCGAACGATCCTATTAAAATGGCATACGCAATGAAATTAAGTATTGAGGCAGGACGATTAGGGTTTGAAGCAGGTCGTATTGCACGTAAGCGCTGCGCGACAGCAAGTAGTCCTTTAGAAGGAATGAGCGTAGTTGAATAATCGATATTCTCGCCAAGAACTATTTTCTCCAATTGGGGAAGAAGGGCAACAAAAGCTAGGAGAAAAGCATGTACTTATTATCGGTGCAGGTGCATTAGGTAGTGCAAATGCAGAGATGTTTGTAAGAGCAGGCGTTGGTCAAGTAACAATTGTTGACCGTGATTATGTCGATTGGAGTAATTTGCAAAGACAACAATTGTATGCAGAGAGTGATGTAGAGAATAATCTTCCGAAGGCTGTAGCGGCAAAAAAACGTCTAGAAGAGGTTAATAGTGAAGTAAGAGTAGAAGCTCTCGTTCAGGATGTAACGGCTGAAGAGTTGGAAGAACTCGTTACAAATGTTGATGTAATCATCGATGCGACTGACAATTTCGAAACACGTTTCATTGTGAATGATATATCGCAAAAATATTCTATTCCATGGGTTTATGGGGCATGTGTAGGGAGTTACGGTCTTTCTTATACTATTATTCCAGGAAAAACGCCATGTTTATCTTGTTTATTACAATCGATTCCACTTGGCGGAGCGACATGTGACACAGCGGGGATTATATCACCTGCTGTATCTCTCGTCGTTTCTCATCAAGTAACGGAAACGCTTAAACTGTTAGTAGAAGATTATGACTCGCTTCGAGATGGGCTTGTGTCATTTGATGTATGGAAAAATGAGTATTCATGCATGAATGTGCAAAAGCTTCGTAAACATAATTGTCTATCGTGTGGTGAGCAAGCACTATATCCGTATTTAAATAAGGAAAATACTTCAAAGACAGCGGTGTTATGCGGGAGAAATACAGTTCAAATTAGACCACCTCATAAAGAGAAAATGGATTTTGAACAATATAAAAGATTGCTGAATGATCGTGTGACTGATTTAAATGTAAATCCATATTTATTATCCTTTTCTGTTGGAGAAAAGAGATTAGTTGCCTTCAAAGATGGTCGTGTACTTGTGCATGGAACGAAAGATATAAGTGAAGCGAAAACAATTTATCATCGCTATTTTGGATAGAAAAGGATGAGTGAGATGAAAGTAAATAAAGCTTTAACGATTGCAGGATCTGATAGCGGAGGCGGCGCTGGAATTCAAGCAGATTTAAAAACTTTCCAAGAGCTTGGTGTGTACGGAATGACGGCTATTACAGCAATTACTGCTCAAAATACGCTTGGCGTTCAAGGGGTATATCCTGTTTCTTTAGAAGGGATTACGGAGCAGCTGAATTCAATTGGTACGGATTTAACGCCAGATGCTGTAAAACTGGGAATGTTATTTAGTAGTGAAATTATTCAAATTGTGGCAGAGCATATTAAAAAATTTGGCTGGAATAATATTGTGCTAGATCCTGTTATGATTGCTAAAGGCGGTGCGTCATTATTACAACAAGAAGCAGTACAAGCATTAAAAGAATATTTATTGCCAGTAGCAACTGTTGTCACACCGAATGTTCCTGAAGCAGAAGTGTTAACTGGAATGGAGATTCATAATGTAGAAGATAGTAAGGAAGCTGCAAAAGTATTGCATGAATTAGGGGCTAAATATGTGCTTATGAAGGGCGGACATGCAGAATATCAAGGTAATGAAGTAATTGATTTACTCTTTGATGGTGAGCAGTTTATTGAATTTAGAAGTGAACGAATTCCTTCGAAGCAAACGCACGGAAGTGGGTGTACATTTGCTTCAGCGGTTACAGCAGGACTTGCGAAAGGCTACTTGATGGAAGAGGCAGTTCAAGAAGCAAAACGATTTATTAGTATAGCAATTGAAGAGCCATTGAATATTGGAAGTGGTCATGGGCCGACGAATCATTTTGCATATAAATTGAATAAGACGCATGTATAAAGATACGAGAAGCCAGTTTGTTAACTGGCTTTTTTTGTGTTTACTTTTTCAAAATACAGGAGTAATATATCAGCCAGAATACATTTTTTGTAATACGCTGAGTCCAAATGTATGGAGCGGAGGAACCAATTTGTGCGTCGTCACTAGGGGTGAATCTTTCAATGTTGAAAGTAGGGCTACTCTCAAAGTCCGAATCCGACAGCTAACTTCGTAAGCGTCTTGAGAGAGGACGGTGCCATGATGGATACATCACTTCATCGGTCTGATTAGTATAGGAGAATATCAATCTATGTTTGAGTTCTTTTATGCTAAGGAGGATAAGGTACATGGAACTAACACTTATTTGTGTTGGAGAAAAAAACAAGGTAAAGAGTTTAAGAGAGCTAGTAGCATTTCAGCATGAGTTAATTATTTTTACAGCCAATGAAGAGATAGCGGATGAAGTTAGAGAGTATGGGTTTGAATCAGCTTATAGCTGTAATAAGGAGAAGGATTTTACTAGTATTTGCACACGTATTAAGAAGGTGATTTTACTAGGGGATGAGCTTCCGATAGTTAGTTTCTTCACAGAACACATTCGTTTTTCTTTTCAAGCGCCTATTACTGTTGTTACAAAGAATAAACGCTATCCGGCCAGGCTCTATGAAACAATTGGAGCTAAATTTGTAGTGTTTACGAACTGTGATAATATTTCTTTTTTATTTTTTGAATAGGGCGGGGGAAATGAAGATGAAAGTGTTGTTACTAGGAGATATAGCGAATCGTTGGGCGATATCGGTAGAGAGAGTTCACGAATTGGTAGTGCTCGATCCTCTTTTTCCAGGTCCATATATTATATTACCATCAAAAGATGTTTTGTATTTAGAGGCGGATATTACCGAATATGAGCAGTTACATGCGGAATTATCACAAGTTTATATTCGAGGGAGAAATTTGCGTGCTTTTTTGCGTGGAGAATAAAGGTTGAATGAAAAAAGAGCGAATGCTGAGTGCAACAAGCTATGCACTTCATGTAATTCGCTCTTTTTATTTCGTATTTAAAAGATCATTTCTGTGAAAAAGAAAGGAAAGACGAGAAAACAGATGAAAAAATATTAATAACTACTAATGTAAACGCTTAAATAGATGGATATTTTCTTATTTTCAGTAATTTACCCCTTTACAAGTTAAATTTAGAGGAGTATATTTACTCTCATAAATCATTCATGAAATTTCCAAAAAAAACCTAAAATCGCTGAGTTCCAGAAATGGAGCGGGGGAACCAATTTTGTGCATTGTCACTTGGGGTGAATCTTTCAATTTTGAAAGTAGGGCTACTCTTTAGGCCCGAATCCGACAGCTAACCTCGTAAGCGTTTAGAGAGGAGGTTTACTTTGTGTTGTTCGTTTCGAACACTAAGTAGAGCTTAGTGTTCTTTTTTTGATAACCAGATGGTAAATTTTAACAAAAGTGAGGGGTAGTTATGTTAGATGTTGTAATGATCGGTATTTTTGTTGGGTTAGTCGCATCGATGGCAAGTCTTGCAAGTTGGTCAGATAAAGTTGTGAAAGAAGGGAAGCAATCATGATGATTGCCTTATCGGTTATTGTTGCAGCGATTACGGTGTACTTAGTGTACGCATTATTAAATCCAGAGAAGTTTTAATTAGGGGGAATCATTCATTATGATTTGGGTTGCAGTCGTTATTACAATGCTCTTGTTTATTTTAGTAGCAAAGCCAATGGGAGTTTATTTAGAGAAAGCCTTTCAAGGTAGTAAAAAGCTAGATAAAGTATTCGGGCCTTTTGAAAAACTTATTTTTAAAATTACGGGTGTAAAAGAATACAATCAAACGTGGAAACAGTACGCATTGTCATTAGTTTTATTAAATGGATTTATGATTGTTGTCGTATATTTCATTTTCAGACTACAAGGAGTATTGCCATTAAATCCAGCACACATTGAAGGGATGGAGCCTACGCTCGCTTTTAATACAGCAATTAGTTTTATGGCTGATACAAATTTACAGCATTATAGCGGTGAAAATGGCTTATCTTATTTATCACAATTAATCGGAATTACATTTTTAATGTTTGCAGCACCAGCAACGACGTTAGCACTTGTAATGGCGTTTATAAGAGGGCTTGCTGGGAAGGAACTCGGTAACTTTTTCGTTGATTTTACGAGAGCACTAACGAGAGTATTTCTTCCTATCGCATTTATTGCGGCACTAGTCTTTGTCGCACTTGGTGTACCACAAACGTTAGACGGGGCCGTTACAGCACAAACAATCGATGGGGCAAAGCAAAGTATATTACGTGGGCCTGTTGCATCATTCGTGTCCATTAAGGAACTCGGAAATAACGGCGGTGGATTTTTCGGAGCAAACTCTACACATCCTTTCGAAAATCCAGGGCAAATGAGTAATATTTTACAAATGATGCTTATGATGTTATTGCCAACAGCACTTCCATTTACGTACGGACGAATGGTAGGAAATAAAAAACAAGGTCGCATCCTTTTCGTGTCACTATTCATGGTGTTTTTACTAGGATTTATAACGATTACGACATCTGAATTACATGGGAATCCAGCGTTAAATGGAATGGGTATCGAACATGTACAAGGAAGTACAGAAGGAAAAGAAGTCCGATTTGGAACAGTATTTTCTTCCCTTTATGCGACAGTAACGACAGCTGCGGAAACAGGGGCCGTTAATACGATGCATGATACGTTAACACCAATTGGTGGTCTAGTTCCACTCGTAAATATGATGTTAAATACAGTATACGGCGGTGTTGGAGCAGGTTTTGTGAACATTATTATGTATGCAATTATTGCAGTCTTTATATCTGGTTTAATGGTTGGACGGACACCGGAGTTTTTAGGTAAGAAAATTGAAGGTAAGGAAATGAAATTGATTGCGGTAACGATTTTATTTCATCCATTGCTTATTTTAGGGTTTTCAGCATTAGCTCTTTCAACAAGCTTAGGAACGGATGCAATTTCTCATTCAGGTTTCCACGGTTTAACGCAAGTTATATATGAGTACACATCGTCAGCTGCGAATAACGGATCTGGATTTGAAGGTTTAGCAGACAATACACCGTTTTGGAATATTACGACTGGTTTAGTTATGTTTTTAGGACGCTATTTCAGTTTAATTACGATGCTAGCTGTTGCAGCTTCACTGAAAGAGAAGACGGTAGTACCAGAAACAGTCGGGACATTCCGTACGGATAATGGTTTATTTGGAGGGATCTTTATCGGAACAATTGTAATTGTTGGTGCGTTAACATTCTTCCCGATGTTAGTACTTGGCCCAATTGCAGAATTTCTTACATTGAAGTAATGGAGGGTAAATGATGAGACCGGTAGTAGTAAAAGAAAAAAGAGTAAATGAATCACAAATACATGCTGTAGAAGATGAGGTTAGACAAGCAAAAACGATGGATCGTGATATCGTGACACATGCGATGAAACAATCCTTTGCGAAATTGAATCCGAAAGTAATGATAAAGAATCCGATTATGTTCGTTGTGGAAATTGGATTTATCATTACGTTAATTTTATCCTTTCTTCCAAGTAGTTCTAGTAGTGTACCAGGGTGGTTTAATATAACAGTTTCTCTCATTCTATTATTTACAGTTTTATTTGCTAACTTTGCAGAAGCTTTAGCTGAAGGGCGTGGAAAAGCGCAAGCCGATTCTTTAAAACAATCGAAGAAAGATGTGTTTGCAAATGTTGTAAAAGAAAATGGAGATATTGTTCAAGTTTCAGCAACTGATCTGAGAAAAGGTGACGTTGTTATTGTAAAACAAGGAGAAATGATTCCAAATGATGGTGAAGTAATTAAAGGTTTAGCGTCTGTCGATGAATCTGCAATTACAGGGGAATCAGCTCCTGTAATAAAAGAGGCGGGTGGCGATTTTTGTTCAGTAACAGGCGGTACGATGGTCGTAAGTGATGAGATTACGATTGTAATTACGAGTAACCCTGGCGAATCATTTATTGATAAAATGATTTCTTTAGTAGAAGGAGCTGCGCGTCAAAAAACGCCGAATGAAATTGCTTTAAATACAGTATTAACGAGTTTAACTCTAATTTTCTTAATCGTCGTTGTGACGTTGCCGATTTTTACAAACTATTTAGGGTTTCAAATTGATACAGCTGTACTTGTAGCATTGTTAGTTTGTTTAATTCCAACGACAATTGGTGGGTTATTATCAGCGATTGGTATTGCTGGGATGGACCGCGTAACAAAGTTTAATGTATTAGCGATGTCAGGGAAAGCAGTAGAAGCTGCGGGCGATATTAATACGATTATTTTAGATAAAACAGGTACGATTACTTTCGGGAACCGGATGGCACATACACTGCTACCAGTAGGAAATGAAACGATTGAGCAAGTAGGAAAATGGGCGGCGATTAGCTCAGTTTTAGACGAAACACCAGAAGGTCGATCAGTTATAGAATATGTACAAACGAAATCTATATCATATAATAGAGAACTTGCAGAACAAGGTGAATTTGTTCCGTTTAAAGCAGAAACGAGAATGAGTGGTGTTGATTTACAGGATGGAACGAAAGTGAGAAAAGGTGCTGTCGGTGCCGTGATTGAATGGGTTCAATCGCAAGGCGGGATGATTCCAAAAGATGTGAATCAAAAAGCAGATTTAATTTCAAAAGAAGGCGGAACACCACTTGTAGTTGCAGTAGACAATCGTATTTACGGTTTAATATATTTAAAGGATACAGTGAAACCTGGTATGCGTGAACGTTTTGAACAATTGCGCCAAATGGGGATTAAAACGGTTATGTGTACAGGTGATAATCCGTTAACAGCAGCAACAATCGCAAAGGAAGCAGGAGTAGATGAATTCGTTGCTGAGTGTAAACCAGAAGATAAAATTGCGGTTATTAAAGCAGAGCAAGATAAAGGGAAACTTGTAGCGATGACAGGTGATGGTACAAATGATGCCCCGGCATTAGCGCAAGCTGACGTTGGGTTAGCGATGAATAGTGGTACGACAGCTGCGAAAGAAGCAGCAAATATGATCGATTTAGATTCGAATCCAACAAAAATCATTGAGGTTGTAGGAATTGGTAAGCAATTGTTAATGACACGAGGTGCGTTAACAACGTTTAGTATTGCAAACGATATAGCAAAATACTTTGCAATCATTCCAGCGATGTTTACACTTGCGATTCCGCAAATGGAAGCATTAAACATTATGAAATTAACATCACCGCTTTCAGCAATCTTATCAGCATTAATATTTAATGCGGTTATTATTCCGTTACTTATTCCTCTAGCGATGAAAGGTATCGCATATAAACCGATGAGTTCTAATGCACTACTTAGCCGAAACTTACTCATTTATGGGCTTGGCGGAGTTATCGTTCCATTCATTGGAATTAAAGTAATTGATATGATTGTCGGCTTGTTCATATAAGGAAGAGGGGAAAAAAAGATGGCGAAAAAACAAAGTATACTTTCACCAATTATTCGTATTACTTTTACATTTCTAGTTTTGTGCGGCCTCGTATACCCGCTTATTGTAACTGGTATTGCGCAAGCGGTAATGAAGGATAATGCGGATGGAAGTCTTATATATAATGATAAAGATGAAGTAGTTGGTTCAAAATTAATCGGTCAAAATTTCACAGATCCACGTTATTTTCATGGACGTGTCTCTAGTATAGAATATAAAGCAGAAGCATCTGGTTCAAATAACTATGCACCGTCTAATCCAGATTTAGCAAAACGAGTTGAGAAAAGTATTGCAGAGTGGAAGGAACAAAACCGGGCCGTTCCAGTTACAGAAGTACCGATAGATTTAGTGACGAATTCAGGTTCAGGGCTTGATCCTGACATTAGTCCGAAGGCGGCTTCTGTGCAGGTAGATCGCATCTCAAAATTAACGAATATTCCGAAAGAAAAGCTAGATCAATTGATTAAGGATCAAACAGAAGGAGCTGCACTCGGTTTATTTGGAGAGGATCGTGTAAACGTCTTAAAGCTAAATTTAGAATTGCAGAAATTAATGAAATAGTAACAGTGCTACCTCAATCTAACGGATTGAGGTAGCGTTGTTTCGAAAGAAAGGTTGTGAGTGTTTTGTATGCGGATGACTATAAACCGACGTTTCAAAGGCGAACGCCAGAAGAGTATTTAGAATATATTCGGCAGCAAAATCGCGGAAAGCTAAAGCTATACGTAGGGGCTGCACCTGGAGTTGGGAAAAGTTATAAAATGCTATTTGATGCAAGAGAGATGAAAAAAGACGGTATTGATATTGTAGTTGGTTTAATTGAAACACACGGTAGAAAAGAGACGGAAGAAGCAATTGCTGATTTAGAAAAAGTTCCTTTAAAAGAAATAGATTATAAAGGGAAAGTATTTTATGAACTTGATGTAGAAGGAATTATAAAGCGTGGCCCGCAAGTAGTTGTAGTGGATGAACTTGCACATAGTAACATTCCCGGGTCTAAAAATAAGAAGCGTTACATGGATGTGCAAGAATTGTTAGATGCCGGTATATCTGTATTATCTGCGTTTAATATTCAACATTTAGAAAGCGTTCATGACATTGTAGCTCAAATTACAAATGTAAAAGTACGGGAACGTATTCCAGACTTTATTTTACAAAAAGCAAATGAAATTCAGCTCGTTGATGCAACACCTGAGGTACTCCGGAAGAGATTAATAGATGGAAAGATATATAAGGAAGAAAAAATAGAGCAAAGCTTACAAAATTTCTTCACGCTTAATAATTTAGGAGCACTCAGGGAATTATCGCTTCGGGAAGTTGCAGATGATATGGATGAGAAAATTAGCCAAACAGTAATAGAACCGATAGGTGTGAAAGAAAAAATTCTCGTTTGTGTACAATACAGTTCAACAGCAGAGAAATTAATACGGAGAGGTTGGCGCATGGCTGATCGGCTAAATGCTGAATTGTATGTGTTAAACGTTGAAAGAGAAAATATAGATTCTATTTCAGCAGGCAAAAAGCAAACGATTGAAGAATGGAAATCACTAACGAATCAATTTGATGCGAGCTTTGTATTAGAAGAAGCAAAGGGAAGAAAGCCCGCTGATGTTATTATTGAAGTTGCAAAAAGACTACAGGTGACACAAGTTTTACTCGGGCAATCGGCGAGAACACGGTGGGAAGAAATACGAAAAGGTTCTATTGTAAATGAAATTATGAGACAAACGAAGTATATTGATATTCATATCGTTGCTGATCAAAGAGCTTAAAATAGAGACCGGATTGTTGAGGAGTCTCTATTTTTCTTTTTTTCAAGCCTTTTGAATATAATTTCTGAAAGAACTCATATATAATAGAAAAAGATACTTAACATAGTGAATAATTAAAGAGTCAATGTATATAAAGAGGAGAGAATAACATGCTTGAAAATACGGGGTTAGTATTAGAAGGCGGCGGTATGCGTGGTGTATATACGGGCGGGATATTAGAATATTTTATGGAACAAGATTTATATTTTCCATATGTAATTGGTGTATCAGCTGGTGCTTGTCATGCAGCGTCGTATCTTTCCAGACAAAGAAATAGAAATAAAACAGTAAATATTGATTACGCATCACATCCGCAGTATTTATCGTATAAAAACTTGTGGAAAAAACGTCAGCTATTTGATATGGAATTCATTTTTCATGAAATTCCAGAAAAGCATGTACCGTTTGATTTTGAAACATACTTTAATAGTCCAGAGCGTTTCCTTGTAGGAACAACTGATTGTGAAACAGGAAAGTCTGTTTATTTTGAAAAAGAAGGAACGAATGATGATGCGCTAAATTTATTGCAAGCATCTAGTTCATTACCTTTCATTGCACCGGCAGTAAACTACCGAGGTAAGCAATTGTTAGATGGCGGGATTTCAGATCCGATTCCAGTTCGTAAAGCACAGGAAGATGGATTTAAAAAATCAGTCGTTATTTTGACGAGAAATCATGGTTACGCGAAGAAAAAATCAAAATTTGGTTGGATTGCAGCAAAGGCTTATAAGAAGTATCCAAACCTTGTAAATACGATGCTGAATCGTTATGAAGTGTATAATGAAACACTTCACTACATTGAAAAAGAAGAGCAAGCAGGTAATTTATTTGTTATTCGCCCAGAAGTGCCGCTTCAAGTAGATCGTATGGAAAAGGATACGGCTAAATTACAAAGTTTATATGAGCAAGGCTATGAAGATGCAAAGAGACAATTTGCAGATTTGCAGACGTTTTTGCAAAAATAATAATTAGGCTGTGGAGAAGGAATTCTCTGCAGCCTTTTTTATTTATGAAAAAATCCCTCTTTACGAGGGATTTTAATGTGGTAAGAAAACTAATTGATAAGCGAACAAGATCCCGAATAAATACACAAGTGGGTGAACAGCACGGAATTGTCCTTTTGCCACTTTCATAAGTGGGTATGAAATAAATCCAAGTGCAATACCTGTTGAGATACTTGATGTAAGTGGCATGCTTAAGATTACTAAAAATGCTGGGAATGCTTCATCGAATGTATCCCAATCGATGTGGCGAACTGAGCCCATCATAAGACTACCAACGATAATTAGTGATGGTGCTGTAATAGCTGAAACGCCAGAAACAGCGCTCACTAACGGTCCGAAGAATGCTGCTAATGCAAATAGAACAGCTACTGTAACAGTTGTTAAACCAGTACGACCACCAGCTGCAACACCAGCAGATGATTCAATGTAAGCTGTTGATGGTGTTGTTCCGAACATAGCTCCAATTGTTGCTGAGAATGAGTCAGATAGAAGAGCTCGTCCTGCTTTTGGAAGCTTTCCATCTTTCATAAATCCACCTTGTTGTGCAACGCCAAGTAGTGTACCTGTTGTATCAAATAGTGTAACAAGGAAGAATGAGAACACAACGCCGTATAATCCGTAGTTAATTACATCAGATACAGCAGTAATTGGATTTGAAACGATAATTCCTTCTGGTAATCCAGGCATTGATGTGACGCCGCTTGAGAATGTTAATTGACCTGTGAAGTAAGCGATAATACCAGTTAATAACATTCCGATAAATAGTGCCCCGTTTATATTTAAAGACATAAGGATAATTGTAATTCCAAGGCCAGCTAATGCTAGTAGAACTGGAGCAGAGTGAAGATCGCCAAGCCCAACTAAGTTTGCATCATTTTTTGTAACAATTCCCGTTAAGCGCAAACCGATAAAAGCAATAAAAAGACCGATACCAGCAGTAAGTGCATGTTTTAAGTTCTCAGGAATTACTTCCATTAATTTCGTACGGAAAGATGTGAATGATAACAAAATTAAAATCATACCTGCTACGAATACAGCAGAGAATGCAATTGCGAAAGTCATGCCTTCATGGGCTTTTACAACAGAATAAGAGAAGTAAGCATTTAATCCCATACCTGGTGCAATTGCGATTGGTAAATTAGTAAAGATTGCCATAAATAATGTTCCGACAACAGCAGCGATAATTGTAGCTGTAAATGCTTGTTCAAACGGAACACCTGCATCCCCAAGGATGACAGGGTTTACGACAATGATATATGCCATTGTTAAAAAGGTAATAATACCTGCCATAATTTCAGTTTTAATAGAAGTTTTATGTTTTGAAAGGTTAAACATATAAACATCCTTTCTTTTTACGAATAATTTTCACAACAGTTATATATAATATTCGTTTTTTAACTATTTTGCAATAGTTTTGCATAAAAACTTTAGAACAACTCATATTTTATGTCGTAAATTCGAATATTAATCGTAAAACTGTGTGTGAATTGCGGTTCTTTAATGTGTAAGTAGTTTTTTTTATTGTGCGCATTATAAGGGGAAAGGAGTTGAAGGAAGTTATGCCGCAGCAAAAAAACTTTTTAACAATGCCAGCACAACATCAAAATAAACAACCTGGTATTGAATCGTTAATGAATCCTCTTCCAAAGTTTGAAGATCCAAGTTATAAAGGAAGTGAAAAGTTAAAAGGAAAGAATGTATTAATTACAGGAGGAGATAGCGGGATTGGAAGAGCTGTTTCTATCGCTTTTGCAAAAGAGGGAGCAAATATTGCGATTGCTTATTTAGATGAGGACGAAGATGCGAATGAGACGAAACAACTTGTGGAAAAAGAAGGCGTGAATTGTGTATTATTGCCGGGAGATTTGAGTAATGAACAACATTGTAAAGAGATTGTAGAAGAGACCGCCCAGCAGCTAGGGGGGCTAAATGTTCTTGTGAATAACGTCGCACAGCAATATCCGCAGCAAGGACTAGAGTATATTACAGCGGAACAGCTAGAAAAAACGTTCCGTATTAATATTTTTTCTTATTTTCATGTTGCAAAAGCAGCCCTCTCTCATTTAAAGCAAGGGGATGTAATTATAAACACGGCATCTATCGTTGCGTATGAAGGAAATGAAACGTTGATCGACTATTCTGCAACGAAAGGAGCGATTGTCGCTTTTACAAGATCGCTATCTCAGTCGTTAGTACAAAAGGGAATTCGTGTAAATGGTGTTGCACCAGGCCCAATTTGGACACCACTTATTCCATCCAGTTTTGATGAGAAAAAAGTATCACAGTTTGGGAGTAATGTTCCTATGCAAAGGCCTGGTCAGCCGTATGAATTAGCGCCTGCATATGTATATTTAGCGTCTAGTGATTCGGCATATGTGACAGGGCAAATGATGCATGTAAATGGTGGAGTAATTGTGAATGGATAGTTTTCATTTATAAGAGCAAAGTAAAGCTAATTGCATTTATCCCGCTATTTGCGGGCAGTAAAATTCCACCTCAAAATTCAGGTGGAGCACAGAAGTTAGGTGGGAGATTAACTGCCCGTAAATGCCCGATTGGTGAAGGCTAATAATCAGTGGGGGATGAACAAAACCCCCACTGATTAAAGTTTCACTTTATCCCGCTATTTGCGGGCAGTAAGATTCCTACCTAACAATTCGGTGAATGCAAGGAAGTTAGGTGGGAGATACCTGCCCGTAAATGCCCGATTGGTGAAGGCTAATATTCAGTAGGGGATGGACAAACCCTCCCACCGAGTAAAGTTTCACTTTATTATGATGTTAGTGCTAGGGAGGATTTAGATGAAGAAAGTATGGTTTATCGTAATCCTATTTTTCTGCCTGCCAGCTAGCGTTTTTGCTAATACAGATCATTTAATATTAGTTAACCTTACGACGAATCAGCTGTCTTTTTTTGAAGAGGGAAACTATACTAGAACATTTCCGATAACGACAGGAAGAGATAGCACCCCGACGCCTGAAGGGAATTTTTGTATTATAACTAAATATAAAAATAAAGAATACCATCGTAAAAAAATAGCTGGAGGTGCTCCGAATAACCCTCTCGGTACGAGGTGGCTAGGTCTAGATAAAAAGGAATATGCAATTCACGGGACAAATCGGGAAGGAACGATTGGAAGCCGGGAGTCGAATGGTTGTATTCGCATGCACGATCGGGACATACAATGGTTATACGACCGGGTACAATTACAGACGAAAGTAATTATTTCTCGTTTTCATACGAGTCCCGAATATGAAGCATATAAGCTAGGTTATCGTGTTGTGAGCTGGAATGGTCGTAAAGTAGAAGAAGAACAAATTGGAATGCTTACGTTAGTAGATCGCGCCGATATATATTGGCAAGAACCAAATGGACAATTGACGAAAGTAAAAACAGTATTGCCAAATGAAAGATACACAGTGTATTCCAAACGAAAAGATGGAACCTATTATATAGGAAACAATTTGTATATTGTAGATGAAACAGGAGAAAAAATTCGTTATGAACAATTACCTTATTCGATTTTAAGTAACCTATATAAACGGAAATATAATGTCCCGTAATAGCTACCGTAAATAGACGGTAGCTTATTTGTGATGAAGTTTAGTTGGTTTTAATGATTTCATACCAATCGAGCGCCTGTAAATAGTGAGATGAAAAAATTGAAACAGCAACTATTATGTTTTGCTGAATATAATACAGTACAGACTGGGGGGCGGTCACATTATGAAAAGTGAATTTGCATTTAAAATTTTCTTAATCACGACTTGTTTATTTATCGTGTATTTATATGCGTTACTCGTCTTTTCCTTTTATGTTCCATATATTGATTTAATATTGTTCGTCGGATTTATTTGGGCATTTGTTAAAGCGAGGGAAGGGGAGAAGAGTGTATATCGGCGCATTACTTTATGCGGGACGGTCCTTCTCGTTATTTTGTACTTTTTTATGATGCATGATGTTTGGAGAGGAATGTAAAAAAGCATACGACTAATCGTATGCTTTTACGTTTAATATTTCGGTTTAAATGTATGACAACACGTTTCTACACTCGTTGTTACAGAACTTTCAAGCGTCTCGTTTGTTAAAGTAGCGTTTGTTAAAGTAGCGTTTGTATATGAACTGTTTTCAATTTGACCTGCTTCTTGTGCATCAGGTTGAACAACGATTGCACTTGCTTGACAAAGGTTACCTTGTCCCCAAAATGAGCAATTGGAAACAGAGCATTTCACTTCTGGCATAAAACCCCCTCCTTATACATTAGTGTGGGAGTTTACACGCATTTCATGTATAGAAGGAGTTTCCTTTTCTTATTATTTTTTCGTTTGCTCAAGCCACTCTTTTAATTTGTCTTCCGGTTGTTCGCCGCTAATACGGCTCACTTCTTTACCATCTTTAAAATGAATGATTGTTGGAGTTCCTTTAATTTTATATTCATCCCAAGGAGCATCTAATTTTTCAATATCCATAACTTTCATATCAACATTCAAGTCTTTAGCCATTGGTACTACGATAGGAGATAGCTTTTGACAATGAACGCAAGATGTTTGATAAAAGTATACTGTTTCTTCTTTTTTCTCTTTTAAATTCTTTTGGAGATCTGAAAGAGAGATTTTATTTGTATAGTAGTCAGGGCCATTTGTCTTACTATCAGTAGCATTATCAATTTTTTGGCTTGTTGAAGCATTTTTTTCTTCCATTTGTGTTACAGCAAAAATTGCTGCAAACAAGGCGATAATAATACCGCCAAATATAAGCATTTTTTTCATTCTTTCATCTCCTTATTTGTTTTTAATTACGATGAAGCTACAAACAGCGATTGTGATAAAGCCGATAAGTGCTAAAAACGGGATTGTCACAAAGCCGAACCAGTTTATGTATTCTCCCGTACAAGGTACGCGGCCGCAAGCTGCCCCAGCAGCTGAAAATGCTGCGATTTTTTGAATTGCATAATGATATAAAGAAATACAAGCACCAATACTTGCGATTGGTAAAGAATAACTTGCAATGCGATAGTCTTTCTTTACTACAGCGATACCGAGCCATAAAACAAATGGATACATAAAAATACGTTGATACCAACAAAGGACACAAGGCTCAAATTTCATAATTTCGGAAAAGTACAGACTTCCTAATGTAGCAATAAACGAAGCTCCCCATGCAGTAAGTAAAGCATATTCTTGCTTTTTTTCTCGTCCCATATTTTATACCTCACTTATAATAGTTACATACTAAATTATAGTATGAAGTAGTAGGGAAAAGAAAGAAAAAATATGTTTATCAATAAAAGTTTTATGAGGAGAAACATTTATTGATATGAACATTTTAAAAAGCGCCATTCTCATAAAGAGAATAGCGCTATATTTTACATTTGAATTTGCTCTACTTCTTCTACATGTGACTTTTGGGATGCGTGGTCAATATATTGAAATAGGAGCTGCAATTGTTTATCAACTTCTGGTAGTTCTTTACTGTATTGATAAGCGTGTAAAAAATGCTCAATACGCTTAGAAAATAATTGATCGTTCGTTTGAACCATGAGAACGAGTAATTTATCCCAATTACAGCAATACGTGTAATAGAGAGCTTTATCATAGTCGTTATATGTTTGCACTGTGTACCCTCCTTACCGAGGAGTTATATATAGTGTGTGACAAGTAAGGAGAAATACACTTGAAAGAATTTGTTAAGAAAAAAGGTGAATGAAAAGAGAAAAACGAGGGATTTCCTCGTTTTTATGCTTTTGGCATTGGCGTAGGTGTTGGCTTGCCATAGCCTTCTTTGTATTTATTGTCGATATAGTTACGAATTTCGAGCGTTGATTTTCCTTTTTGTTTCATAGAAGCCGATTCAACCGCGATTTCTAGGCAGTTGACACAAGTTGTTGCATGGGAATCCCAAACAACTTCACCATTCTTTTTAATTTCACGAATAAAGCAGTTTTTATTGTTTTTATGTCCTACACTCTCACCGCAACCGCAGTAACATGGAATCCAATCTAATAGCTCTGCATTTTGTCCAGCGACAGTGTAGATATCTTTCATTTGCGGATCAAGCTTGTCTAGAAAGGTAGGGAGTGTGTCGACTCCTTTTGTTTTTTCTTGAATATCAGCTTGCTGAGTGTGCGTGGCATGATCATGTTCTTTTTTTGATTCAGAAGATTTTTTGTCATTTGTACTAGTACTCCCGCATCCAGCAAGAATTAGGCTCAGTACTGCAAGTAAAGAAAATACATACTTTTTCATTCGCTTGTCCCCTTTACAAATGTATTAACCAAATTGTATCAAATATCATGGTGTGTCGGGTGAAGATTTTTTCGACTGATTTTTGAAGCGCCATCGTAGTGAATGGAATAGAAATAAAATTGGGATATAAGCGTATACAATATATAAACCAGCTTGAGACAGTACTGTATTTAATGTATTAATACTTTCACGGTTTGTGAAAAATAAGGATGAAATAAATATAGCTGCAATAAAAAATGGAAGTGTAATTTTAAATGGTACATGAAAAGACCTTTTACTAATGCAACAAGAAGACCAAATTGTTAAACAAAGATTAGGTAAAATAATAAGATACCATATGAAAATAATGATGTACTCAAACCTTTGGATAAAAGGAATCTTTATAATTTTTAGCATTGTTAATGTTGGCCAAATTGTATGATGTAGTTGTCCTTGGCTATAGTACATAAGGGAAACGATGGCTAGTATTACGTATAGAATTGTTGTAAAAGCAATACCACCATGCGCCCATTTATTTAATGATTTTTCTTTTTTTATAAATGGATAAAAAATAAGAATTGCTTCAAATCCAAGAAATTCTAATGCAGATGATTTCGCTGCAGTTAGAATTTCTAAAGGTGAATGAGTTAGAATTGGGAGAATGTTACGGACATGCGCGTATTTCATTGGGAAAACTAAGAAAAATAGGACGAAAATCGGTATTACGACGCCCCAAAAACACATTCCTGTTACAGAGCGAAAACCACCTTTAATTACGTAGTAAGTCACAAGTAAAAATAATAAAGTTAATTTCCACGGTTTAATTGTAGGGAAGACCCAAACTTGAATGACTTCAATATATGTACGAAGGACAGTAAGGCAAAATAATAGAAGGTATGCAGCAAAGCATACGGACAAAAATGTTCCAGTCCACTTTCCGAAACATGTCGTATGAATATTCATTAAATCATTATCTTTTTCTAACATTTTAAGCATGCAAAATAGCACGATATGAGTTGCAATGCCCGCAACAATAAGAGAAATCCAAGAATCATAACCGGCATATTGTGCAATAATCCTTTGGTAACCTAACACACCTACTCCAATTTGAAGGGAGTGTAATAGAAGAAATGTGAAATAAGGGGAAACAGTATGTGTTTTATCTTGTCCAGCCATTACAGCACCTCACTATTCTCCGATACCAGATTGTACGACATTAATTTTCACATTAACTGCAACGTCTACGCTAGGATACATTTCTTGAATTTGTTTCATGCTCCATTTTCTTGAGTGACTACGAATTTCTTCACGTATACCGATTGGATCGATTTCTTTTTCTTGGAATTGTTTTATTAATTCGTTTAAATGTTTTTCAAGTGTCTTTTCTACATGTTTTTTTACGTAAGTTACATTTTCGCTCTTTGATAAATCAAGCCAGTCAGGGGCATTTTTTATAAGTCCATTTAATTTCAGTCGAATGTGAACTTTCGGAATGTCACCGGCTTCGGAAAGGGAACAAACACTATTTCCAGATAAGTTTTGGGTTGCGATTAAGCCTTTATGTTTACCTTGACGTATCGGAACTTCGTAACGTCCGTTGTTAGTTGGATTAATGAGTAATTTAAATAAAAAAGATCCTGTTTTATCTGTATACATAGCTACTTTATCCTTTTTTAAAAAAGCGAGTCCTTTAATGGAAGCAGACTTGTCTTCTGCAACTTGAATGTAAGGAAGAAATGGATCGCAGCCAGATGAATAAAAATCATATAGAAAAATATTTAAGGCCATCCGAGGGATTGTCTCCGTTTCTATATTTTGCTCCAATAAATCAGATAGATATAGCGATCCATTTGTTTTGACATGTTTAAGTAATTCTTCTGTTGAACCGTCTACAAGCGCTAGCTGCACATCTCGGCCAATGTTAGGGTCACGTTGTAAGTTGTTAATAATATCTCCGATTCCACGTTCACCGAATGATTTTCCAAATAGGACAACGCGCATTTGACCTACAGCAATCGTATGTGGTGATTTTGCGTTTAGAAGTGAAGAGATTGTTTCAATGGTACCAGCGGTAGTGGATTGAGTTTCTGGTTTTGATTGCACTCCTTTTGTGTAATCTGGATAGAGAATCGTCCCACGAAATTTCTTCTCTTTCGTTATATCGAATCCACCCACATGAATAATCCGCTGTGTATCTACTATGTTAGATTGTGTACAGCCGGATAGAAAAATTAAAATGATAATGGAAGAGCGTAATAAAATATTTTTCATTTTTCCTCACCGTCGCGTTTTTCTTTCGCTTGGTTTGGATCATAGCGCCATTTCTTCTTTGGTCTTAGAAAAGAAGCCCGTCCTGCAGTTTGACTAAATGGAAGACGAAGGAGCCCTTCAGCTGTACCTAACCCGCGAAATGGATATAAAGGTAATAAATAAGGTGATCCAAGTGATTTTAAGCGAATTAAATGAGCTAATATGAATACAAATCCGACGATTAGCCCTACACCTCCAAATGCTCCAGCTAAAATGATGAGGGGAAATCGTAATATCCGGATAGTGGAAGACATTTTTACTGTTGGTGTTGTAAAAGAAGCAAGCGCAGATAACGCAACCGCAATTAATAAAATAGTACTCGTTAAAGCAGCCTCAACAGATGCTTGGCCAATGACAATCCCCCCAACAATACCAATCGTTTGACCAACTTTAGTCGGTAAACGAGCTCCAGCCTCGCGCAGTAATTCGATTGTAATTTCTAAAAAAAGTGCCTCTAAAACAGGTGGGAATGGTACATTGGCTCGGGAATAAATAATTGGTCCAAGTAAATCTGCGGGAATCATTTGATAGTGATACGTTAATACAGCTGTATAAATAGCTGATGAAAATAGAGAGAATGCTGCTCCGAAAAAACGAACCAATCTAAGAAATGAGCCTGCTATCCATGGTAAATAATAATCTTCTGGAGATACGAAAAAATCGAGTAATGTCGCCGGTCCAGCTAATGCATAGGGTGAACCATCTGTTAAAATGACAACACCACCATTAATGAGTGCATAAACAGAACGATCTAAGCGCTCTGTAGGTAGTAAAACAGGGAAGGGAGAGTTACTATTATCGCTAATAAATTGTTCGATCATAGTCGCATCGAAAGGAACATCAAAGTCAATGCCTTGTAGGCGCTGCATCGCAGTATTGACGTGCTGATCATTTGTAATGCCTTCGATGTAAGCAACTATGACCTTTGTTTTTGATATAGAGCCAACTACAACTTCTTTGAAAACTAATTGCTCCGTTACAATACTTCGGCGAAGTAAGTGTGTATTTGTATCAATATTTTCAACGAATCCGACTTTGGGACCGATTACACTATATTCATTTTCTGTATCGTTATATAATCGTGTACCTAAAGCTAAACTTTCAGCGCGAAGAAGTGCATATTCGGCTGCTTTGGAATTAACTTTTAGCTGCAAAAGTACATATCCACCTAACAGTTTTTCACGGATATCATCAATAGAAGGATTGGTGATAATCTCCTCAAGTGTGACGATATTTGCTATGTCACTTATATTTTGAATGTGATCTAATTCTTTTTTGATAGGTGTTAAAATGAATCGATTAATAATAAGTGATTCTACTGTAGATTTATAATAAAACAAACATAATGTCCCATCGTCTACTACGTTATAAGAAACGAAATCACTAGATTCTTTCATCGTGTGGATAAACTCGGGAATGGAACAGATTGTTTTTTTATTCTTTTTAGATGTTGAACGAAACATTTTCTCACCCCTGACATGCACCATTTACTTGTGTTAGTTTTTGGGAAAGACGGGAATTTATACTTGAAAACTGAAAGTTCATAAAGTGAAACTTTAATCAGTGGGATTTTGTTCATTCCCCACTGATTATTAGCCCGCACCAATCGGGCTTTTACGGGCAGCCCGACTCCCACCTAACCTCTTTGCTCCAGCAGAATTTTGAGGTGGGAGTTTTACTGCCCAGAAATAGCGGGATAAAGAAAAGGAAGAGTATTGAATATCTCTTCCTTTTTGACAGGCTAATTTGTTTTCTTTTCTTTAATAGACTTCACTAATTTAATCATTTCTGCCCGTATATCTTCTTTTTTCACATTTAATTTTTCCGCAATTTGTTTAATATCCATCCCATCTTTTTTCATTTTTAGTACATCGTCAAGAGGGGTATTACTTTTTTGGGAGATGATTGTTAACACGGTAAGTTGGCGTAAGCCGATGTTATATTCTTTCATTTTTTGTTTCAGTCCATCTGGTGTGGACTTTTGCATATTTGCTAATTTTTGCAGTAGTGCTTTTTTCGTTTCTTTATTCATATGATGCTTTTTCAATTTACTTGGGTCTACACCGAAATGCTGTGCTGTTTTCTCCCAAGATTTATTTTGCTTATAGTAAGCTAAAACGTCCTTAATTTCTTTTTTACTTATTCTTGCAATGTGGGCAGCTTTCCAAATTTCATGTTTATTATAGCCGAGTTTTTCGAGCGACTGCATTTCTTCTTCTGAAATAGGCTTATGATGGTGCATTGTTACTTCTTTTGGCGTGGCAGCGGAAGCAGGAAAGACAGATATCCCGCACAATAATGCTGCCATAGTCATACTTACTGCGATTTTCTTGTACATATAAACTCCTCCTAGATGGGTAATGTGGAAAACTTACACATATCATTTCCATAAAATGTGAAAAACTTGTGAACAAGTTAAGTTTTTTTATTCACAGTATAAAAAGAAGTTTTTCATGGTTTTCCAACATAAAACATTGATTAATAGTGAAAAACTAGGTTATAATCGAAATTGAAAATCAATATCAATAACGGAATTATATATATATATATATATAAATAAGGGAGAGAAAAATATGACTACATATACTTCCATCGCAAATGTTATTAAAGAAAGACGCTCTGTTCGTACATTTACAAATAAAGCAGTAGAAAAAGAGCTATTAATTGAACTATTAAACGACGCAACATGGGCACCGAATCATAAACATCGTGAGCCATGGAATTGTAAATTATACATTGGAGAAGGCCGTCAGAAATTAGTAGACGCAGTATTAAACTCTTTCACAGAAGAAGAAAGAGCAAAACGCGGCAAAACTTTATCTGATCGTTTCTTAAGTACGCCTGCACAAATCGTTGTTTACATTAATGAAGATCCGCGTCAAATTCCACGTGACGAAGATTACGCTGCAACATGTGCATTTATGCAAAACTTCCAATTACTTGCTTGGGAACGCGGATTAGGCTGTGTTTGGAAATCAGGTGGATTAAACTACAATCCACTATTTATAGAAGGAATTGGTTTAACACGAGGCCAACGCATCATTGGAATTCTTCATATCGGCTATTTCGATAAAGCACCAGAAGGAAAAGCTCGTACACCGATTACGGAGAAGATGGAGATCATTGAAGGTTAATTAGAAAGAGGCATTCTCGTTTTTTAAGAGGGTGTCTTTTTATTATGCAATCAATCCTCATGAAAGCTTGTTCCTCATCATACACTTTCTTAAGGGAAAGTGTAAGGAGGGAAAATAATGAGAGCAAGTGATGATAAAGCACTACAATATGCGATTGCTGAAATTACGGAAATTGCGACTGGATTTGGTCTTGATTTTTATCCGATGCGCTATGAAGTATGTCCAGCGGAAATTATCTATACATTTGGTGCATATGGGATGCCGACGAGGTTTTCGCATTGGAGTTTTGGAAAGCAATTTTTCAGAATGAAATTACAATACGATTTAGGACTTAGTAAAATTTATGAACTCGTTATTAACTCTGATCCATGTTACGCCTTTTTATTAGATACGAATTCTTTAATTCAAAATAAATTAATCGTGGCGCACGTTTTAGCACATTGTGATTTCTTCAAAAATAATATTCGTTTTTCTAATACGAAACGCGATATGGTGGAGAGTATGGCAGCGACAGCAGATCGTGTGAAGGCGTATGAACATAAGTATGGAAGAGAAGAGGTAGAAACATTTTTAGATGCCGTACTTGCCATTCAAGAACATATTGATCCATCGCTTATGCGTCCGAAACTTGCATGGAGTATTGAAGATTTAGAAGAGGATGTAGAAAAGAAAAAGATATCACAGTACGATGATTTATGGAATTTAGATGATCGAAACAAAAAGAGAGAACGACCTAATATGCATAAAAAGAAGAAAATCCCACCACAGCCAGAAAAAGATTTACTCCTCTTTATTGAAGAATATAGCCGTGAGCTAGAAGAGTGGCAGCGCGACATATTAACGATGATGCGTGAAGAAATGTTATACTTCTGGCCACAGCTTGAAACGAAGATTATGAATGAAGGTTGGGCTTCCTTCTGGCATCAACGCATACTTCGTGAAATGGACTTAACATCTGGTGAAGCAATTGAATTTGCGAAATTAAATGCAGGTGTCGTACAGCCATCAAAAACAAGTATTAATCCATACTACCTCGGTATTAAAATGTTCGAAGATATTGAAGAGCGCTATAACAACCCGACAGAAGAAATGAAACGACGCGGTGTGAAACCTGGTTCTGGTCGTGACAAAATCTTTGAAGTACGGGAAATTGAATGGGATGTATCGTTCCTAAGAAACTATTTAAATAAAAAACTTGTAATGAGAGAAGATATGTACTTATTCCAGCGCCAAGGAAAAGAATATAAAGTAATTGATAAAGAATGGGAGCATGTACGCGATCAACTCGTAAATATGCGCACAAATGGAGGTTTCCCGTACTTAGTAGTAGAAGATGGAGACTACTTAAAGAATGGGGAATTGTACATTAAACATAGCTATGAAGGAATTGAGTTAGATTTAAAATACTTAGAAAAAGTATTACCGTATCTTCATCAGCTATGGGGAAGAACAGTGCATATGGAATCGATTGTGGAGAGTAAGGGCGTTGTGTTTTCTTATGATGGGAAGATGGTGCATCGGAAGTATGTGTGATGAAAAGAACGGACATAGAATTTCTTGTCCGTTCTTTTTTATTATATGGAGTTTTTGTTTACCAAACAGGTCGTATGCTCGATGATAATTTTCCTGTATTTTCTTTAGTAACGAATGTTGTTAAATCCTCTTTAAGCATTTGCATTCGTTCTGCACCTATGTTTGCAATCCATCGTTGTTCTATTTCAGCTACTATTTCTTCTTTTGCTTTCATTACTGCTAAACCACGCTCAGTTAAAACAATAATTTTACCTCTTTTATCAGTAGGATGCGTTTGGCGCGTGACATAACCACTGTTCTCAAGAGAATCTACCATTTTACTTATGGCTTGTTTTGAAACCCCTAAATATTCAGCTAGTTCTATACCGGTTGCTCCATTAGGAAGGATGCGTTTGAACATAAAACCGTGCGCTGGCCTAATATCTTCAAATCCTAATTCACTTAATCTATCATGTAGTTCAGTAATTAATGTGCTGAAAGATAGTGATAAAAGTGATGTAAGATCTAGTTCGTTAAGTGTTTGATGAGTCATGTATATAACCTCCTTACTTATAGTCAATCAAATTGACTATATAAAAGTAATAGAACAAATAATGATTTATCTAAATAAAATCAATGAATTATGGAGGTTTCACATGGTTAATATCGTTAAAATTAGAGGGAGTGTATTTGCACCGTATGCTTTGCTGAAACCTATTCAGGATCCTGCGACGGGAAGAGTGTTTGAATATGCCGGAGATGCACGTGAATTTACACCATACGTTGTGAACACAAAGCGTTCAAGATTAGAACAAGAAGTGGTTGTTGATTTTTATAAAAGAGAAATTTTCACATATGCAGATGCTTGTATCGTTACTGTGAAAATTACAAATCCAGATGGCTCAATTGAGTATCAAAAAGGAGAAACAAGTACAGAAAACATTGCATGTACAAATATTGTATGGAGTGAAGATGAGGTTTCATTTGAAATGAGAGCAAGTGCAAGTGCAAGTGCAAGTGCAAGTAATCCGTTAAACGCGGCAGCACCTGCAGCTGATTATTTTTTGACTATACGAGTTAATGAAAGTGGTACTGTGCATGTTGAAGGTTTACATGATGGTTTTCCTTGCTATGAATTTTATAAACAAATCGACTTTGGTTCATTTGAATTAATATATACACATGATTTCAGGAAAACGGATGATACCCCCAGCAGCACTAGCTGGAGAAATGGAATATAGCTTTAAAACGAAAATCTAGATATAAATATAGCGCTATTTTTTAGAAGGAAGTAGCAAACGTAAAAGAGAAAGCTATTGGTTCTAGGATTGAAATTGTGGTCTATTTTATTCAATAGCATGCAGTATATAAAATTAGAATTATAGGGGTGTTTCTTATGACGAATATCGTTAAAATAAGAGCTAGTGTATTTATTCCAATGTCTTGGACAGAACCGCGGAAGGATGCACAAACAGGGAAAGTAATCCAGTTTGAAGGTGATTCACGTGAATTTACACCACATGCGGTAAATACTATGCGCTCTAGAGTTGAGCAAGAGGTAGTAGTGGACTTTTATAAAGAAGAAGTGTTTTCATATGCAAACACGGGTATTACGACAGAGAAGGTCACAAATCCAGATGGTTCTGTGAATAAAAGAACAGGAAAAGCGAGTACTGAAAATATTGTGTGTACGGATATTTCATGGAATTCTGATGGTGTGCAATTCAAAATGAGTGCAAGCGCTAGTAATCCGTTAAATGTGTATGCCCCTCCTGTGGACTATTTATTAACTGTATGTGTGAACAAGGATGGTAGTATCGATATTCAAGGAGAACATGATGGATTCCCTTGTTTCGAATTTTATAAGCAAGTAGATTTCGGTTCATTTGGACAAATTTATACACATGATTTTAGAGAAACTGGTGATACACCTGAAGCGTTAGGTGGAGAAATGGATTATAGTTTTACAAAGAGATTATAAGAAGTAGGATAATAAAACGGTTGATTCCTTGATTCATAAATGAAATGAATTAGTTGGACTACCAAGCAGTGTAGTTGAGAAATGCAAAAGCCAATGAAATCAGTGGCTTTTGCATTTTTACTATACTCTAGGAGATTTCAAAAAAATAAACCACTTTACAATATACCCTTAAGGGTATATGATATTATACAAAGTTACAAAGTAATGTATAATATAGTTATAATTACGGAGGTGATCTACAGTGGAATATAATCAAGATATGAAAAATAGATTGAAACGTATTGAAGGTCAAGTTCGTGGTGTGCTTCGCATGATGGAAGAGGGAAAAGATTGCCGAGATGTTATTACACAGTTAACTGCATCCCGTTCTGCACTTGATCGTACAATTGGACTCGTTGTTGGAACAAATTTAGAGCAATGTTTGCGCGAGCAGTTTGAAACAGGTAATGGTTCAAATGAAGAGTTAATTAAAGAAGCCGTTCAATTACTTGTAAAAAGCAGATAATCTGTCAAACGTATGTGTTGACAGATTTTCAAAAACATTTTATTATACCCCTACAGGTATATGTGTGCTAATTAGGGAGGAAATGATTATGAGTATAAAAGTTGATATGAATTTAGACTGTAAAGGCTTGGCTTGCCCGATGCCAATTGTGAAGACAAAAAAGGCGATGGAAGGGTTGGCATCAGGGCAAGTTATTGAAATAGAGGCGACAGATAAAGGTTCTATGCTAGATATTCAAAGTTGGTCAAGTAAAGTAGGGCACCAATATATCGGAACGAAACAAGAGGGAGATATATTAAAGCATTATGTACGAAAATCCCATGAACATGAAGTAAATGAAGTTGTGAAGTATCCTCATACAATTACGAATGGGGAATTGCAAGATCTATTATTAAGTGGTGAAGAGTGTATTGTAGTAGATGTTCGTGAAGCGGCGGAATTTGCCTTTGGTCATATTCCATCTGCCATTTCGGTTCCATTAGGTGAAATAGATAGTGCTATGTTAGACAGTGCGAAACCAATTTATGTTGTTTGCCGAACTGGTAACCGTAGTGATGTAGCTTGCCAAGTGTTGAAAGAGAGAGGTTTTTCAAACGTGAAAAATGTCATTCCAGGTATGTTAGAGTGGCAAGGAAATATAGAAAAATAAAATTTTTTAAATATAAATATACCTCAGGGGGTAATTGGATGAGTGTTAAACTGTTACAAGCAAAAGATGTCGCAGAGAAAGTTTTATTCGGAGAATTGTTTATTTTAGATGTTCGTAATGAAACGGACTATGAAGATTGGAAAATTGAAGGGAAACAAGTTTCTTCTATAAATAAACCGTATTTTGACTTATTAGATGGTGTAGATCATATTGTAGATGAATTGCCGAGGGAGAAAGAAATTTTAGTCGTATGTGCGAAAGAAGGTTCTTCGCAGTTTGTCGCAGAGCAATTGTTACATGCCGGATTCAATGATGTTTATTATTTAGCTGGTGGTATGAAAGCTTGGAGTGAATATGTAAAGCCGTTAAAAGTAGGAGATGTACAGGGCGGAGGAAGTGTATATCAATTTAACCGTCTTGGAAAAGGCTGTTTATCTTATATGATCGTCTCAAACGGTGAAGCAGCAGTTATTGATGCAGTCAGAACGGTTGAAGCATATGAAGATTTTGCGGAAGAGCATGGTGTTACTATTACGAATGTCATGGATACACATTTACATGCAGACCATATTTCTGGAGGACGTAGGTTAGCTGAAAAAGTAGGGGGTACGTATTGGTTACCTCCAAAAGATGCGGAGGAAGTCGTTTTCTCATATAAACCGCTTGTTGAAGGATCTGTTATTACGGTGGGGGGTACCAAAATTGGAATTGACGCATTATACTCACCGGGGCATACGATTGGAAGTACATCATTTATTGTAGATGATTCCTATTTATTATCAGGCGATATTTTATTTGTAGATTCAATCGGGCGTCCAGATCTTGCTGGGAAGGCGGAAGACTGGGTAGGGGATTTACGAAATACTTTATATAAACGTTATAAGGAATTATCTCAAGATTTAATTGTTTTACCAGCTCATTATTCAAAAATAAGTGAAATGGACGACAGAGGCATTGTGAGTGCGCATTTACAAGATTTATTTAAGGAGAATGTAGGGTTAAATATTGCCGATGAGGTAGAGTTTCGTAAAACTGTGACAGAGAATTTACCGCCTCAGCCAAATGCATATGAAGAAATTCGTCAAACGAATATGGGGAAAATTCATCCGAGTGTGGAAGAAGAGCGTGAAATGGAGATTGGCCCAAATCGTTGTGCAGTTCATGATTCATTATAAAATAACAAACTGGAGGAATAGATGATGAATGTAAAACAAGTATTAGATGCGAAAGGTTTAGCATGTCCAATGCCGATTGTAAGAACGAAGAAAGCGATGGATACTTTACAAACTGGAGAAGTGTTAGAAGTACATGTAACGGATAAAGGGTCAGTAAAAGATATTCCAGCATGGTCAAAAACAGGCGGTCATGAAATAGTAAAGCATAATATAGAAGACGATGTGCTGAAGTTTTGGATTAAGAAGGCGTAGTGAAGAACTAGTTTTGTAAAGGCGGAGAGGTTGGTTATATGAATACAATATTAAGTACGCTTTTCATTGTAATTGCTGTATGGTTTGTTATTTCACGTTTTTTACCGGTGAAAGGTGTTCAAAATATAAATGGAAAAGAATTAAAGAGTATAGTGGGAAAACAGGGAAAGCAGTTTATCGATGTTCGTACAGTAGGTGAATATAGAGGAAATCATATGAAGGGATTTCAGAATATCCCGCTAAATGAGTTAGCTAGTAGAGCAAATCAATTAGATAAAAATAAGGAAATAATCGTTATTTGTCAGAGCGGGATGAGGAGTAAGCAAGCAGCAAAAGTATTAAAAAAATTAGGGTTTCAGCGCGTTATCAATGTTTCAGGTGGCATGAATGCTTGTAATTAAGAAGGAGATAGAAAAATGAAAGAAATGACTGCAAAAGAGTTAGAAGAAAAATTGTTACGTAAAGAAGCAGTAAATATTGTGGACGTACGTGAAGTAGAAGAAGTAGCTGAAGGAAAAATTCCAGAAGCATGTAATATTCCACTAGGCCTATTAGAATTTCGTATGCATGAGTTAAATAAAAATCAGGAATATATTATTGTTTGTCGCTCTGGCGGAAGAAGTGCAAGAGCAGTTCAGTTTTTAGAGAGCTACGGTTTTCGAGCAATCAATATGGTAGGTGGTATGTTAGCGTGGGAAGGTAAAGTCGTATAGTACAGAGATAAATGATTTGAGCCTTTTTATAAATGATAAAATACCCCTATAGGTAATTAGGAGGAGAACAACATGGAACAACAGAAGAAAACAACAATCGTTTTATTTAGCGGAGATTATGATAAAGCAATGGCTGCTTATATTATTGCAAATGGTTCAGCGGCGTACGATCATGAAGTGACTATTTTTCATACTTTCTGGGGTTTAAATGCTCTTAGGAAAGATGAGCATGTGAAAGTAAAGAAAACATTTATAGAGAAAGTGTTTGGAAAAATGATGCCGCGCGGCGCTGATAAGATGGGATTATCAAAAATGAATTTTGCCGGTATGGGACCAAAGATGATTAAAGGTATTATGAAAAAACATAATGCGATGCTTTTACCAGATTTAATCGATTTGGCGAAAGAACAGGGAATTAAACTTGTAGCTTGTCAAATGACAGTAGATTTATTAGGGTTAAAAGAGGAAGAGATTATGGATGGGGTAGAGTTTGCAGGAGTAGGAGCTTATTTAGCAGATGCTTCGGATGGGAATGTAAACTTATTCATTTAATTCACCTTCTTTTTAGAAGGGAGGGGATGTAAGATGAGCTTAGTCGTATTACTTTTTATAATTGGGTTTATAGGATCGTTTATATCAGGAATGGTTGGAATTGGCGGTGCAATTATTAATTATCCGATGATCTTATACATTCCGGTATTGCTAGGATTTGCTGGATATACATCACATGAAGTGAGTGGTATTACAGCGATTCAAGTATTCTTTGCAACTTTTGCAGGCGCGTGGGCGTATAGGAAAAGTAACGATATGGATAAAACTTTAGTTGTGTATATGGGAGCTAGTATATTAATAGGAAGCTTTGTAGGTAGCTTTAGTGCGAATCTATTAAATGAGCATGCTGTAAACGTTGTTTACACATTACTAGCTACTATTGCGGCTATTATGATGTTTATACCGAAGCGAAGCAATCGTAAGAGGACAGAAGGAATTACGTACAATAAGTGGCTCGCTAGTTTGCTAGCGTTTATTGTAGGAAGTGTTTCCGGCATTATTGGGGCTGGTGGTGCATTTCTTTTAGTACCGATTATGCTAGTTGTTTTAAAACTACCGATACGTACAACAATAGCAACATCTATCGCTATTACTTTTATTTCCTCGATAGGAATTACTACTGGGAAAGTGATTACTGGACAAATAGTTGTTATTCCGGCTCTTATCGTTGCGATAGCAAGTTTATTTGCCGCTCCTCTTGGAGTGAGAGTAGGGAAGAGAGTGAATCAAAAAGTTTTGCAATACGTATTGTCTACTTTAATTGTAGGAACCGCGATAAAGATGTGGGTTGATATGATATCGAAATAAAAAGATGGTGCTCTTGTAGCACCATCTTTTTATTTACGCCCAAATAACTTTCATTAAGTTCTTATATTCATCGTTTGCCAGTTTATATAGCATTCTCGTATGTTCAAAGACAAGTGCGGGATTAAAGTTTGGTTCTGAGAATGCAAGAGATGTTGAAATATCAATTGCATTTTGTTTGTTTAGCGTGAATTTTGCAAATCGATAAGATGTGTTTAATTCATTGATGACATGTAAAATATCATTTGTTGATGTTGAATCAGGTACAAGAGCAACATTGAAGCAGTATATATCCACAGCAGGATGTTCGCTTTGGAAAGCAGCGATAAGTTGAATTTTTGCGCCAGCTTCTGTTTCTAATCCTACTGAAAAATGTACCGAACCATCATTTTCATCTATATTTTCTTCCATGTATATATCGTTTGATTTTAAGTACTCTTTAAAATCTGAAATGTTATGTTTTACTGCAGCTTTCATATGCGTGGGCCCCCTGATAATTGGAATAGATTACTACTATTTATTATAATTTAAAAATATTAAAAAAGATAGTTGGAAAGTTCTGATTTTTTATTTTGAAAGCATTAAAAAGAAGCAGTGCTCTACCTCCATAGAGCACTGCTTCACTTTATTCATTGTCATTAGACGATGTTTCTGTATCTTCACTGTTATTCTTCTTATTTTGATTTTCATCGTTACTTGATTCGCGTTCACTCGTATTTTCAGACGTAGATTCTTTTGTTTTCTCTGAGTTTGTTTTTTTCGAATCAGAATCAGATTTTGTATAGGCAGGTAGTCCAAGGTGACTACGAAGTTCGTTTGTAACATTAGCTAATTCTTTTTTATCTGGATTGTAGTAGTAAGTTCGACCACCACCAGCTGACTTACTACATGTATCATCACCTTTTGCCATGTAACAATCTTCACCTTGAAGTTGTAATTTCTCAATTTCCGAATCCGATCCATATTTATAGAATGAAAGCATGTCATCGAATGTTAAGTTTGTAACGAATTGTCCGTTAATATCATCAATGATGTTACCAACTTTTGTTACGGATCCAGCGCTTGTTAGTTTCTTTAAAATTGCTTCAATAACGAGTTGCTGACGTTGACCACGCATCGCATCACTATCAATGTGCCTTGTTCTAGCAAGAGCAAGAGCTTCTTCACTATTTAACTTTTGAACACCTTTTTTCAGGTGAATTGCTTCGGCGTTATCATTACTATCTTGTTCAGTAAACTCAACTGGTACGTCAACTTCAATGCCGCCTAAATCATCAACGATTTTCATGAATGATTTAAAGTTGAATTTTACAAAGTAATCGACGGGAACATTCATTAATTTTTCAACTGCATCAATACTAGCTTGTGGTCCACCATCTTTTCCGTTTTTAGTAGAACCAAATGCATGAGCGTGTGTAATTTTATCTTTTTTCTTTTCTACTGGAATATAAGTATACGTGTCACGTGGAATACTTAATAGCTTTACAGTTTTGCTATCTTTATTAAACGTTGCAAGTAATAGTGCATCCGTTCTTATAGCTTCACCATATTCTTTCCCACGGACATCGCTTTCATCAACACCCATTATTAAGACAGAGACGTTATTTGTAATAGGTTTTACAGCTTTAGCACGTAAATCAGACTTATCACCGCGTGCTAAATCGTGAGCGGCGTTTCGAACAGCAGAAGATGCTTTATTTACTAAAAACCATGTATAACCGCCACCTATTATTAAAACTAATAGAATAACGCTTATAATAATTTTTGTTTTTTTCTTACCTTTTTTCGGTTTATTGCGTGTATTTTCTTGCAAAGATGGGTTTTGCTCCATTTCTTGTACTCCTTCATTTGAATTGAAATACGACACTCATATCCACTTATTATAATGAAATTTAGCGAAAAAAAACATTACAAATCATTTACATTTCGTAAAAATTCAATTTATTTATAAAAAGTCAGATTTTCTATATTTTATTTTTAAGATGTAGAACAAGTATAATGTGTTTTAGTAGAAATGAAAATATGTAATGTGAGAAAGTGATAGAGAAGTAAGATTTGTTGAAATATAGCCAAGAAGATGTGATTAGCTGTATACGTACTTCTTATATAATAAAGAAAGATTTTACGGATGAAGGAGAGAGCATAATGAATCATACATCATTCCGAGCAATTGTCGTGAACGAAAAAGAAAATAATCAATTTGAAAGAAAGCTTGTTGAGAGAGAAGTCAATAGTTTACCTGAAGGAGACGTATTAATACGTGTTTATTATTCTTCATTAAATTATAAAGATGCCCTTTCAGCTACTGGTAATAAAGGTGTAACGAGAACATATCCTCATACACCAGGCATCGATGCAGCGGGAGAGGTAGTTAGTAGTGAAAATAACGCCTTTCAGGAAGGCGATCAAGTTATTGTAACTGGATATGATTTAGGTATGAATACTTCTGGTGGTTTCGGAGAATATATTCGCGTGCCATCATCTTGGGTTATTCCTTTACCGAAAGAAATGTCTTTGAAGGAAAGTATGATGTACGGGACAGCCGGTTTTACAGCTGCCTTATCGGTATATAAGCTCATTAGAGCGGGAATTACGCCTAGTATGGGAGATGTTTTAGTAACGGGTGCTACGGGCGGAGTAGGCAGTGTAGCAGTTAGTATTTTAGGGAAGCTAGGATATGACGTAGTAGGGGCAACAGGGAAAATGGAAGAGAAAGAGATGCTGTTACGTTTAGGTGCAAAAAAGATGATTCGCCGCGAGGAGTTGAGTGATGAATCAGGAAGACCGATGCTTAAAGGAATATACGCTGGGGTTGTCGATACCGTAGGCGGAAGCATGTTAGAAAGTTCTTTAAAGGTAGTTAAGTATGGAGGCTGTGTAACAACGTGTGGTAACGTAGCAGGGCATGAATTAAATACAACTGTATACCCATTCATATTACGAGGGTAACTAACTGTTACGATTTATTTAACCAATTATAACTAAAGTTAATTAAATATATCAGCAAGCCCTGCTAGTCAAGTGATTGGCTAGTAGTGAGGGTTAACTGCGGGCAATCCCTAAAGCTGATTGAACTACAACGTGGCTAGAAATGGCGAGCGTGAATGTCGCGAAAGCAGAAAAAATCAATCAGATCGTGCAAGGTTAAATCCTAAACACTAGAACAATGGGTCTTCCGCCTCGAATCATCTAAGTCAAAATTGATAAGATGAACGTTCAACGACTATCTCGTATAACTGACGAGAGTACATCACAAGCCTATGGTGGTGGAAAAATCCTCTATCTCTAAGTAGATAAACATATAGTCTGCGCTCATGTGAAAACATGAGAAGTTCATAAGAGAACTGGCTAAGGAATTGCGCCCTTAGTTGAACAAGATAAATTTTATTGAATCTATCAAACTTTATTGAATTTATCGAACGTATGTGCTACGTTAGGTTCAATGAGGTGAGAATAATAATGAAATTTTCACGAGTTAGTCAAGTATCGGAATTAACAGGTTTGCATCCGAGTAGTCTCAGGAGAATGCTGGTGGAACACGCTACTATTCAGAAGAATAAATCTTTCATTATCTGAAAGGTGAGTGCCCGAATAATCGCACAGTAAAGGAGTTAAATTCTGATGATATTGGCGAAGAAAGTCAGACTGATTCCAACGCCTGAACAAGAAAAAGTGCTTAGAAACCATGCTGGTGCTGCAAGATTTGCTTATAACTATTGTAAAAGAATGAGTGATAGATACTATAAGCTATTTGGAAAATCTGTTTCACAGTTAGCTTTACAGAAACGATTTACAAAGATCAAGAAGCGAAAGAGATATGAGTGGTTATATGACATCAACGCACAAGTTCCCAAACAGGCTTCAAAAGATTTTGACAAGGCGCGAAAAAATTCGTTCAAAAAGTACAAAAATGGCTATCACACTTCTTATAAAACCAAAAAAGATTCAATCCAAGGATTTTATGTCAATTATGAAAGGCTGATTATAGGAAAGAAAGTAGTTGATATTCAGTCTATTGGAGAAGTGAAAACAAGACAACAACTACCAAGAAACAAAAAACCATCAAATCCAAGAGTTACATTTGATGGTCGTCACTGGTGGATTAGTGTAGGGTTCAAAGAAGAATTCGAACCACAAGAACTAACCAATGAGTCGATTGGTGTGGACGTTGGTTTAAAAGAGTTGTTTGTAGCTTCTAATGGTACGAAAGAACGAAATATAAACAAAGATGCTAAGGTTAAAAAACTTTTGAAAAGGAAAAAGTCAGCGCAAAGAGATATGTCTAGGAGATTTAAAAAAGGTGTAAAAATTCAATCTGCCGGATATGAAAAAGCTAAAACTGAGCACCTTCGGTTATCTAGGAAAATTACGAATATCCGAAATAACCATATCCATCAAGCAACAGCTAAATTGGTGAAAACCAAACCAATG
>NZ_JAKUDX010000023.1:0-21788 GCF_022662615.1 Bacillus cereus group sp. BfR-BA-01523
AGCGTTCATCCTGAGCCAGGATCAAACTCTCCAATAAAGTTAGTTTGTCTAGCATCTAAAAATAAAAATTGACGTTCACGTTGTTTGTTTCGTTCAGTTTTCAAAGAACTAAAAGCGGGTGAAGAGAATCGAACTCTCGACCAGAGCTTGGAAGGCTCTTGTTTTACCACTAAACTACACCCGCGTGGTCGGGAAGACAGGATTTGAACCTGCGACCCCCTGGTCCCAAACCAGGTGCTCTACCAAGCTGAGCCACTTCCCGTTATGGCGCGCCCGAGAGGAGTCGAACCCCTAACCTCTTGATCCGTAGTCAAACGCTCTATCCAATTGAGCTACGGGCGCTTATTCATGATGTTTTTTCGTCGTTGTATTTTGGCGACTCAATTATCTTACCATACTACATTTTCAAATGCAAGTACTTTTTAAAAGATTTTTTGATGCGGCCGAGAGGACTTGAACCTCCACGGGGTTTCCCCCACTAGGCCCTCAACCTAGCGCGTCTGCCGTTCCGCCACGACCGCGCGGAAAAAACAAAAGTGAGCCATGAAGGATTCGAACCTTCGACCCTCTGATTAAAAGTCAGATGCTCTACCAACTGAGCTAATGGCTCGTAAATGGCTGGGCTAGCTGGATTCGAACCAGCGCATGACGGAGTCAAAGTCCGTTGCCTTACCGCTTGGCTATAGCCCATCGAAATAGTTATCTTCTTTTCAAAGACAAATGTTATTTTACCATAATGTCCAATAAAAAACAACTGCTATATAGCAGAAGTTAAAATGGCGGTCCCGACCGGGGTCGAACCGGCGATCTCCTGCGTGACAGGCAGGCATGTTAACCACTACACCACGGGACCATTTGGTTGCGGGGACAGGATTTGAACCTGCGACCTTCGGGTTATGAGCCCGACGAGCTACCGTACTGCTCCACCCCGCGATAATATTATTTATATAATTTATATGGTGGAGGATGACGGGATCGAACCGCCGACCCCCTGCTTGTAAGGCAGGTGCTCTCCCAGCTGAGCTAATCCTCCGAAGTGGTGACCCGTACGGGATTCGAACCCGTGTTACCGCCGTGAAAGGGCGGTGTCTTAACCACTTGACCAACGGGCCAATATGTATGGCAGAGAAGAAGGGATTCGAACCCTCGCACCGCGTTAGCGATCTACTCCCTTAGCAGGGGAGCCCCTTGAGCCACTTGGGTACTTCTCTGTATGGCTCCGCAGGTAGGACTCGAACCTACGACCGATCGGTTAACAGCCGATAGCTCTACCACTGAGCTACTGCGGAATAATGAAGACAATTTGTATCTTATAAAAATTCTCATCGTAAGTCAAGAAGTTTTTTCACAACATCTTGCGCAAACGTGACATGTTTATAATATACTGGATTGCGTTTTCACTGTCAAGATGTTTTCACTACCAGTTTTAGTTGTCCTTTACACTTTCCACATACATATCTTTGTGTATTTATTTGACGTCTTCTTACATATTGAAAAGAACACCCCATACATTCATACATAGAAACTCTCGTTTCCTCCTCACTAATCATTCGTTTACAAAAACGTGGTGCACCTACTTTCTTTAATAACTCACGAAAATCTCTATCTCGATGCTTATACCCTTTTCCTGTGATATGTAAGTGATAATGACAAAGTTCATGTTTAACAATCCCGACTAACTCTTCTTTTCCATATACTTCGTAATATCGATAATTCAATTCTATATTATGATTCTTCAATAGATAACGCCCACCAGTTGTACGTAACCTACTATTAAACATCGCTTTATGTAAAAACGGCATTCCAAAGCATTGTAACGATACCTCTTCCACTAACCGCTGAATTTCTTGCTCATCCATTCTCATTCCTCCTAAACTAAAAAATATTTCCACACTTTTCTCCCTTCTTATACATATAGTAAATAGTACATATACCCATCCTCATTCAAGAAGCGTGATTTCTAAAAATGCAGCATTGCTAGAAATCCACTCACCAACCTCTCATCAAAGTTACTTTAGCTAAAAGGAGCTACTTTTTTTGAGAGCAGGATTAAACAAGGAGGGATTCCTATGCCCACGTGGCTAAAGAAACAAATGCAACGTGCATATTTTGAGAAAAACCGGTATCAAATCAAGTTACTAAATGAATGCTGGTTTTATTATAGTAAAATACATCAAAGCTCATAATCAATTAAACTTTCCAGTTCATAAAAAAAGAGCAGTTTCATCTGCTCTCTTTTCTTACTATTCAATCGGTAACATTGATAATGCAACACGACCTTTTTTCGTATCAATATCATCTACCCATACCTTTACAATTTGTCCCACGGATACAATATCTAATGGATGCTTTACAAATTGTTTGCTTAGTTTAGAAATATGCACTAAACCATCTTGCTTCACACCAATATCAACAAAGGCACCGAAATCAACAACATTGCGGATCGTTCCCTCTAATTCCATACCACGCTTTAAATCTTCTAATTTTAAAATCCCCTTTTTCAAAAGTGGCTTTGGCAACTCATCCCTCATATCTCGCTCCGGGCTAATTAAAGCATCCATAATATCAACTAATGTCGGCTCACCAATCTCCGTCTCTTGAGATAATTTAGAAATATCTACTCCTTCGAAACTCTTTTGCAAGTTTGGTTTCCCCACATCATTCTTTGATAACCCTAAGCTCTTCAATAGCAATTCAACATTTTTATATTGTTCCGGATGAATCCCTGTGCGATCTAACGGATTCGCTCCTTCTAATATACGTAAAAACCCGATACATTGTTCATATGTTTTTGCACCTAAACGTGGGATTTTCTTTAACTCAGTACGCTTCGTGAATTTCCCATCTTCCTCACGCTTAGCTACAATATTTTTCGCAACTGTTTTTGATAACCCCGAAACATATTGCAACAATGCAACTGAAGCTGTATTTACATTAACACCAACTCGGTTAACTGCCGTCTCTACTACAAATGTTAATGATTCATTTAATCGCTTTTGAGATACATCATGTTGATATTGTCCCACCCCAACAGATTTAGGGTCAATTTTCACAAGCTCTGCAAGTGGATCTTGTAGACGTCTCCCAATTGAAACAGCACTTCTTTCTTCAACCTGTAAATTTGGAAACTCCTCGCGAGCTACATCAGATGCTGAGTACACACTAGCACCCGCTTCATTTACAATAATGTAAAATACATCTCGCTCTACATTTTGTAATACATCTACTATAAATTCTTCCGTTTCCCTCGAAGCTGTACCATTTCCAATCGCTATCATTTCAACTTCATATTTATCTATAATTGAAATGATTTTCGTTTTTGCATCCTCATATTTACGAGCAGGCGGATGCGGATAAATAACATCTATGTGAAGAACTTTTCCTGTATCATCTACTACAGCTAATTTACAACCGGTTCTATATGCTGGATCTACCGCTAACACAACTTTCCCTTTCATCGGAGGTTGTAATAATAAATTACGTAAATTCTCAGAGAAAATATGAATCGCTTGTTCTTCGGCCGTTTCCATTAATTCTTTACGAATTTCTCTTTCTATTGAAGGTTGAATTAATCGCTTATATCCATCTTCCATCGCTAATTGTACATAATGCGCACTTTTAGAAGCTTCATCAAGAATCATTTTTTTATGTAAAAACTGAAGAATTTCTTCAATTGGCGTGATAACAGAAACTCTTAATACGTCTTCCTTTTCACCACGATTCATAGCTAGTACACGATGCGGCACTACTTTTTGCAACGGTTCTTCATAGCCATAATACATTTCATATATATTCTTTTCATCTTTTTCTTTATCTTTTACAGATGAAGACATAATCCCTTTTCGGAAAGTAGTATTGCGAATCCAACTACGATATGCCGCATTATCCGAAACAAGTTCCGCAATAATATCTTGCGCACCTTGCAACGCATCTTCTGCAGACGCCACTTCCTTTTCTGCATTAACAAATTCCATAGCCTTCTCTGCTGGATTTTCTTTTTTATATAATAATAGCCACTCAGCTAACGGTTCTAATCCCTTTTCTTTAGCAATTGTAGCTTTCGTTCTTCTTTTTTCTTTATATGGACGATATAAGTCTTCTACTTCTTGAAGTTTTGTTGCAGCAACAATATGACGACGCAACTCTTCGGTTAGTTTACCCTTTTCACCAATAAGACGAAGAACCTCTTCTTTCCTATCTTCTAGTTGCATCATATATTGCCATCTTTCTAAGATTGCACGAATTTGCACCTCATCAAGAGACCCTGTCCATTCTTTTCGGTAACGAGCGATAAATGGAACTGTGTTACCTTCTTCTGTTAATTGAATAACATGACGAACTTGCTTTTCTGTAAAGCCTAATTCTTTCACTAACATTTTCATTAACCCTTGTCGATTATCTACCATTTCCATATCCAACCGTAACCTCCTCTATAATAAAAAAAAGTTGCCCTGTAAAGAGAGCAACTTAAACTGCCGATTTAAAAATCTATTAGTCCTAAACTAATTTGTAACGCTTCATCTACACGACTCATCATCACTTCATCTAAATGAGTGATTTTGTCCGTTAAGCGTTGCTTATCGATTGTTCGAATCTGCTCAAGTAAAATAACAGAATCCCTCTCAAAACCGTACTTTTTCGCATCAATTTCCACATGAGTGGGTAATTTCGCTTTTTGAATCTGTGCAGTAATAGCCGCTACAATCACAGTCGGACTAAAACGATTTCCGATGTCATTTTGAATGACAAGAACCGGACGAACGCCTCCTTGCTCAGAACCAACAACTGGGGAAAGGTCTGCAAAATACACGTCGCCGCGTTTTACAATCAAAATATTACCCCCCGCTAACTAAGCGTTCTACTGTATGAGCTGCTTCATACTCTGCTAAGAAAGCTTCAGATGCAATACCAAGATTAATTTTTCCCATTTCAATGTACCCACGTCGCATTGATTCATGTTGGTAGCGTTTCTTCGTCTTATGTTGACGCAATAACAGTTGTGTTGCCTGGCAAATTAGTTCATGGCGATTCTTATTCTCTTGTTTTCCAATTCCGTCCAATTCCGTTACCATTTGCTTTGGCAACCGAACCACGATTTCAGTAGTTACACTTGATTCGGACACAAAAATACACCTCCACCGTCAACTACACACCCAAATATATATATGACACCTATTGTAATAATACCATTGTATGGAGCCTGTTGCAAAGACTTCCTTATTCCTTGCTTATGTTTTCCAATTCATAAATAAAACATTCATCTTCTTTTACTTTTTATCTCTTTCAAACAAGAAATAAAGCAATCCTTCAGTAATATTTCATTGCAACTTATATTAATAACAAGTATAAAAAGAAGCTCCCCAGCGAAAAAGAGCCTATTCTTTATTAGTGAAACTCCTCCAAATGACGAGATGCTGAGTAATAATACCTTCTTCTATATATCGTTCAAATAATTGATTACTTCTACAACTTTACCGTGTCGTATAAATATTCTCGGTACACGGAAGCTTATCGTTGCAATAATTTCATAATTAATAGTCCCGGAATATTCAGCAACCTCGGTAGCACTAATATACTCATCACCTTGTCTCCCAATGAGTGTAACTTTCGTACCAAGTGGCACTTCACAAGGAAGATGTATCATGAATTGATCCATTGTCACTCGCCCTACAATCGGTACTCTTTCACCGTTTACAAGTACCTTAAACCCTTGCAATCTTCTAAGCCAGCCATCTGCATACCCAATCGCAACTGTCGCAATCCATTCTTCGGTTCTCGTTCGGTATGTGACATTATAACTAATCCCATCCCCTTTAATCACTTGCTTAATATGAGCAACTTTCGTATGAAGTGACAACGCCGGTTCCAATTTAAACGGTAAAAAAGGACGTATTTCTACAGATGGGGATAGTCCATACATCGCAATACCAATTCGCACTGCATTAAATGTAATCCCTTGAAATCTTAACGTTGCAGCACTATTGGCTGTATGGACAAATTTAGGGTTCACTCCAAATTCTTTCAACCAACTTAACTGCTGCAAGAACGTATTATATTGCTTATCAAAGTAAGAAGTCTCAACCTCATCGGATGTTGCAAAATGTGTATATACTCCTTCTAACTCTAAAAATGGCGCGCCTTCTAAACTCTTTAAGAACCCCTTTAATTCTTTTCGTTCGCGTATTCCAATTCTCCCCATACCACTATCAAAATTAATATGGAATTTCATTATTGATGAACCATCCCAGAGCTTTATCGCGTCTTCTACCCATTCTTTTTGAAAAACAGTTAATGCTACATCATTTTCAGCAGCAACATTTACATCACGAGGAGGGGAAGGACCTAATACTAAAATCGGTGCAGTAATACCAGCCCTCCGAAGCACTAAAGCTTCATCTAAAAAAGCAACTGCTAATCTTGTTGCCCCTGCTTCTAATGCGGTTTTAGCCACTGGTACATAATCGTGCCCATATGCATTCGCTTTAACTACAGCAAAAATTTCTACATCACTTGGAATGAACTCTTTAATATGCGTAACATTGTTATAGATCGCATCTAAATCCACTTCCACCCACGTGTCACGGTAAAACGGTGCTTCTTCCATAAATACACTTCCTTATACACGATATGCGAAGCTTATTCTTTTATATGCTTCTTTTATGAAATCCACCTTCAAACTAAGAAAAGACGTGGTGCACATATATCACCACGTCTAAGAAGTTTACTTCACCTGCTTCGCTGTAACCGAACGAGCCACCATCAACAACTCATTCGGCTCTAAACCTTTAGACACGAGCATATATTCTACTCCGTTATGTGACCACGTTACAGAGTCTTTCGTCAATGCACCAATCGTGAAACCAAGATCAACCGGCTCTCCACTTACACTTACCGCCGATGAGGCCTCTGCAACTTTTGACTTTTCTTGTATTAAAGTAAAGGATTTCTTACCTCCAGTGTATGTGAGTATTGCACGCTTGCCACTGTCTGTCTTCAACTCTTCTTCCTCTTTCAAAGTCATACCTTGCGGTGTATCACGTGGATACAAAATAGCAAACGGTTTGTCTTCTTTCGCTGCCGTCTGAACATCCACTTGTGCTCTAGACATATTTTGTTTCGTATCAAATGCACCTTTATCAAACTTTGCATCAAACTTTACTTTAGTGAAATCTACTTTTACAAGGACATTTTGATCATTATCCATCAGTTTCACAGAAACTGGTGTTAAATCACTTTTATTCAGCTTAATTTCTTGTTTCGGTAACATATTTTGATGTTGATAATTTGTTTTTGTTTTAAACACATAATACTTATCCGTTTTCTCGAAAGAGAGATTTTTCTTATCTTGCAAAATATCTCTTACAAGTGATTCATATAAATAAGCCTGGCTACTATTTTGCGGCCAATCACTTTGAAAACGGAAACTCTTATTAAGTGCCGGTGTTAATACAAATACACCTTCATCATTCCTTAAAATAATTTGACTCTGATCCTTTTTCGCATTCTGCAAATTCACACGATAATACGAAGGTTCTTTATGCCAAATTTCTACATTGTACTCTTGAGGTTCATTTCCTGTTTTAATAGATAATTTCGCTTCAGCTTGATAACTCTTCATACTTTTAACTTTCGTTTCTAAATCTCTCACAACATCTTCCTGTTTCTTTTCCATACAACCCGCCAACACAAAAACGGTCAATAAACCGACAAGAACTAAAAACAGACGCCTTTTCATCACTTCAGCCCCTTTGCCCCTATAAATGAATGGAAGATATGCCTTCCTTATCGCTACCTCAAATATATGAGACAAAGATATAAAATATGCAGACTAGCGTGACGAGCTTTCCAAAACAACTTGAGCAACGGCAAATTCTTTACTATGACTAATTGATAAATGAACAATATGCTCTGTATTTGTAATGATAATCGGCTTACCTCTATCATCATTCCTTACTTCAATATCTAAAAAACTCACTTCTTTCCCGATACCGGTCCCTACCGCTTTAGAATACGCCTCTTTTGCTGCAAATCTTCCAGCTACGAATTCTGTAAGACGACTTCCTTTCAGCCCCTCGGCAACACCACGTTCTCTTTCAGTTAAAATACGTTCCATAAATTTAAGCTTTCCATCTAGCATTTTTTCAATTCGATTTAACTCAATAATATCGATTCCAATCCCTATAATCATTTCAAAATCCCCTTCTTCTATTTAGCTTTCTTCATTCATATTGTAAGAATAACAGAGAATCTTTCCGATGCAAAAGGAGTGATACTAACAACATGCTAATACCATCCACTCGCATTTCCTTACAACCGATTATCATTTCTTTACTTCTTATACAATTAGTCATGATTATATTGAGCGACTTTTCCCTCTTTCACCTGGCAGCCTACAATGAATATATCGCTAAAGGAGAATGGTGGCGTGTCATAACTTCCTTACTTGTACACGTAGACTTACAACATTTCCTTTCTAATAGTATTTGTTTATTCGTATTTGGTTCTTCTATCGAAAAACAACTAGGACACTTTTCTTTCATCATTATTTTTTTCCTTTCTGGCATTCTCGGGAATATTTCTTCTTATATTATTATGCCTCTTGAATATATTCACGCCGGAGCATCTGGTGGTATTTTCGGATTACTAGGCGCCCAATTATTTTTATTGTATAGTCGATATCGTTCTTCAAAACCAAGAGACATCGCTATTTTTTCAATAATGATACTTATATTACTACTATTTACTTTCTTTAATCCCTCTGCCAATCCTATAAGCCATTTAACAGGACTAATCATCGGCGGCATGTGCACCCCTTTTTTAATAAAGTGAAACTTTAATCAGTGGGGGGGTTCCATCCCCCACTGATTATTAGTTGAACCAATCGGGCTTTTACGGGCAGTTGATCTCCCACCTAACTCCCTCGCATTCGCCGAATTTTAAGGCGGGAGTCTTACTGCCCGTTAATGCGGGACAAAAAAAAAACGATGGCGCAGAGCTTATTTAATATAGAAGCTCGCACCATCGATAATTTCCACATCTGTTTGTTTACTTAACTCTCTCATTAGTTGAAATAAAGACTCGTCCTTTTTCTTCGCCTCAATCATACAATCAATTCGCGGAACACTCCCCTTTATCTTTTTCAAAAAAGATAAGAAAGTATCTACATCAATAAAATCTGCATGTGCTCTCGGGTTTTTTCCATCTCTAGGACTGGAGATGTGCATTTTAACCGGTAACAAAGACGATTCCCACGTATGTACAACACGCGCCCAATCTTCATGCCAATCTTCCTGGTCATTATTCATCATATGATGGTGCAAATCAAACACGACTGGAATGTCTAATTTCTCACCTAAATACAATGTTTCTTCTAAAGAAAAGGTCGTGTCATCATTTTCTAATATAATCATCTCTTGAATACCTCTTGGAACAGTTGACCAATTTTCTATAAAGCGTTCTAATGCAAGCTCCTTATCTTTATAACCTCCTCCCACATGTAATACACATCGTTGCTTATGTTCAATTCCCATACCCTTTAACAATTTTTTGTGCATCTGCAATGTCTTTACAGATTGTTTGAGAACACTCTCCTCAGGTGAATTTAGTACAACAAAGTGATCTGGATGGAAGTCAATTCGCATATTCATACGAATTGCATATTCACCTAATTCTTTCAGATTTTCTTTTAACGGACGAATATAGTTCCAATCTAACAACTCCTCATGATTCGCTAAAGGAATAAGCTTGGAACTAAGTCGAAAGAAAGATATATCATGCCCTTTATTATGTTTTAATAACCGTAAGCAATTTTCCAAATTCGAATTAGCGATTCTTTCAAGTTTACGAATCGCAGCCTCTCGATCATCAATCCGCTGAAACTGTGCATACGTCATCGTTTGAGATGGAGAAGCATTCTTCAAATGTACACTCATCGCAACATACCCAAGTCTTACAAGCATATAGCACCTCATTTCTATACGAGTTACTATGTAGTATGCACAATTACAGAAATAAAAAAAGAGAATGCCAGCAAAGGGCATTCTCTTTTTTATTAAGCTTGTGGACGGCTATGATGTTTTCTTTCGCCGCGTCCATTTGAAGATCCAGGGCGACCTTCACCTTTACGACCACGGTTGCCATCACGGCTACCAGCATCACGGCTACCGCCATCACGATTACGATCACGGTTACGACCATCGCCACTTCCGCTTCCACGTCCATCACGATTGCGATCACGGTTACGACCATCGCCACCGCCGCGTCCATCACGACTACGATTACGATCACGGTTACCATCACGGTATCCACTTCCGTTACCACCGCGTTTTTTAGAACCGCCACCGCCACCTCTTGAAACAACTGGTGGTTCTGATGTTAAAGCGATCGGAGTTGTATCCGGCTCTTTTGTCATCATTTTTAAAGCAGCAGCTACTACTGTTACAGAATCATTCTCTTCTAACATTTCTTCTGCAATACGCTTGTAGTATGATAAGTTATCATTTTCAATTGTGCTTTGAAGTTTTTCAGCGATTAAACGTTGTTGACCTTCTAACGCCTCGTCAAGTGTCGGTGCGTCCATACGATCAACTTTACGTTTTGTTGTACGCTCGATATTTTTTAATTGTCCTGATTCACGTGGTGTTACAAATAACATTGCAATACCTTTTTTACCGGCACGGCCAGTACGACCGATACGGTGAACGTATGATTCTGGATCTTGTGGGATATCGAAGTTGTATACGTGTGTTACGCCTGAAATATCAAGACCACGTGCAGCAACGTCTGTTGCAACAAGAACTTCAATAGTACCTTCTTTAAATTTACGTAATACAGACATACGCTTCGCTTGTGTTAAGTCACCGTGAATACCTTCTGCTGCATAACCACGTAAGTTTAATGCTTCTGATAATTCATCAACACGACGCTTTGTACGACCGAATATGATTGCAAGCTCTGGAGATTGAATATCTAGTAAGCGTGTTAACACGTCAAACTTTTTCTTTTCTTGCACTTCTAAATAGAACTGCTGAATGTTTGGCATTGTTACTTCTTTTGCTTTTACTTTAATGTGTTGAGGCTCAGTCATGAAACGCTCAGCAATACGACGGATTGGATCTGGCATTGTCGCTGAGAATAATAATGTTTGATGTGTTTCTGGCACATCTGTTAAAATCGCTTCAATATCTTCAATGAAGCCCATGTTTAACATTTCATCCGCTTCGTCAAGAACAACAGTCTCTACGTTTTGTAAGCGAAGTGTTTTACGGTTGATATGATCTAAAATACGACCCGGCGTACCTACAATAATGTGTGGGTGTTTTTTTAGAGCACGAATTTGGCGGTTAATATCTTGACCACCATAAATTGGTAGAATACGAACACGTTTATGTTTACCAATTTTGTATAGCTCTTCTCCAACTTGAATTGCTAATTCACGCGTTGGCGCGATAACAATACCTTGAACTGCTTCTTTATTTGTATCCACTTTATCTAATAGTGGTAATCCGAATGCTGCTGTTTTCCCTGTACCTGTTTGCGCTTGCCCAATAATATCCTTACCTTGCAATGCATGTGGAATTGTTTCAGCTTGAATCGGCGTAGCCTCTTCAAAGCCCATACTTTCAACAGATTGTAGTAAAGACTCACTTAATCCTAGTTCTCGAAATGTTGTCAATGTTACTTCTCCTTTTCTATCCTATACTTATCATTTAAAAAAAGGCGTTTTCCGAACTTGCGGAAAAGCCATTTTCCTGAATACTTACGTATATAACCGGGCGTATATTCTTCACGAAAATACTTCTAAACGTTATTACACTTTATCAATTATAAGTTTTGTAGGTGTAAAAAGCAAACCCCAACTGTTACCTTATTTCATATTCAGAGCTTTTTTCTTTACTTTTATTTTTTTATCGTTTACTGTAAGCGCTTATTATAAGTTTCCACTATTTTCGTGGCTATCATCCCTATTTATATACACCAATTATTTCAACATCGTAATTACTTCTTCTAATTTCATGCCGCGAGATGCTTTTACTAATACAACATCTTTCGTACCGACTACTGCTTGCAACTCTTTTATTAACTCTTCTTTACTATCATACGCTTTTACACGGTCTTTAGGGAAATTAATTTTTGCACCTTCAGCAATTTGAGCCCCTAATTTACCATATGTGAATACATATGAAATTTTTGCTGGATCAATTAATTTACCTACTTCATAATGAAATTGCACTTCTTGATTTCCAAGTTCTAACATATCACCAAGCACAACAATTTTTTTAGCAAATCCATCTAAACCATTCATTAGGTGGAACGCAGCTTCCATAGCTGTTGGACTAGCATTATAAGCATCATTGATAATTGTTAAACCACTATCTGTTTTTACAATTTCCATACGCATACCTGTCATTTGAAGTGTTACTAAACCTTGTTTCATTTCTTCCCACGTTACACCAAAATGTTTTGCAATTGCCATTGAAGCAAGCGTATTATATACATTATGCTTTCCTAGTACTGGCAAATAGAATGACGAAGTTTCATCCCTGTTCATCTTAAAGTGTGTCCCAGTAGCCTGCAATGTTACAGTAGTTGGATAGTAATCATTTGCTCTCGCATCACCAAATGTAACTGTTTCAGCTGCTAAATTCATTTCTGGAACACGATTCGTTAATAGCGGCTCATCTCCATTATATACGAACACGCCACCCTTTTGTAAACCTGTAACAATTTCTAACTTCGCTTCAGCAATCGCCTCACGAGAGCCTAAATCCATTAAGTGCGCCTCACCAATGTTCGTAATAATAGCTGCATTAGGACGAGCTAACTTAGATAGAAATTCAATTTCTCCTCGGCTTGACATGCCCATTTCTAATACAGCTACTTCTGTATTTTCCTCTAAATTTAAAATAGTAAGAGGTAAACCGATGTGGTTGTTGAAATTACCTTCTGTTTTTTGAACTTTAAATTTAGTCGCAAGAATACTTGTTACAATATCTTTCGTAGATGTTTTACCATTACTACCCGTTACACCAATAACTTTTACATCCAATTGATCACGATAGTTTTTCGCTAACATTTGCAATGCTGCTAGTGTATCTTCTACAAAAATAACCGGAAGATTTTCAGGTGGGTTTTCTACATCTTTCATCCATAATGTAGCAATCGCCCCATTTTCAACAGCTTTGTCTACAAAAGCATGTCCATCGAAACGTTCACCTTGAATTGGAACATATAAATTTCCATTTTCAATTTTCCTCGTATCAATAGACACTCCTTGTATAGTAATTCCCTCATACCGCTCTGCTAATCCAGTACCATTTATCATCTGCTCTACTTGTTTTAACGTTCGATTTATCATGAAAACACTCCTTACATAGAGGAAGCACTATTCCTTCGAATAGTGCTTCCTCCTTTTTGTTAGATTGTATATTTAATTTTTTGTTTTTCTTCGTGACGCTCAATCGCTAAGCGAATTAGCTCTTCAATTAATTCCGGATACGGTAACCCTGTATGTTGCCATAATAGAGGGAACATACTAAACGGCGTGAATCCTGGCATTGTGTTTACTTCGTTAATATATACTTCTCCATCTTTCGTTAAGAAGAAATCAGCTCGTGTTAAGCCCGAACCATCTAATGATTGGAATGCGATAATTGCATCTCGCTTAATTACATTAGACTCTTCTTCTGTCATTTCAGCTGGAATAATTAACGCTGTATCACCATCGATGTATTTCGATTTGTAATCATAAAAATCTTTTTTCGGTACAATTTCACCTACAACTGAACATTTCGGCTCATCATTACCTAATACACCAACTTCTACTTCACGACCTACAATATTTTCTTCTACAATAATTTTACGGTCAAATTGGAATGCCTCTTCGAATGCATTCTCAAGCTCTTCACGATCATTACACTTATTAATACCAACACTTGAACCAAGGTTTGCTGGTTTTACGAAGCAAGGATATCCTAATACTTCTTCTACTTTTTCATACGCTGTTTCACGATCTTTTTCCCATGCACTACGAATGAAAGATGCATATTTCGCTTGTTTCAATCCAGCTTCTGCAAAGATATTTTTCATAACAACTTTATCCATACCAGCAGATGATGCTAATACACCGTTACCTACATATGGAATGTTTAGTAATTCTAATAACCCTTGTACTGTTCCATCTTCGCCATTCGGTCCATGTAATAATGGGAAAATAACATCAATTGCATCTTCTTGTTTAGAAGTTGCCGTTGGGATAATTTCTGTACTTAATGATACAGGAGAAATTGTATTCTCTTCCCCACTCATTTGTAATGCCTCAACATTTGTTACTTCGCCTTCAATACGCTCTCCACGCATCCATTGGCCTTGTTCTGTAATATAAATTGGATGAATCTCGAATTTATCTTGATTTAATGCTTTAATAGCAGCAAGAGCCGTTTGTAACGAAACTTGATGCTCAGCTGATTTTCCACCGTATAATAAACCTAATTTAATTTTTGTCACTGAAATCACCCTAACCAATTGTTTTCATTTTTCTATTTTAGCACTTTTTATAAAAATAGGTAGTTCCTATTTGAAATAAAATGTAACTTCCACAAATAATTAAAAGACACCACTTATTGGTTTTCTACACTTTTTCCCTTTAATTTCTACACAGCTAAACAAAATTAAACTTTAGAGCAAAATTGCTATCTAATCTAGTTATGTACCTAAAATATGTAGAAATCCACTTTGTGTGTATGTCATCTATATTACCCTACCATTTGTGGAGAATGAAAAAACACTGATTAAAGTTTCATTTTATTAAGAAGACTGTTTTGTAGGCGTATCTTTTTGCCTCTGCTCAACAAGACGATCTAAAGAAACATATACAAAGCCTGCAACTACACACCCTACACTTAAAATTGTAAATAAGTAGTGACCAAGCAAACGATCCAATAAAAAACCACCAAGAAGTGGACCGAATGCACTTCCTGTAATCCACTGCAAACTCGCCGCCCCCATATAGGTTCCTCTCAAATGCTCAGGGGCCAAATTCGCTACAAACGTCATCTGTACAGGTGACATAATCATCTCGCCTAACGTATATATGGCATAAACAAACATTAACGTCATTAAAATAATTGTAGCATTTGTATCATATTCTCCAAACCACTTCGGTAACCATCCTATAAAAAACAAACCAATTCCGAACAAACACGCACCGTATAACATCGTCTTTCCAACAGGTTTATCTGTCGCCCATTTTGAAATTTGAAATTGAAATAAAACAACTAATAGACCATTTAATGCCATTAAATATGGGTATGGATTGTTGACTCCAAAAATATCCTTCATTTCGTTATCAAAGTGAAGCGGTAACATGCCTTCTGTTTGAGAAAACCCCATAGAAATAATGATCCCCGCTAACAAATAAATCATTAACGCCTTATCTCTCATTAAAATTTTCCAAACTGCTCCGGATTCCTGCTCTTTACTTTTTTCCGTCATATCCGTAATTTTTGGCATTGTTTCTTTAATAAGTACTAACACTAGTAGCGCATAAAACAACATAGCGGATGAAGCAATAATAAACACGAGGTTCTTTGATAAAACAACTACTGATGCTCCCATTATCGGTCCAATTGCAGCACCAATATTGTGTCCCATTCGCAATAAACCATATGCTTCTGTTCTTTTTTCTGGCGCCGTCACATCTGCAACCATCGCTGATGCCGCTGGGTGAAATAGCGAATTACTTAACCCTAAAAAAATAGATAAAATGGCATATGGAATAAACCCTTCGATAAATAAAAAACCGAGCATTAGTAATGCATTACTCGCCATTGAAAATATCATAATTGGCTTTCTTCCATATATATCAGCTATTCTTCCGCCTATAAGCGAACCAAAACTTGCAGCTATTGGAGAAAGCGCCATAATGATTCCAACTTGTAATAAAGAATCTACCTTATCTTTTAAATATAGTGCAAAAAAAGGCATTAACATCATCATCGCAATTCCGTTCAAAGTCTCACCGATAAATCGAATCCATACGTTACGATCCATCCCTCTTAACTCACGCCATGTATTTTTCACATTTTCACCCCTTTAGTTCGCCAACAATTATCTTATAATACATTCAGAAAAATGTAAATTTTCAAAATAAAAATCCATCCTAACAGAATTAGAATGGATTTTTCCATTTATAAATTTGCTACATCTTCTTCTTTTTTACTATTATTTAAAACACTACGCTTTCTACTATAGGCGAAATAAACTACTATACCGATAACCATCCAAACACCAAAACTAATCCAAGCTGTCGCTGATAATTGAAGCATCAAATATAAGCAAAAGATAACTGTTAATGCTGGTAAAAATGGTACGAGCGGCGCCTTAAACGCCCTTGGTAAATCAGGATGAGTTCGTCTCATCACAATGACAGCAACAGCTACAAGTGCAAATGCTGACAAAGTTCCCATATTTACAAGATGTGCTAAAACATTTAAATCTATTAATCCTGAAATAAGTGCTGCAATAATACCTGTTGTCCATGTATTTAAAAATGGTGTTTTAAATTTCGGATGAACTTTAGCAAGACGCTTCGGTAACAATCCATCTCGGCTCATTGCATATGAAACACGAACTTGCCCATACATCATAACTAGCATTACAGTTGTAATTCCTGTAATTGCTCCTACTGATATCACTCCCGCCAAACTATCTTGTCCAATAAATTGAAGTGCGAAAGCAACTGGATCTGATATATTCAACTGACCGTATGGAACAATCCCTGTCAAAATAAGTGAAACAACAATGTAAAGAACCGTACAAACTAGTAACGATGCAATAATTCCAATCGGCAAATCGCGTTGTGGGCGCTTCACTTCTTCTGCGGCTGTTGATACAGCATCAAATCCAATGAATGCGAAGAAAACTGTAGCTGCTCCAGCCATTACACCATCTAACCCAAATGGCATAAAAGGTGTCCAATTTTCAGGTTTTACATAATTAAATCCGGCGAAGATAAAAATGAGAACAACTGCTAGTTTAATAAATACCATTATATTATTTACACGTGCACTTTCACGAACACCTCTAGATAAAAGAGCCGTCATAACTAGAATAATTAGAACTGCAGGTAAATCAATTATTCCACCCTTTCCAGTACCAGGGGCCGAGGAGAGAATGGTCGGAATATGAATCCCAAATCCCTTTAATAACGATTGAAAATACGCTGACCATCCATTGGCTACAGCAGATGTGGCTAATAAATACTCGAGCATTAAATCCCATCCAATTAAGAAGGCAAATACTTCTCCCATCGTCGCATACGTGTACGTGTAAACACTCCCCGAGACAGGAACTGAAGAAGCAAATTCAGCGTAACAAAATGCAGCAAAGGCACAAGCTAATGCAGCTATAGCAAATGATAATATAATAGCTGGTCCAGAATGTTTCGCTGCTACAACGCCAGTAAGAACAAAAATACCAGTTCCAACAATTGCTCCGATTCCAAGCATTGTTAAATCAAGTGCCCCTAACGTTCTCGATAATGTCTTTTGCTTACTTTCTTGCAGTAACGTTGAAATCGGCTTCTTTTGAAAAATTTGCTTCATACTGTGCTCCTCCATGATTTTAGTTTTCTGAAAATTTAATTTACTTTTTTTCATTTTACCCACGGCATGTTTTTTAGTCAATACTTTTGTCGAAATAAACAGAAAACTATCGAGATACATACTATACTCTTATCATCCTTTCGATAAAAAGATTCAGACAATCATATCTATATATATTTTCATAACTTTTTTTGTATTATTATACATGTCGATTCCATAAAAGAGGCATGCTCCCGTAGTGAGCATGCCTCTTTTTACTTATTTCACAGTATATGAACCCTCTTCAATCCAGCTATACATATATTTTTCATCTTCCGTCTCATGTGCTTGTTTTACAATACGAAGCGGACGGAATGTATCTATCATAACAGCCAGTTCAAGTGTCTCTTTCTTCCCTATACTCGCTTCTGTTTTCCCTGGATGTGGCCCATGCGGGATCCCGCTTGGATGAAGCGTAATAGAACCTTCTTCTACACCTTTTCGGCTCATAAAATTACCTTCTACATAGTACAGTACTTCATCACTATTCACATTACTATGATAATATGGTGCCGGAATAGATTCTGGATGATAATCGTATAAACGCGGTACGAAAGAGCAAATGACGAAATTATGCCCTTCGAATGTTTGATGTACTGGTGGTGGCTGATGAATACGACCTGTAATTGGTTCAAAATCCTCCACATTAAAGACCCACGGATATAAATACCCATCCCATCCAACAACATCTAACGGATGGTGCCCTAACACATGCTTGTGCATATAACCTCTCGACTTTGTCATTACGACAAACTCACCTTTTTCATCATATGTCTCCAATTTCTCTGGTCCACGCATATCTCTTTCACAAAACGGACTATGTTCTAACAATTGCCCATATTCATTGCGATAGCGACTTGGTGTTGTAATTTGGCTATTTGCCTCTACAACAAGAAACTTAGTCTCTCCCTCATCTGGAATAACACGATAAATCGTTCCAATTGGAATTGTTACATAATCACCTTTTCTATAGTGAATCGTTCCAAACATCGTTTCAATTTTTCCTGTTCCATAATGAACAAATAACATTTCATCGCCATCACCATTACGGTAAAAATAATCCATTTTTTCTGTTGGACTCACTACTCCAATTAATAAATCCTCATTTCCAAGCATAAAGTTTCTTCCGCTTACTGCATCACCAGTTTTTTTATTTTCTTTCGTACGGAAGTGGCGATGAGCAAGAAGGGCATCCTCTTCATACTGTAACTGACAAGAATGCGATAATGCCGCGTGCCCTACTTCTGTTGGCATATAATGATGATACAAAATAGATTGGGTACCAGAGAAACCTTTTGTCCCCATTACCTGCTCACGATAAAGCGATCCATCTTTTTTACGAAATTGTACATGTCGTTTATGAGGTAGCTCCCCCATGTGACGATAAAACATGCCCATCACCTGCTTTCATGTCTTTTTTGACCGTATTACGTAACGTACCTAAACCAGTAATCGACAGCTCTACAACATCTCCATCTTGTAGCCACTCTTCTGTACCAAGTTCTAAAATACATCCTGTTCCTACTGTCCCAGAACCAATCACATCTCCTGGATATAACGTAACGTCTTCCGAAGCACGTTCAATCATTTCAGCAAATGTATAGTAAATATCTTGGAAGTTTCCCTTTGATAATATCTTTCCATTTACATGAGCAGTCATCTCTAAATCATAACGATCACCGTTACGATAAACGTCTAATTCCTCTTTCGTAACGAGATACGCTCCTAATGAAGTTGCAAAATCTTTTCCTTTCGCTGGACCGAGTCCCACTTTCATTTCTGTTGCTTGTAAGTCCCTTGCACTCCAGTCGTTCATAATGCAGTAACCAAAAATATATTCCTCTGCTTGTTCACGAGAAATGTTTCGTCCTTCTTTCCCAATTACGCAAGCAATCTCTAACTCATAATCAAGCTTTTTAGACTTCTTCGGACCAATAACAAAATCATCTGGCCCAATAACAGCACGGTGGTTCGTAAAATAAAAAACCGGGATATCATACCATTCAGGTACAACATCTAGCCCTCTTCTCCCGCGGGCTGTTTTTACATGCTGTTCAAATGCATAAAAATCTCGAATGCTACTCGGATTAGGAATTGCCGCTGCTAATTGAACTTCCTCTAAGGAATATATACCCTTTTCAGGATTCTTAATATTACGCAATACTTCTACATACTCATCCGCTTTCTCTAAAAAGGCGAACATAGAAGAAGGTAATTGTCCATTACTTGCAAGATTCATATCGATTACTTTGTCACCTTCAAGCCATCCAGCTCGCATTTCTTTCGATGGGAGACGAAATGTAACAAATTTCATCTTGATTCCTCCCTATGAAAATGAAATTTCCACCAACAAAGGAACTCTTGCTGGTGGATACAAATTTTATAAATTTCCGCGACGCTCTTGTTCTCTTTCAATTGATTCGAACAACGCTTTAAAGTTCCCTTCGCCAAATCCACGAGAACCTTTACGTTGGATGATTTCGATAAATAGAGTTGGACGATCTACAATTGGTTTCGTAAAGATTTGTAATAAATAACCTTCTTCGTCACGGTCTACTAGAATCTTCAATTCTTTTAATCTATCAATTTCTTCATCAATTTTCCCCACTCGTGCAGTTAACTCATCGTAATACGTATCTGGCGTATCTAAAAACTCCACGCCATTCGCACGAAGCACTTCAATTGTTTTTACAATGTCACTTGTTAATAAAGCAAGATGCTGTACACCCGCTCCGTTATAGAACTCTAGATATTCTTGAATTTGTGACTTTCTTTTTCCGTCTGCTGGTTCATTAATTGGAAACTTAATACGGCTTCCATTCGTCATAACTTTTGACATTAATGCCGAATACTCTGTGCTAATATCGTCATCATCAAAGTGAATCATTTGTTTAAATCCCATGACGTTCTCATAATAACTAACCCATTCTTCCATTTTCTCAACGTTACCAACTACATGGTCTACAGCAATTAAACCGGATTCTTCAAATGGAATATTGAACTCTACCTTTTGAAATCCTGGCATGAATGTTCCTTTATAATTTTTACGCTCTACAAGCGTGTGAATTGTATCACCATACGTACCAATAACCGCTTTTTTCAATGTACCGTCCTCATCTGTTAACTCTTCAGGAGGAGCAATCGCAACAGCGCCACGTTTTACAGCTTCAGAGTATGCTTTATCAACATCATCAACAAGTAAAGCCACATCTTTCACTCCATCACCATGAGTCTTTACAAACTCTGCAATACGACTATCACTACTTAAAGCTCCAGACACAACAAAACGCATATTTTTTTGCACAAGAACATAAGATACCTTTTCACGGTTTCCTGTTTCTAATCCAGAATAAGCTACAATTTTGAATCCAAACGCTCTCGCAAGATAATAACTTGATTGCTTTGCATTCCCTACGTAAAATTCCAAATGATCTACATCACGTACCGGAAAAAAGTCCTCCATTTGTGCAGCTAGCGTATCCATAGATTTTTGTTTCATAATATCTTCATCCCCCTGTAAATAGATTAAATGGTCCATACTTAAAACCAACCGAAAACGCTTCCAACATCAATTAATAGAAATTAGTTAGCAAGCTAACAATTTCCGACCTTTAAAATTTTCTATCTTTTCTGTCAAATTCCTCTTTTTTTCTTACATATAAAATTCGACTTTTTTCTCTTTAAAGTAAGGGGAAAATATTAATACTTGAAGGTACATATGAGAGGAAAACAAAAAAGACTCCAACATATTAACTACTTACTAATACGTTAGAGTCTTTATTTTTTTTGAATGATTGTATTTATATTTTTCATACTAATATATTTGCAAGGAATAGAATAAATGATGTTAATATTACCGCTCCGCCTAATGATCCTAATAAATCTGTTTTTGTTACTTGTAACACTTGTTCACTGTTCATATTCCTCATTCTCCTTTCATTTTGTACAATTTAAAACTTTTATTATACTAATACGCTTGATAGAAATACGATTAATGCTGTTAATACTACTGCTCCGCTTGCTGATCCTAAGAAATCACCTTTTGTTACTTGTAATACTTGCTCTTTCATATCTTTCATTCTCCCTTCATTTATCTTTTGTTACAAAACTTCTATTATACTAATACGCTTGATAGAAATACGATTA
>NZ_JAKUDX010000024.1:0-20872 GCF_022662615.1 Bacillus cereus group sp. BfR-BA-01523
CAGGTTCAAATCCTGTCCCCGCAACCAAATGGTCCCGTGGTGTAGTGGTTAACATGCCTGCCTGTCACGCAGGAGATCGCCGGTTCGACCCCGGTCGGGACCGCCATTTTATATAAAGAAAAGAACGAAACAAGTTGTTTCGTATTTTTTTATTTGTTTTAACAAAAAACTAATAAAGACAGTCAAACTATCCTTAGGAAAACTCCTAAGGACTTTTTTATATATTTAAAACCTGTATAATAAAGAGCAGAGAACATTGTGAGTAAAGTAGGTGAAGTCTGTGAGTAAATATGAAATAACAACAAAATCTTCCGAAGAAACCCAGCGATTATCAGAAAAATTAGGGAGACTTGTAAAAGAAAAAGATGTAATTATTTTAGAAGGTGATCTTGGAGCTGGCAAAACGACTTTTACGAAAGGACTAGCAAAAGGTCTTGGAGTGAAAAGAGTCGTAAATAGTCCTACCTTCAATATTATTAAAGAATATAAAGGAAGATTACCGCTATATCATATGGATGTGTATCGTTTAGCGGAAAGTGAAGAAGATTTAGGATTTGATGAGTATTTCTATGGTGAAGGGATCACAGTAGTAGAATGGGCTCATTTAATAGAAGCATATTTACCGAATGAGAAGTTGCAAATTAGTTTATTCCATGCTGGAGATGATACAAGAAAAATTGTACTCGAGCCAATTGGAGATCGCTATATTAGATTATGTGAGGAGCTATTACAAGATGAAAGTACTAGCAATTGATACTTCAAATTACGTAATGGGTGTATCCCTTATTGAGGAAGGGAACGTGATTGGGGAAATCATTACAAATTTAACAAAAAACCATTCTGTACGTCTTATGCCAGCTGTAGAGAAACTGTTAAAAGAATGCGGTGTAAAACCGAAAGAATTGACTAAAATTGTTGTAGCAGCTGGACCGGGATCATATACAGGTGTTCGTATAGGTGTGACAGCGGCAAAAACATTAGCTTGGTCACTTCAAATACCAATTGTAGGTGTATCAAGTTTGGAAGTGGTGGCTGCAAATGGTACTAATTTTAATGGACTAATTTGTCCTTTATTTGATGGCCGACGTGGTCAAATTTACACGGGGTTATATACATATGAAGGAGAGCGTATAACTTCAATAGAAGAAGACCGAATTATTCTTATTGTTGACTGGTTGCAAATGTTAAAAGATAAAGAACAGCCTGTTTTATTTATTGGTAACGATGTTAAATTGCATAAAGAAACAATTGTAGAATATTTAGGTGATCAAGCTGTATTTGCTCCGTTCACTAAGAATAACCCGAGACCAAGTGAATTAGCATGTTTAGGATTACAAAAAGAAGAACAAGGCGTGCATACGTTTGTTCCTAGCTATCTTCGTTTAGCTGAAGCTGAAACAAAATGGTTAGAAAGTCAAAAACAATAGGGGCCTACAGAAGATGGATATGATATTTAGAAAGATGGCACTCGATGATATTGCTCAAATTGTAGCTATTGAAGAAGCATCTTTTTCAACCCCTTGGACTGCAGATGCCTTTCACCGTGAATTAGAGGTGAATGAACATGCACATTATGTCGTGCTAGAAAAAGATGGTCTCGTAATTGGATATTGTGGATTGTGGATAATTATTGATGAATCACATGTAACAAATATAGCTATCCTGCCGGAATACAGAGGTCAAAAGCTAGGGGATGCCTTATTGAAAGAAGTCATTTCCGAAGCGAAAGGGTTAGGAGTAAAAACAATGACACTTGAAGTACGCATGTCAAATGAAGTAGCAAAGCAGTTATACAGAAAATACGGATTTCAAAATGGTGGGATTCGTAAACGATACTATGTAGACAATCAGGAAGATGGTCTTGTAATGTGGGTGAATATATAATGGAAAAAAATACGATTATACTTGGTATTGAAACAAGCTGTGATGAAACAGCTGTAGCAGTTGTTAAAAATGGAACGGAAATCATTGCGAATGTCGTTGCATCGCAAATTGAAAGTCATAAGCGTTTTGGCGGAGTAGTACCAGAGATTGCATCCCGTCATCATGTAGAAGAAATCACAGTTGTGTTAGAAGAAGCTTTAAAAGAAGCGAATATCACTTTTGAGGATATTGATGCAATTGCTGTAACAGAAGGCCCAGGTTTAGTCGGAGCCCTTTTAATAGGTGTAAATGCAGCGAAAGCTGTGGCTTTTGCTCATGATATCCCTCTAGTTGGTGTTCATCATATTGCTGGTCATATTTATGCGAATCGTTTAGTAAAAGAAGTACAATTCCCGTTACTATCGCTTGTTGTATCCGGTGGACATACGGAGCTCGTTTATATGAAAGAACATGGTTCATTTGAAGTGATTGGTGAAACGCGAGATGATGCGGCAGGAGAAGCTTACGATAAAGTAGCTCGTACATTATCAATGCCTTATCCAGGTGGTCCTCATATTGATCGCCTTGCGCATGAAGGAAAACCAACAATTGATTTGCCTCGTGCGTGGCTAGAACCTGATTCGTATGATTTCAGCTTTAGTGGATTGAAATCAGCAGTTATCAACACTGTGCATAACGCAAAACAGCGTGGTATAGAAATTGCACCAGAAGATTTAGCAGCAAGTTTCCAAGAAAGTGTAATAGATGTACTTGTAACGAAAGCGTCTCGTGCAGCAGATGCTTATAATGTAAAACAAGTGCTTCTTGCTGGTGGAGTAGCTGCTAATAAAGGGCTTCGTGCACGTTTAGCAGCAGAATTTGCACAAAAAGAAAATATAGAGCTAATTATTCCTCCTCTATCTTTATGCACAGATAATGCAGCGATGATTGCGGCTGCAGGTACAATTGCATACGAACAAGGAAAACGCGCTACATTAGCTTTAAATGCAAATCCAGGATTAGATATTGAAGCATAGTTATACACAAAATTAACCACAGCTTGTGGATAAAACCCAAATTATCTGTTGATAATTTGGGTTTTTTTGTGTACATAAAATGTGTATAACTTTTTATTTAGTTGTGGATAATGTGGAAAAGTTATTTGAAAGTTTATATTATAAAGGTGGATATGTGTATAACCTTGTGGATAACATAGAGGAAGTCTGACCTTTGAAGAAATTCTTTTTTGGGAAATAAAAAACAAAGAGATGTCCAAAAAACATTTTGAAACATCCTCCTCTTATTATATAAGGTGCTACTATTGTCAATCCTTGTCGAATGGTTTGTATAATTTCATTTATTATGGTATTGATTCCAAAAAAGAAAATAAAAAGGAGGTCATCTCGTCAAAAAGCCCGACTTATGAGACATCCTCCTCTTTTAAATTCTCTTATATATGCAGTTCTTCCCATTCTGCCATACAAGCTTCAAGCTGTTCTTGCAGTGTTTGCTTTTTAGTTGTAATTTCACTAGCCTTTTCATAATCTGCATATATTTCTGGTAAGCAAAGCTGATCTTCTAACGTAGCAATTTCATCTTCTAAGCCTACGATATTTTGTTCCAGTTCTTCAATCTTTCGAGTACGTTGACGCTCTAGCTGTTTACGTTCTTTTTCTTCGAGATAATTTAATTTTTCTTGTGCCACCACTTTTTGAACAGGTACTTCATCTTCTTGCTCTAGTTCCGCACGTTCAATCATTTCATTTTTCTTTTCAACGTAATAATCGTAATCACCTAAATATTCTTGTGCACCTTCTGTTGATAACTCAACAACGGTTGTCGTTACGCGATTAATAAAGTAGCGGTCATGAGAGACGAATAGAAGAGTACCTGGGTAATCAATTAAAGCATTCTCCAAAATCTCTTTACTATTTAAATCAAGATGGTTTGTTGGCTCATCGAGAATTAATAAATTGGATTTTTGCATCATAAGTTTTGCAAGAGCTAGTCGAGCCTTTTGTCCACCACTAAGAGAAGATACTGGTTTGAGTACATCATCCCCTGTGAATAAAAAGTTGCCTAGTATAGTGCGAATTTCTTTTTCAGGTTGCAGGGGATATTCATCCCATAATTCATTTAAAACTCGCTTCGAAGATGTTAAGTTGGCTTGTTCTTGATCATAATAACCAACAGATACGTTTGACCCGAAAGTAACGTTTCCATGTAATAGCTGTAACTTATTCACAATGGATTTTAATAATGTAGATTTTCCAATTCCGTTTGGCCCAACTAAGGCAACACTGTCACCGCGAGTTAAGCGCATATTTACATGTTCAATAATCGGTTCCTGATAATAGCCAATAGTTGCATCTTTCACTTGTAAAACATCATTTCCACTTTGTTTTTCAATATCGAAGTGGAAGGAAGCTGATTTAGAATCGCCTAATGGTCTAGTTAATACTTCCATTCTGTCTAATTGTTTACGGCGACTTTGAGCGCGTTTTGTCGTAGATGCACGAGCTATATTTTTTTGTACAAAGTCTTCCAGTTTAGAAATTTCATCTTGTTGTTTTTCATAACGTTTCATTTCTTGCTCGTATAGAGCTGATTTTGAGTCTAAATATTTACTGTAGTTACCAACAAATCGTCGGCTTTCCTTATTAGAAATTTCGTATACTTGTGTAACAAGTTTATCTAAGAAATAACGGTCATGGGAAACGATTAAAATCGCGCCAGGATAGCCTTGTAAATATTGTTCAAGCCATGTTAGTGTCTCAATATCCAAATGGTTTGTAGGTTCGTCTAAAATAAGTAAGTCTGGTCTAGTTAATAATAATTTCCCGAGAGCTAATCGAGTCTTTTGTCCACCACTTAATGTGGAAATTTTCGTCTGATGCGTTTCAACTGGGAAGCCAAGACCGCTTAAAATTGAGCGTATATCCGCTTCGTACTGATAGCCGCCTTGATCTTTATAATCTAATTGTAATTGGTCATAATCAGCTAATAATTTCTCATATATAGCCGCATTTGAAAAGTTTTCTTCTTTTCCCATCTCTTGCTCTAGCCTTCGAAGTTTTGTCTCCATCTGCTGCAAGTGTGTAAAGACGGTTAACATTTCATCCCAAATTGTTAAAGACGTTTCGAGTCCAGTATTTTGAGCTAAATACCCCATTGAGACATCTTTCGGTTTTATAATTTCACCACCATCATGAGATAACTCGCCAGCTATTATTTTTAATAATGTAGATTTTCCAGCTCCATTTCGTCCGACTAATGCGATACGATCTTTTGTTTGTACTTCCAATTTTATGTTTGCAAGAATCGTTTCTGCACCGTATAATTTCGAAAGCCCATTCACTTGTAATAATATCAATGTTTTCACCTCAAATAATTTCTTAACTTTGCCATGTTTATATTTCTCAATCATACTAAAAATAGTGTATAGTTTAAAATAAAGAGAGAATACTTCTTCTCTTTATTATACAAGGAAATTCATGAGTACTAAACTTCTGTATTTGATTCAAGTATAAGAATAAAGATAGGAAGAGAGGAGAGGTTATATGGATCAGCAAAAAATTCCACAGGCCACTGCCAAACGATTGCCTCTATACTATCGATTTATCCAAAACTTATCTCTTTCTGGTAAGCAACGTGTTTCATCAGCCGAATTGAGTGAAGCGGTAAAGGTTGATTCCGCAACTATTCGAAGAGATTTTTCATATTTTGGAGCGTTGGGGAAAAAAGGATATGGATATAACGTAAATTATTTATTATCATTTTTCCGTGAAACACTCGACCAAGATGATATAACACGCGTGGCACTTATTGGAGTAGGTAATTTAGGGACCGCTTTCTTACATTATAATTTCACGAAAAACAATAATACAAAAATTGAAATGGCGTTTGATGTTAGTGAAGAGAAAGTTGGGACAGAAATCGGAGGCATTCCTGTATATCATTTGGATGAACTAGAAGAACGTTTATCAACTGATATACAAGTGGCAATATTAACGGTACCCGCTACAGTAGCGCAATCTGTGGCAGATAGATTGGCAGAAACGAACGTGCATGGTATTTTAAATTTCACACCAGCACGCTTAAATGTGTCAGAGAATATAAGGATTCATCACATTGATTTAGCTGTAGAGTTACAAACGCTTGTTTACTTTTTGAAGAATTATCCACAATAAAACGCAGAGGAGATGACCTCTGCGTTTTATTATTGTTTTTTCTTTGTGAATTTAACTAAGATAAGGCGAAGTGCCAAATTAAAATCAATTGTTGCCATAACTGCAAATAGTATTGTCCACATATTCCAGATTGTATCTGTTACGTTCGTAATGGCGAAGCGTGTAAAGATACATCCAAGAAGAAAGTACAATGCAGCCATGAACAATGGTGAGTTTCTCATACTAAAAATCCTCCGATAAAGCCTTGCATTTTTTCAGCTTCTTTAATCATTTCTTGAATTTGCTCATTGCTCATAAAAATTTGTCCAATAGCGACTAATGTATTCATTGCCACATGGGCTGCTATAGGAACGATAATGCGTTTCGTTTGTACATATAAAAAGGCGAATACGAGCCCCATAGAAGTGTATACCAATAAGTGAGTAAAATCAAAATGAATCGCCGCGAATACAAGTGAACTAATGATAGCAGCAACAAAGAAATTAAATCTCTTATAAAGTGTGCCAAATAAAATTTTTCTAAATACGATTTCCTCTAAGATAGGTCCGATTATAGATACAACAATGAGGAACCAAGGTGTCGTTCTTGCAATTTCCATCAGCTTCATTGTATTTTCCGAACCTTGTTTAATTCCTAGTAGACGCATTTCGATCATACCGGCAATTATTTGGGAAGAGAAAGCTAAGAGAATACCGATTATAATCCAACCAACTGTAGCTGGGATCGTAACACGCATTTTATCTAAATGCCTGTCACGAATATCTATTCTAAGTAACCAAAGCACGATACATAATGCAACAAAGAAGCTAATGATTGCCCAATGTCCCGTTATGATTTGACCTTTTTCCTCCATGGTAAATCCTCTATTATCATAGAGCCCTGTTTTTAGGAGTAGTGGTAAGCCAACAATTCCAGATAACTGCATTAAAATGTATGTAACGATAATCCACCAATATTGTTTCTTCAAATGGTTTAACCATCCTTTCTAACTCTAGTGTATGAGATAAGGTAGGATAACATGTAAATATGCTACCTACGATATAAACTTTCATTTGAATTATATTTTTTTTGTAAATAAGTATTTGAAAATAAAATAGGAGACAGGAAAAAGTTGTACGTTTAGCGAAAACAACTTAGGGTGTCTTTCATATTGTAACATACAAGAAGTGGGAACAACGATTCATATAGTAAAGGCAGTAGAAGAAGTAATGATATATAGGAAAGTGCATAAAGTAATTTGCGAAAAAATTATGATTTTTTTACTTGCAAAAGAAATTGAGATTATTTATTATTAGAAGTGTGTTAGCACTCGTGTGACTTGAGTGCTAATAAATAAAATTTACATAACAAAATGAGGAGGTTATTGTTCATGCTAAAGCCATTAGGTGATCGCGTTGTAATTGAACTTGTTCAAGCAGAAGAAAAAACAGCAAGTGGTATTGTATTACCAGAAACTGCAAAAGAAAAACCACAAGAGGGTAAAGTTATTGCAGTAGGTACAGGCCGAGTGCTTGAAAATGGTGAGCGTGTTGCTTTAGAGGTAGCAGCAGGTGATCTTATCATCTTCTCAAAATATGCAGGTACTGAAGTGAAATACGAAGGTACAGACTACTTGATTTTACGTGAAAGTGACATTTTAGCAATTATCGGTTAATTATATACATTTTAAAAATCCAAGGGGGTCAATTATTATGGCAAAAGATATTAAATTTAGTGAAGAAGCACGTCGTTCGATGCTTCGCGGTGTCGACACTCTTGCAAACGCAGTAAAAGTAACGCTTGGACCAAAAGGTCGTAACGTTGTACTTGAGAAAAAATTCGGTTCACCACTTATTACAAATGACGGTGTAACAATCGCAAAAGAAATCGAATTAGAAGATGCATTCGAAAACATGGGTGCGAAATTAGTAGCAGAAGTTGCTAGCAAAACAAACGATGTAGCTGGTGACGGAACGACAACTGCAACTGTATTAGCGCAAGCTATGATTCGTGAAGGTCTTAAAAACGTAACAGCTGGTGCAAACCCAATGGGTCTTCGTAAAGGTATCGAAAAAGCTGTTACTGCTGCAATTGAAGAATTAAAAGCGATTTCTAAACCAATCGAAGGTAAATCTTCTATCGCACAAGTAGCTGCTATTTCTTCGGCTGACGAAGAAGTAGGTCAATTAATCGCTGAAGCAATGGAGCGCGTTGGTAACGACGGCGTTATTACTTTAGAAGAATCTAAAGGATTCACAACAGAATTAGACGTAGTAGAAGGTATGCAATTTGATCGTGGATATGCATCTCCTTACATGATTACTGATTCTGACAAAATGGAAGCAGTTCTTGATAACCCATACATTTTAATTACTGACAAAAAGATTTCTAACATCCAAGAAATCTTACCAGTATTAGAGCAAGTGGTACAACAAGGTAAACCACTTCTTATCATTGCTGAAGATGTAGAAGGCGAAGCGTTAGCTACATTAGTAGTGAACAAACTTCGTGGTACATTCAATGTAGTTGCTGTTAAAGCTCCTGGATTTGGTGACCGTCGTAAAGCAATGCTAGAAGATATCGCAATCTTAACTGGTGGCGAAGTAATCACTGAAGAATTAGGACGTGACTTAAAATCTGCTACAGTTGAATCTTTAGGACGTGCTGGTAAAATTGTTGTAACGAAAGAAAACACAACTGTAGTTGAAGGTATTGGAAATTCACAACAAATCGAAGCTCGCATCGGTCAAATCCGCGCGCAATTAGAAGAAACTACTTCTGAATTCGATCGTGAAAAATTACAAGAGCGTCTTGCTAAACTTGCGGGCGGTGTAGCAGTAATTAAAGTAGGTGCAGCAACTGAAACTGAGTTAAAAGAGCGCAAACTTCGCATTGAAGATGCACTTAACTCAACTCGTGCAGCAGTAGAAGAAGGTATCGTTGCAGGTGGTGGTACTTCACTTATGAACGTATACACAAAAGTAGCTTCTATCGTAGCTGAAGGCGACGAAGCAACAGGTATCAACATCGTACTTCGTGCACTAGAAGAGCCAGTTCGTCAAATCGCAATCAACGCTGGTCTAGAAGGATCTGTAGTTGTAGAGCGTCTAAAAGGCGAAAAAGTAGGCGTTGGTTTCAACGCAGCTACTGGCGAATGGGTTAACATGCTTGAGTCTGGTATCGTAGATCCAGCTAAAGTAACTCGTTCTGCACTTCAAAACGCAGCATCTGTTGCAGCTATGTTCTTAACAACTGAAGCTGTAGTTGCTGACAAGCCAGAACCAAATGCACCAGCAATGCCTGACATGGGCGGCATGGGCATGGGTGGTATGGGCGGAATGATGTAATTCCGTTCTCCCGAAAAACATCCACTTCTATATAGAAGTGGATGTTTTTTTATGTTTTTGAGCGCAGGAAAATAATTTCTGTAGAATTTTGTCGCTTTCTCTCTTGACCATACCGATACTTCATTGTTAGAATCTAGGAAGATAATATAAAACAATCCTTCATATATCCTCGATGATATGGTTTGAGAGTCTCTACCGGGTTACCGTAAACAACCTGACTATGAAGGCAGTGCGTCTTATATTTATAAAGAGCGGAAGACTATCTTTCTTTATAAAGCCAGACCCCTGCCTTTTCTTTGTCATGAGACTAGAGGCGGAGGACTGGCTTTTTTTATTATATTAGTAATGCTTTTCGCTAAATTGGTGAAAATATTTATATACGAGAACTAACGTTGGGGTGATTATTTTGAAGAAGCAGCATGATACAATTATCGTTTTAGATTTTGGGAGTCAGTACAATCAGTTAATAGCACGTCGAATTCGTGAGTTCGGTGTATACAGTGAACTTCATCCACATACAATTACTGCAGAAGAAATTAAAGCAATGAATCCAAAAGGGATTATTTTCTCTGGTGGACCGAATAGTGTATACGGTGAAGGCGCATTACATTGTGATGAAAAAATCTTTGAACTAGGATTACCGATTTTCGGTATTTGTTACGGTATGCAGCTTATGACGCAACACTTCGGTGGTAAAGTAGAACGTGCCAACCACCGTGAGTATGGAAAAGCTGTTCTTAAAGTAGAGAACGAATCAAAATTATATGCGAACCTTCCAGAAGAGCAAGTTGTATGGATGAGCCATGGTGACTTAGTAACTGGTTTACCTGAAGGATTCGTAGTAGATGCAACAAGTGAGTCTTGTCCAATTGCTGGTATGAGCAATGAAGCGGAAAACTTATACGGTGTACAATTCCACCCAGAAGTACGTCACTCTGAGCACGGTAACGATTTAATTAAAAACTTCGTATTCGGCGTATGTGGTTGTTCTGAAGGATGGAACATGGAGAACTTTATCGAAGTAGAATTAGAGAAGATCCGTGAAACTGTTGGAGACAAAAAAGTATTATGCGCACTTAGTGGCGGTGTAGACTCTTCTGTTGTAGCAGTATTAATTCATAAGGCAATTGGTGACCAATTAACATGTATTTTCGTGGACCACGGTTTACTTCGTAAAGATGAAGCAGAAGGTGTTATGAAAACGTTTAGCGAAGGCTTCCATATGAACGTTATTAAAGTGGATGCACAAGAGCGCTTCATGAACAAGTTAAAAGGTATAGAAGATCCAGAGCAAAAACGTAAAATCATCGGTAATGAATTCATTTACGTATTTGATGATGAAGCTTCTAAATTACAAGGAATGGACTTCCTAGCGCAAGGTACACTTTACACGGACATCGTTGAAAGTGGTACAGCAACTGCACAAACAATTAAATCTCACCATAACGTTGGTGGACTTCCAGAAGACATGCAGTTCAAATTAATTGAGCCTTTAAATACTTTATTTAAAGACGAAGTACGTGTATTAGGATCAGAACTAGGAATTCCTGATGAAATCGTATGGCGTCAACCATTCCCAGGCCCTGGTCTTGGTATTCGTGTATTAGGTGAAATTACAGAAGAGAAATTAGAAATCGTTCGTGAATCTGATGCGATTTTACGTGAAGAAATTATAAAAGCAGGATTAGACCGCGAAGTTTGGCAATACTTCACTGCGCTTCCTGGTATGCGTAGTGTAGGTGTTATGGGTGACGAGCGTACTTACGATTACACAGTAGGTATCCGTGCAGTAACATCTATCGATGGTATGACAGCTGACTGGGCACGTATCCCTTGGGACGTATTAGAGAAAATCTCTGTACGTATCGTAAACGAAGTAAAACACGTTAACCGTATTGTGTATGATATAACGAGTAAGCCACCAGCAACTATTGAGTGGGAATAATTAAATAGTGACAAGGAAAAGTTTGGAGAGCCTATGAATATTGGGTTTTCTCCGAACTTTTTTGTTTAGTGATACCAAGATGGATTATTTGAGATATACTTGTATTGTTTAATTAGATTAAAGAGAATTATTGTATTGTTAAGGAGTATTAAAAATGACAATGTGTAATATAGCTTCAATAGTGCAAAGTAGTAAAAAATTAAGCGAAGAAAGATTTAAAGCTTATCTAAGCTACTTACAAATAAAATTCAAGAGTAAAGAATTAGATTGTTTAAAAGATCTATACTCAAAAATTCATACAGTACCAAACCTAAATAATTTTTTTATTGGATATGAAATACCACAAATCGGAAAAGAGTTCGATTTGCTTCGTATAGGTACCGATATATTAATTAATATTGAATTAAAAAGTGAAAGTACTGAACAAGAGATTTATGATCAGTTAAAGAACAATAGGTATTATTTAAGTTTCATAGATAATAAAGAAATCCATACCTACGCATATGATTCTTCAAAGCAGCAATTATATTATTTAGATGATGAATCTACTTTACAAAATAGTGAATTTGAGGAATTATGTGACCTCTTGTTAGATCAAAGCCTTATAGATACTGTTGACTTAGATGCTTTATTTAAACCTAATAATTATTTGGTTTCTCCATTTAATTCAACAGATAAATTTATAGATGATCAATATTTTTTAACTCAAAATCAGGTACGTATAAAAGATGACATACTAACTATGTTTAATACTACATCATATAAAGTAGTGTCGATTACTGGTGAAGCTGGTACAGGTAAAACTTTACTAACCTATGATATAGCCAAGAGTTTAATGAAAGATTATAAAGTGGCAATAATACATTGTGCTAATTTAAATGAAGGGCATTATGATTTAAAAAAAGAAGGATGGTCCATATTTCCAATAAGGGATATTGATCAGGTATTACAAGATGACCAATACGATGTGATAGTTCTAGATGAAGCTCAAAGAGTGTACTCTTATCAATTAGACGAGCTTTATGAGTATGTAAAATTAAATAATGTAAAATGTATATTCTCTTATGATGGAAAGCAATGTTTTAGTGATTCAGAGTTTGCACGGAAAAACCCTCAAAAAATTGAAGGTGAGCTTAAAGCAGAAAAATTTAAATTAACTAAAAAAATTAGAACTAATAAAGAAATATCGAACTTTGTGAATAATCTTTTTACCCCTAGGTTGTCTAAGTTAGGTGGTGATTACAAAAGTGTTGAGATACAATATTTAACCGAATTAGGTAAAGTTAAGTCTTATACTAGAGATTTAAAGTCAAAAGGATGGGAAATAATAAATTACACTACATCTAGGATTTATAAAGTTTCATATGACAATTATCAGCATAGTGTAAATTTAAATGCCCATAATGTAATCGGACAAGAATTTGATAAGGTTGTAGCGGTAATAGATTCTAATTTTTATATAAATCCTATGGGCATGTTAGATTCATATAGAGTCGATGGTGCCCCTAATTATGATTTAGATAAAATGTTATATCAAATTACCACACGTGCTAGAGAACGACTAATGATAGTTGTTTTGAATAATCCAACTGTTTTTGATAAATGTCTAAAAGTAATAAATTTTGGATGATCACTAATTTATTGAATATAGGTGTGATTAATTACTATTTTATCTATATCCATATTATGCTATTCCCTATAGGGTTTATTCCCGCTGAATTTATATTTTATGTTCTTGGATGTTTTATATTTAATTGTTCTATCCATAGTATTAGCAATCTCAAAATTTACATTCAGATACAAGGGTGAGTATGTATTTAATGTTGCGAATATACTTCTGCCTTATGGATTTTTCATAATTAATGGATTAGCATTGTGCTGATTAATCAAAAATGAGGCGTGGGAAGAATTAAATAATAATGAGAAAAAGCTTGGAGAACTTATAAATTGTAGGTTTTCTCCAAGTTTTTTTAGATTTAAATTAGGGATAAAAAAACGTAACTAATCAATTAAATATTCGTTTTTTCTCCAATTTATAAGTTGAAACACTTACTTTTAGTTCAGTGAATTGCCATGTATCAATCATTGAGCCATTTGCATAAGTTGTCTTTTGAACCTTTTTAGGATAGACAGCTAGATTGTTAAAGGTAATTGGAATAAATTCGTTTTCTTCATATGAATCAAGAATTGGTAAAGAATCTTGATTTTCAATGACAATCGTAATTGGAAAATCATAATACGTTAGTTGATTTGCAATGGCTAATTCAACTAAGGTACGATCATAGACTTTAAAAGTAATCATTGTAGATCCTGTTTCAACGTATTCCTATAGAGGGGGACATTCTTTCTCAGCTTTAATTGAAACTTCGTTAGCGAGGAATAAAAACTGTTTAGGAGGTTTGAACTGTTTTAAATAAAATTGTAAATCTCCTATATTTTGTTCAGTACCATCTGTTAGTGAAATTTTAGTAGTTGCATTTAATTTTAATTTTGTATCCATATGTATCTCCTTTTTGATTGTGTAGTTTTCTCGAACTTTCGGGATTTTAAAAGCCCAATGAAGCACGTAGTACCGATGGTTCAGAGGTAACGGTTTGAGTTTGATTTTGATTTCCCCGTGTTATTAACGGGGATTCAATTTCACAGTAGTTTCGCTGTATCGATATTAATGTAACCTTTTTCAATCATCTGAATAGGCGAATAATGGATTGTTATGAAAAAAGGTTTTTGAGGAATCGAGAAACAAAAGATTTGTTTAAATAGGGATTTACACGCTGTATGTTGAATTATTCGATTTAATAAGCTTATAAAAAGAATATATTTGAAAATGTCACGTTTCGGATAATGTTATTTTCAATTTCGTGACAACTTATATATAATAATGATAGGAGGGATTTAAAGTGAATAAAGTGTACGAGGTCATAATAAGTGAATATGGATATGATGAACCGGTATTTACGAAAGACTTAAAAGCACTGTTGAAAGATTCAATGTCTGATGATGCATTGCGTCAGAATATGAAAAGATTAGCTGATAATGGAGACTTGTTAAAAGTAGAAAATGGCATTTATTATGTTCCGAGAAAAAGAAGTGTGTTAAAAAATCCGCGCGTTAACTTGGATAAAGTAATAACAAGAAAGTATATCAAACCAAAAGATGAAGAAATCATTGGCTATACTTGTGGGATTAATTTTGCAAACCAATTAGGAATTACTTCTCAAACAGCTAGCATTACAACTATTGTGTCTAATGCAACAGGTAGAATTAGAAATGAGGTCAGCATCGGAATGAAAGTCATCCGATTAAGAAAACCCAAGGCTGAAATTACTAGTAATAATTATAAATTATTACAAGTATTAGATTTGTTAAATGATTATGAAAGAGTATGTGAAGTACCAATTAATAATGCTATAAATAATATTTATAAATATTTGGATGATGTTAATATAACGCAAAATGAGTTTAATGATTGTTTAAATAAATATTCAAAAAAAACAGTGCTTCGCGCTTTAGATTTGGGGTTGAACAATGAATTTACACGAAGATAAAGAGGCCTTTCAAGAATTAGTGGAAGCAACAGCTTCTGAATTTAAATTACAACCTTTTCAAGTAGAAAAGGATTACTACGTTTCATTCTTTTTAAAAAACTTAAGAGAAGTGGCACCAGAAATAGTATTTAAAGGTGGGACTTCTCTTTCAAAATGTTATAGTATCATAGACAGATTTTCTGAGGATATCGATATAACGATTTATTTTGAGAAAGCTAGATTGACTAATGGTGAAATTACTAAAAGTCAAAAACCTTTGATTGAGGCGATCACACAAACCATTCATAGATTAAGTTTTTCTTTCTTAAATGAAGGGACGGTTTATCCGAGACTTAAATTTAATAAGTATGAAGTGGGATATACACGAATGTATGAAGGGAATACACAAATGCTTGACCATATACTCGTTGAGACAACATTAACTTACAAGCCTTATCCATGCGACATTAAAGATGTTAGTAATTACATAACGAAATTTTTAGAAAAAGAACAACCTGAATTAATCAAAGAATATCAGCTACAACCTTTTCCAATGAAAATTCAAACAATTGAACGGACCTTTATAGATAAAATCTTTGCTCTATGTGATTACCATCATGATATCGATTATAAGGGGAAATCACGACATATTTATGATATACATATGATTTATCGTAGCGGTTTATTGAATGAGGATATATTACCCGAATTAGTTATGCACATTATTGAGACAAGAAGAGCTGGCCATAAAACGTATTCTTGTCAGACAGGGTATAAGCCTGTAGAAGTATTAAAAGGAATCATAAAAGGATTAGTCTTTTTTAATGATTACGAAACAAATACAAGAGAATTTTTATCTGTATATGTTGAGTATGGAACAGCTATTGCTTCTTTAGAAGAGATTTTAAATAGAGGTTGGATACCTCATTCGATTCCGGATGCTCCCGAGCCGGCAGCTAGGTAACTTCGGTACGTTTTTAGAAAAGTAATTCAAAACGGAACCCTTTAAAGTTATTAGAGGGCCTTTTTATTTTGAAAAAGTAAATTTGTTTTTTTTAGTTTGAAATATTTTTCCTTCCCTTTTCTTGATAAGCATCGAAAAGTTACGTTATTTTTTGAGGGGTGTAAAAGTAATTATTTCTTACAGAAAAATTTGAACTTAAAGACATACGTTTTTCTGCAATACTCCTAATTTTAATATTTTTGACTTCTTATTGTTTTCGTCAATATCTGAGAAACAAGATAACTTACCTATTCTCGATAATTACGAGGATGGTGAATTCCTCCTTATTTTTTACAAAGCGTTGCAGGAATATATAAAAAGTGGGAAGTTAAGTAAGAAAAGTCACAAATTCATAGAAATAAATAGTGGTAGGGTTCTTGACGGTAAACTGACGGGCTTTATGTTATATATTGGTTCATCTCCTCAAATATTGTGTATCTAGAATAAAAAACAAGAAAGACAAGATAACGCAGATGAGATTGTAAATGTAGAAAAGTGGGTCAGCTGGGAACAAGGGCTGACTGGAATTACGGCAATGCAAGTAGCTCTTCGAATATCGAATGGGAAAGCACTTAACGTTATAATTAAAGGGAGTTTATCAGCGTATTATCGTTTCAAGACACAGTCTAAGAATGTTAATGTTTTACATAATATAAAAGATCCATCTATCATTTATGTATAGATGGATCTTTTGTTTTAATATTAATACGAACGAAAATATAAAAGTTTATAAAAATGTTCGTTTTTAAATTGACAAAACCACCTCCTCGAGTTAATATGAGTATGTAATTCAAACGAAAAGTGAATATTATGCCGTCGTATAATATCGGGGATATGGCCCGAAAGTTTCTACCTAGCTACCGTAAATGGCTTGACTACGAGGCGTTTTGATAAAGATGAGGGGAAACTTGTCTTTATTCATAGAACGCTTCCATGTATATGCAATGGAAGCCTTTTTTATTTTTATAGATAAAAGAGGGCTAGGGTGAAATACGGCGAGTAATCATATAAAGGGGGAAACGTAAGATGAAACGCTATTTTCAGTTTGATGAACTCGGCACAAATTATAAAACAGAGTTCATAGCAGGTTTAACGACATTTCTATCTATGGCTTACGTACTATTTGTCAATCCTGCTACGCTGTCACTTGGAAATGTTAAAGGATTACCGGCAGGTACAGGAATGGATCCAGGTGCAGTATTCGTTGCTACAGCATTAGCAGCGGCGATTGGTTCGTTAATCATGGGGATATTTGCGAAGTATCCGATTGCTTTAGCGCCAGGTATGGGAATAAACGCGTTCTTTGCTTATACAGCGGTGTTAACGATGGGAATTCCGTGGCAAACGGCAATTGCTGGAACATTAATGTCAGGTATTATCTTTATTATTCTTACTGCTTCAGGTATTCGGGAAAAAATCATTAATGCAATTCCAGTAGAGTTAAAGTTTGCAGTAGCGGCGGGTATCGGATTATTCATTGCCTTCCTTGGATTCCAAAATGCCGGAATTATCGTAAAGAATGATGCTGTTCTTGTTGGGTTGGGGGATTTAACGAAGGGCACAACGTTATTAGCAATTTTCGGAGTTGTTATTACAATCATCTTCATGATTAAGAAAATAAATGGTGCTGTTTTCTACGGCATGATTCTTACGGCAATTTTAGGAGTAGCAACAGGATTAATTGATACTCCGAAAGCTGTGGTGGGAGCAATACCGAGTCTAGAACCGACGTTCGGTATGGCGTTAACTCACTTTGGAGACATTTTTACTGTTCAAATGGCGATTGTTATTATAACGTTCTTCTTTATCGATTTCTTTGATACAGCAGGTACGCTTGTAGCCGTTGCAAATCAAGCGGGATTAATGAAGAACAATAAATTACCACGTGCAGGTAAAGCATTATTTGCAGATGCGATTGCAACTGTAATTGGTGCAATTCTAGGTACATCAACAACAACGTCTTATATTGAATCTTCTGCAGGGGTAGCAGCGGGTGGACGTTCTGGATTTACAGCGGTTGTAACAGCAGGGTTCTTCTTACTGGCACTATTCTTCTCACCACTATTAAGTGTTGTGACACCAGCTGTAACAGCGCCGGCATTAATTATTGTAGGAATCTTGATGGTTTCATCTTTAGGAGAAATTGATTGGAAGAAATTTGAGATTGCAGTGCCAGCGTTCTTTACTATCATTTCAATGCCACTTACGTATAGTATCGCAACAGGAATTGCAATCGGGTTTATCTTCTATCCAATTACAATGGTTGTGAGTGGTCGTCGTAAAGAGATTCATCCAATTATGTATGTTATGGGAGTTTTATTCGTACTATATTTCATCTACGTTCGTAAATAAAAGGGGTTTTTTGAAAGGTCTAGACTTGAGGGGAGTCTAGACCTTTTTTGCGTCTTCAGAAAATCTTAAGGATTTCCGAGCGTTTTTCTTCAGAAGTTTTCTTATAATAGAAGTTAGGGATTAAAAAAGTGATGGGGGAGATAGTATGGCTGGGGAAACAATACTTGTCGTAGATGATGAAAAAGAAATTAGGAACCTTATTACAATTTATTTAAAGAACGAAGGATATAAAGTACTGCAAGCAGGGGACGGAGAAGAAGGGTTACGTATATTAGAAGAAAATGAAGTGCACTTAGTCGTATTAGATATTATGATGCCGAAAGTAGATGGTATTCATATGTGTATGAAAGTAAGGGAAGCGAAGGAAATGCCGATTATTATGCTTTCGGCAAAAACGCAAGATATGGATAAAATTTTAGGATTAACAACAGGTGCAGATGATTATGTAGCAAAACCGTTTAATCCGTTAGAGTTAATCGCAAGAATTAAATCGCAGCTACGTCGTTATATGAAAATGAATGGCTTTGCTATTCAAAATGAGGACGAGTTAGAAATTGGAGAGATGAAAATAAACATCTCCACTCATACAGTCATTGTGGATGGAGAAGAAGTGAAACTGACCCCGAGGGAATTTTCAATTTTAGAATTACTAGTCCGTAATCCGGGGATGGTCTTTAGTGCGGAACAAATTTATGAAAAGGTTTGGAACGAAAGATCTTTCCAGTCGGATAACACGGTAATGGTTCATATTCGGAAAGTGCGTGAAAAGATTGAGGAGAATCCAAGGAAGCCAATATATATAAAAACAGTATGGGGAGTGGGGTATAAGATTGAAAAAGATATTTAATCCATTTACTTATGTTAGGAAAATTCGAGAATTAATTGGAAAGATAGTGAAGAGTGTGAAACGGAGTATACGAATTCAACTTATTACTGCGTTTACTGCTTGTGCGTTGTTAGGGATTTTGTCAGCGAAGGCAGCAGCGCCGTTTTTTGAGAATGCGAATCGAGAGGCGACGATCGATTATCGGGTTGGTATGGAACAAATTAATCAACAAGCTCAAAGCGTGGCAAATAGTTCAGTTCATGAAAATAAATTAGAAGCTATATCAACTATGATTGAAATAGAGAATCAAAATTTAGAACAAAACTCTAGAGCTTTAAAAGTATTGGTCACTGACGAGAGCGGTAAAGTTTTATATAAAACGAAGCAGGCGCAAGAAGAGCAAATTGATTTGCATAATACAATTCGTAATGCATCATCGTTTGCGATTAATTATATGAATGGTAGAAAAGAATTTGAAAGTACGAGAAAAGAATTTATAGCTTTTGCACCTATTACAATAGAAGATAAGAATTTATACATGTTTGTTAGTGGGATTCCAGAAGGTGAAGTAATATATGATACGCAAGAAGGACCGTTTCCGTTTTTCATAGGTGTACTTGTATTTATTTTCTCTTTCTTCTATATAACAAAGAGAAAGATGAAGCAAATTGAAGCGATGGCACAAGGTGTAAAGGAAATAGAAAAAGGAAACTTAGCGTACCGTATTGAGAAAAAAGGTGAAGATGAGATTGCGTCTTTAACTGAGAATATTAATAATATGGCGGAAGAGCTTATGAATAATATAGAAAAGGAACGTAAATTAGAGAAGCAAAAGAATGAGCTTATTACGAATGTATCACACGATTTACGTACACCACTGACTTCTATAATGGGTTACTTGCGATTACTTCGAGATTCTAAATATGAAAATAAAGAACAACATGATGAGTATACGAGAATTGCTTTTGCAAAGTCGGAGCAGTTAAAGAATTTAATAGAAGATTTATTTGAGTATACGAAGTTAACGAATGAACAAGTTGTATTAGAAAAACAGGAAGTGTGTGTAAATGAGTTACTTGATCAATTAATAGAAGAGTTAGTACCACAAGCGGAAGAGCATGGCCTTATGTTTGTTAAGAAGTTTCCTGAGGAACGTGCATATGCGATGATTGATTCGGAAAAGATGGTCCGTGTATTCGACAACTTACTAATGAATGCAATTAAGTATAGTAAAGATGACGGAGAGATAAAAGTTTCTCTTCAAAGGCAGCGCAGGAATATACAAATTGTTATTGCGAATCATAGTGAAGAGTTTACGAGAGAAGAGTTAGGGAACTTGTTTGAACGGTTTTATAAGAAAGATCAATCTAGAAGTAGAGTAACAGAAGGTTCGGGGCTCGGATTAGCTATTGCGAAAAGTATTGTTGAGTTGCAAGGTGGTAGTATTCGAGCTGAGTATGAGGACGGGATCGTTCAGTTCATTGTTTCATTACCAATTATAGAAAAATAATAAATGAATAGAATGTTATAGGATAAAAAGGCTTATTTTAAAAGGAATAAGCCTTTTTATATTTTTTTAGAAAAACATATTGACGATTAGAGTTTAGAGGTGTAATATAGGACAAGTCGCCGATAGCAACAACGCAGAAAGCGACAAAACAAAATGAAAAACTTAGTTGACATTGAAATATGAAAATGTTAACATAAGGGAGTCGCAAATGAGCGGCAAACAAGTTCTTTGAAAACTGAACGAAACAAACAACGTGAACGTCAATTTTTATTTTTAGATGCTAGACAAACTAACTTTATTGGAGAGTTTGATCCTGGCTCAGGATGAACG
>NZ_JAKUDX010000025.1:0-14958 GCF_022662615.1 Bacillus cereus group sp. BfR-BA-01523
GAGGTCACACCCGTTCCCATACCGAACACGGAAGTTAAGCTCTCTAGCGCCGATGGTAGTTGGGACCTTGTCCCTGTGAGAGTAGGACGTCGCCAAGCAAGATAAAAACACGAGTCATTTGACTCGTGTTTTTTTATTTCCCATGAAATAGGTTGGATTCCGTTAGTAAAAATGCTGAAATATAGTAAGGGATTTTTTGAGCAGAAATATTGAGAAATTGATAAATAAACGGATAATCTTCAGATCCATAGCTTCCAAGTAAGTCATACCACCAATCTGTTTCATACCTAGAAATCATACTTAAATTATAGAGCAATAAATAATGAACAAGGAGCTCAGGCAACACTGGCTTAGAGTTTCTAGGGTCAGTCGTAAGTGGTAAATAATAAGTGTCAGTAAGATGCTCATAGTATAAAGGTGTACTATACATAGGATTCCATGATTGAATAGGTGCCGAAAAAAACAAATTTAATTCATTATTTTTCTCAGGTACGTGTTGTATTGATAAATGCTTACAAGTTGTTTCGATGTAACGAGAAAATCGCTCTTTAGTCATATGTAATCGATCTAATATGTTGACTGAAAAAGAGAGCTCATTTTTATTTGTTGAATCGATCTTATATAAAGTTGATACTTTTTGACTATAGCGCAACAAATTTTGTAATTCAGGAATATTCCCCATTAGCTCTAACATATTAAACTTCTCCGCTTCTAAGTGTTTCATGTGAAACAGTTGTTCTGCAACGTGAGTAAACAATCCGTTTTTCTGTATTTTCACCTCATCTTCTAAAAATTGATACCCCTGTTTTTTCCGTTTACGAGTCGTAACGCCATGAGCTAAAACAGTAGTTGATTCTGGGTAGTTAGGATCAATAGTTAACAAGCAAGCTTTAAACAGTTGGCTAATTCCATAAAATAACAACATTGGCTGAATCGAAAAGGGGGCCACCTTATATAATTCATAATAATTTTTCCCGTGTTCTAAGTAGTAAATAAAGGGATAACAGTTTTCAAAACTTTTTTTTTCAGCATCTTGTATGGAGGATTTTTCATAACAACGGGCAAGATAACGTTGTACATTTTGAGATGAAAAAAAGAAACTTAATTGCTGCCAAGTACAATGTGTTTGATGCATATATTACGCTCCTTTTATTGTCTAAAAATTCTAACATATATATACGTCCTTGACAGTATTTTAACCAATTGATAAGCTACTAATAATAATTTCTGGTATCATGGGGGGAACAATTATGTGGGAATCTAAATTTGTTAAAGAAGGTTTGACTTTTGATGATGTATTACTTGTACCAGCGAGGTCAGATATATTACCAAGAGAAGTAAGTGTTAAAACAGTTTTATCTGAAAGCTTACAGCTAAACATCCCGTTAATTAGTGCAGGAATGGATACAGTAACAGAAGCTGACATGGCTATTGCAATGGCTCGCCAAGGCGGTTTAGGAATTATTCATAAGAATATGTCTATTGAGCAACAAGCAGAGCAAGTTGATAAAGTAAAGCGCTCTGAAAGCGGCGTTATTTCAGATCCTTTCTTCTTAACTCCAGAACATCAAGTATATGATGCAGAACATCTTATGGGAAAATATCGTATCTCAGGTGTACCAGTTGTAAATAATTTAGATGAGCGAAAATTAGTTGGTATTATTACAAACCGTGATATGCGTTTCATCCAAGACTACTCAATCAAAATTTCTGACGTAATGACAAAAGAACAGTTAATTACAGCTCCAGTTGGTACTACACTGGAAGAAGCTGAAAAAATCCTACAAAAGTATAAAATTGAAAAGCTCCCTCTTGTTGATAATAACGGTGTATTACAAGGGCTTATTACAATAAAAGATATTGAAAAAGTAATTGAATTCCCAAACTCTGCTAAAGATAAGCAAGGACGCTTATTAGTTGGAGCAGCTGTTGGTGTAACGGCTGATGCTATGCTTCGTATCGATGCATTAGTAAAAGCTAGCGTAGATGCAATTGTACTTGATACAGCTCATGGGCATTCTAAAGGTGTTATTGAAAAAGTAAAAGAAGTTCGTGCGAAATATCCAGCACTAAATATTATCGCTGGAAATGTTGCTACAGCTGAAGCAACGAAAGCATTAATTGAGGCTGGTGCAAACGTAGTTAAAGTTGGTATTGGACCAGGTTCTATTTGTACAACGCGTGTTGTAGCTGGTGTTGGTGTACCACAATTAACAGCAGTTTATGATTGTGCAACAGAAGCTCGTAAACACGGTATTCCAGTTATTGCTGATGGCGGTGTTAAGTACTCTGGTGATATGGTTAAAGCTTTAGCAGCAGGAGCACACGTTGTTATGCTAGGTAGTATGTTTGCTGGTGTTGCTGAAAGCCCTGGAGAAACTGAAATTTATCAAGGTCGCCAATTTAAAGTATATCGTGGTATGGGTTCTGTTGGAGCGATGGAAAAAGGAAGTAAAGATCGTTACTTCCAAGAAGGAAACAAAAAACTTGTTCCTGAAGGTATTGAAGGACGAGTACCATATAAAGGACCTTTAGCAGATACAGTTCATCAATTAGTTGGTGGATTACGTGCAGGTATGGGATACTGCGGAGCGCAGAATTTAGAATTCTTACGTGAGAATGCGCAGTTCATTCGTATGTCAGGTGCAGGTTTACGTGAAAGCCATCCTCATCACGTACAGATTACAAAAGAGGCTCCAAACTACTCATTGTAATGTCTTATATACAAATAGACAGAGATTTGATATCTCTGTCTATTTTTTTTTGATTATGTTAGAATAACGGTTATGTGAGTACATAGATATTGGGGGTAGCAAAAGTGAAAGGTATGTTTTGCAAAAGATTCATTGCGTTGGTAACAGTGCTTACACTAGCTTTTGGCGTGTTTGCACCATATAGCAATGCGTCAGCAGAAACAGGAGCTGCTTTAAACATTGAAGCGGGTGCAGCGATTTTAGTTGAAGCGAATTCTGGGAAAATTGTATATCAAAAGAATGCAGATGAATTATTATCAATTGCTAGTATGACAAAGATGATGAGTGAATATTTAGTTCATGAAGCAGTGGATAAAGGAAAACTTAAGTGGGATCAAAAAATTAAGGTTTCTGAATATGCATATAAGATTTCACAAGATGCTTCATTATCAAATGTTGCATTAGAAAATGGTGGCCTGTATACAGTAAAAGAGTTATACGAGGCAATGGCAATCTTTTCTGCAAATGGTGCAACAATTGCATTAGCAGAAGCGATTGCAGGTAAAGAAGTAGATTTCGTAAAAATGATGAATGATAAAGCGAAAGAACTAGGATTGAAAAATTATAAATTTGTTAATTCTACGGGTTTAACGAACAAAGATTTAAAAGGGATGCATCCTGAAGGTACAACACCGGATGAAGAAAATAAAATGTCTGCGAAGGATGTTGCAACTTTAGCGCAACATTTAATTAAAGATTATCCAAAAGTGTTAGATACAGCAAAAATCCCGAAAAAAGTTTTCCGTCCCGAAAAAGAGAAATTTGGGATGTCGAACTGGAACTGGATGTTAAAGGGGTTAGTTAAAGAATATGACGGAGTAGATGGTCTAAAAACAGGATCAACTCCAGAAGCAGGGGACTGCTTCACTGGTACGGTTGAACGAAACGGTATGCGTTTTATTTCTGTAGTTATTAAAACAAGTTCTCATACAGCGCGTTTCGATGAGACGAAGAAATTATATGATTATGGCTTTGCTAACTTTGAAATGAAGAAAATGTATGAAAAAGGTTCTTCGGTCAAAGGAAAAGAAACAGTAAGAGTTGAAAATGCGAAAGATAAAGATGTAGCAGTTCAAACGAAGCAAGCTGTTTCACTTCCGGTGCCAAAGGGAAGTAAAGACGTTTATAAAACAGAATTTAAAGAAGGAAATAAGGGACAAGAAGCACCTCTGAAAAAGGGAGTTGCACTTGGACAAATGGTTGTAACGTCTAAAGAGAGTAATGATCCTGGATTTTTATCAGGAAAATCATTACAAGTAGACCTTGTAACAAAATCTGAAGTAGAAGAGGCAGGCTGGTTTACGCGTTCTATGCGCGGAATTGGTTCTTTCTTTAGTGATATGTGGAATGGTGCTATTGATACAGTAAAAGGTTGGTTTTAAAAGCTCCTCATTGTAGGAGCTTTTTCTTATTCCTATTTTTCATACCGACTTTATGAAAAAGTAGTGGACAAGCATCAGATAGTTAGTGGTAGAATGTAAGAGTATTCTTAATTTTCTTCTTTAACGGGGGAAAGCAATTCACCTAGGGGGGTTTTTGTACATGACAAATGTAACAGGGACAGAACGTGTAAAACGTGGAATGGCAGAAATGCAAAAAGGCGGCGTTATTATGGACGTAGTTAACGCTGAGCAAGCAAGGATTGCAGAAGAGGCAGGCGCAGTTGCTGTTATGGCATTAGAGCGTGTACCTGCAGATATTCGTGCAGCAGGTGGCGTTTCTCGTATGGCAGATCCAACAATTGTTGAAGAAGTTATGGGTGCTGTATCAATTCCGGTTATGGCAAAATGTCGTATCGGTCACCTTGTAGAAGCACGTGTATTAGAATCATTAGGGGTAGACTATATCGATGAGAGTGAAGTATTGACTCCTGCTGATGAAGTATACCATTTAAATAAACGTGATTACACAGTTCCGTTTGTATGTGGTTGCCGAGATATCGGAGAAGCTGCACGTCGTATTGCAGAAGGTGCAGCTATGCTTCGTACAAAAGGTGAACCTGGAACAGGAAACATTGTAGAGGCAGTGCGTCATATGCGCCAAGTCAATGCAGAAATCCGTCAAGTTGCAAGTCTACGTGAAGATGAGTTAATGACATATGCAAAAAATACTGGTGCTCCTTATGAAGTACTACTTGAAATTAAACGCCTTGGTCGCCTGCCAGTTGTAAACTTTGCAGCAGGTGGTGTAGCAACACCAGCAGATGCAGCGTTAATGATGCAACTTGGTGCTGATGGTGTATTTGTTGGATCTGGTATCTTCAAATCAGAGAACCCAGAGAAATTTGCACGTGCAATCGTTGAAGCAACGACTCATTATGAAGATTACGAACTAGTTGCAAGCCTTTCTAAAGGATTAGGTAATGCAATGAAAGGTATCGAAATTTCAACATTATTACCAGAACAACGCATGCAAGAGCGTGGATGGTAATTAAAGGAGATCTTTAAAATGGTGAAAATCGGTGTACTAGGTCTTCAAGGTGCAGTTCGTGAGCATGTAAAATCAGTTGAGGCAAGTGGTGCAGAAGCTGTTGTTGTAAAGCGTATAGAGCAACTTGAAGAGATTGATGGTCTTATTTTACCAGGCGGTGAAAGTACAACAATGCGCCGTCTTATTGATAAGTATGCTTTCATGGAGCCTCTTCGTACATTTACGAAGTCTGGTAAACCAATGTTTGGTACATGTGCAGGAATGATTCTTCTTGCGAAAACACTTATTGGCTATGAAGAAGCACATATTGGTGCTATGGATATTACGGTTGAGCGCAATGCGTTCGGACGCCAAAAAGATAGTTTTGAAGCTGCACTTTCAATTAAAGGTGTGGGAGAAGACTTTGTTGGTGTATTTATCCGTGCTCCGTATGTTGTAAATGTAGCGGATGATGTTGAAGTACTTTCTATGCATGGCGAGCGAATGGTAGCGGTAAGGCAAGGGCAGTTTTTAGCTGCTTCTTTCCATCCGGAATTAACGGATGATCATCGTGTAACAGCATACTTTGTAGAAATGGTAAAAGAAGCGAAAATGAAAAAAGTTGTATAAGTAACTTGCAACTTGTATAAGATTATAGTAAATTGATGATAACAATTTTATAAAATAAGCGTGTTGATAGGAAGTAGTAACAAATGTTGTTTCTTATAGAGAGTCGATGGTTGGTGGAAATCGATAGAAACAGTTTGTGAATCCATCCTGGAATGGAATGTGGAATATCTTTTGATTAGTAAACATTCCCGGTGAAGAGCCGTTATTTCTACTTGAGAGGAAAGCGGTAATGCTTTCAACTAGGGTGGCAACGCGGGTTAACTCCCGTCCCTTTGTATAGGGACGGGAGTTTTTTGTGTTTTATAAAATAAAAGGAGGAGTATATAATGCTTGATATTAAATTTTTACGTACGAATTTTGAAGAAGTAAAAGCAAAATTACAGCATAGAGGCGAAGATTTAACGGATTTTGGTCGCTTTGAAGAACTTGATACGAGAAGAAGAGAGCTACTTGTTCAAACAGAAGAACTAAAAAGTAAACGTAACGAAGTATCTCAACAAATTTCAGTATTAAAGCGTGAAAAGAAAGATGCGGAAGCTCTAATTCTAGAAATGCGTGAAGTTGGGGAAAAAGTAAAAGATCTTGATAATGAGCTTCGTACAGTTGAAGAAGATTTAGAAAGATTAATGCTATCTATCCCAAATATCCCTCATGAATCTGCCCCAATAGGCGAAACAGAGGATGATAACGTAGTAGCACGTACTTGGGGAGAAGTGAAAGAATTTACTTATGAGCCAAAACCACATTGGGACCTTGCTACTGATTTGGGGATTTTAGATTTTGAACGTGCTGGGAAAGTAACAGGAAGTCGATTTGTATTTTACAAAGGTGCTGGTGCAAGATTAGAACGTGCTTTGATTAGCTTTATGCTTGACCTTCATACTGATGAGCATGGATATGAGGAAGTATTGCCTCCTTATATGGTAAACCGTGCAAGTATGACAGGAACAGGACAACTTCCGAAGTTTGAAGAAGATGCATTCCGTATTGAAAGTGAAGATTATTTCCTAATCCCAACAGCTGAAGTACCTGTAACGAATATGCATCGTGATGAGATTGTGAGTAAAGAGCAATTGCCGATACGATATGCTGCGTTTAGCTCATGCTTCCGTTCTGAAGCAGGTTCAGCTGGTCGTGATACACGTGGTTTAATTCGCCAACACCAATTTAATAAAGTTGAACTTGTGAAGTTCGTGAAACCAGAAGATTCTTACGAAGAGTTAGAAAAATTAACAAATGATGCAGAGCGCGTGTTACAATTATTAGAGTTGCCATATCGCGTTATGAGCATGTGTACAGGAGATTTAGGATTTACAGCAGCGAAGAAATACGATATTGAAGTATGGATTCCAAGCTATGGTACATATCGTGAAATTTCTTCTTGTAGTAATTTTGAGGCATTCCAAGCGAGACGTGCGAATATCCGTTTCCGTCGTGAGCCAAATGGTAAACCGGAACATGTTCATACACTAAATGGATCTGGTCTTGCAATTGGACGTACAGTGGCAGCTATTTTAGAGAACTACCAACAAGAAGATGGTACAATTATAATTCCAGAAGTTCTTCGCCCTTATATGGGAGGAAAAACAGTTATTAAATAAGTTAAAACATTCATCGGTATGAGTGATTGGTAATTATGGACGTTGTCAGCAGTGTCATAAAGGAGAGGGGAAGTAAAATTCCCCTTTCCTCATAATTTATTATAGTGGGGTTGACTAACTGTTTTTCTTTTGATATTATATTTGATGTCAATATGGAGGTATACCCAAGTCTGGCTGAAGGGATCGGTCTTGAAAACCGACAGGCGGCGAGAGTCGCGCGGGGGTTCGAATCCCTCTACCTCCTCCAGATATAATTGACAACAGCGCATATAAGTGGAGATTGGAGAACTCGTTACCAACACGTAACGAGTTTTTATTTTAAAACCAATCATAAAGTATGATGTAAGGATATAGTGTCCTTATTACACACTCATATTCCGATGATTATCTTCATAGATATGAAAGGAGTTAACATGGATCTTATTATACAAACGTTTCCTTTAGATGGAAAAACTTTATATTATGTACAATGTCCTGTCTGTAAGAACAATAGAATTTTAAACAGTGGTGCAAATGTGTCACGCATTATAAGTGATGATACATTCCGTAAACTTTGTGGTTGCACTTGTGATGTAAAACAGGTTGCAAAAAAAGTAGAGGTACCAAAAGAAGCTGAAAAACCAGCTGTGCAAAAAGAAGTAACTCCAAAACGTACAGGGAAATTACTAACAGCAGTAATTAATGGGAAAGAATTGACTGTTAAAGAGATTGCTGAAACATATGATATTAGTACGAGTACTGTTCGTCAGCGTATTAATGCTGGAAAGCCAGAGAGTGAAATTATTGCTCCGACAAAAAAGAAAAAGTAATTTCATAGGAAAACCCGTGCATATGCACGGGTTTTTTATTTTACAAGTTTACGTGTTTGTTTTAAAAAATGTCCAATTTTTTTAATGATTGGTTCGATTGAATCGCCATCTTTTAAAATATCGTATTCATTAATGTTTAATCGTAAAACAGGGCATGAATTAAAGTTATTAATCCAGTTATCGTAACGTCCATGCATCTCTTTCCAATATTCAATTGGTGTTTGCTGCTCCATGGGACGTCCTCGTTCTTGAATACGATCGACAATATCATCAAAAGAACCTTCTAGGTAAATTAATAAGTCTGGATGAGGGAAGTAAGGAGTCATGACCATAGCATCAAATAACCCTTTGTATGTCTCATAATCAGTTTCAGTCATTGTACCCTTTTCGTAATGCATTTTTGCGAAAATACCAGTGTCCTCATATATAGAACGGTCTTGAACAAAACCGCCACCATATTCGAAAATTCTTTTTTGTTCTTTAAATCGTTCTGCTAAAAAGTACACTTGTAAGTGAAAGCTCCAGCGTGTGAAATCAGCATAGAACTTGTCCAAATATGGATTGGAATCTACTTTTTCAAAAGATGTACGATAACCTAAAGCGTTAGCCAATGCAGTTGTCATAGTTGATTTACCGACACCTACTGTTCCAGCAATAGTGATAACTGCATCATTTGGTATATCATATTTTTGCCTTAAATTCATTGTTATTTCGACTCCTTCAAGAGAGTATTTTGAAGAGCTGATAAGATGATATTTAAATCATCAGGATTTCTTACAAAATCCATATCGTCTCCATTAAATTTCAATACTGGAATATCTGGATGGTCCTTTTTGAAAGCATCCATTGCTGTTTCGTAATCTTTTGTAAGCTGTAGCAAGTAATTTGGATCCATATTTTTTTCGAATTCTCTTCCGCGCATGGCAATTCGTTTTTGTAATGTTTCTAGGCTCGCTGTTAAATAAACGATGACATTTGGCACAGGCATATCTTGCGTAAGAATGCGATAAATTTGCATGTACTTGTCATATTGAGAATCTTTTAATGTACGGGATGCAAAAATTAAATTTTTAAATATATGATAATCTGCTACTACAGGCTTTCTTTGATTCAAATACTTTATGTTAATATCCTCTAGTTGTTTGTATCTATTACAAAGAAAGAACATCTCTGTTTGAAAACTCCATTCGTCGATGTCTTCGTAGAATTTTCCTAAAAAAGGATTTTCATCAACAATCTCTTTTAGTAAGTGGAGTTGCATGTGAGTTGAAAGTTCCTTCGCAAGTGAAGTTTTTCCAACACCAATTGGTCCTTCAACCGTGATAAATGGTACTCCGGTCACGCTGTTTCCTCCTTTCAATCAGTGATTTACCGTGACTACTAAAAACACAAAACAGAATTATTGTAGCACAAGAGGGGAGCGAGCGGACTAATTTGATATAAAAAGTTAGAAAATAGATATGTATTAATTAAATTTTATTTGGGATGACGGTACAATATTTGCCTTTAATGTGGCTTCCATTATTTTTAAAGCATGTTCATTATCTTGCTCGTTATTAGAAGCGATGCAATCCCGTGGTACATAAAGTGTATAATTTCTCATATGGGCATCATTAGCTGTAAAAAGGATGCATATGTTCCCGGCAATTCCTGTTAAAATGAGATTTTCAATTTTTAAATAACCTAATAAAGAATTCAAAGGTGTTTCATAAAAAGCAGAGTAATGTGGTTTAATAAAAATGTAATCGTCAGTATGCGGAGCAATGGCCTCGATAATATTTTTACTATACTCATTTGTACAATGGGTGATAAGTTGATCAATATCAGATCTCCAAAGTTGATAGTGATCATTGATATAAATTATTGGATAGCCCAATGACTTCATGGTGTCCTTTAATTGTAAAATGGGGTTCTTTATAATTTCACATTTCTGTGCCAGGATGGGTCCGTGGGAGAATTGAAAATCATTAATCATATCGATAATGAGTAAGGCAGTATTTTTCATATGTAATTCCCTCTCTTTCTTCTTTAGGTTGGATTGAATTTGTAAAAGTTATCCCACCTGCAAGAAATGAAAAAGTGTATTTTATTTTTGGTGAAAGGACTATATTATGGAGCGAGATATATATTTTATGCAGTTAGCAATAGAGGAAGCGAAGAAGGCGGAGGCGATACAAGAGGTACCAATTGGTGCTGTAATTGTGCTAGATGGTGAAGTGATTAGTGTCGCACATAACTTAAGAGAAACTGAACAGAGATCAATAGCTCACGCCGAACTCTTAGCTATTGATGAAGCTTGCAAAAAATTAGGGACATGGCGTTTAGAAGATGCAACGTTATATGTAACATTAGAACCTTGCCCAATGTGTGCAGGGGGAATTGTTTTATCGCGTATAAAACGGGTTGTATATGGTGCGAGCGATCCGAAAGGTGGATGTGCAGGTACGTTGATGAATCTTTTAACTGATGAGCGTTTTAATCATCAGTGTGAAGTAGTGCCTGGTGTACTTGAAGAAGAATGTGGTACGTTGTTAACGATTTTTTTTAGGGAGCTTCGTAAGAAAAGAAAAGAAGTGAAAAAACTAGAGAAAAGTAATGGTAACTAACGTATTTGCATTTTGTAAAAAAACAAGTTATACTGATAATGCCTTATCCAAGGCAACCGAATATTGGTTTTAACTTTGCCGTGCTAAGCGGGGAGGTAGCGGTGCCCTATACTCGCAATCCGCTCTAGCGAGGCTGAATCCCTTCTCGAGGTTATGTTGCTGTAAGGTCTGCCTTAAGTAAGTGGTGTTGACGTTTGGGTCCTGCGCAACGGGACCCCGTGAACCTTGTCAGGTCCGGAAGGAAGCAGCAATAAGCGGGTTTTCTCGTGTGCCGCAGGAGTGCCTGAACCGAGCTAACTGCTTGAGTAACGCTTATGGTACGTAATCGACAGAAGGTGCACGGCAGTTATATATGTATACAAAACTCACCTTTATATAAAGGTGAGTTTTTTGTATGGAAAATAACTTTTGGAATCTATAAACAGAATGGGTTATAATAAATAAGATAATAACCTTTGAGGGAGGCCGTATTTTCGTGTCATACCAAGCGTTATACCGAACATGGAGACCGCAAAAATTCGAAGATGTAGTCGGTCAAAAGCACGTGACAAAAACGTTGCAAAATGCCCTTCTTCAAGAGAAAGCTTCACATGCTTATTTGTTTTCGGGTCCGAGGGGAACAGGGAAAACGACAATTGCAAAAGTATTTGCAAAGGCAATTAACTGTGAACACGCCCCGGTAGCTGAACCTTGTAATGAATGTCCTTCTTGTTTAGGAATTACACAAGGGTCTATTTCAGATGTATTAGAAATTGATGCGGCTTCAAATAACGGTGTAGATGAAATTCGAGATATAAGAGATAAAGTAAAATATGCTCCAAGTGCTGTAGGATATAAAGTATACATTATTGATGAAGTTCACATGCTTTCTATGGGTGCCTTTAATGCGCTTTTGAAAACTTTAGAAGAGCCGCCAGGACATGTTATTTTTATTCTGGCGACAACAGAACCGCATAAAATTCCAGCTACAATTATTTCGCGTTGTCAGCGTTTTGAGTTTCGAAAGATATCAGTAAACGATATCGTTGAGAGATTATCGACGGTCGTGACAAATGAAGGTACGCAAGTAGAAGATGAAGCGTTACAAATCGTAGCGCGTGCCGCCGAAGGTGGTATGCGTGATGCGCTCAGTCTTATTGATCAAGCTATTTCTTATAGTGATGAGAGGGTGACGAGTGAAGATGTTTTAGCTGTAACAGGATCTGTATCTCAGCGATATTTGGGTGACCTGGTAGAATGTATACGTGAAAATGATGTATCAAGAGCGTTACGTATTATAGATGAGATGATGAGTAAAGGGAAAGATCCAGTTCGCTTTATGGAGGATTTCATTTACTACTATCGTGATATGCTTTTATATCAAACTTCACCACAATTAGAACATATGTTGGAACGAGTAATTGTAGATGATCAATTCCGTACGTTAAGTGAAGAAATGCAACCGGAAGTAATCTATGAAATTATTCATACCCTTAGTAAGGGACAACAGGAGATGAAGTGGACAAACCATCCAAGAATATTCTTGGAAGTTGTTATGGTGCAACTGTGTCAGCAGTTTATGATGCAAGCAAACGGCGCAGATCGTTTACAAGCGATTATGAACAGGATGCAGCAGTTGGAGAAAGAGTTAGAGCAAGTTAAAAAGAATGGCGTGCCAGCTGGTGTGCAGCAGGAAGTAAGAGAGACGCGGGCAACACCAAAACCGGTACGAACAGGAAGTATGAAAATTCCTGTTGGACGTGTGAATGAAGTGTTAAAGCAAGCGAAGCGTCAAGATTTAGAACAGTTAAAAGCTGTATGGGGCGAATTATTAGGAAGGCTCAAGTCACATAACAAAGTAGCATTTGCTGTTTTATTAGAAAATAGTGAACCAGTTGCGGCTTCGGATGATACCTATGTGTTAGCATTTCAATATGAGATTCATTGCAAAATGGCTAGTGAAAATCGAGAAGCGATGGATACATTGGAACAAACCCTTTTTGAATTGTTAAGTAAAAGGTTAAATATGATTGCTATCCCAAAAAGTGAATGGGGTAAAATTCGTGAAGACTTTTTACAACGCGAAGGCGGGGATTCTGAAGAAAGCTCAGAACAAAAAGAAGATCCTCTTATAGAAGAGGCTGTAAAATTAGTAGGGCAAGAACTTATTGAAATAAAAGAGTAATAATAATGAGGAGGAATTAATTATGATGCGTGGCGGAATGGGAAATATGAATAATATGATGAAACAAATGCAAAAAATGCAAAAGGATATGGCGAAGGCGCAAGAAGAGCTTGGCGAAAAAACAGTTGAAGGTACAGCTGGCGGCGGAATGGTTACTGTTATTGCAAATGGTCATAAGCAAGTTCTTGAAGTGAAAATTAAAGAAGAAGTTGTAGATCCAGAAGATATCGAAATGTTACAAGACTTAGTATTAGCTGCAACGAATGATGCACTTAAAAAGGTTGATGAACTTTCAAACTCTACAATGGGCAAATTTACAAAAGGCATGAACTTACCAGGTGGAATGTTCTAGGAGGATATTGATATATGCACTATCCAGAACCGATATCAAAATTAATCGATAGTTTTATGAAGTTGCCAGGAATCGGACCGAAAACAGCGGTTCGATTGGCATTCTTCGTGTTAGATATGAAAGAGGATGATGTACTAGGTTTTGCGAAAGCACTTGTGAATGCAAAGCGAGATTTAGCGTATTGTTCTGTGTGCGGACATATCACTGACCGCGATCCTTGTTATATTTGTGACGATTCGCATAGGGATCAATCGGTTGTTTGTGTAGTACAAGAGCCGAAAGATGTAATTGCGATGGAAAAAATGAAAGAATATCAAGGTGTATATCATGTTTTGCGTGGTGCCATTTCTCCAATGGAGGGAATTGGACCAGAGGATATTAATATTCCGCAGTTATTAAAGAGACTGCAAGATGAAACAGTACAAGAAGTGATATTAGCAACAAACCCTAATATTGAAGGGGAAGCCACAGCGATGTACATATCCCGCCTCTTAAAGCCAACAGGAATTAAAGTAACTCGTATTGCACATGGTCTGCCAGTTGGTGGAGATTTAGAATATGCAGATGAAGTAACACTATCGAAAGCTTTAGAAGGCCGTAGAGAGATATAAGAGGAGAAGGGAAAATGTTCTTTCAAAAAAAGGGTAAGTTGCGTAAAGAGTATGACGATAAGTTAATTGTATTATTAGAAAAGGTAAAGAATGAATGGCTACGTCAGAAGAGACTGGTTGAACAAAGTGTTGAGCCGTCTCAAGATGTACTTTGTTCTTTAAAGATAGCAGAGGCGAAATATTTTTTCTTGTTAAAAGAAGCAAAACGTCGTCCTGTGAAAATGGAACAATGGTAAAAGGTCCTGCTTTTTAAAGCGGGACCTTTTACTTTTTATCGATTTATTTGTGAGTAATAGGGCTACTTTATTTTTGGGATATAAAGAGGAGAAAGAAAAAATGGGAATGGAATTAGTTGTATCTAATTGCTAGTGCTTAGAAGAAAGATTACTGATTAAAGGTTATGAAGATGAAGTGGTAGGAGTTATGTTATAGATGTTCTTTTTTCTTGTCTTGTCCCATACAAATGGATATGTATAGGTCATTCATAAGGAGGAAAAAATGAATTCTACAATTATTATTGTTGGCATTCTTTCTTTAGTTTTTATTTTTCTTGTTTTTGGTGTTTCTGCTAAACCAATACGTTTTATAGGGAAAGCACTCTTTCATGTCACTTTAGGTATAGCGTTACTATTTATTGTGAATGTTGCAGGGACATATTTCGATTTTCATATTCCAATTAACATGGGCACAGCTACAGTATCAAGTTTATTAGGGGTGCCAGGTGTTGCTGCATTAGTGATTATTAAGCTATATATAATGCCAAGATAAATTTATTTTGGCATTTTTTAAAAAAGCGTTGACTTATCAATTAGTAATATGATAAATTAATAAGCGTCGTCAGGAACGAAAGAAAAAAGTTGTTGACAGATTCAAGTCAAAATGTTAAATTATAAGAGTCGCTGAAACGCGGCATTGAACTTTGAAAACTAAACGAAACAAACAACGTGAAACGTCAATTTTTATTTTTAGATGCTAGACAAACTAACTTTATTGGAGAGTTTGATCCTGGCTCAGGATGAACGC
>NZ_JAKUDX010000026.1:0-12371 GCF_022662615.1 Bacillus cereus group sp. BfR-BA-01523
TTTCTTGTAGCGAATTCTTATCATAAAATGTAATCACCTCGATTGCTATAAAATGGTTGAATATCCCCTTTCGATGATATTCTTCATATCTGTATCCCCCATTTAATTCGATAGTAATTACTCACGATATTTTCATTATCTCAAAAACAAATGATACAAACAAGTGTTTCTATCAAAATATTTCATCAAATTCCAAATTTTATAGAATTATTTTTAGTGCTGTAATGAACTTTTCTTTTAATTCATCATCGAGAATATATTTTGTTTCTTTATGCATTTGATAAATATGATTGAAACTCCACTCGTTTCCCCACACACTTATCGAAATTAAAAAACTTTCTTTTGGAAACTCGAGTAATTTAAATTCTAAATGGTATGAATGGTAATCTTCAGAATGATATTCATATTTATCTACTATTTTCATTTTTTCGAAGTCGATTTCATGAAAATCTATCCTTTTCATTTTTCTTTCCTCATTTCTTCAAAATTCGACCTCTTATTTTCGTTTTTAAGACGCCTGTTTTTTGTTTTGAATAGTCTAGCACCCAAACAAATCAGAACGTGAGGAAGGCTTGATTAAGTTGATTTTGTTGCAACTATTTTTGTTGCCTTATGCTAAAATTTAAGTATATTTAGTTTAACTTTTAAAACCCGTCATGCACGCATGACAACAAATGATTTGAAAGAAAATCTTATATACGAAAATAAATGAATAGGGGTGTGTTGCAAGTTCAACATAAATTAATCTTGTCGCTCGCTCATAAAAAGAAACGTTGGTAACTAGAATATAGATATCCAACGTTTTTTATTTTTATGTGTAGACTGGCAAATCAGAGAAAAATCTTTTTACCCAAAGATGATTATATTCGTGAAACTCGCTTGCGAGAGTCACAACCAAAACAAATAAAAAATAGAAAGGGAAAAATTTAGATTTACGTTGGTTAGCTTTAAAAGAAAATTTATTTCAATAACACTACTGATTTTGGGAAGAATTACAGTTTCATATTTTTAAAATTTAGCAGTACCAAACAAAAAAAAAATTCGAGGAGGAAAAAAGATGACGTAAGATTTGCCTGATCAACAAATGTATAGTCCGCTTTTAGTCTGATCATCTAGAAGAAAATTTACGCTGAAATATTGATTTATGTTTTTCATATTTTAGATTCAAAGTCACAAGGGTGTATACGGACCAGCGTGTTCGTGGGGGTACCTCAAACTCTCAAAAAATCCATGTATCTTATTTTTGGTAACACAAGAACATGCGCAACATCCGAAAGGATGGGAGTTACAGTTACTCTCTTAACTGTGCAACAACAAAACATACTGTGACGATTCGTATCGGCTATATGGTTGTGGTCGAAGTGCTTTGCGTTTGGAGGATTGTGTATTTGTATGTATTTTCGAGACGTGGCTCGAAAATACATACAAGTGCAACAAGCCGATAGAAACGCAAAGTACGAGATGCTCTAGGCGAAATTTTTTCTTATGCGCCAGTAGGCGCATAAGAAAAAATGGAGATGCCTTAGGCGGAATATTTCTGTATTCGTTGCGGCAGCAACGAATACAGAAATGTGGAGTTGCTCTTGAACTTCCAGCGGTTAAGTGGGTATTTTTGCGACGTTTTTTTGTCGCTAAAAAATTCCGACTTAACCAGGTGGAAACTGGTGAGGATATTTTTCTTATGTTTGTGCAGACACCCAAGGATGCACAAACATAAGAAAAATACCGGCTTTTACTTAGTTCGTCGAATATGCCTTTTATTCGAGGGACTTAGTAAAAAAAGAGTTTTTGATTTTGTCTTTTTTGGCTTATGAACGCTTAATGTTCATGGGCGTTATTGATAGATAAACCATTGATATGAAAGGGGTGGATTGTATGAAAGATAGTATGAAATTGTCCAAAACAATTGGGAAAATCGAGGATGCTTTTGAACGATTGTACTTTGCAAAGGCACGTGCAAAGGAAGAGAAAATGGAAGAAAATCAGAAGATCGGGGAAGCAAAAGGATTAAGCCAAGAAGAAATTGATAATATGCCTACACCAAAATCATGGTCTTATAATACATGGCAGACGTACAAAGATATGGCGATTGGATTTGTAAGAGAAATAAATAAAGAAACTGGATATGCAGATATGAAAAAAATCGGTCCATGTTTTGAAAAGCATATTCATTCAAAGATGGAAAAGTTTTTTCAAGGAAACATAAGTGAAGCCTATAACATGAAAACGTTAATCGCATCATCAAAAGCGCTCAATGAAGCGATTCTTTCAACGAAAGCGTTCACGAGTAACGTAGAAAATCGGGCGAAATTTGTTGTGCAGGACGTGGACAAAATGCAGAAATTATTGGCGGATTCAAATGTTTTGCGATATAGCGCCGGAAGTAAGGTTTTAACGCCGAATCGTGAGGAATTGCAAAGCGTTTTTCGAAACATAAAGAACCAGGGACACGGAATGAAGGATGATGATAGTAATATGCGTAGGATTGCTTATGTGTCTTCGAGATTGCAGCATGTGAGCGGTGGACGGATTACGAATACTTTGGGATTAAAAGTGGATCAAGTGCGAGAATTATTGAATACTGGGGCGATTACATTTCGAAAAGATAAGGGCGGATTGACTCGGGAAGTTGTTGAAATACCATTGGATAAAGAATTGCGTACGGAATTAAATCATATGATCGCAGGAAAGAAAGACAATCATCGGGTTTTTCTTGCAAAGAAAACAGACGGTAAGTTTTTAAGCATAAAAGAAACGAGAAAATCGGTAAGCGAATTAGTAAAACAAGCAGGTTCGCATTTATCAAGGGAACAAAATATAACGATCAAGGACAAAGACGGAAATAAAAAGATTGTTACAGTACAGAAAGAATTCAGTTCGCATTCGTTTCGGAAAGGATTTGCTTTGGAAAGAACAGTTGCATACGTGCAGCGGTTCAAATCAGTACAAGAAGCTGAAGCATATATAAAAGAGCGTTCAAAAAGCAATCCGAAAATTTGGGATAAGTATCAAAAGGTTAGGCAGCGGATCAACGATCCTCGCAGACAATCGGACGGAACGTTTAAGGGAAGACAAACTGAAAGAGATTTAACACGATTGGAGTTTGCTTTCTTTGCCTGTAGCATTAGCCTTGGACATTTTAGATTAGGAATTGTAGAAAACTACTATTGTAGTCCAGAAGAAGTAATAAAAGAATACGAGAAGGAATTCGGGGAATATGAGCGATTTGAAGGAGATAAAAAGCGAGGACGTTAGAAAGTCCTTGAGCCGTGCCTGTTGGCACGGCTTTTTGCTTTGGAAAATAAAAAAACTTAGAACAAAACCTAGAAAGAAATGGGGTATTGAATGTAGAATAGAAGTTAGAAGAAGTACATTCTAACTTTTGGACAAGCGTTGGTATATCAATGTTTTTGATAGATTTCGAGATTCTAGGTTTTAAAAATTGGAGGTGGAAACATGGAATCAAACCAAGAAGTAAAAGAGTATAAAATGAAAGAAGTTGCAGAAATTACAGGTCTTTCAAATGATTTGCTTCGTACGTATGAAGAAGAATTTAATTTACAAATTGCGAGGACGTCGGGAGGGCATCGCCGTTATACCGAGGAAGATATAAATACATTTGTAACAATAAAGAAGAAGATACAAGAGCAAAACTGGAGTTACAAAAAAATTCGTTCTTGGTTGAGCGGAGAAGAAATGTCTGTGCCGATTCAAGAGCATCAAGTCGTTTCAAACTTAGAAAAAAAGCTAGACCAACAAACAGAATTAATACAAGATTTGAGTGAAAAACTCGAAAAAAGCATGATGTTACAAGTGGAAATGGTAAAACAAATGCAAGAACTAAAGCAAGAAAAGAAACAGTTAGAACAAATTGTAGAAAACCGAAACCAAGATTTGATAAACACTTTGATAGAAGAAAAGAGAAAAGATAGAGAAGAGAGACAAGAGAAAAAACCATTTTTACAACGACTCTTCGGAAAATAAAATATGTAAATTTGAAAAAACGAAAAAATCGTGAGATCTTTTTTGTTTTTTCAAATTCCAACCCGCCGTTGGCGGGTTTTTTTCTTTGGATTATTACCTCTAAAAAATTTTTTCTCTAAACAAAAAAATAAACGAACTCGAACCTAGTTTTTTCGATTCCGCAAAATATAGAATATGTATAAATAAATTCAGGGGGTAATATCATGGGAGAATTCAAACAAAATTTTCAAATGAAATTAGGAAAAGAAAAGAAGTTTTATGTACATACGAACGAACACGAGTATAAATTTTCACTGAAGAAAATACATATAGAAAAAGAAAAGGAAAAAGAAATAGAAGAAAACATTATGGAATGGACTCCGTCCAAATTGACATTGACTGGAATTGGGACAACCGTCACAGTGGTAGCAACCTGGATTTCGAGTTTGTTTTAAGAAAAAAAGAGTCAGCAAAGTGCCGACTCTTTTTTGTTTTGTAATGAAAGAAAAGGACCGAAAGAACAAAAAACGGTCGAAAATCGAAATTTGCAGGAAGAAATTCTGAAAGAATTGAAAGAAATCAAAAAAATGATGCAAAAAATGTATGTGTATCAACAAAACTCAGGATTTATCGAAAAAATTTTCGGAAATGGAAAGGGAAAATGATTTTATTATTGTATACATGAAATAACGAAAATAAATGTTGTATACAAAGTGTATGCAATTGTTTTATAAGTGTATACATGCAATAATTAAGGTAACAATAAATGTATACAAAGAAAAGGGGTATATGAGATGACAAAAACTACAGATACATTGCAAGTGCGAGGAAATTCGGAAGATGTTTTACAAATTAAAGAGATGATTGAAAAAACAGGGCTAACAGGGAAAGAATTTCTTCCAGTGATGTTGCAAGCAATCCAAAAAGAATTGGCGGTAAAAGGTGCAGAAGAACTGAATTTCACGGCAGATATCGAAGAAATTAACAATCATATGCTACGTGTATATAAGTTGCTTGGAAGCATTACAGAGCGTTCAAAAAGCGTCCTAGATACAAAAACAGAGCGTCTAAAAGAAGAAGTTGAAGAAAAATCACAACAGTTGCAGCAAGAACGTGAAGCAGCAGCGAAGCAAAAAGAAGAGTTCGAAAAACAACTGAAAGAGCACCGAGAAGAAATCAAGAAATTAAAACAAGAATTGAAAGAAGAAAAAGATTTTGCTTCTACTTTAGATAAAGAAACTAGGGAACAAAAGAAGCAATTAAAAGTGTATACAGAAGTGATCGAAACGAAAAAAGATGAAAATGAACGTTTAGAAAGACGAATGGAAGCGAATAAAAAGGCGGCAGAGGAAAACGATCGACTGAAGAAAGAAAAAGAAGAATTACAGAAGAAAACGATCGAACAAGAAAAAGAAATCGAAAAACTTCAAGATAATGCGAAACGTGATTTGGAAGTGTTGGAACTAAAACTGAAAAATAAGCATATGCAAGAAATTAACGAACTAAATCAAAGGCATATCGAACAAATTCAAAGTGAACAAAAAACACCGAAAAAAGCGGAAACAACGCTGAAAGCAAGTGGTACAAAGCCAAAACAAGCGGCGAAATCAGAAACGAAAACAGAGTAATTTTGTATACAAAAGTAATATGTAATATAAAATTGTATACAATCTATATTATGGGTGTATACAAGATGTATTCTTAGTTTATTAATTATATAAAAAGTATACAATGAAAGAATGATTTTTCTTTTAACTTTCAAAAACCCCCCTGCAAAGGCAGGGGGGTTTCAATGGTTATTTGATAAGTAGTTTTTAATTATCTTCTTTTGTTAATTTATAATAAGTGCGATTTTTATAAGCATCTATTTGTAAAAGTAGTATAGTGGCATTATCGTCTAGTAGATATCCTTGTACTGTTCCTTTTTCTTCAACAAATGGAGCTTCGTTTGAAGGATAGGAATATCCTTGTCTATAATGCTTAAGTTCGAAGTATTTATTTGTAAAATGTCCAGAGAACTTTTCCCTGTCCTTGGTAATTTCTACGAAATTATTTACTACTTGTATTTCGTATGTATATTTATCGTCTAGTTTCCACTTCCCTTGGAGAATATGGGCTATCGAATCTGTTTTTTCTAATTTTCTATTCAGTGCATTTTGATAAAATTGTTGAACTTTTTCACCTTCGGCTAATACCTTACTTTCTAGTTCTTCCTCTGATTTTCTTTGTTTGTCTAGCGCTGATGAAGCTTCATGCACATTTGGGTGTGCATTCTCTTTAGTGTAAGCATCCTTAAGTAACATTTCCGCTTCTTTTACTAATCCTGCTCCCATATGTACGTATGCTAAATTTGCGGATGCTAATGTATTATTGAGAGCAATCGCTTTTTTATAATTTTCAGCGCCTTTTGATTTTAATCCCAAGGAATTATATGTAACACCTATATTATTTAGAGCTGAAGAGTTCGTATTATCTAATTTTAGTAGCCTTTCGTAATATATAGCGGAGACATCATGTAATCCTAGATCTCCGTAATATGAATGTGCAATGGAAAATAAAGTTTCTTTATGATTCGGTTTAATTTCTAACGCTTTTTTCAGCATATATGTGTATAAATGCATATCGTTATCTTGTCTATAAAAATCAGCTAACTTTTCATAGTAATTGAATTGATTTTCCGGATTTTTATCTTCTTTGAGAGCAGACATAAGTGTATCGTATCCTTGGCTCTTTTTCTTTGTTATAAAGTAACAATCAGCAATTTGTTTTGTGAAAGAACATATATGATATTCATCCTTCAATTCTTTTGCTTTTATTAATCCTTTTTGATAATAAGTTGCGGCTATTTCGTAGCTCTTAGTGTCCTTATAACAATTTCCTATGGCACTCATTATTTCTAAATATACTTTTTTGTCGATTGTCTTTTCTTCTAGGTCTTTGAATTTTTGTGAAGTATCTTGACCTAAACGATACAGGAGACAATTATATAATGCTTCTAGCTTTAATTTCTCATCAATATCTTTTGATTCATAGAGTATTTCTTCTTGAACTTTTTCCATTTCAACAGTATTTTTATCTCTATAGGCTTCGAGTAGTTTAGCTATTAAATTATCACTTTTTGATTCAATTTCTTCATCTATTGCGCTGCTAATTTCCTTGGCTGCATCTTGCTGTATTGGTTCTATTTGAGCGGGTTTTTCTTCTTGTGCTGAGTTCTTTGAATCGGTGTCACTATCAACTTTTCTCTCTATTTCAAATTCTTTATACCTTAATCTTAATAAGTTTAAAAAGAAAGGGTTTAGTTGTTTTTTAAATAAAATTATAACTATCATTATAGTTATGAAGGCTACAAAAACAACTCCACCTAATGCTGCGATTATTTGTAATAATATGTCCAATCTCTTCACCTGACCTTAAATTTATATTTATATTCTTCTATAAGAATACCAAAAATTTGATGTGTATACGTTATAATCCAAATATAAAAAAAATTATATCAATCTAATTTTCACAGGCTACAAAAAATAATTTATGTAGCCTGTGAAAAAGCTTTAAAATAAAGAAGGACATTTTATTTTTTTCGTGTATAACATTTATGTAGCCTTTAAGCTACGAAAAGGGGGCGTTTTAACATGACAGAAAGAAACATTTGTGAGCCGATTCGAGACATGGCAAAAGTAAAAGAAATGCTGGAGGTATTAGCGACCAGGGAAAACGGATTTCGGGATGCATTGCTTTTTGAAGTGGGACTTTCTACGGCACTTCGAATCTCGGACATTCTATCTTTAAAGAAAAGCGACATTTCAAACGGGATCGTAAGGATAAAAACAAAAAAGACGGGTCGTTATAAAGTAATTGCGTTAAACGATTCTTGTAGAAACAAACTTGAGGTTTACACGGAGCATATGCATGACGATCAACTACTTTTTCCGATTCAAAGGCAATGGGTACATAAGGTTTTGAAGTGGGCAGGGGATCAAGTGGGGCTTGATAAACGTTATGTTTCGACTCATGTGATGAGAAAGACTTCAGCATATTTTTTCTATCAAAAGACAAAAGACATTGTGAAAACGCAGGAGTTTCTTGGACATCGTAGTAGCAGCGAAACAAGAAAATATTTAATGCTCAATGATGAAGAAGTAAATAAGGATTTAGTGAACATTTCATGGTCATAAAAAAACAAATCACGGCAGCCATGCAAAGCGCAAAACATTCTTTAGAAGTAGAGGAATTCAAAATCACAAGGGAACATGAAGAACTTGTTGAAAAGCGGCTCAACAATGAAATTACAGAAGAAGAATTCTTGGAAGAAGTAAGAAGGCGGATAAAAAAGGGGCAATGATATGGGCGATGTGATTCGTTTTCCAGCATTAAATAATCTTACTGTAGAAGAATTGGAGCAGTTTGAGTATTACAAGCAAAAAATGAAGGTTGCGGAGACACTTGCTGAGATGAATCATTATTATTATTTGGCGAAAGGTGTTATCGAAAAATCGAACAAAAAAAAGAAATGAAAGAACAAAGGTTACATTTTATTTTGTAGAATGAACACTACTTTCATAGGTTTCTTTATAAACCATTTGGACAAGTAAGTCGTTACTAACGTACTCCTATACTTTTCCAAAGTGCTTTATAAAGAAACTATTCATTCCGTTTTTCATTGTCATAAATAGCGTTGAAGCGACAATAAAAATGAAAAAAATCTAGTAAAATTTCGATTTTTGTGTAAAAGTAATAGTAGAGAAAAAGAAAAAAGCCCTCGACGTTGGCGCGTCATAATGAGGACTAAGAGAAAAATATTATTTAGAAAAATTAACTTTTTCATTTCAATTAACTACTTTTATTTTTATATAAAAAGTAGTTAAAGTCAAGAAAAAGTACGGATGAAAAAGCATAATTTCTTTTTCTCTCTTTGTTAAGAAAAGAGAGGTGAACGGTATGGGTAAGGTAGGTAGTTTGGCAAGCAAACTCCAAGAGGAACGCTTGCGTTTTACCAAAATAGAAGTGTTTAATCCAGAAGTATTAGAAGAAATTGCGAAACCAAAAAGTTATAATGATCGCAGTCATTTGTTCGAAATTGGAAAGCCGATTGCTGAAATGGTATTCCATGAAAAACCAAAACAAATTCGTTCAACGAAAAAACAAATAGAATTGTATTTTAATTGGTTAAAACAAGCAAAAGATTACAAAACAAGACGTATTGTAACAGGTAATCTAATTATGGATCATTTCGAAATCGTAACAGACCAGGCTTACAAAATGATGTCAGAAGAGCGACAAGGAAAATGTAAGGTTGGCGAGGTGGACATTCTTGAATTTAATTTGGACGAAATGGACGAAAATCCTTTATGGATGGAAGCAATGTTTTCGGCACTTGATCCAGTCGAATGCTATACATACTTCATGCATTCCAAAAAACAAGAACGAAAAGAACGAGAAGAGCTGAAAAAATTCGCAGAAAAACATGGTGTTTTTTCAAAGGTTGAAGCGTATTTAGAACAAAAACCATTGATGAAACAGGATTTCTATACATATGAACGAGCAAGAAAATATGTTAATAAAGATACAAAAGATAAAGAAAAAATGTATTTATGTACATCTGTTGTGTATGTAAAGAAAAAAGAGAAAGATTACAAGCGTAGAGCGGAACGAGTAACGGAACTAAGTTTATTTTTCTGTGAAGTAGACCATTACAAAGTAGAAGAGTACAAGCATCTTTCTTCTAAGGAAGTAACGAAATTAATGTTAAAAGATTTGGAAGAAAACAATATTCCACGTCCAACGGAAGTGATTTATTCGAGAGGTCCACAACTGGTGTGGAAACATTCACCAATCCCTGAATATAGATGGACGGAATGGGTAATTGTACAAGAAAAGATTCATAGTGTACTCGTAAAATACGGCGCAGACCGTCAAACAACAACAGATCGTGTTCGTTTTCTCCGTGCGGCTGGTACAATTCACGAAAAATTACATACGAAAATTATTGGATATAGCTACACGGATGATCGTTATTTATTCGATGATTTCATAGAAAAAGTATGTAAAGAAGAGATAGAAAAAGAAAGAGAAAGACGAAGAAAAAACCGAGAAAAATATTTAAAATGGTTGGAAAAACAAGAGAAAAAAGAACAAAAAGAAGATGAAAAGAAAGAAGAAACCTTCCTTGAAGTTATTGAAGGGAAAGGGATCAAACCCGAAGTAGATACAATTTCGAAAGAGCACCAAGGTCTCAATGCGGCTTTCCATCAGAGATATATTAGGGATTTGAAAACACTGGTATCGTTACGAAATGGACAACTGGAAGGGTATCGTGAGTTCGTTTGCTTTTTAGCAAGATACTGGACGTTATGCATTACGGATGGGAACGATCTAAGAGCATTGAACGAAATGAAAAGTATTTATGATTTGCTAGAAATACAAGGGAAATACACATTTGATGAAATGATTACTTACACATCGAGTGCGCTTACTGGCTTCAACAATTGGAAGAAAGACCAAAAGAAAGGTTACAATTATAACAATCGTAAGCTATGTAGAACGTTCGAAATGACACCACAAGAACAAGAACGTATGACCATCCTAATGGATGTTGAAGAGGTCAACAGACGTTACAGAGAACGTGACAAAGTAAAGAAACAAGTGAAACGTAAAGATAAACATGTACAACATAATGAAACGAAACAAACCATTATACAAGCAATACAGGAAAATCCCGAGATGAACAAATCACAAATTACCAAGTTAGTAAAATCAAAACTTGGTAAATGCTCTAGAACGACTGTTATAGCAGTATTCAAAGAGATTGGGAAAAATTAGGTGTCCATTTTTGTCCCCCTCTATATTATTAGTTAAGGTTATAAGGTAATTATAGAATTGGTTTTGGCTCTGTTCTTTTTAGGGACAGAGCTTTTTATTTGTTATCAAATACACTATGTTATTAAACTAGGAGGGGGAATTTGCAAACTATAATTAAAGAATAATATCAGAGGAACGATATAATAAAAGGGTTTCCCTCAAGTACCCATCTCATAAAATAATATAATGAACAACTTTTAAAATACGGGGATCGGTCATATAGTTTAATGATCGATCCTTTTACATAGTAGCATTCTCTTACCTGAGGGAATGCTACTTTTATAGGTGTTGCATAATCATATATGTAATTAGATTTGCAATAACTGTACCTGTAATTGTACAAGTTAAATTAATAAAGAACTTTTTCATGTGTATCACCAACTTTCAATCTATTTATGCATAATAGTAAATACTCTATGAAAGTATTCGATTGAGGTGGGGGGATATGGTTCTATATAGGGGTATCGCCAGCATTTCTGAAAAAAAATACGCTAAGAGTATGCAAGATTTTATACAGCTTTTTGTTTAATTCATTAACAAACAAGAACTCTAAAACCGCGCCAAGATAGGAATGTATAAAAAATTGAATAGATCCATAGAACAAAAAAAGGCGGATTCCCTGTGAGAGTGAGGATCCGCCTTTTTATTTGCTACCGATAATGATGCGTTATGTTAACCTCTCATGTATAGGGTATTTATTTCACATTTTATCTATCTTACTTAATGGTAACTGTCATACAATGAAGATAATATTAGGAAATTGTGAGGATGATTACGTTGAAAAAATTTGTAATTGAATCGGAAAAATTTATAAATAGTTATGCTGCAAGTCTGCTTACTTTTAATATCATATGGTTCTTAATACCATATATTTCTGATCCTAGTTATTCTTCCCAGAATGATTTGGGTTTGCCTACCATAGTTGGATTCACTATAATTCTCATCATATATGGTAGTATACTAAATCTTGTACCTTGCCTAATTGGAGAAGTATTATACAGGAACATAAAACAATGTAGGGAGTTTCGATTTGGAATTCCTGTATTTATAGGACTAGCTGTTATCTATATACTTATACTCTTTCTTCTTAAAAATCCATATTCTTCTAGTTTGGTTACACCTATTATTATTGGTTCCTTAGCTTTTTATTTAGTACGTAGAAAAATATAATTAACTTCCAATAACGATAATTATGTAAATAAGCTATCCACATGGACAGCTTATTGTTTTTTTTCTTAGCGTACGTATTAAGAAATTTGCTGAGACAGGCGAATAATTAAATAAAACAAAAAGCCAATCTATACAGGGGATTGGCTTTTTCTTTTTACTATATATTAAAAAAATAATTGTTTGATAAGTTCAATGATGACTGGTGGTGTTGTAAATACAGGGATAATATTTTTGAAATTGCATTCAAAATATACTTCTGTACCTTCACCATTTTTCTTGTAGCGAATTCTTATCATAAAATGTAATCACCTCGATTGCTATAAAATGGTTGAATATCCCCTTTCGATGATATTCTTCATATCTGTATCCCCCATTTAATT
>NZ_JAKUDX010000027.1:0-8613 GCF_022662615.1 Bacillus cereus group sp. BfR-BA-01523
AAGTTAGTTTGTCTAGCATCTAAAAATAAAAATTGACGTTCACGTTGTTTGTTTCGTTCAGTTTTCAAAGAACTTGTTTGCCGCTCATTTGCGACTCCCTTATGTTAACATCTTCGTTAGTTAATGTCAACTAGGTTTTTCATTTTGTTTGCCGCGTTCTGCGTTATTGCATCGGCGACTTGTTCTATATTACACCTCTATCTCCTAATCGTCAATACCTTTTATCCTTTTTATTTTATAAATTCTAAAGGGTATTGAACCTTCTTCATTTATACTCCGTTCCTAGAGATTAATAAACTGGTGCAATCACTTTCATAATCGACAGTTTACACTTTCTTACTTACACCTTTCTAAAGAATGAATAGCAAGCCAAACAAATATATATTAAAGGTAGCACTTTTTATTCCGAGTACATTCCAGCTGCATTCACAATTATCTCCTACCACTTCTCTCTAGGAATTATACATACACCATGCATTTACTAAAAATCTAATTAACTTAGGAGGCGTTATGAAATGCATGTTAATAAGAAGATCATTTATGTATCCCATGATGCCCATTTCCACGGAGCACAGCTGCTTTCTTTACATACTATTAAAGCTCTTAAAGAAAACTTTCATTACTCCGTCGCCATTATTTCTATTGGAACGGGCATTTTAATCCACGATTTTCAAAAGTATGGTCCTGTTTATTGCCTAGAGGAAGACTACCCAACAGAAAAAAGGGTCGAATTATTAATAAAGAAGTTACTATCACAAGACTATACCATCGCCATATGTAGTACCGTCATAAGTGGTGATATAGTTGCATTGCTGGCTAAACACAATATAAAAGTTATTTCATTAATACATGAATTGCCGCATTTAATACAACAGTACTCTGCCGAGGGGAAAGCTAGAAACATTGCCCAGTTTGCTTACAAAATTGTCTTCCCTTCACAGTACGTGTATGAAAAATTCTGTACAATCACCCAATTAGATCATCAAAAATGTCACATCCTCCCTCAAGGCTTGTTTAACCACAATCCTTATAAGAACAATATTGCAAAAGCTAGAAGCGAATTACGAAAAAAACACAACCTGCCTCTAGATAGCAAAATCATTTTAGGAGTAGGTTTCGCTGATCATCGGAAAGGGATAGATTTATTCTCACTTATTGCTTACTCAGTAAGAAAGGTTCATACGAATATTCATTTTATCTGGGTTGGGAGAACAGATGTTCATTTCTTTAACACGCTATCCCCAAGATATACAGCACATTTCACATTAGTTGAGCCTACTCCAGATATCGGTTTATATAACGCCGGGGCTGATTTATATTTATTAACTTCAAGAGAAGATCCTTTTCCAAACGTTGTTTTAGAGGCATTAGATACAAAAGTCCCTGTTATAGGGTTTAAAAACGCTGGAGGTTTTGAAGATGTTGTTACGGAACAAACTGGCGCCTTAGTAGACTTTTTAAATTTACCGCAGATGCTGGAAAGAATATATGAATTTATTGGAGATGAAGACTTACGATTACAAAATGGGCGCTTTGGCCAAGAGCTTATTGAAAAAGATTTCAACTTTCTTCATTACATTTATCAACTGTTAAACCTACTTGATCATAATTACAAAAAAATAAGCGTAATCATACCGAACTATAATTACGAAAAATACTTATCTGACCGAGTTAAATCCATATTAAACCAAACCTATCCCCTTTACGAACTAATTTTCCTAGACGATGCCTCTACTGACAATAGCGTATCTATATTTGAACAGCTGCTCTCAAACGAAAATAAGCCCCACCTAAAAGTTCAGCAGATTATTAATGATAAAAACTCTGGTTCTGTATTTAAACAATGGATAAAAGGCATCTCTGCAGCAACCGGTGATTATATTTGGATTGCAGAGGCCGATGACTTATGTGATCAGACATTTTTAGAAGAAGTAATACAAGGGTTTCATATAAATGGTGATGTTACCTTAAGCTACACACAATCAAAACAAATAGATGAACAAGGAAATATCCTAGCCAATCATTATTTAGATTACACAAATGATATTGATAAAGAAAAATGGAAAAGTTCTTATTTCCGAAAAGGGATAGATGAAATACAAGATACATTACTTATTAAAAACACCATACCTAATGTCTCAAGTGTAGTTTTTAAAAACATAGATATAAAAACAACAGAAAAACAATTAGAAAAGTTTAAAGTAGCTGGTGATTGGTTTTTCTATGTTTCTATTCTTAAAGAGGGGAACGTTTATTTCAATCCAAAACCGCTAAACTATCATAGACGACATACAAATAGCGTAACGAGAACAGAAGATTCATATTCCCATTACAGTGAAGTTGTACAAATGCAGAATTTCATTAAAGAAACCTTTACTATCGACGACATTTCAAAAAAGAAAATGTACACATATAGAAAGTACCTTAAAGCATATTTGAAGATTTAATGATATATTTTATTCGCCATCAGTATCTCTTGTAAAACGTTACTATCATTTAAGGGGGGTTACTCTTTGAAAGAATTTATAGAAGCAAATAAAGATTTGTTTTCTCAAATTGCACACAAATACAATGTAAATGCAAGTATCCATCCAGAGGATCATATCTTTCAATTCCTTGTCACTAATCCAGTCTTCCCATCTAAAAAAGAAGCGATAGATTATTATTTTCAAGATGGGAGAAAATCCGCAGAAACACTTTTAGATTTAATTACTTCCTTTTATCCCCCTATAGACACTCCAATTAAATTATTAGAATTCGCATCCGGATATGGCTGCGTAACACGTCATTTATTAAACCCACAAACGAACTTAAGTATAACTACCTGTGATATACATGAAGAGGCTATTACTTTTATTGAAAACACATTAAATACTTCTTCTATCTTATCTCACCCTGAACCTGAACAAGTAAAATTGGCCTCGTCTACGTATGATATCGTCTTTTGTCTATCCTTTTTTTCTCATATGCCTGATACAACTTGGTTTCGTTGGCTTCAAACATTGTATAATGCTGTTTCTCCTGAAGGCTTACTCATTTTCACAACTCATGGTTATCAAAGTAAAAAGTACTTCAGCTTTCCAGATTTAAATAAACAGGGTTATTGGTTTCTCCCTTCTAGTGAACAATTGGATTTAAATGTTCATCAATACGGGCAAACGATCGTTAGTCCCTCTTACGTATGTGACAAAATTAAATTATTACCCTATAACCCTGTCATCAAAAAATACACTGAAGGTTTTTGGTGGGAACATCAAGACCTTTGGGTAATAAAAAAAGAAATAAAATAATAAACCACGCTCTACTGATACAAAAGTAGGGCATGGCTTATTATTTTTTACTATATAAGAACTCTTCAATCCATAGCTTATTTAATCTAATTCCACTTTTGAAATCTATTTTCGGTTCCCAATTACATTCTCGTCTTACTCTATCTATATTTAAAATGATTTTTTGAACATTTTCTTGCCTTTGTTTATAGCAGGTAAAGTCCACTTTTCTTTCCGTTAATTTCTCCAATTCTACTATAATTCGTTTTAAAGAGAGACCCTTGCCGCTCCCTATGTTATACACACAAGATTTCAAACGATTTAATTGCGATAGTTGTATAGTGATTTCAACTAAATCATCGATATAAATATAATCTCGAATAATCTCTTGTGGATTCCCATATATATTAATCTTTTCATTACTGAGATGCTGATACAAAAAACAATTTATTGCCCCAACTTTCTTTAAAGGATTTTGATATTTTCCATATGGATTAGAATATCTACATACAACATAGTCAATTCCGTATTTTTTCTTATAAAAGTACAAGTAATTTTCAAGCGATACTTTTGTTATTCCATAAGGAGAAAGTGGTTTTAATTGATGTTCCTCATCAATAGGTAAATATTCTGGTTCACCATAAACCGTGCCTCCAGAAGATGCTAATACAATTTTTTTAACAGGAAAATTTTTAACACTTTCCATGAAGTTAAGAAAAAAAAAGCTACTGTTTATATCTCCGAAAACATCTTCAATTGAAGTTGCTACATTAGACGTTGCAGCTAAATAAATAATAATATCCACACTCACTAAAGCTTTATATATATCTTTAACATTCGCTAAATCACCTTTAATAAATTCAACCTCACTTATAATATTTTGAGGGAAATTATTTATATGTCTGGAAAATACTTTTACATTTTGACCTTGTTTCAATAAACCTAATGCGAGGTTTATACCAATGAAACTATTTCCGCCTACTATTAAATAATTATTCTTCCTCATAATATCCTCTCTAGTAATAAGATTTTTGCTTATCACACCTAGAAATACAAATAAACGAACTTGGTCACCTCTATTATTCATTCTCTTATAATTGTATGCCCCTTATAAATTTTCATTATCTTTATTTTATATTTTCCTTTTAGAATCGATACCTTATTTAAGATGACCGCAAAAACACTCATAATATTTACTCATTCCCATGAATATATTGGATTAGTAAAAACTTGCCTTCTCATATTCTCGTTTATTCTATTTAAAAACCTTCTCCATAAATAAAACTTTCAAAAGGGAGCACTACATGTATGAAGAATGTAAATCAAGAGCTTTTAAATCATGTAATCCTACATAAAGATCGAATCCCACATTTCCATAAAGACTTTCCACTTATACTATTTTGGAGCCATAGAAGCGGATGTACTACTTTAGCTAATTGGTTCTTTTTTCAAATTGGATTATTTCCTGAAGCAAAGAAATACCATGACTTTATTCATTACTATGAATTCTGGGTGTATAAAAACAACACCAACTACATACCAGCGTTACAAAATGGGCTTCTAACAGCAAAAAAAGATGTTTGTAAACTTGTACGGAATCCCTATACAAGGGCGGTCAGCTCCTTTTTATTGCTTGCTGACAATCCATATGCTAGCCCTCAATGGGAAAGTATCCGGCATTATTTTTATAATGACAAATATAGTAATCAAGGAATATCATTTAAACAATTTTTATATTACGTTCAAGCATTCGGTTCCAATTCCCTAGCAATAGATATACATTTTAGTCAGCAATACGTCCCAGGTGAAGAAAACTTCATCCAATGCTATATTCCTTTAGAAGATTTTAATACACAAATCACCAAGATAGAACACACATACGATTTGACTAAATCAAATTTAGCGCTTCTTACAAATTCAGATCATCATCGTGCTCATAAGATGCTTTATACGGGAAGCTATGCAGAACTTAGCATTACAGATGCATCCTTCCCCCGCTTTCCAACATATGAAAGCTTTTATGATAAAGAAACCATGGGTTTAGTTACAGAAATATATGCACAAGACTTTGAAATGTATCCGTACACAAAAGGGACATTCTAAGTCGATACATTCTTCAATGAATAAAAGCGAATGTATCGCATAGCATAAAGTGAAACTTTAATTAGCGTGGGGTTCTCTCCCGCTAATTGTTCCATTCTACCAATCTCACTTTTATGAGTTCCCTAATTTCCACCCACTCTCTTTGATTTCGCTGGTTGTTGACGTGTGTGTCATATGCATTTTTTTACACAGGAGTGATGTCATGTGGAAGGTAATTTGAAGCACAATAATGGATATTGCGTTATTTGTGAGAAGAAAGCTACATTTATAGAGCATAATGATTGGCTTAGAGATCACTACTTATGTTCTACATGCCACTCTATACCAAGGCAGCGCGCTCTAATCCATGTTTTAAATACATTTTTTCCAAAATGGGGTTCCTATCATATCCACGAATCCTCTCCTGGGGGAATTACAACTCAACTACTAATAAAAAACTGCAAAAACTATACATACTCTCAATACTTTAAAAACTACCCTCTCGGCCAATACTTTCAAGGGGTTAGATGCGAGAACTTAGAAGACATGACTTTTCAAAATGAATCTTTTGATTTATTCATTACTCAAGATGTCTTTGAACATGTAATGGAGCCAAACAAAGCCTTTAAAGAAATAGAGCGTGTATTAAAGCCTGGCGGCGCTCATGTGTTTACTGTCCCTTGGTATCATACACTCACAAAGACTTTACAAAGAGCAAGAATCAATAAAGAAGGAATCGAATATATTGAGGAGCCAATTTATCATGGTAATCCTATTGATGAGAACGGGTCTTTAGTAACATTTGATTGGGGTCAAGATATGATTGAATACATTTATACACATGCAAATATGTATACCATTGTTTATTTACACAAGGATAGATCACTGGGGTTAGATGCTGAATTTCTACATGTTTTTATTAGTAAAAAACACGAAAATGATTTTTAGGAACTATATAATTTGGAGGTTAACAAATGAATAACTTTAAGTTAGGAAGTGATTTTGATAACCTTGTTAGCCCACTTTCTGATGTTGAACTTCTTAATCTATTTATACAAAGTTGCTCACAAACAAAGATAAATGGCATCCCCGTACCTATGTTCCCCTCCGAAGAAATTCAACAACAGTTTGTAGGTGCTTCCTATGAACATGCTCTTTATGAAGCATATTTGTTTTATAGCCTTGTAAAAACATATGCCCAAAATTTAGGCGTTCCCTTGAATAAAGAACGGAAAATTTTAGACTTTGGTTGCGGATGGGGAAGAATCATACGCTTCTTTTTCAAAGATGTTCGCCATAAAAATTTATTTGGTATTGATGTAGATCCTGCAATGATTAACCTTTGCAACGAAACGTTAGGAAGAGGCAGGTATAAAATAGCTCCCCCACAACCTCCTGTAGAATTTATTAATGACAATTCATTAGACATCATATTCGCTTATTCTGTATTCTCACATTTATCCGAAGAAACTGCAGAAAATTGGATAAAGGAATTTTCAAGAATTCTTCGTCCAGGTGGAATCCTCATCGCCACAACACAAGCACGCTATTTTCTCGATTTCTGTCAACAATTTAAGGAACACCCTGAATTAATTCAAACGGGATGGCATAAAACTTTATCTCAAGCTTTTCCAGATATAAATCGTGCCATCTCGGATTATGAAAGCGGCAATTTTATCCACAGCCCTACGGGAGCTGGAGACGTTAGAAACAGTAGCTTCTATGGGGAAACCGTTATACCTAGAACTTATATTAAAAACCACTATGAGAAGTATTTAAAGCTACGGGACTTTTTTGATGATACAAACCGGTTACCCCAAGCTCTATTTGTTCTCCAAAAAGATTAACTCTTTTCGCTCATTTTATAATGGAGATCATTTTGTATCTCAGCCGTATATATTAAATCATCAAAGATTTCCATATCAAGCAAACTGCACAAAAGAATTCATTATGCAGCATAAACACAGTAAGTAAATAACATATCTCATGTTTTAACTAGATTCGAAAAATCAAAAGTAACTTCCCACCACTTGAACTACGAAGAATATAAGGAGGATATATCTTGAAAATAATCGCTTTTTACTTACCACAGTTTCATCAAATAAAAGAAAATGACCGATGGTGGGGGAAAGGGTTTACTGAATGGACAAATACTAAAAGTGCACGACCTTTATTTTCAGGACATTACCAACCTAGAGAACCTTATCAAGATTTTTATTATGACTTAACCACCCCATCCGTAAGAAAATGGCAAGCAGAAATCGCCAAAGCACATGGTATATATGGTTTTTGTTATTACCATTACTGGTTTAAAGGGAAGAGGCTATTGGAGGCACCCTTTAATGAGGTACTTAAGATGAAGGAACCAGATTTTCCATTTTGCCTTTCTTGGGCAAATGAACCGTGGACAAAAACTTGGGATGGTCTTGATAGTCACATATTAATGCCTCAAAATTATGGAGAATTATCGGATTGGAAAGAACACTTTGAGTATTTATTGCAAGCTTTCCAAGATGAGAGATATATCCGTATAGACGATAAACCACTATTCATTATTTATCGCCCTGGGCATATCCCTCATTGTGAACAAATGCTTCATTATTGGAATACACTCGCACAAGAAAATGGTTTGAAAGGTATATACTTTGCAGAAACATTAAACAGCTTTCCACTTCCTAATATAAATGGATTTGATGCTAGCATTCAATTCGAGCCTTTTTATACAATTGCTCATGATAGCTCTTCAGACATAAATAAGACAATATATGAGTCTGGTAAACAAATAAACGCTTGGGATTATGATAAAGTGTGGATGTATATACTAAAGCGATCCCCTCCAGAGAAAAAAACATTTCCTGGTGCCTTTGTTGACTGGGACAATACAGCACGCCGCAAAGACTTAAATAGCAGCATCTTCCTAGGTTCTACCCCTAGGAAGTTCACGATATATTTAAGCAAACAAATCCAGCGTACCTATTCTCTTTACAACAGCGAGTTTTTATTTATTAATGCGTGGAATGAATGGGCAGAAGGTACTTACTTAGAACCAGATAAAAGGCATGGATTCGCCTATTTAGAAGGAGTTAAGCAGGCAATTAACAGAGGTATGAAAGCATACAAAAAAGACGAGTCATTCTGACTCGTCTTAAAATTGCTTGGCGACGTCCTACTCTCACAGGGACAAGGTCCCAACTACCATCGGCGCTAGAGAGCTTAACTTCCGTGTTCGGTATGGGAACGGGTGTGACCTCTCTGCCATCAT
>NZ_JAKUDX010000028.1:0-6222 GCF_022662615.1 Bacillus cereus group sp. BfR-BA-01523
ATGATGGCAGAGAGGTCACACCCGTTCCCATACCGAACACGGAAGTTAAGCTCTCTAGCGCCGATGGTAGTTGGGACCTTGTCCCTGTGAGAGTAGGACGTCGCCAAGCAACTTTAAGACGAGTCAGAATGACTCGTCTTTTTTGTGTTTAATGAAATAAGCTTGTTATTAATGGCTCAAGAAATCCATTGGTAACAAGCTTATTTGTTTAAAGATAAATGTATTTATCTAATATGGACTTCCGGTAAAATCGTTATTTATCATATCTTCACTTTGTTTTTTACATCGATAAGCTTAAAACGTTCGCAAACGAGCAGCATATCTTCAGAAAAACTAAGACCAAGTTCGCTTAGTTCCTTTGTAAAAAACTGAATATGGGTATCTCTCCAGTAACTATAGGTACGATCGCCTTCGCCTTCAGCGATAGCGAATTCTTCAGTCACTTCATTCATTGGCATTATAGTTACTTCTATTGTCTTAATAATAGCTACAGGTTCCTCCTGACTATTGAGTACAATACTATAATCGTTAGTTGTTGGTAGTGGTTCATTTTCTAATTCATAAAAAATATGGCCCGAGCATGTTGCGGTTTTCACACCATCAATGACTAATTGAGCGAGATAATCAGGAGAATCACCAAATTGCCAAGCTGTAACAGATTCTGGTTTTTCATTGTTTCCCCAATAAGTATCCCAATATGATTGTGCTAATGGATTCATTTGTATATTTACCTCGCTTTAATTTTTTTATAAGCCTTGAGCAACTTGCTTATTTGTAATAGTTTTGTAGTCATATAAAATCTGGGTTGTTGTATTACGGATTAATACAAGTAATACGCTGAAGGAATATGGTTTATAAACTTGTTCTGTCCATTTATGACCATTTTCCCCGTAGACGCCCATATTAATAGACGGGATGTTCAATTTTCGAATTGTTTCGTATGGTAATGGATATAGTTGTTATGTAGTCTATTTGTGATTTGGGCTGCAATAAAGTTAGGGTCAATGCCCGATCACCTACACGTACTTCGCTTCCATAAATATAGAAACAAGGAAGAAGTGATGTATAGCAAAGGGGTGAGAACGTTAGTTCTATCGTGGTGTAATGGGTAGACTCAATCAATTGAGGTGCTTATTTTTACTTCAGCATATGTGTATAAAGAAGAAATGCTATTACTAGGTTCGGATTTCAAATATAGCTTTTAACGTTACATATTTTAATGAAGTGTTGTTTAGAGGTAAAGAATATTCTGATTATTAATATTGATCTATTATCCACTATGCCATATTGAAGTGAGTAATACTAGAGGTGAAATAGATAAAAACCGATATTCCTTGAATATCGGTTTAATAATATGTGACTTATATGAAGCTATAGCAATACGAAAAGTGTAAATACAATGGCTAACAAAATACGATAATATGCAAAAGGTTTTAAACCTATCTTTTCTAAAAGCTTCAGGAAGGTTACTACCGCTAGCATTGCTACAAGAAAAGAGGTAATGAATCCTACCGCAAACATAGGAATATCATCTACACTTAAATACTTCCAACTTTTTAATAAGTCTAACCCTGTAGCTCCGGCCATTACAGGAATGGCAATGAGAAAAGAGAACTCAGATGCAGCCTTATAATTTACTTTTGCTAATAACCCTCCAGAAATAGTAGAGCCCGCTCTAGAGAAGCCAGGATATACTGCTAAGCATTGAAATAATCCAATTGTTAATGCTTGACGGTATGTTAAATCATCTAGTGAAAAGGCGGTTGCCTCTGCTTTTTTTGCTTCTGCAAAAATCATAAGAATTGCTCCTGCTACAAGTCCGATTACGACAGTATACGGCTGAAATAAGTATGTTTTAATAACATCATGTAATAATAGGCCAACAACTACTGCTGGGAATACACCGAGAAAAACATGTAATGCATTGAATTTTTTCTCTTTCCGTAGAAGGGGTTTAATATTACATAAAGAAACAAGGCGTTTATGATATAAAATCGCGATAGCTAAAATTGCCCCTAACTGTATGACAATTTCAAACGTTTTTGCCCTTTCTCCTTCAAAACCTAATAAATGTCCGACTAATATAAGATGGCCAGTAGAAGAGATTGGTAAAAATTCAGCTAACCCTTCTACAATACCAAGTATGAAGGCAATGATAAGATCGCTCATAGTTTCACTCCTATAAATTAATGAATATCCACCCTTTTAAAATAGAATAGTGTTGTAATAAATCCGAAAATCGCTGTTACTGCAATGATGATATAAGAATACTCTGATGGATAAGTCGGTTGTAATTCGTTATTTGCTATATCTAGAGTAGCGGTCCATGGGAATAGGTCTTTATGTTTTGAATTTACGATCATAAGGTTAGTCATTGTAATAATGATTGTTAATATAATAGGCGGTACATAGGTCTTCATTACAAGAGTTAGTAGTACAATAGGTGAAGACAAAAGAAAGAGAAGTCCACCACATATTAAAAATTTTATGAGAGAGCCTAAAAGTAAGGTGATACTAAACCCAGGGAAGCTACCTATTAGCCCTAATAATAAAGTTAACGTCCAAGCAACTAAAGTTAGCATCATGATCCAAAGGAATAGAAGGATAAACTTACTTATAATAAAGCTAATACGTGATACTGGGATAGTTAGCAAATTTTTTAATGTATCTTCCGTGTATTCACGGGTAAATAGATAAGCGATCACAACTCCATATAAGGGGAATCCTATAATTAAAGTAGTGTATAGGTTAACTTCAGTGAACAGTTGACCAAATAAAATAGTTGGAGTAGGTTGCTTTGTCTTCATGTGTATATAAGAAGCTACAACCACTAAAAATGGCGCGACACCTGCTCCGATAATACTAATCAAAAACATATTGGATCGTTTCAATTTTAATAGTTCTGTATAAAGCAGATTAACCAATTGTGCCACCCCCAACTAGTTTGGTGAAATAATCTTCTAGTCTATCTTCGCTCATCACAATTTTTAATACCTCAATATCGTTACGAACTAACGTTCTATTTATGTGTCCCTGCTGTCCAAAGTGAGAATAAACGCGAATATTTCCTTCATCATGTACCTCATAATCAAAAATTTGAAAATGATTTTCTAATAGCATCGCAGCTTTATTATCATTATTTACTTGGAATTCTATGTACTTACGATTGGCTTTACGCAGTGTATCAAGAGAAACTTCTTCTAATAACCTTCCTTCATGAATAATTCCCATACGATCGACTAGTTGTTCCACCTCAGCTAATATATGACTAGAAATGAGTATCGTTATATTTCTTTCTTGAGCTAAAGATTTAATGAGTTTTCGCATTTCTTTAATACCGATTGGATCTAGTCCGTTAGTTGGTTCATCTAGTATGAGTAGTTCAGGATAATGGAGAAGAGCACGTGCGATTCCTAAGCGTTGCTTCATTCCTAAAGAGTATTTTCCTACTAATTTTTTTGTTTCGTGCTGCAAGCCTACAATTTCTAATGCTTCTTCAATTGCATTCCTTTTGTGAACACCAATTATCTTTGCATTAATTAATAAGTTCTCTCTTGCAGTTAAGTTTTCATAAAATCCTGGGACTTCAACGATAGAACCGATTCTTCTTAAAATGTCTTTTGGATTCCGAAGTAAATCCTCACCGAATATTTCTATATTTCCACTTGTAGGTTTTATAAGACTAAGCAGCATACGGATTGTAGTTGTTTTACCAGCACCGTTACGCCCTATGAATCCATAAATCTCTCCTTGCTGTACATTTATATTTAGATTATCTACTGACTTTTGGTTCCCATAAACTTTAGTAAGGTTTGTCGTTTTTATAATTGTATTTATAGGGGGCACCTACTTTCTATAAGTTCTTAATTACATAATAAAAAGGAAGGTTTAACTGCATATTAATCATTTCTTAACTATTTCTTAAAAGTAGTGTGTTTTGGGACGGAAAAACCAAAAGTAGTTCGTTCACAAGGAATACTGTCAACCCATATACGCCCACCATTTTTTTCAACGAGGGCTTTAGAAATAGAAAGTCCGAGGCCACTACCACCGTAAGAAGGATTTCTTGATTGTTCGCTGCGGTACATCCGCTTAAATACGTTTTGTAAATCATGTTTTGGAATACCGGGTCCCTTGTCCCAAATAAGAATCTCATATTCTGTATTGGTTTCTAGTAGTTCGACTCCTACTATTTTCCCAGCTTTTCCGTGATGGATAGCGTTTTTTATTAGATTACCTATAATTCGTATAAGGCTAAGGTGATCTGCAATAATAGGGGAAGTAGATTCTGGTATGAGAACTTGTAGTTCAATGTTATGTTTTGATAGCTCGGGTAAAAATTCGATTAATACTTCTCTAGTAACCTCAGAAAAATCGAGTTCTTCTTCTTTTAATGGAAATTCATCAGCATCTAGCTTGGCCATATTAAAGATTTCATCGACCAGATGTTTTAAGTCATTCGATTTCTTATAAAGTATCTCAAGATATTCTTGCTTTTCTACTTCAGAAGCAGCGACATCATCTTTTAAAGCATCAATATATCCAATATATAGAAGTAAGTGGTGTCCGGATATCATGTGAGATATTAGATAAAAGTTGTTTTCTAGCTTCTTGGGATTTCCTTGCTTCGATCTGGCCCTTTTCTAATGCAGTTATTAAGTCGTTTATTGAAAACACGACACTATTTAGTGAACGGTCGTTATTTGTGAATAGCCTCGTTTGTAAATTCCCTTTAAGTGCACGGCTTAATTTAGTAACCATCGATTCGTTGCTTTGAATAAAGTGAACTCTTGAAAAGAAAAGATATATTGTGATTATGATAAGAGCAATAAATAAAGATATTTTTACATGGTATCCCATATCTATATTTAAAAGTCCGCAAATGATAAGTTGTAATGAAATAAGAAAGAGGACCTTATCATTTTTCAACCTGTTCACCTACAAACTTATAACCGATTCCCCATAAAGTCTGAATGAATTTTGGATTGGAAGGATCGATTTCTATTTTCTTTCTAAGCTTTCTAATATGCACCATAACTGTATTATCATCTTCTATATAATTATCGTCCCATACATTCCGAAAGAGTTGTGTTTTCGTAAATACTTGCTCTGGGTTTGAAGCGAAGAATTTTAATAGTTCAAGTTCTTTTCCAGTTAAGTTGATTTCTTTTCCGTTCGTATGGACTGTGTATTTTTTAAAATCGATAGTTAGTCCTTTAAATGTTAAAGCTGTTTTCTCTTGTACGTTAGTGTTACTTCCAAGAACTAAAAAACGTCGCATAAGAGCTTTTACTCTTGCAACCACTTCGTGAATACTGAAAAGTTTTGTAATATAATCATCAGCACCTATGCTTAAGCCCAAAATTTTATCAACTTCGTGATCTTTAGCAGTTAGCATTAATATAGGGATGTTGGTTGTATCTCTAAGTTTTCTACACACTTCGATACCATCTACTTTCGGCATCATAAGATCTAATATAACGAGGTTGTAGTTATTTTGGTTAAATAAGCACAAAGCTTCTTCTCCATTAATTGCAGTATCTACCATATATAATTCTCGTTCTAAATATCTTTTTAATAAGTCTCGAATTTCTTTATCGTCATCTGCTATAAGAATACGTATATCTTTCATATCGTCACCTGTTTCTAATAGAATGTTATTGATATTACAACTTGATAAACAAAGGGGAATAGGGAGCGGTAATAAAAAATAAAGCAACTTTCTAATTATATACTATTAATTGTTAAAATAAGGTTGCTAGTTTAGCTGAAAAGAATCAATTGTATGAGTTCGGTAAGATGGGGGAAGCGAGTCCTTTGAAATAGAGAAGTGCCTAAATTGAATAGTATTTAGAAGAATAGATTGGTAAAGAAAAGTAGACGATGGTTTCTATTTTAATGAGATCTTTGTAGGTCCTTATCTAGAGTTAAAAGAGTGCAAAGGTACTAAATTAAATTTCTTTGTAAAAAGGTATTGACGATTAGTATATAGAGGTGTAATATAGGACAAGTCGCCGATAGCAACAAAGCAGAAAGCGACAAAAGAAATAAAAAAACTTGGTTGACATTGAAATATGAAAATGTTAACATAAGGGAGTCGCAAATGAGCGACAGACAAGTTCTTTGAAAACTGAACGAAACAAACAACGTGAACGTCAATTTTTATTTTTAGATGCTAGACAAACTAACTTTATTGGAGAGTTTGATCCTGGCTCAGGATGA
>NZ_JAKUDX010000029.1:0-2951 GCF_022662615.1 Bacillus cereus group sp. BfR-BA-01523
TTTTTTAATTTTAGTTTGGTTAAGTTAGAAAGGGCGCACGGTGGATGCCTTGACACTAGGAGTCGATGAAGGACGGGACTAACGCCGATATGCTTCGGGGAGCTGTAAGTAAGCTTTGATCCGAAGATTTCCGAATGGGGAAACCCACTATACGTAATGGTATGGTATCCTTACCTGAATACATAGGGTATGGAAGACAGACCCAGGGAACTGAAACATCTAAGTACCTGGAGGAAGAGAAAGCAAATGCGATTTCCTGAGTAGCGGCGAGCGAAACGGAATCTAGCCCAAACCAAGAGGCTTGCCTCTTGGGGTTGTAGGACATTCTATACGGAGTTACAAAGGAACGAGGTAGACGAAGCGACCTGGAAAGGTCCGTCACAGAGGGTAATAACCCCGTAGTCGAAACTTCGTTCTCTCTTGAATGTATCCTGAGTACGGCGGAACACGTGAAATTCCGTCGGAATCTGGGAGGACCATCTCCCAAGGCTAAATACTCCCTAGTGATCGATAGTGAACCAGTACCGTGAGGGAAAGGTGAAAAGCACCCCGGAAGGGGAGTGAAAGAGATCCTGAAACCGTGTGCCTACAAATAGTCAGAGCCCGTTAATGGGTGATGGCGTGCCTTTTGTAGAATGAACCGGCGAGTTACGATCCCGTGCGAGGTTAAGCTGAAGAGGCGGAGCCGCAGCGAAAGCGAGTCTGAATAGGGCGTTTAGTACGTGGTCGTAGACCCGAAACCAGGTGATCTACCCATGTCCAGGGTGAAGTTCAGGTAACACTGAATGGAGGCCCGAACCCACGCACGTTGAAAAGTGCGGGGATGAGGTGTGGGTAGCGGAGAAATTCCAATCGAACCTGGAGATAGCTGGTTCTCCCCGAAATAGCTTTAGGGCTAGCCTTAAGTGTAAGAGTCTTGGAGGTAGAGCACTGATTGAACTAGGGGTCCTCATCGGATTACCGAATTCAGTCAAACTCCGAATGCCAATGACTTATCCTTAGGAGTCAGACTGCGAGTGATAAGATCCGTAGTCAAGAGGGAAACAGCCCAGATCGCCAGCTAAGGTCCCAAAGTGTGTATTAAGTGGAAAAGGATGTGGAGTTGCTTAGACAACTAGGATGTTGGCTCAGAAGCAGCCACCATTTAAAGAGTGCGTAATAGCTCACTAGTCGAGTGACTCTGCGCCGAAAATGTACCGGGGCTAAATACACCACCGAAGCTGCGAATTGATACCAATGGTATCAGTGGTAGGGGAGCGTTCTAAGTGCAGTGAAGTCAGACCGGAAGGACTGGTGGAGCGCTTAGAAGTGAGAATGCCGGTATGAGTAGCGAAAGACGGGTGAGAATCCCGTCCACCGAATGCCTAAGGTTTCCTGAGGAAGGCTCGTCCGCTCAGGGTTAGTCAGGACCTAAGCCGAGGCCGACAGGCGTAGGCGATGGACAACAGGTTGATATTCCTGTACCACCTCTTTATCGTTTGAGCAATGGAGGGACGCAGAAGGATAGAAGAAGCGTGCGATTGGTTGTGCACGTCCAAGCAGTTAGGCTGATAAGTAGGCAAATCCGCTTATCGTGAAGGCTGAGCTGTGATGGGGAAGCTCCTTATGGAGCGAAGTCTTTGATTCCCCGCTGCCAAGAAAAGCTTCTAGCGAGATAAAAGGTGCCTGTACCGCAAACCGACACAGGTAGGCGAGGAGAGAATCCTAAGGTGTGCGAGAGAACTCTGGTTAAGGAACTCGGCAAAATGACCCCGTAACTTCGGGAGAAGGGGTGCTTTCTTAACGGAAAGCCGCAGTGAATAGGCCCAAGCGACTGTTTAGCAAAAACACAGGTCTCTGCGAAGCCGTAAGGCGAAGTATAGGGGCTGACACCTGCCCGGTGCTGGAAGGTTAAGGAGAGGGGTTAGCGTAAGCGAAGCTCTGAACTGAAGCCCCAGTAAACGGCGGCCGTAACTATAACGGTCCTAAGGTAGCGAAATTCCTTGTCGGGTAAGTTCCGACCCGCACGAAAGGTGTAACGATTTGGGCACTGTCTCAACCAGAGACTCGGTGAAATTATAGTACCTGTGAAGATGCAGGTTACCCGCGACAGGACGGAAAGACCCCGTGGAGCTTTACTGTAGCCTGATATTGAATTTTGGTACAGTTTGTACAGGATAGGCGGGAGCCATTGAAACCGGAGCGCTAGCTTCGGTGGAGGCGCTGGTGGGATACCGCCCTGACTGTATTGAAATTCTAACCTACGGGTCTCATCGACCCGGGAGACAGTGTCAGGTGGGCAGTTTGACTGGGGCGGTCGCCTCCTAAAGTGTAACGGAGGCGCCCAAAGGTTCCCTCAGAATGGTTGGAAATCATTCGTAGAGTGCAAAGGCATAAGGGAGCTTGACTGCGAGACCTACAAGTCGAGCAGGGACGAAAGTCGGGCTTAGTGATCCGGTGGTTCCGCATGGAAGGGCCATCGCTCAACGGATAAAAGCTACCCCGGGGATAACAGGCTTATCTCCCCCAAGAGTCCACATCGACGGGGAGGTTTGGCACCTCGATGTCGGCTCATCGCATCCTGGGGCTGTAGTCGGTCCCAAGGGTTGGGCTGTTCGCCCATTAAAGCGGTACGCGAGCTGGGTTCAGAACGTCGTGAGACAGTTCGGTCCCTATCCGTCGTGGGCGCAGGAAATTTGAGAGGAGCTGTCCTTAGTACGAGAGGACCGGGATGGACGCACCGCTGGTGTACCAGTTGTTCTGCCAAGGGCATAGCTGGGTAGCTATGTGCGGAAGGGATAAGTGCTGAAAGCATCTAAGCATGAAGCCCCCCTCAAGATGAGATTTCCCATAGCGTAAGCTAGTAAGATCCCTGAAAGATGATCAGGTTGATAGGTTCGAGGTGGAAGCATGGTGACATGTGGAGCTGACGAATACTAATAGATCGAGGACTTAACCATATAATATGAAGC
>NZ_JAKUDX010000030.1:0-2539 GCF_022662615.1 Bacillus cereus group sp. BfR-BA-01523
GTTTGTCTAGCATCTAAAAATAAAAATTGACGTTCACGTTGTTTGTTTCGTTCAGTTTTCAAAGAACTTGTTTGCCGCTCATTTGCGACTCCCTTATGTTAACATTTTCATGTTTCAATGTCAACTAAGTTTTTCATTTTGTTTTGTCGCTTTCTGCGTTGTTGCTATCGGCGACTTGTTCTATATTACACCTCTAACCTACAATCGTCAATATGTTTTTATAAAAAACTTCATTTTTTTATAAATCCTATTTACGTTATTAATTTATCTATTTATATACCTCTTCTATAAGAATAGAATAGCAACCCATGAAACACTCTATGGGTTGCTATTCTATCATAAAAACTATTGTTCTTTTGAAGGTACAGAACAACTTTCATCCGTACAAGACATATCGCTTCCACCCTCTGAAGAAAGCTCTTGTAACTTAGGTGCAGGTTTCTCTTCTTCCCAAACTTGCTGAAGTGCACCAACAAAAGTTTCAAGTGGTTGCGCACCTGAAATAGCATACTTTTGATTAATAATAAAATAAGGAACTCCCGAAATTTGATATTGCTGAGCAATCGCTTCATCAATTCTAACATCATTTGCATATGCGCTTTTATCATTAATAACATGTAGAGCTTCTTGCTTATCTAAACCTGAAGCTTCAGCAATAGTAGCAAGCGTATCCACATCACTTAAATTTTTCGATTCAGTGAAATATGCACAAAGTAGATTTTCCGTAATCTCTTTTTCTTTCCCTTGATCCTTTGCAAATTTGGCAAGACGATGCGCATCAAAAGTGTTCGTCGGCTTCATCTCTTCAAAATTAAAACTTAACCCCATACTAGCTGCATGATTGCCTAGTTGTATATTATTACGCTTAGCTTCTTCAATACTAATCCCATACTTTGATGCAAGTACTTCATTAATACTTGTTCCAGAATAGATTGGAGCATTTTGGTCTAATTCAAAACTTTTAAACTCAACTTCAACATCTTTCTTATGCGGAAATTGCTCTAAAGCCATTTCTAATCTACGTTTCCCAATATAACAAAATGGGCATACAAAATCTGACCATACTTCAATTTTCATAGAAACACCTCATTAACATGTAGTTTTCAATTATTGTAGCACTGGCAATAAGGAATTCAAAAATTTATGCTTCAAACCTTATATACTACAAACTAAAATGAGCTTTTAAATAGAAAAAACGATAATCAAAAGTATAAAAACATTTTCTTCTGATTATCGCATATACAAAATACAAATCTAAAACAATCTAATTACGCTGGAATGTATCTCCCCACGAACTCCCATATGGTATTCCAATATTTATTCGAATCTACCTTCTCAGCTTCTCCATGTCCAGCACCTGGAACAATTAATTTCTCTTTTTCTACTTTTGCAGCATTATATACTTCATCTAACATTTCATAAGGAACGAATGTATCAGCGTCCCCATGAATAAATAGCATCGGTGTTTTACTTTTCGCTACTTGTTTTACAGCTGAAGCTTCTTCTAAATCATATCCAGCTCTTAATTTTGCAACTGTATTTGCCGCATTCATAACAGGAAACTTCGGCAAGTGGAATAAATCGTTTAATTGATAAGTAAATTCATCAATAACAGTTGAGTATCCACAATCTTCAATAATAACTTTAACGTTAGAGGGTAACTCTTCACCTGAAGTCATCATTACAGTTGCTCCCCCCATTGAAACTCCAAAGAGTGCTATTTCAGCATTAGGGTCTTTCTTTACAATTTGTTGAATCCAAATCAAAATATCTTTACGATCGTGCCAGCCCATCCCTATATAATCACCTTCACTATTTCCATGCCCACGAAGATCTGGCGCTATGACGTTATATCCTTCTTCATAAAAATTCCGGATATATTTCGTCATTTTCGATGCCCTACTATCATATCCATGAACTACAATTGCCCATTTATGGCTAGATTGTTCATTCATATATTCATAACCTGTTAATTTCAACTTATCGAAAGAATTTATGTTTCGTATATTAGGTTTATGATTTGATACAAAGTTCGCATCCTTTTCTTCATTTGTAGCAAACACACCTCCCGATGCATTCACAGTTTCTACTAAGTGAGGATTATCCTCTAAAAACTCTTTCTCTTGTTTCGCATTCAACGCATAATTATAAAAATAATTCCCGACTAACATATAAGTAATTGCTAGAAGGACTAAAACCACTATAGTAACTACACCTATCTTCTTCATATTATCTCCTTAAAAAATTTAAATCTCCCTATATTAAAGTACCTCAAAAAACAACTGTACTATTTTAACACACCGATAGATTGCTTCTACAAAAAATAGAATAGAAAATCTTAAACTACACATCAAAAATGATGAAAGAAAATGAATATGAGAGGATCAAAATAATAAGGATTACTTACTTGAGGCTGATAAGAAGTTTAAAACACAAAAAAGACGAGTCATTCTGACTCGTCTTAAAGTTGCTTGGCGACGTCCTACTCTCACAGGGACAAGGTCCCAACTACCATCGGCGCTAGAGAGCTTAACTTCCG
>NZ_JAKUDX010000031.1:0-2461 GCF_022662615.1 Bacillus cereus group sp. BfR-BA-01523
CGACTCCCTTATGTTAACATTTTCATATTTCAATGTCAACTAAGTTTTTCATTTTGTTTTGTCGCTTTCTGCGTTGTTGCTATCGGCGACTTGTCCTATATTACACCTCTATATAATAATAGTCAACATTTCTTTTTCATTTTCTACAAAAAAAATTCCACACACTCATACCTCATCTTTATTTTACATATGTATATATAATCAAGATACATGAAAGGAGTGCATCAATTGTTGGATCCTTCCTTATTACACATCATTAGTACTAATGCAAGAAGCCCACACTATCATAGAAACTTTCCTCTCATTCTATTTTGGAGTCAAAAAAGTGGTTGTACTTCCCTTGCTAAGTGGTTTTTTTACCAGATTGATTTATTACAAACAGCTTTAAACTATCACCCCTTCATCCATAATTTCGAATATGAAATATACAAAAGTACACCGGCCTATAATATACGGCTAAGTGTAGCACTACGAGATAAACAAAAGAAAACTTTCAAACTGGTTCGCAATCCGTTTAGAAGAGCAGTCAGTTCTTTCGTGTCCTTAATTGCACCTCCTTATGTAGAAAATGAAGAATGGAAACCCATTCGAAAGTTTTTATATCAAAATGAAAATTCTCCTAAAGGAATCTCATTCAAACAATTTTTATACTACCTATTTACTAAAGGTGCTCATGCAAATGATATTAACGCTCACTTTACACAACAATATATAGCAGGTGAAGAAGAGTATGTAACCAATTATATATACTTAGAAAATTTCGATCAGGAAATGAAAGAATTAGAAAAACGTTTCGAATTAAAACCTGCACCGATAAATGAGTTTTCAACATCATGGCATCATCAAACCCCTGCCATGATTTATAAAGGGAATTTCAGCGATGCCGATATTACTGATCCTTTATTCCCTCGTCACCCGACTTTTGAAAGCTTTTATGATGATGAATGTATACAGCTCGTCAAAACAATATTTCAAAAAGATTTCGATACATATAGATATAACAAAGAATATCCCTACTAATTTAAGTCCATTATCTTCGCTAAATATAAAAAGATACCTTATACATATATATGAGGTATCTTTTTAACATTTAAACTATATAAAACGTACAATTTAACAGTCCCTACTATCCATTTTATTACCCTTTAATAGATTACGTAACTTTTGCTTATCCGCCCATCCTACTCCAATTAAAACTAGACTCCCTCCCATTATTATCTTCCATGTCAGAGATTCATTTAATAGGATAATTGAAGTAATGATACTTATTAACGGCAATCCATTTAAGTACAGTCCACTTATTGATGCTGAGACCGTCTCTAGCGCTTTATTCCAGAACCAATATGCTAAAATTGTTGCCCCGATAACAAGGTATACTACACTAAATCCAATCTTCCATGTTTCGATTTTTGGGAAACCGTAGTAAAAAATTTCTATCATTGCAAATGGCAACACAATAGCTGCACCTATCATTAGTGTTACTGTAGTGAAAACTTTATTAGATAAACGTCGTTCTTGTTTTGGCCGTTTTAACAAAACTGTGTAGAACGCAAATAAAAAGGTACTTAATAAAATAAGTATATCTCCTATTAAAGACACCTCTTGATTAGTATCGCTAGATGGAATTGTAATAAAGAGCACTCCTATAGCGCCCAACATAATTCCGATCCAATAATCCATCTGAATTTTCTCTTTCAGAAAGAACGCTGAAAAAAGAATTGTAACTAATGGCAATGCAGCATCAATAATACTAACATGTAATCCACTTGTTAAAGAAATACCATAGGATGTGAACATAAAGTACCCAGCTACACCAGTAAAAGACAGTAAACTCATTCTTTTCCACGGAATATGTTTATGTATAACTGCTTTTTGTAGTTCGTTAAATGAGAAAAACATACAAATTCCACCCGCAAAGAAAAGACGAATAAATAACAAAGTAAACGGTTGAATGGATTCTAATGCCCATTTCGTTGGTGCAATGGCTGTTCCCCATAATATAACAGCCACTAATAACATGCATATTTCTTTCATAATCCCCCACACCCATCAAAAAATATATGTTAACTACCTTAATTATAGATTTTTTCTTATGTAAAATCCTTTAAAACCACAAAAAGGTTATGCAAAAAATAGCCATCCAGCTCTTTTTTACATAACCTTTTCATATTAAACCAAAACATTATTGTTCATTCGACAACTAAATTAACATAAAAAGGAAATCCTTACCTTCAATTTATATTTAAACGTATTACTTTATCATCCGAATTTTATTTTATACCGTTTCTATTTCATTCTTTTTTCGTCTTTAGGGTTATTAAATTTATGAATTTTACCCTTCGGTAAATATAAATAAACACAAAAAAACCTAAGTCGAAACGACTTAGGTTTTTGCTTGGCGACGTCCTACTCTCACAGGGACAAGGTCCCAACTACCATCGGCGCTAGAGAGCTTAACTTC
>NZ_JAKUDX010000033.1:0-758 GCF_022662615.1 Bacillus cereus group sp. BfR-BA-01523
ATGTTTGAGTTATTTTATTAAAAGTGCGGGTGAAGGGAGTCGAACCCCCACGCCAAAGGCGCTAGATCCTAAGTCTAGTGCGTCTGCCAATTCCGCCACACCCGCATATTTTTAAAGAAAATGGTGAGCCATGAAGGATTCGAACCTTCGACCCTCTGATTAAAAGTCAGATGCTCTACCAACTGAGCTAATGGCTCTTAATGGCTGGGCTAGCTGGATTCGAACCAGCGCATGACGGAGTCAAAGTCCGTTGCCTTACCGCTTGGCTATAGCCCAATAATTAAGAAATGGTGGAGGGGGGCAGATTCGAACTGCCGAACCCGAAGGAGCGGATTTACAGTCCGCCGCGTTTAGCCACTTCGCTACCCCTCCGACATATATGGTGGAGGATGACGGGATCGAACCGCCGACCCCCTGCTTGTAAGGCAGGTGCTCTCCCAGCTGAGCTAATCCTCCATTTTGCCTGGCAACGTCCTACTCTCGCAGGGACAAGGTCCCAACTACCATTGGCGCTAGAGAGCTTAACTTCCGTGTTCGGTATGGGAACGGGTGTGACCTCTCTGCCATCATTACCAGACTATATTCGATTGAGACAAACATTATTATACTTGATTCACTTAGAAAGTCAATAAGTTTTTTATATTCTCTCAAAACTAGATAACGTTGCTTCATATTATATGGTTAAGTCCTCGATCTATTAGTATTCGTCAGCTCCACATGTCACCATGCTTCCACCTCGAACCTATCAACCTGATCAT
>NZ_JAKUDX010000034.1:0-559 GCF_022662615.1 Bacillus cereus group sp. BfR-BA-01523
TACTTACAGCTCCCCGAAGCATATCGGCGTTAGTCCCGTCCTTCATCGACTCCTAGTGTCAAGGCATCCACCGTGCGCCCTTTCTAACTTAACCAAACTAAAATTAAAAAATATGAGCTACACTGTTATCTAGTTTTCAAAGAACATACCATTTGCTATATAAAATAGCTTTTTGGTGGAGCCTAGCGGGATCGAACCGCTGACCTCCTGCGTGCAAGGCAGGCGCTCTCCCAGCTGAGCTAAGGCCCCGTAAAATGTATGGTGGGCCTAAATGGACTCGAACCATCGACCTCACGCTTATCAGGCGTGCGCTCTAACCAGCTGAGCTATAGGCCCATACAAATTGCGGAATTTATTTATATCATATTCCTATTTAAGAGTCAATACTTATATTGAACTCTCAAAACTAAACGAAAACGAAACACGGAAACTTATATTGATGAACACTGTTCATCAATTCTCCATAGAAAGGAGGTGATCCAGCCGCACCTTCCGATACGGCTACCTTGTTACGACTTCACCCCAATCATCTGTCCCACCTTAGGCGGCTGGCTCCATA
>NZ_JAKUDX010000035.1:0-510 GCF_022662615.1 Bacillus cereus group sp. BfR-BA-01523
GTGTTCTCGCAACCCCGAAGGGACGAGGGGTATAACACTCCACACGAGGCAGTATCGTTACCTCCTATTATCAAGCATTTATTTTACCCATCTTGATAAATTTATCGCAGCATTTACATCCCTATCGTGATGGCTATTGCACCCAACACAGTCCCATTCACGAATCTTTAAACTCCACTGTCCTTCTGGTTGAACTGAATGGTCGTATTTTACTCCGCAACATGAGCAAATCTTGCTTGAGGCGAACCATTTATCAGCTTTTACATACTCAATGCCATACTTCTCGCACTTGTATGATAAACATTGAAAGAAGAAGTTTAATTTTTGAAATGAAAATGCTTTCGATAGTTTTTTGTTTTTTAACAGGTTTGAGATAAGTAAGTCTTCCACAACAATCCTCATTGGTTTGGTTTTCACCAATTTAGCTGTTGCTTGATGGATATGGTTATTTCGGATATTCGTAATTTTCCTAGATAACCGAAGGTGCTCAGTTTTAGCTTTTTCATATCC
>NZ_JAKUDX010000036.1:0-412 GCF_022662615.1 Bacillus cereus group sp. BfR-BA-01523
TGATGGCAGAGAGGTCACACCCGTTCCCATACCGAACACGGAAGTTAAGCTCTCTAGCGCCGATGGTAGTTGGGACCTTGTCCCTGTGAGAGTAGGACGTTGCCAGGCAATATTATTCCGCAGTAGCTCAGCGGTAGAGCTATCGGCTGTTAACCGATCGGTCGTAGGTTCGATTCCTACCTGCGGAGCCATTGGAGAGCTGTCCGAGTTGGCCGAAGGAGCACGATTGGAAATCGTGTATACGTCACAAGCGTATCAAGGGTTCGAATCCCTTGCTCTCCGCCATAAGGAATTTATAATATTTGGCCCGTTGGTCAAGTGGTTAAGACACCGCCCTTTCACGGCGGTAACACGGGTTCGAATCCCGTACGGGTCACCACTTTTGGAGGATTAGCTCAGCTGGGAGAGCACC
>NZ_JAKUDX010000037.1:0-389 GCF_022662615.1 Bacillus cereus group sp. BfR-BA-01523
CAGCGTTCATCCTGAGCCAGGATCAAACTCTCCAATAAAGTTAGTTTGTCTAGCATCTAAAAATAAAAATTGACGTTTACGTTGTTTGTTTCGTTCAGTTTTCAAAGAACTTTTTTGGTGGAGCCTAGCGGGATCGAACCGCTGACCTCCTGCGTGCAAGGCAGGCGCTCTCCCAGCTGAGCTAAGGCCCCAAACAAGTATCGGGAAGACAGGATTTGAACCTGCGACCCCCTGGTCCCAAACCAGGTGCTCTACCAAGCTGAGCCACTTCCCGAAAGAAAACGCGCCCGAGAGGAGTCGAACCCCTAACCTCTTGATCCGTAGTCAAACGCTCTATCCAATTGAGCTACGGGCGCATATGGTGCCGAGGGCGGGGGTCGAACCCGCAC
>NZ_JAKUDX010000038.1:0-354 GCF_022662615.1 Bacillus cereus group sp. BfR-BA-01523
TTTTAAACGGTTATACAGAGAAGGAAGAAAAGCTGAGAACTTCCTAACGCAGAAAAATAACTTACCACCTTAGAGCTGCACTGGGGAAATCAAGTATCTAGTGCCGTGTAAGCGACGTTACCCGCAAAAGAAGCCATTATGTTTTTTGTGATGGGAATCTGGGTGGAACCACGAATATAAGCATATTCGTCCCTATTTACTAGGGATGAATATGCTTTTTTATATTTAATTTCATAATAAGCGAAGAAAAGGACACGAGTTATTTTAAACGGTTATACAGAGAAGGAAGAAAAGCTGAGAACTTCCTAACGCAGAAAAATAACTTACCACCTTAGAGCTGCACTGGGGAAATCA
>NZ_JAKUDX010000039.1:0-347 GCF_022662615.1 Bacillus cereus group sp. BfR-BA-01523
TACCTTCATCTGTTTCTTCTTGCTTCGGCATTTCTTCTACTTGCTCTGGATTCTTTCCTCCAGTTTCTTCTGTTCTTTCTCCTGCCTGATCAAGTTGGTTTTCTCCATCTGCTCCTTCTTGCTTCGGCGTTTCTTCTACTTGTTCGGGTTCCCTTTCTCCAGCTTCTTCTGTTGGTTCTTCCAACTGTTCAAGTTTCTTTTCTCCATCTATTTCTTCTTGCTTCGGCGTTTCTTCTACTCGCTCTGGATTCTTTCCTCCAGCTTCTTCCGTCTGTTCAAGTTTCTTGCCTTCAGCTATTTCTTCTTGCTTCGGCGTTTCTTCCACTCGCTCTGGATTCTTTCCTCCA
>NZ_JAKUDX010000040.1:0-334 GCF_022662615.1 Bacillus cereus group sp. BfR-BA-01523
TAGTAAGATCCCTGAAAGATGATCAGGTTGATAGGTTCGAGGTGGAAGCATGGTGACATGTGGAGCTGACGAATACTAATAGATCGAGGACTTAACCATATAATATGAAGCGCTGTTATCTAGTTTTGAAAGAATATAAAAAACTTATTGACTTTCAAAAGTAAATAAGTTATAATAATTCTTGTCTTAAATGAATACAGTCTGGTAATGATGGCAGAGAGGCCACACCCGTTCCCATACCGAACACGGAAGTTAAGCTCTCTAGCGCCGATGGTAGTTGGGACCTTGTCCCTGTGAGAGTAGGACGTTGCCAGGCAATTCGGAGGATTAGCTC
>NZ_JAKUDX010000041.1:0-332 GCF_022662615.1 Bacillus cereus group sp. BfR-BA-01523
TACTTACAGCTCCCCGAAGCATATCGGCGTTAGTCCCGTCCTTCATCGACTCCTAGTGTCAAGGCATCCACCGTGCGCCCTTTCTAACTTAACCAAACTAAAATTAAAAAAATATGAGCTACACTGTTATCTAGTTTTCAAAGAACATACATTTAAACTTGAGAGATAGTTCTCTCAAAACTGAACGAAACAAAACAAGTCAACGTTTATTGATGAACTGCGTTCATCAATTCTCCATAGAAAGGAGGTGATCCAGCCGCACCTTCCGATACGGCTACCTTGTTACGACTTCACCCCAATCATCTGTCCCACCTTAGGCGGCTGGCTCCATA
>NZ_JAKUDX010000042.1:0-318 GCF_022662615.1 Bacillus cereus group sp. BfR-BA-01523
TCGGCGGTTCGATCCCGTCATCCTCCACCATTTAGCCGACTTAGCTCAATTGGTAGAGCAACTGACTTGTAATCAGTAGGTTGGGGGTTCAAGTCCTCTAGTCGGCACCAGTTTTTATTGCAAGAGCCATTAGCTCAGTTGGTAGAGCATCTGACTTTTAATCAGAGGGTCGAAGGTTCGAATCCTTCATGGCTCACCATTTTAATGAAATATGCGGGTGTGGCGGAATTGGCAGACGCACTAGACTTAGGATCTAGCGCCTTTGGCGTGGGGGTTCGACTCCCTTCACCCGCACTTTTAATAAAATAACTCAAACAT
>NZ_JAKUDX010000043.1:0-307 GCF_022662615.1 Bacillus cereus group sp. BfR-BA-01523
AACGTCCTACTCTCACAGGGACAAGGTCCCAACTACCATCGGCGCTAGAGAGCTTAACTTCCGTGTTCGGTATGGGAACGGGTGTGACCTCTCTGCCATCATTACCAGACTGTATTCATTTAAGACAAGAATTATCATAACTTATTCGACATTTAAAGTCAATAAGTTTTTTATATTCTTTCAAAACTAGATAACATTGCTTCATATTATATGGTTAAGTCCTCGATCTATTAGTATTCGTCAGCTCCACATGTCACCATGCTTCCACCTCGAACCTATCAACCTGATCATCTTTCAGGGATCTTAC
>NZ_JAKUDX010000044.1:0-291 GCF_022662615.1 Bacillus cereus group sp. BfR-BA-01523
TGATCAGGTTGATAGGTTCGAGGTGGAAGCATGGTGACATGTGGAGCTGACGAATACTAATAGATCGAGGACTTAACCATATAATATGAAGCTAATGTTATCTAGTTTTGAGAGAATATAAAAAACTTATTGACTTTAAATGTCGAATGAGTTATGATAATTCTTGTCTTAAATGAATATAGTCTGGTAATGATGGCAGAGAGGTCACACCCGTTCCCATACCGAACACGGAAGTTAAGCTCTCTAGCGCCGATGGTAGTTGGGACCTTGTCCCTGTGAGAGTAGGACGTT
>NZ_JAKUDX010000045.1:0-271 GCF_022662615.1 Bacillus cereus group sp. BfR-BA-01523
TGATAGGTTCGAGGTGGAAGCATGGTGACATGTGGAGCTGACGAATACTAATAGATCGAGGACTTAACCATATAATATGAAGCTAATGTTATCTAGTTTTGAAGGAATATATATTTAAAATTCCTTTGGACATTCTCAAAAGAATGTGTATAATGATAAAAGTCTGGTAATGATGGCAGAGAGGTCACACCCGTTCCCATACCGAACACGGAAGTTAAGCTCTCTAGCGCCGATGGTAGTTGGGACCTTGTCCCTGTGAGAGTAGGACGTT
>NZ_JAKUDX010000046.1:0-264 GCF_022662615.1 Bacillus cereus group sp. BfR-BA-01523
CAACGTCCTACTCTCACAGGGACAAGGTCCCAACTACCATCGGCGCTAGAGAGCTTAACTTCCGTGTTCGGTATGGGAACGGGTGTGACCTCTCTGCCATCATTACCAGACATTATTCTTTTGAGACAATCATTATTATAACTTATTCACTCTGAAAGTCAATAAGTTTTTTATATTCTCTCAAAACTAGATAACGTTGCTTCATATTATATGGTTAAGTCCTCGATCTATTAGTATTCGTCAGCTCCACATGTCACCATGCTT
>NZ_JAKUDX010000047.1:0-260 GCF_022662615.1 Bacillus cereus group sp. BfR-BA-01523
CTCCACCATATAAATTATATGAATAATATTGTCGCGGGGTGGAGCAGTACGGTAGCTCGTCGGGCTCATAACCCGAAGGTCGCAGGTTCAAATCCTGTCCCCGCAACCAAACATTCTCGTAATGTGGTTGCTAACACTTATCATATAACTATATAAATAATATTATCGCGGGGTGGAGCAGTACGGTAGCTCGTCGGGCTCATAACCCGAAGGTCGCAGGTTCAAATCCTGTCCCCGCAACCAAATGGTCCCGTGGTGTA
>NZ_JAKUDX010000048.1:0-237 GCF_022662615.1 Bacillus cereus group sp. BfR-BA-01523
ACGTCCTACTCTCACAGGGACAAGGTCCCAACTACCATCGGCGCTAGAGAGCTTAACTTCCGTGTTCGGTATGGGAACGGGTGTGACCTCTCTGCCATCATCACCAAACTAATGAAGGTATATTCCTTCAAAACTAGATAACATTGCTTCATATTATATGGTTAAGTCCTCGATCTATTAGTATTCGTCAGCTCCACATGTCACCATGCTTCCACCTCGAACCTATCAACCTGATCA
>NZ_JAKUDX010000049.1:0-229 GCF_022662615.1 Bacillus cereus group sp. BfR-BA-01523
TGATAGGTTCGAGGTGGAAGCATGGTGACATGTGGAGCTGACGAATACTAATAGATCGAGGACTTAACCATATAATATGAAGCTAATGTTATCTAGTTTTGAAGGAATATACCTTCAATAGTTTGGTGATGATGGCAGAGAGGTCACACCCGTTCCCATACCGAACACGGAAGTTAAGCTCTCTAGCGCCGATGGTAGTTGGGACCTTGTCCCTGTGAGAGTAGGACGT
>NZ_JAKUDX010000050.1:0-224 GCF_022662615.1 Bacillus cereus group sp. BfR-BA-01523
AATGATGGCAGAGAGGTCACACCCGTTCCCATACCGAACACGGAAGTTAAGCTCTCTAGCGCCGATGGTAGTTGGGACCTTGTCCCTGTGAGAGTAGGACGTTGCCAGGCTATTTATATCATCGCGGGGTGGAGCAGTACGGTAGCTCGTCGGGCTCATAACCCGAAGGTCGCAGGTTCAAATCCTGTCCCCGCAACCAAATGGTCCCGTGGTGTAGTGGTTAA
>NZ_JAKUDX010000051.1:0-223 GCF_022662615.1 Bacillus cereus group sp. BfR-BA-01523
GAAATAAAAGAAGAAGTAAAAGAGCCGATAAAAGAAGTTGAAGAAACAAAAGAAGAAGTAAAAGAGCCGGTAAAAGAAATTGAAGAAACAAAAGAAGAAGTAAAAGAGCCGATAAAAGAAATTGAAGAAACAAAAGAAGAAGTAAAAGAGCCGGCGAAAGAAGTTGCAGGTACAAAAGAAGAGGTAAAAGAATCAGCAACTGGATTGGATCAAGAGCCAAAAG
>NZ_JAKUDX010000052.1:0-210 GCF_022662615.1 Bacillus cereus group sp. BfR-BA-01523
TTTGGTTGCGGGGACAGGATTTGAACCTGCGACCTTCGGGTTATGAGCCCGACGAGCTACCGTACTGCTCCACCCCGCGACAATATTATTCATATAATTTATATGGTGGAGGATGACGGGATCGAACCGCCGACCCCCTGCTTGTAAGGCAGGTGCTCTCCCAGCTGAGCTAATCCTCCAAAAGTGGTGACCCGTACGGGATTCGAACCC
>NZ_JAKUDX010000053.1:0-207 GCF_022662615.1 Bacillus cereus group sp. BfR-BA-01523
ATGATCAGGTTGATAGGTTCGAGGTGGAAGCATGGTGACATGTGGAGCTGACGAATACTAATAGATCGAGGACTTAACCATATAATATGAAGCAACGTTATCTAGTTTTGAAGGAATATACCTTCATCAGTTTGGTGATGATGGCAGAGAGGTCACACCCGTTCCCATACCGAACACGGAAGTTAAGCTCTCTAGCGCCGATGGTAG
>NZ_JAKUDX010000054.1:0-205 GCF_022662615.1 Bacillus cereus group sp. BfR-BA-01523
AAGAAGATAAGAAGGTAGAAGAGCAGCAAAAAGCAGAGGAAGAAAAACGTAAGCAAGAAGAGCAGCAAAAAGTAGAGGAAGAAAAACGTAAGCAAGAAGAGCAGCAAAAAGCAGAGGAAGAAAAACGTAAGCAAGAAGAGCAGCAAAAAGTAGAGGAAGAAAAACGTAAGCAAGAAGAGCAGCAAAAAGTAGAGGAAGAAAAACG